>NZ_BARE01000016.1 GCF_000367345.1 Sphingobium xenophagum NBRC 107872
GCCATCATCCTTTATGTCGCCGGCGACCAAGCGATTGAGCATATCGAGGCATTTCTTCCGAAGCTCAGCTTCAGCAAGGGATCAATCGATTTCAAGGTGGTGCATAAGCTCGGCCCGACAACCCCGCTTGATGATACCGCCGATGAGGCGATATTGAAGCTCGTCGCCGACAAGCGCTATTTCGATGATGAGGCCGACGATGAGCATTCAAAGGTTGGCGGCACAAGCAAGCGCTTCGGGTACGCAGGCTGTCGCCTACCGCTGGTTCTCGCACACAACACGCCAAACAACTCCATCTATCTGCTATGGGCGGAGGATGATCAGGACGTCCGGGGCCTCTTCCCGCGCGTAAGCCGTCACAGAAAGCTTCAGTAAGTGCGCAATCCCTTCCGCATGCGCGCCTCGCAGCGTTCGACCAGCGACGACGAGTTCGTGCGCCTGTTCGGCGCCGGTGCGCTCGACGTGATCAAGGCTTTCGACGATCCTTGGAACGGGCTGGTGTTTCTTAGGAGCGCACCCGGCGGCGGCAAAACCACTTTCCTGCGTCTTCTCACGCCCCGTCCGCTTCGCCTCACCGATAAGCTCGCAGACCAGAATCAGCAGGTCAAAGCCACGCGCGACGCGTTGCGCGAGATCGGGGCGATCGGCAGGGAAGGTCCACAGCTTCTCGGCGCCATGGTAATCTTTACAAGCGAGTATAAGGAACTCTCGGCTTTCGACCGGGGTAACACTCTCTTCCGCGAGCTCCTCAATTCTCGAATCGTGGTCGCAGCGCTCCGGTCTGTCGTCGAGCGCGCGGAGCGCCAGTTTCCGGACGATCTTCACTTGTTTACATTCGAATGGGAGCCTGAATCGGATGCGACCATCCCCGGTCGCGCCAACGGCCAGCAGCTCTTCGAATGGGCCTCGCGGATCGAACGCGGCTTTTACAACCGCATGGACGATCTGGGCGCGCCATCCGCCATCGAGGGCGGCCATGCGCGGCTAGACGGCCTCAAATGGTTCGCTCATGTTTGCATCAGCGACGCACATGGCCCGCTAGATGTAAAACGGGTGCTGCTCATGGACGAGCTTCAGACACTCTCCCCGGTACAGCGAGGAAGCCTGATCGAATTCGTCACGAACGCACGCGAGCAGTGCGGAGTGTGGATCGCGGAGCGGCTTGAGGCGCTCACGCACAAGGATCTTTTGTCCGAGGGTGCGCTGCGCAAGCGAGACTATGACAATGTCATTCAGCTTGAAGAGCGCTGGTCGGGGCCCAAGACCAAGCCATATACGCGCCTTGTCGAGTCGATCGCCAATCTTCGCGCGGCGAAAGCCGACGGATTTGAAGGACGGGAATTATTCCCTTTAATCGGTGAGACCGACGATATTGCGTCGCTCGAGGATGCGCTTCTCGCGCGCAGTGCGCAGATCGAGCAGGAGATCATCGACGCGGGCGGCGCCGGCCGGCGGTATGAGGAATGGCTGGCTGCGACTCGCGCTCTCGACGGTAACGCCCTAGAGCGTGCCTTCCAGTGGCAGCTACTCAAAATCTTAGTCGTTCGCGACATGCGCCGCGCCCAAAGGACGTTCGACTTCGATGCCCTGTCGATCGATGAGCTTGGTAATCGGTCGGGGAGTGGCACTGAGCGGGCCGCCGAGCATTTCCTACGCACTGACGTGGCCGCACCTATCTACTTTGGTCGTGAGGCCTTGAGCGCTGTCTCGTCTTCCAATGTGGACCAGTATCTTGAAGTCGCTGGATCGCTGTTTGAGGAGATATCAGCAAAAATTCGGTTCCATCGCGATCAGCCCGTCCCCCTTACGGCGGCCCGACAGGACGCACTCATTCGCAGTGTGGCTCGGGAACGCTGGGATGGGCTGCCGCGGAGGCTGCCACGAGGGGTTGAGGCTCGCCGTCTCCTGGAAGCGATCGGCGAATTCTGCCGCCAGCAGACCTTCCGCAAAAGCGCGCCCTATGCGCCCGGCGTTACCGGTATTGCAATCACTATGGAAGAGCGCAAGCTTCTGATCGACAGCGAGGATAGCGACATCACGCCCTTCCTTCGCTTGCGCGACGTGATGACGTCGCTTGTGTCGCATAATCTCCTGATGCCCCGGCTCGACCATCGCAACAATGGCCGGGAATATGTTGTGTTCTATCTGAACCGTCTGCTGTGCGTACATTTCGGCCTACCATTGGGATACGGAGGATGGAGGGGCCAATCGCTGCGTGATCTACTGCATTGGCAGGAGACCGGCGGCAACGCTATCGCGATCGCAGAGGAGGCGACCCTTGTCTAATCAGGATCCTTCGATGCGCTGGGACCCCTATTCGCTTACGACCAATGCCGATTTTGACGGTTTTTGGGCGTCGCGCCTCGCTGAAAAGCCGCGCAAGCTTCTTCTGATTATGGGGCGGGGGTTCGACATCCGGACGCTCGAAATTGCTCGTCGTCTATGCGGTCTCGGCGCGGACCTCATGGTATGGCAGCTCGCTTTCGACAATGGCTTGGAGGACAGCGAAGCGCGGCTTGGACTCACCGAAAAGAATAACGAGGCATTACAGGCGCTGGTGCCAGCCGACCGCATCGTGTCCGTGCCGATCGAGATCGGTGGCCCGGCGGGTGCCGCTGTCACATCGCGCAACACTAAAATCGCGCTGGAGGACGCCGGTGCCTTCGATATATTCGACGACGTGATCGTCGACATCAGCGCGATGCCGCGTATGGTGGCGATGACCGCAGTCAGCGTGCTTCTGTTCAGCCTTGACAAGAAAGCGCAAGATGGCGGCGATAGCGTGAACCTACACGTCACGACAGCCGAGAGCGTGTCGGCCGACCTTGGTGCCTCGACGGGAAGCCTGCGCGACAGCGTGACATTCGTCCTCGGATTTTCCGGACATCTCGAGGCTCAAACAACGCAGAACTGGCCGCGGGTCTGGTTCCCGGTTCTCGGCGAGGGGCAACGGGACCGCCTCAATCTGATTCAAGAACATATCGACCCGGACGAGATTTGTCCGGTGATTCCCTTCCCGACCCGAAAGCCGAGGCGGGGCGATGAAGTCGTCGGAGAACATCGCGACATCCTCTTTGACGACTTCAAGATTGAGCCGGCGAACATCTTGCTTGCGAGCGAGTATAATCCGTTCGAAGCCTATAAGCAGCTTTATATGGCGATGGCGCAATATAAAAGGGCGCTCAAAACGATGGGCGGATGCAAGCTTTTTGTGTCTCCGCTTTCGTCCAAGCTCCTGTCGATCGGCGTCCTTCTAGCATGTTATGATCATCGCTTCGGCTCGGCTCAGGGGGATAGCTTTGATGTAGGCATCCCTTATGTTGAAACGGCGGTTTACGGCGATCCGAATCAATCTCCAATACCCACTGGCTTTGATCTTCATTCGATGTGGATCCGGGGTGACTGGGAGGATTCCCTCCCAGCCATGCGCTCGGAAGACAACAGCCATGACTAGCTGAAATCGATCTGACCAATACTCAACGGAGTCAGAATCGCAACTGAGATAGGCTGCGTTAGTCAATCGATACTACAGTGGTACGAGCAGTGAAGCCATCCGGCCTTGTAGGGGAAGCAAAGTGGGCGAAGCAAAGAAACGTGCACGTGGCCGAGCTGAGGCATTTGCAGCTACCGCGCCAATCGACCGTCGGCGGTTCAATCTCTTCGCTATCGGCACGCGCATGTCGCTCATTGCTCACCTCGCCGAGGAAGTATCTTGGTGGGCGACAGTTGATGAGGCGCTGCTGGGTGTCGTTCTCCTCGATAAGATCGACGATGACTTTGGGTGGCTGATCCTCGCCCGCGATCCAATCGGGCGCTTCCGTGCCATCGCCGTCAATTCCAGCCTGCCATCGCAGTTCCAGGCGGAGGAAGCGCTTCGCATCGAGGTCGCCCGGATGGTTCGCGAAGAGAATATTGGGGAGCTTGGCAACCAAGGCGACACGCCCAATTCACCAATCGACTTGTTGCGCGTGCCCGCTGGAACAGATCCGGCGAGCCTGCATCCTTACTTCCGCGAGCTGCTGGAGCGGCCATCCCGCTCGCCCGGCCGGGCTGTCGTACGTGAAATCGGTCCATGGCTCACCCCAAAGGATCCCCACCTCGTCGAAGAGTTTCAGCGTAAGGCGTTCGACCAACGCCTTTGGGAGCTATATCTCTGGGCTGCCTTTCGGGAATTCAATCTCGACGTCGAGCAACTCGAGGCGCCGGACTTCCGCTGCTCCGCGCCCGGCATCGATTTCACCGTTGAAGCGACCACGGCCGCTCCATCGACCATGGGACCGCTAGCATCGCACCCGGACCCGAAGACCGCAGCTGAGATCGACGATTTTCTGCGGAATTATATGCCGATAAAATACGGGTCCGCGCTTCACTCCAAGCTGATAAAGGTCAACGCTAAGGGCCTGCATTATTGGGAGCGGGAGGAAAGCAAGGACAAGCCGTTCCTGCTGGCGATCGCTGACTTCCACAAGCCAGCCGCAGGCGGCGAGCCCGCCTCCCTCACATTCACGCAATCCGCGCTATGGCAGTATCTCTACGGCCACCGCGTCCGCGCGGAGATGCGGGATGGTGCGCTCATGATCATCCCCGAACCGATTGTGGAGCATGAATTTGGCGAGAAGCGCGTTCCCTCAGGCTTCTTCGACCAGCCCCTGGCGGAGAATATCTCGGCCGTCGTCTTTTCCAATGCCGGCACCATTGCGAAATTCGACAGAATGGGCGTGGTCGCCGGGTTTGCTGAGCCGGGCGTTCAATATGTCCGGTTTGGCTTGCGTTATAACTCGGATGCGAACGCATCGATGGGCACGCCATTCTTCGATAACGTCCAGTCCGCCGACTACGAGGAATGGTGGACCGACGAAATTCAAGTATTCCACAACCCACGCGCCAAGCGGGGCCTCGATTTCTTCGCTCTTCCAGGCGCAATACATCACTATTTCAAAGATGGCGACCTGCATAGCTTCGCCCCGGAGGGGAGCGTGCTGTCGTCCTATACCATGCTCATAACGACACATGACGAGGGACGTTTGGCCCCTCCCCCAGGGTGATTGTTGCTAGCCTGCGGCGTGCTTGCCTTTGAGGCACGTTGACCCGCGGAAGCTCCTACGATCGGTATTTTGGCTGAAGAACGACCGTCAAGTCGTTGTGCTGTTGGCAATGTGCTTATACCATAATGCGATGATGCTGACTCACGAGGCGGGTTCCCCGGCGAAGGCCGGGGTCCAGTCCCATGGTCCGAACTGGACCCCGGCCTTCGCCGGAGCACAAATAGCTATAGGTTCGCGTCAATGCATCTTGGTATTACGGGTAATGTCGGCTTAAATTAATTCCCAGCTATGGCTGACGGTCCCATTCCTTCACTTCGAAGCTGCCATTGGTCAAGCACGTGAACGGCCGCTTTCGAAGGATAGGTGCTCCACACCGGACTGAGCAAAATGTCCCACTTATGCATTCACCCGCTCTCATTTAAAGCCCTTAACCTGCGCCGAAGAGGCGGCATATCCTGATCATCGTGCCATTTCGCGGGACGCTGCAATACGCCCAACCCACTGACCCGGCTCCGAATACACCAGAGAATGCGGTATAAAGTCCAGCTCAGATATCGGCGCTAAGACAAAGGCCTCTTTCCCACAGCCAGGCTTCAATCTCGGCAAGGGTGACCTTGCCGGAATTGCCTACATTCATTATTTTACCGCGCGTCAACGTTGCAACCCGCTCCGGAAGTAGCCGGTCGCGCTCAGCAGGATCCGCTTCCGGCTCGATGACTAAATATCGTAACACGTTGTTGGCCCGGCCTGACAATGCGGCACGGTTGGTTTGAATAGCTTCTTCCCGGGCACGCAACTCTTCACGTGACATGACATCGCGCACCCGGCCGATGCTGATCCCAAATGCTGCGGCAATTTCGCGCGGTTTCATGCCTTTGGCTTTCATGGCAATCATCCGCTTTCCGCGCTTCTCTGCATCGCTTGGCTTCTGTCTGGGTTGACGCATCGCAGGGCGTTTCACCTCGATTACGCGAACACCGTCCCAGAAGCGAATGGTGTGCAATGACCGATATCTGATCGCATCCATTGCCCATGTTTTCGCAGCGTCAACATCTGGCACATCGACCAGCCTCATCGATGGCTCGCCCTCGCCGGAAATCAGATAGAACGCAAACGCAGGCACAAGTTCGTCCTTCGGAAAGACTGTGATTTTCAGATAAAATCATTCCGTCGGCAAGATCGCAATTGCACCGCCGTACGGCGCAAAAATACGCCGACACAAGCAAGGAATAGCAGCATATTTGCCACAACATTCGGCCGACAATGGTTCATCTGATATTGAAACGGCTGACAAACAAACCTCATTCGCACGATTTAGGCGGGACGTCCGTGCGCTTTTCTCGCTGCTGTCGCTCCTGATCAAGTTCACGCGCGATCTGACGGCCCAGGAGGCGCGCAAGTCGCAGGATGGCGGCATCCGCTTCGGTAGACAGGCTTGGAGGTGCATCTCGATTGGGCCGCTTTTTCTTCATTGCGGCCGTGTCCAGGATTTGAAGTGCGCCCATTTGTTTGAATCGTAGAACAAAGCTTGATGGAGGGGGGGAGGAAGGGAGGGGGCAGGAGTCTTGCGGTGGCCATGGGCGATCGGTCCACGGTGATCAGGGTGGATCGGTTTCCAGTCGGATAATCCTGTGCTATTTTTCAAAACGGAAAGGCTTTGCAGATGCAGATTGTTGATCACGTCGAACAGACAGATGCGGCAGGCTCGCCATCGCCGCGCGCTGCCGATTGGTTTTGGCGACCATGGTACGCGAAGCTCTACTGGGTAACGGCGCTGCTGTACTGGATTGGCCTCGAGATCATGATAGCCATCCCCTATGACCGGATTAATACGTTCGTGGCCAACACCATGGTGTTGCTCATCCTCGTCTTCAATCCGATCACGGTCCTCACGGTTCTCGGCCATGGTTTTTTGAAAGCCAAGGTCGCCTGCGGGGATTGGACCATGGTAGGATCTGCTGCCCCGTCCCAACCAAAATCGCTGATCGACCCCTACACGGACTCTTTCGATCTCCGATCGGGGCTTCGGCATCTTCGTCACATTGGTGCGATTAAGGACTAAGCTCATTGGTCGCGCCGACTTTTGAAGCGAGAATCCCCATCGGCCAAGCCATTATCCCGATCTGACATCAGCCGACCCGTATTCAGTACGGATGACTGTTCAAGGGAAGTGATCGGCCCGGTGACGTCGACAGTTCCGCGACCGGAATCTGCTTGCTCTAGGTAGCGATTTCGCAAGCCATCATTGCCGAGTATCTGCTGACTTAATTCTCGGGTGAAAGCCTCTTCGGGCCGCGCTGACTTTGAGGCGGTGCGCTCAGCAGCGGCTATAGCTTCGCGCACATCGTAATTCACTATATCGATTGAGGATTGCGCTGCCACTCCGAACCCTCCGCGATCCGAAATTTCCGCTGCCAGGCTTGCGGCCGCGTTTCCCGTGACGCTGTTGCCCTTCTCGGACCTGCCGCCCTCTTTCCGATCGCCTCTCACTCCGCGAGACGCTGAGGCGGTGATGTTCCCGGATAAGGTTTGGCTATCCTGCGTTTGATGCTCGGCCGATCGGGAAAGCGACCGTTGCCACCCGGTCTGCGCCATAATCGCGGTGACATCACGCTCGAGCGTATCGGCGACCTGCGGTTTCAGCCGCCAGTCACCTCGCCGATCCATCTCGAACCCGCCGCGCAACCAGTTGGCCATGGCGGCCTGGCCTGGCGCGCCGCTGCCCAGGAAATGCTCGATGGTGTCCGGCCCCGCCTGTTTGCCGGCTTCGAACCGCGTGCTGGTGTCGTTGCGCGCCGACTGGCTGAACCCGGTGCTGCTGGAGACGAGGAGATCATTATGGGCAAAACTGAACCGGGCATGCCCGCCATTGGCGATCGCGCCAAGCTGGCTTTCGTTGATAAGCCCCCCGCGCCACATTTGTGCCGCTAGTTCCGGCGTCAGGTTAAGGCCGATGTCGCCATTCTGGTCCATGGCGATCTGGCGCTTCGACATCCCCACACCATGCTCGCGGAGCAGCGCCTGGGTGCGGGTGAGCCGCTCCTTGTCGACGATGCCGGTCAGTCGCTCGTTGCGTGCGCGATCGGCGATGCCTTCCGCACCGCCTTCAGCCATATCGACCTGGTTTCCAGCAGTGCCCGCCAGCGTGCGAATGAAAGAATCGAGGTGCGCGGCCTCGCGCACCGATACACCAGCGGCAGCGGCACCTTGTGCAAAACCGGCATTGTCTGCCTGGCGCCGCTGCTCGCCTATTTGGGCCGAGCTGCGCACGCCATCAGGACCGATCTCGCGCTGGGCATCGAGTTTGCCCGACCGCTCGGCAAAATCATAACCGGCGGCCTCGCGCGTGCGGCCATAGACACTCGTGCCCTCGCGCGCGGCTTGCGCTGTTGCTCCGTCGGCAGTGCCGACCTGAACAGCGGCATTATAGCTTTCCATGGCGCGCAGCACCTGCGCCTCGTTGCGCCCGGTCGAGCGCGACAACTGGCTGATCGCGGTCGATCGCGCTTCACCCGAAAGTGCATTGATAAACCCGATGCGTCGGCTGGTTTCGGTGACCGAGAGACCCAGCATCCCTGCGGCCTCGCGCTGCCCCTGATTATGCCCGGTGCGATGCGCCTGTTCCGTCGCGACATTGCCGCGTTCGACCGCCGCAACCCTGTCGCCGGCATAGTCGCGTCGTCCTTTCATCGCGCCAACCTGGGTCTGCGCGGCAGTCAGGTCATTGCGGAGCATCTGTTCCTGATCGAAGGCGTTGGCCGTGATCTTGGCGAAGGTCGGATCAGCACCGGCCTGGGCTATCACGGTCGAGGCCTTGAGCGCCGCATCCTTTGCATCATAGCCGCTGCGTTCAAAATGCCGCTTCGCCCCCGATTGCATCATCTCATAGGCTTGGCTGTCGCCGAACGCCTTCCACTGCACCATATTCTGCGAGAAGGCGGCAAAAGCGCGTTCGCCGCCCTGGCCTTCGCCGAAGTAACTCGTGCCCAGCTTGCGGAGTGCATCCCCTTGCGCAAAATTGTGGATGGCAGAGGTCGCTGCATTGGCCCGGATGGCGCTGGCCGTGGCAGGATCGTTCAAATCCCGCCCGACCAGGGCAGGGGAGAGCCCGCCCAGTTCCCGCGCGGCATCGGCCCGGCCAAGCCCGAACGCCGCCGTTCCGGTCGCGCCGCCGCCATGTTCGCCCAGTACCGATCCGGCCGAAGCAAAGGCGCGGTCGAGCCCAAAACTGCTGCGCTCGCCAAAATCGCCGAACCCCGCCGATGTGGAGCGCCGCGCCATCGTGCCACCAGCTGAAGCCTGTGCCTCCAGCGCGGAGGCATAGCCCTCGCTGGTCCCCACGGTTGCCGCCGCCATGCTGCCCTGGCCCTGGACGCCGAGCATACCGGACGTGAAGGCGGTGAACATATTGCCCGAGAAGCGGAACACGGTGAACACGAATGCGCCCGCCAGGCCCGCGGCTGCGGTTCGGAACGAGCCGAAAATGGCCAGCGCCTTCATTGCCGCCGATGGCGCAAGAATCCAGCTATCGGCCGCGACGTTGGTCGCGCGCAGTTCGGCCAGCACATCCATCGCCCGGCCAAGGGTGAGCTGGTAAATGCCCGCATCGATCACGCCCCAGAGCGCGACGAACACGAACAGGCCCAGCGCGAAGCTTGCGACCCGCAGGTTGATCGGCGTCAGGATGAACAGCAGCGCGATCGGCATCATCATGAGCATGATCGCGAAAACCGAAGCCCGGATGGTCGGCATCCACTCGTTGGCCGTCGAGAGCGTGGCAAGGCCGTTGGATTCGATCGCCCGGTTCGCCATCACCCGCGCCGTGGCTGCAGGCGAATCCTCAAACAACACATCGCCGACCGTCTGACCGAGGAGGATGTTGGTGAGGAACGTCTGTCGGCTCATCGATTGGCCCAGCATCATGTCGCCCAGTGCGTCGATCTGCTGGCGGCAGCGATCGCGCTGACTGGCCTGGTTCACATCGAACCCGGTGCGGGCGCAGACCTGGTCGCTATAAGCGTCGAACGCTGTGGCATCCGACAGACGGTCGGCAATATGGTCCCAGGCCGCATCGCAGCTCATCGTCGTCCCGCCCTTGTCGCTCGCCGTATAGACGGTCGAGAAGGTGGCGGGGCCAGCCATCGCCGCGAAGGAAGCAGGCAGGTCAGTCGAGGTGCGGAACAGCTGATCGTCATCGACGCCATAGGCCGGTGAGACACGCGCGACCGGATAGCATTGGCGCACATAATCCTTCACGCTCGCGTCGAGGAAGATATCGACGATCGGGCTGCGGGGCGAGACTGCGTTGAGGAACAGGTCGAACGCATGGCCGCCCGCGCCAAGTTCCAGCTTGGCATTGGGATCGGTGGTATTGTCGTCGATGGTTTCTGCAAGCGCCCGCTCCATCAGGTTGGTGACGCCGGCAACCAGCACGATGAGATTGGGTACATCGCCAACCGGCTGATAGGCGTTGCGGACCCTGTCATAGATGTGGACCGTGCCGGTCGTAGCGATCATCCCGGCAAACAGGCCGATGCCGACCAGCATCTGGAAACCGAAGGCAACCAGGCCCATGCCGGAACCCCGAATGCTGGCGATAACCGCGCCAAGGCCAATGCCGACCACCGCGACAATCAAAACCAGTGTTTCATAGCGCGGATCACCGAAGATCATCGCCACCAGGTGAAACGCATCGACGGTTTCGGAAAAGCCGTCCCAAGTGTGATAGCTGGCATCGATCGCCAGCGCGGGCGTGGCGCTCAGCAAGCCGAACAGGACGCATGCCAGGCGGATGAGATGACGCATGGCTCGCCTCACCGGTTGCGATTGGCGTTGGCGCCAGCGGCGTCACGCGCATCACGATCGCGCTGGCGCACCACCCCGGCATAGTTAGCCGACAGGTTCGCCTGGTTCATGGCCGCGATGTAGGACTGGCGCATCTGCGCGCGTTGGCGCAACACTTCGTCGCGCAGTTCGCTTAGCTGCTCGATGCCCTTGATCAGGATGCGGGTCTGGCAGATGTTCGTGTTGTCCGCGTCAGCCGCGCCCGCCGTCGTCACGCCGCGCTCTGCATTTTGCAGCGCAAAGTCGATCGAGCGGGTCAGATCATTGAGCATCTGATAGGCGAGGGTGAGGGCGACCAGCTCGTCGGTGTCGGCGATCACGCTGTCGGTCAGGCCCTGCCGCACGCCCCATTCGAGCAGCCGATAGACCGGCAAGGTCCGTACATTGGCGACGAACTGCATTTCTTCTGTCGTCAACGCGGCGCGGGTACGGATCTTGGCGGCCACCGATTCCATCCTTTCGCGCGCCAGCAGCAGCGCGCCGCGCCCGGCGCCGTTCACCGAGCAATCCGAAGCGGTCGCAGGAATGTTGAGCGCGCGGGTGGGCACCCGTCCGGTCAGGAAATCATCGGCGCTCTCGCTATCCTGGCGCGGACAGGCGGGGATGGCCGAAAAGAGCGGCACCTTGTCCTTATCATCCCAGCGCATATAGACATCGCCGACCCGTGCGCGCATCACGCCGGCCCAGTCTGAGGCCCCGACGCGCGCGGCAGCATGGCCAAGCAGCGAGCCGGTCTTGAAGATGTCGGTGACCTCGGCCGGGCAATTGGCGAGCGCGTCCTTCAGATCCTCGGTAGGATTGCCCTTATTGGCCTGGATCTTCTCGCGACTTTGTTGCCAGCTATTGGCATAGCCTGCACGGATCGACTTGTAGCCGGTCATCTCCTCGACGATCCCCGACATATTATCATCGCCCCTGGCGATCTGCACCATGCGGTTGGCGAGACGGCAGTCGTTCACCTGGATGGAATTGAGGTAATTGGTCGCTGCCTCCATCTTCGAGATGATGTTACCCATTTTCTCGTCGAGGGTTTCGAGCAGATATTGGAAGGCGACCGCCGGCGCGGCCTGCAGGATCGTCTCCAGCTTCTGGACCAGATAGTCAGGGTCGAGAAACGACATGCCGCCTAAAAACATGTCGATGCCGCCGCAGCCCGCCTTCACCTTGGGAAGCGTCAGGCTCATGAGATAATCGTCATGGACATCGACGCGGCCCGACATGCCGCCCGCTGTCACATAGCCGCGGGTCTGGTCCTCGAAGCTTCCCGGCGAGCTATAGGTGACATTATCGAACCAGCTTTCGGCCCAGCCTTGGGCATAGGCAGGGGCCTGGCCGCACGAGGCGACAATGATGGAGAGCGTAAGGATCAGACGATGTGGATGATGTCCCATGGCAGGATTCCTGATGAAAATGGACAAGCGACGCCGCCCCGCCATGATCAGCGTCGCTTTGGGTTAGGGGAGGTCAGCGCCCTCACGCCGACGATCCCGGTGAATTTCGACATGGCGCGCACGCCTACCGCAGCCCGGGTTCCGGTCAGCATGCGGGCGGCGAGCCAGGCATTGCGCGCGATATTGGCGCTATGGTCGGTGCCGATCGCGATCGGCACCATGCGGTTCGGGTCGGCAAGCGGGCGCACCCATGCGACCGGGTTTCCGACCCAGGGAAGGCCGAGACGTCCCGATCGCAGCATCGCTTCCTGGGCACCGATCGTGCGCACCTGCCAGCCATAGCGGGCGCGGAACGACTGAAGTTTCGACCAGAGATCGCCGCAGGGCAGGCAGGCTGATGCCGTGCTCATCTCGATAGTGTAGAGCGACGCTTGGCCACGCAGCAGGATCTCGAAATCGGCAGGAAAGTCGCGCGTCACCGGCACGCGGGCCAGCCAGAGACCCATGTCTGCGGCTGTCGAGACCGGATGAATGGCGGCTCGCCTGGCAAGGCCGCGATCCGTCGGCTGCGCAGCGGCTGTTGCGGGCGTCTGCACCGATATTGTCAGCAAGATAGCCCAGGCGAACAGGGCTTGCCCAAGGCGCGTCACGGCCTTGGCCCCTGAACATCGACGAGGTCGCCGCCGATCACGCGCGGATCGGTCGCGGAGACGGGGCCATTGGCGAGCGCATCGAAGAAGCCGTCTTCCTCGCCAGCACCCGTCAGCCATTGTTCGGGTCGGATGTCGCCGCGCAGCAGCCGGACCGCCTGATAGGCCATCTGGGCGAGATTGGGATAAGTCTCGACGCCTGCTGCGATTACCATGCGCTGGGCGCTGTTCCGGCGAATGACCATGGTGGTCGGCGTTACCTCGACCCCGAAGCGCCGGCCGAGTTCGGGTTTGCGGTCGAGATCCATGAGGCTGACCTGCCAGCCCATATCCTCCTGGAACCGCTGAACGATCGGCCATTGCACCTTGCAGTAGCCGCATGAGTCCCGTGCGAACATGACCAGCGCAAATTCCCCGGCATGCGCGCGCAGATAGTGGCGGCGGACCTGATCCTTCTGTGCGCCCAGCGCATCGCGGGCCTCGCCGACCATTGGATTGGCGGCGCGGGCATTGAGTTGCGGATAGGTGAGCATGGCAAGCTGGGTCACGCCGGCAAAGGCGCGCGCCTTGCGCCGGGCAAAATCCTGCAGCCGCCAGAAGTCGGCGACCGCATCAATCGTCAGGACAGTGGCGGCATAGTCGCGCTGCTGTTCGATCAGCTTGGCGATCCGGGGCGGCGCCCATTTGGCCAGTTCAACCATCGGCGGTATGACGGGTCTTGGAATGGCATCATCGTCCGCCTTTTCCGCAGCGTCGGCTTTGGGGGTTTCATACCACCAATAGCCGCGGGTTCCGCGATCTCCCGGGCCTGGAGGCGCGGGCTGCGCACCCGCAATATCGACGGGCAGCAGCAGCAGGGCACCCAGAGCGAGGAGGCGCTTCACAGCAGCTTCTCCATGCGGATGAGCCGCGCAATGGAGACCGGACCATAATAGCGGCTGTCATATCCGTCGGGATGGCGCGAGCCGACGAAGATCATTCCATCGGGAATATGCGGACTTTCCGGTCGCCAATGGTCAAGCGCCTTGCCGCTGCGCGCTAAGGGTTTGGCGACGCCCATCAGCCTGCCATTGCAATAGTACCACCCGGTCCAACCGCGGCCCAGGGTGGCAGGCTTTTCAACCACCACGATCCGGTCGCCTGGCAAGCACAGCGCATATTTGGTGACATTCACTGGCTTGGGGCCGGCAAGCGGATCGGACAGAAGGAACGAGACGAGGTCGCCGTGACGGATCGGGCCGGGGGAGCGGTGCACGACCCAGGCATCGATGGAGGGCGTCATGACCAATGTGATCTGCGGCATCGCCCACCAGGCAAAGAGACCGATCGGCAGCACGATCCCATAGGCCTTGAAAAGCTGACCCGGGCGGGCCGGCTGCCCAAGACCAGCAGCGCCGAGCGCCACGGCTGCGCGCAGCGGCAGATCCTTGAGTTCGCGCCAGACCCGGTTACCGGCGCGCCATGTGAGCAAGAGCATCCTGCACCTCCGCCTTGCCGCCAAGGCGGCTATATTCCTCAAGAAGCCCGGAAAGGGCAGCATCGCCCAGCACGAGATGCGCTGCGCGCGGGCTTGCCTCGTCGCGCTCGCAATAGGGCCGGGTCGGATCGCCCGGGATCATCGCCAGCGCCGGCACCTGGCTGACGCGATGCTGCCGGAAAATCAGGGGATCGACGATCAGCTGCACGTCGCGCATGGCGCAGGCGGGACCTTCGCAGCCCGGATCGCGGCGCAGTATCGCGGCCGACAATTTTGCCATCGGACCAACCTGCCGCATCCCGCCCGGCATGCCGCGAAAAGCCATGACACCCCTGGCCCGTTCGAGCTGCCCTGCATAAGTACGCAGTGTTTCAACCGGCATGGAGGAGGACACGAACAGTAGCGGGACCCACTGGTTTGCGCTGGGGCCGGAAACAACGCCAGCCAATGCCGCTTCTTCGGGCTGTTCAAGACCCAGGGCCTGCGCGATACGCCGACTGGCGGTGTCCCGTTCGATGGCGAGGGCTTTGCGCGTCGCCGCGACGTCTGCCTTGACGCGATCCGCCATGGCAGGATCCTGCTTGCGCCTGTTGATCCCCTCGAAGGCGCGGCGCTCCGCGCCAGCGTCGGCTTTTGAGGGCAGAACGGGCGAGGCTTTCGTTGAAGCCTTGGCCTTGGCGGCAGCCCGCTTCACGCGCTCCATAGCCGCGTCACCCTGATCCTGGATGCGCGTACGCGCATTTGCGCTCGTCGGCTGTTCGGCCACAGCCTGCGGTTCACTTGCTCGCACCGATGCGGGATAGAGCGCGAGAGCCGCCAGAAGCAGGGCGCGGCTAGTTGCTGATCGTCTGCATATGGGCATCGATCTTGTCCTTCATCTCGATCTGGATTTCGGATTGGGCGCGCGCCTCGATTTCCGTATAATATTCGGAGAGGTCCATTTTGCTGAAATCGAGCGCCTGGAATTCTTGCGGGCTAAAGCCCCGGCAATAGGGTTGCTTCGCCGTGCCCCAGCCAATCGCGGCGAAAGCCTTCAACTGCGGGCGACCCTGTTCCTGGATGATACGGCCAAGCTTGGTGTTGAAGCAGCAATGGCCCCGGGCCTTCTGGACGCAGACGCCCAATATGCTCGACGAGCAATAGCTGCCGATCTCATGGCACATGCCCGAACCGCGCAGCATGCCCACTTCCATATCCTGTTGGTCGCAGCCCTGGAGCAGGAGATCGATCATGAAATTGACCGCAAGGCTGATCGCGATCGATGTGGGATCGATGCCGACGATGATGGCATTGGCGCCAGCACTCGCTGCCTGGCTTGCGGTCGCGCCTGCCTTAAAGGCGGTGTAGGCGGCTTTCATGCCAGTGAAGACGCCCTTGGCCACCGCGATCTTGGTCGTAATCGACGAGATCGATCCGCCCATGCCGTCCTTCACGATCTTGCCCTTGTCCTTGCAGCAATTCTGGAAGGTGTTGCTGAGCCCGGCAGGACGGCAGCGCGCGGCGCGGCCGGAAAAAATCTCGATCGTGGCAAGGCAATGGCCATCGGCATCGACGGCGCCGTCGGCTGCGACACCGGGATCATCCACCACCGGCTCCTCGACGATCGGATTGGCGCTGGTGTCGATACAGGCATTGGCCGAGCAGCTTGGCGCGCCGCCGCTGGCCGGCACAGCGCAGGCATATTGATCGCCGAGCGGGCAGCGCATTGCTCCACCTTGATCCGCCAGGCACGGCGTTTCGCCAATGGGGCACATCCATCCGCCCGCGCCGGTCAGGTGACAGCTTGCCGTTTCGCCGTCGTCCGCCGCATCGCCATTGCCGTTAAGATCGACAGCGCAAAGCTGCTGAGCGCTTGCGGTGCCGGGAAATAAGGAAACAGCGCTGACGAGGAGGATCAGCCCCAAGGGAAAGGTGCGCCGCCATCTCATCGCACGGCACTCGTGCAGACCATGTCGGCGCCGCCCAGACGCACGGTCTGCATCATCACCACCGCTTCGGGAAAATCATCGATGCAGCCGCAGCCCTGCACCAGTTCCTCACCCGTGCCCGCAGGGCAGACACCATTGTCCTGGCAGGCGTGATAAAAATAATCCCAGCTCATGGGATCACTTTGTCTGGAACCGGTCACGCCATCGGGGGCTGCGGCTATATTGACCTGCGCCTTGCGGGTCTTGCAGATGGGCTCGCACGCATTGACGCTGCCGGACACGGGCAAGGAAAAATTGCGGGTCGTCAGGCTATGGCTGCCATCGGCATTCTTGACCCGATCAGCGAGCAAAGTCTCGGTCGAATGATCGATGATATAGGCGCTACGGGAAAGATCAGGCTGTGGAACCGCGCCACTATCGAACGTGCAGGCATAGCTGCGCTGGCGCTCGAAGAAGGCGCGACTGATCGACGTCGCGCAGGCGCCCGTGCCGATCAACCGGGTCTGGGGCAGGGGGGTGAGCCCGGTTTTGACGCCGTTGCGAAAGGTGATGACGCCATCGACATCTTCATCATCGAGACGACAGGCATCATTGGCCGCATAGCCCGAACAGCTGTCGACAAGCTGCTCGCTCGTCTTGCAGCCGGCGTCCACCTTTGCTTCGATCGCCGCATAGGCTTCGCCGCCATCGGCAACCGCGACCCGCAACCAGATATCATGATCGCCTTGCGTCAGCCTGGAGGTGAGATCGAGACCAGGATCGACATAGAAAGCGCTCTTCTTCTCGCATTTGCCCGGCGGCAGTCCCGATCCGGTCCAGACTTCCGGGCCTGAGCCAACCAGTTCGCCATCGATCCTGATTTGTGCCCAATCGTCTCCGCCAAAGCGGGTCAGAAGCACTTGGTGAAGCCTTGCGGCGTCCTTGACCCGCAGCGTCATGTGAAAATCGATAAGAGTGCAGGATCCGCCAGACAGGCTGTTGTCGGCGGGCGAGCCCATGACGAAGGTGCGGCTGTTTGGGTCTGCCGCGAAGGTTGCGTAACCGCCCGCCACACGATCGATGATCATCTGTGCGGCTATCTCTTCCTGTGCGATCTGCCGGGTGATCGCGCAGCCTCGGCGCACCTGCGACGTGCCGGTTCCGGTCGACGAGGCGGAAAGTGCCTGGAAAACACTGCTCGTTTGCGCGGCGCTATAGGCGTCGCCCGCCATGGCGCCCGGATTGGCCTTGTAGGCCGTGGCGCCAACCTGCGGTTGCGCCGTGCAGGATGTGGTTTGCGCGCCGGTATAGCGGATGAGCGGGCCATCGATGGACGCCTGCGCGATGCCGATACGCGGATCGGCCGTGGTGAGCGCGCCGACAACGCCGCCGCCCAGATCCTTGAGGATCGAGGCCATATTGCCCCAGACCAGATTGCTGCCGCAGCTATTGTTGACGCAGTAACAACCGGCCAGATCGGTCAGCTCGACCTGGGACAGCGTCAACGATCCGGACGCAGAAGCGTCCCAGCGGAAGAAGCGGCATGCGTCCCAACTGCCCGGCGCGCAGGAGATGATCCCGTTGGCGCAAATCCCGGACGTGGGGACCGGAACGGTCAGTGCCTCATCGAAGCTCCCGTCGAGATCGCTGTCGCGCGATATGCTGAGCGTGCCGATATCGCCGGTGGCGTTGGGCTGGGCGAGCAGTTCGAGCAGCGTCGCGCTTTTCTGGCAGGCAAGATTGGGGGTGAAGGTCTTTTTGGTGTCGAGGGTGGTGATGGGCTGTCCCGCCAGACCCGGCGTCACATAATTGCCAAGCAGCGCGTCGCTGTCAGCGCTCTTCGCCCGCGCGGCGGCCGCTGCAGCGCGGGCGCGGTCCTGCGCGGTCTGCGCATGGAGCGGGGCAGGGAGGCTAAGCGCTGCGACAAGGAAGAGGGTAGCTGGCCTCATGGCCGCGTCTCGCGCCGCAGCCGGAACTGAAATATAGCTGGAACAGGGTCGGCAAGCTCTGCCCGGAATACAGCCTGACCTTCAAAAACGGTCAGCGTGGCCACGACCATATGCGGCGAAGAGGGGACCGCCGCATGATCGTCTGTATCTGTGGCCACGCCGACCGTCCGACCGGTGCCGCAGGGGGGATGCGACACCGGCCTGACCGCATGGGGACCGCCTGGTTCGGTGGAATGACGGGCAGACCATCGGCTGATGCCAGGCGAGGGCATGCGGATCGGGAAAGGCGACCTGGTCATGGCGTCGAAACCCCGGCGCAGCAGATCGTCTTTTCAAACAGCATGAACTGGGCATTGTCCTTGCCGGGCGCATGTTTGGCGCTGGTCCAAAGCGCGCCTGGCCGCCCGACATTGACGCACTGGCCACCCTTGACCGGTTCCATCAGCTGGAACTTGTAGCGGCTCTTGGTCCAGACCGGCTGCGGGATGAACGAGCAGCCATCCGCTGAACTGACGGTAAGGGCGCCAAGCCGCCCCATCATGAAGACGCCGCGCGCGGCGAGCCCCGCCCAGGCCTCGACGCTGTCGCTAAAATGGATGTCGCCAGCGATCGGATAGGTCGCGCCCCAGGATCCCATGCACCAGAAGAGCGGATCGACGACCTTGCCCGCAGCGGCCGCAGCGCTGTCGGCCATGCAGGCAAGGCCTGCGGCCGGATTGCCGAACAGGATTGCCTCTGGCTGGATGATCGCGCCCAAAGTCGCCGACTGCCAGGTCGGCAGTACCTCGGTGATCATCGCGACGTCGAAGCCATCATCCTCGATGCAGGGCAGGTCGGTGAACATGTCGAGCATCTTCCATACCGGCGCGATATAATAATGCATCTGCGCGAACATCTTGCGCGTGTTGGTGCCGTCGGCGATGCTGGTCTGGCTGCCCTGTAGTCTGCCGCCGGTCGGCATGATGTCAGCGCCCAGCGCCATCATGCAGCCAGGCTCGGTCACAACATCGACCATGCGATTGGGCGACCAGAAGCTGACCTTCACGCCGAACCAGAATGTCACGCCCTTGCGGCACGCGCATAAAGGCTTGGATGCCGATTGCGCGTCGAGCGCCTTGCCGAGCGGATCGCTCGGACCCACCTTTACCCCGCCGATGGTGATTGGGAAAATGCAGTTCCAGCGCACCTTGGTGATCGGGTTGAATATCGTGCCCGCCTCGCATTTGGAGGCATGGGCGGGGGACGCGATCGCCAGTGCCGCGAGGGCCGAGCCGAGCGTTAAAACGCTTCGGACAGAGAGCATCTTCATCGCGCAGCCCTCCGCGGACTTGGGGCCATGACGACCTCGGTCAGCACCAGCTTTTGCCCCACCTGCGCGACGATCACCGGGGCGACCGTCAGGCCAAGCCGTGCCTTTACGCGCTCTTCGAGCAGGAACAGCGCCCGGCCGTACCGCTCGCCCAATGTGATGGCATCGGCGTGCGTATCTGCGGCCTGGGAAAGACCGCCGGCGGCGAGCAGGATGAAATCGGCAGGCCTTGCGGTGCGTAGCGCCCAGGCAAGATCGCTGGGGTGCACTATGATCAGCCGCTGAGGCAGCGACACATAGGCAAGCGGATTGAAGCTATAGCCTTTGGCGTAAAGCAGCTTTTCGCCCGGTAACCGAATATCCTGATCGAGGGTGTAGAAAGGCACGACCGTTCGGCGGCGATCGGCGCGGGCGATGCCGAGCGCGGCAGGCTTCATCGCCGACCAGCGCTCACGCGGGCCAAAGGCGGCTTTCATGTCGGGAACATGCGTGGCGCGGCTTTCGATCTCGCTCAGCGCATCGGGCTCGGCGATCGGCCAGGTGCGGCCGATAATGCTGGTCGCGGCCGTGACGGGGGCGTGCGTCAGCAGTCCTGGCATCAGCGCCAATGGCGCTATTGCCCATAGGGCATGACGAGAGCGCGTTGGACCCATGCTTCTAGCGCCCATGACGCCGTCTCCAATATGGCGCACGGTTCTCGCGCGCCTCGCCGATCGCGGCGCTGATCAGCGCCGCTATCGCAATGACCGCAATAACCGCGCCGAGAATGCGGACGACCGCGGGCACGGTCGGCAATTGCCAGGCGATACAGGATTGCACGAGCACAAGGCCCTGGCTGCCGATCAGCAGACGGATGGGTCCTGGCGCGGGCGTGGCGGAGAAGATGCCGTTCACATCCGCCTCCACCGCTGGATCATGGCATGAAAGCGCTCGGCGACTGCATCCCAGGGAATAAGGATCAGACCTGTCGAGCCCGCGCCCATTCCGGCGCAGATGCCGATGAAGATGCCTTCCGCAAGCGGTGCCTGGAAGAGCCACGCCGCCGCAAATGCACAAAACGCAGCATTGGCGATGCCGCCGGTCACCAACATTATATAGCTCATCCGCGCATGATGGCGTTCCGCCTGGATGACCGTGACGATCGCCTGCGCGACCGCGTCGATACCAAGTGCCGGGTTGCTCACGCTGCGCGCATAGGCAAGGAGCCCATGGACATCGTCTCCGACGTCGAGGCCAAGATCGAAGCCATTGGCGTGATCGGCCTTCACTGCGCCCTCCAGTGCTTGAAGCGTGAGAAGACCATCCCGCATGCGCCCGACAGGCCGATCAGCAGCATGCCGCTCGCACAGCAGGCGGCAGCCACGAGGATGCCCGCCCGTATGGCGTGGAGCGGCGGCTGATGGAGCGCGATCCCGGCTATGATGACGAGACTGCCCATCATGCAGGTTTCGATGGCCACCAGCCGCAGTCGCCAATGGAAAGCGGCGGCCTCGGCGCGACGGGCGACACGCGCTTCGATCATCGCTTCGATCGCCGGGTCGTTTTCCCAGTCGAGCGCCAGCTGATCGGGATGGGTTACAGGCTTGTGCGTCATGCTGCCCTCCCGCCCTGCCGAGTATTTCCGCTCAGTATTTGGGCCGGATCGACACCGGCCAGTTCGCACACCGCTTCCAGCGGATTGCGACCGGCCCGCACAAGCGCCTCGAAGGCGGCAACCTCGTTGGGCGCAGAAGTATTGATCCAGTAGCTGAAGGGATCGACCACCAGTCGCGCGATGCCGAGGCCCAATGGACTGTCGATGAACACTTCGGAATAGTTGGGCTTGGCGTTCCGGACCGATTTCAGAAGATCGAGGACGAACCCCGAATAGTCGAGGATCTTGTTATCTACCGCCTTGTCATAGGTGGAACCCTGGAGCAGGAATTTGGTCGCGGCATTTTCCAGGATCACCTGTCCGGTGCCGCCAAAGAGCATGAGGTCGTTCATGCTCTGGAGCACGATGCCAAAGCTACCCTGATATTTGCGCGCGCGGCGATAGCCCTGGCCGAATGCCTCGGCGAGACGGGAGAGGTCCTGCCCGTCGCTGCGGGTCATGAACTGCGCGGCCTCGTCGCACAGGACGAAGCGGGGTTTGTCGCGGGCCGAAAGATAGAGTTCCTGCGTGACCGCGTTCACCACTACCATCACGATCACGTTGAAGAGGTCAGGCAGCGCCTTCAGGCGTTCGAGCTCCAGCACCACGAATTCGTCGCGCGAGATGTCGAGTGTCGAACGACCATTGAAGAAATGGCCATAGGCGCCCTGCGACCCGAAATCGCGCAGGTTGAACGCCAGTTCGCGCGCGACCGGTACCAGATGATCGACCCGGTCGAGGTCGGAGGCGGCATTGTCGGGATAGCGGCCGAGCCAATGCCGCACCGCGTCGATGCCGTCTTCGCCGCGCCCGCTATCGACCGTCCATTGCACGGCGGATTTGAGCAGGTTCCATTCCGATGTGGTGACGGGCTTGCGGGTCGAGGCGTTCGCCATTTCCGCGACGATCGCGACCGCCATGGCAATGGCCGACTGCTTGTCTTCGCCGTCGAGCGCCAGCCCCATATCGAAAGGGTTGAGCACCAGGCGCTCCTCGCCAATGTCGATATAACGCCCCGAGCAGAGCGTGCAGAGCTTGCGGTAGCTGCCGCCGATATCGATGATGCGGATCAGCGCGCCCTGCGCATAATATTGCTGGCACAAATTATTGAGCAGGAAACTTTTGCCTGCTCCGGACTCAGCCGAAACGATGAAATTATAATTGTTGATCCGCGGGTCGAAGAGATCGAGTGTGATGAGCTGCCCCTTGCGGCCCACGTAGAGAAGGGCCGGGCGGCCGCCGCCGCGAAAATCGGTCTGGACCGGCGCCATGAGGCTGGCGGCCTTCACGGCCATGCGGAAATCGCGTTCCAACAGTTTCATTGTCTGCTTCTCGGGATAGAGCCCAAAGGGCAGGCTGGCAGCGAGCAGCACGGGAAGCAGATAGCTTTCTTCCTGCACCATGAAGGGCAGGGGTTCTGATTCCCACAATCGCTTGGCGCGCGCCGCCATCTCGCGCGCCTGCGCGCTGTCGCGACCGAAGACCCACATGGTAGGGATCACCGAGACGAACCGGCTGTTTGACGCTTCATCGAGAATCCAGCCAATCTCCTCGATCTGCTTGCCAACCTCGACTGCAAAACTGCCCGCGGCCTTCTGCGCCGAGAGGATCTGGGCGCGCTTGTGGATTTCGAACTGCGAATGGTCGAACAGGACCGAGAGGCAATAGAGGAACGGCCCACCAATCTGGTCGCTGTCCTCGGCAGAGCCGCGCATCCCGCCCATAAGACGGTTCGCGCGCTCGGCGGTGATCCGGCGTGCGGGCGCCTTGGGCGTGAGGCATCGCGCCACCTGGTTACCCAGAAAGACTTCCGGGCCCTCGAAGCAGAGGTCAGGTCCAGCCTCGATAATCTGTCGCGCGATCGACGGGGCGGGCATGCCGCCCATGCTTTCGCTCAGGAACACCCCCGGCGCAGGCGCGAAGACGCCGTTGAAGATCCGGCGATAGAAGCTGACCAGTTCGTCGGGCGGCAAACGCCGAATGCCCATCTTCGCCAGTTGCTCTTCCACCTGGCGGCGCAGGTCAGCGCCGAGCTTCACCCGCGTCTTGATCGCGAGGAACAACCGGAAGTCGCGTACCGGGATGGCATGGAGCGCATCTAGCCCCCTGGTTCCGCCGCGCAGATAGTCGGCCGTGCGCCGGGCCGAGGCCTGGACCAGCGGGTCTGGCCTGACCTTCATATCGAGATAGGCATCAAGCGCAGGATCAATCAGCGGATCGGCGAAGGTGATGAGCTGGAGGACCGTGCCTTCGGGGAAATGAATGTTGAGCAGCCCGAGCAACGCCTGTTGCACATGGGCGAACATATAGGCGGACGGCACAAGCTCCCAGGCCTGGCCCCAGCCATCGTCGATGCAGAGGAAAGCTTCCTCCTCTTCGACCCAGGCGACCATCGGCAGGAAATCCGAATAGGCGTCGCGGGTCACGGCGGCGCGCAGGCGCTGATAGCTCAGACCCTTGTGGCCGGGCCGCGCGCTCATGGCCGTTTGTCCGGATGGACGGTAAGCGGCATGGCCTCTTGCGTCGGCGCGTCCGTGCCGCCCGGTTCGCGCTCACGCATCGTGCGCAGCACCGGTGGCGCAGGCGTTTGCCCTCCTGGTTCCACCAGATAGTCGCCCACGACCCAGGCGGGCCGATCGATGATCGAATAGACATAGCGGGCCATATAGAGCCGGTCGGGGCGCTGCTTGTCGGCATAGGGAAGGATCAATGTCCGGATCGTGCGCGAAGGGCGCAGCATCGGCGATCCGGGAGCCTCGATCAGCGCGCCGACATTGCCCTGGCCAGGTTGCGCCATAGCCGGGGGTGTCGCCATAGCCCTGGCGGGGCCCAAATCTCTGCCGCGGGCTCTCTTCTTGTCCGGAGCGAGCAGCTTGCGATCATAGGTCACTGCAGGATCGGATCTTGAGGCACGGCCTGCGACCGCATCGGCATAGGCTTGGCCCGGATGGATGCACTGGCCATGGTCGCTATTCTTGCACGAGAATTTCTCGCTATAGGGCGACATCACCGATCCGATAGTCGCGCAGCCGGGCAGCGCGAGAAGGGGCAGCAGGAGGAGGCAGGGTCGGAGCATCTTCATGGCTTTGTCTCCCATGGGCGCGGACATCAGAATTTGACTCCCGCGCCGGGTTTGATTTCGAGGGTGGCGCCCTCCTGGATCACCACGACCACATCCTTGGCGGCACCCACCTCGACGATGGGACCAGCCTGGCGGGCGAGATCGAGATAGAAGTCGGTGAGCTTGTCCGAGGATTTGGAGAGCCCCCCGGCAATGCCCGTCTTGGCGGCATCGGCGGCATCAAGCGTGCGGACCGTTCCCAGCGCTGAGGTCGAAGTATTGCCAAACGTGCTTTCGACCGACTGCGAAATGCCGCTGATGGTCCCGGCAATGAAGGCGCGCGCCAGCGTCGCCCCGGCGCGCGTCACTACCTTGCCCGACAGGCCCTTCTTGCCGTCGGTATCTACGAAGAAGCCCTTGACCGGTTGATCGACGATCGAATGCTCGTCGAAATCCACGCAGGAAAGCGATACGAGCTGGACCTCGACCCGCTCCTTGGCAAGACTCCCGGTGGCGTTGCCGACCACAAAGCAGCCCGCTAGGTTTGCCTTCACCTCATTAGGCAGGACCGCGGGCGCCTGCACCCGGGCGATGATGGGTTCAGGATTACTGGTCGCGTCTCGGCTCGCCAGCGCGTCGATCCCGGTCAGGAGCCGCGCCTTCATGAAACCAGGCGGTAAATAGATCGTCCGACTCTTTTTTTTGGAGGAGGATGACGTGTCGGCCGCGCCCTGGGCCATGACCGGACCGGCCGCCGAGCCGATCGCGCCGACCGTCTTTTCGACCGGCGGCGCGGGCGGGGCAGGTGGCGCAACCGGCCCGGTGGGCGGCGCAGGCAGCCTGTCGGCATCCGCGCTGATGTCGCCGGTCTCGGGCGGGTAGGGCAGGGCTGGAACGCTGTCCGGCAGGGCGGGGGGCAGGTCGCCATCCATGGTCTGACTGCCTGGAGCCGTTGTGTTGCCCGTGAGCACTTTGCCTTCTTCGATCGCGCTGACGCGGTCGCCCAGTAACTGCTGGCCATCGAGGACCTTTTTCAAATCCCCGCGCAGTTTGACCTCGAGACTGTCGCCGCGCAGCCCCGCGCCCATGTTAAGCGAGGCGGCGGGATCGGTGGGCTTGACGTCCTCTTTGCTGCCCGATGCCGCGTAGAGCCCGATCCCGAGCGCGCCGACGGCAACGCCAACGGCGAGCTGGCGCGCGCGCAGTTTTTGCCGCGCCGACATTTTGGCCCACTGCGCCTTAAGGTCGAGCAAGGCCGGAGACGGACGGCGCGCGGCGTCATCCTTCGGTCCGGCGCTCTGGGCAGCAAGATGGGCCTGATAGGGCGACAGGCCATCGGGCGTCTCCGCTGCGTCTTTGCTCTTGTCGCCGCTCATTGTCCGCCTCCCCGGCGCACCACGACAAGTCGGGCCGTTTCGCCCGCATCAAGGCGGACCCGGTCCAGCGTGACTGAAAAAATGCCTGCCCCAAGGGCGGGATCGACGAGCTGGCGCTCGTCCAGCGTCACCGCTGCCGTGGTTCGCACATGATATTGCGAGGCCGAGAGACCGGCCCCCTCGACGGCGATACGGCGTTGTTCGGTTATCGTCAGGCCCGGCAGCGCCGCAATGCCGACCGCTTCGCCCGACGGCGCGACCTCGCTGAAAGAGGCAGGGATGCGATCGTCGAGCAGGGCCATGGTGATGGAGACGGCACGATCTTCATCGGCCAGCGCAGCCATCAAGGCGCTATTGGCCTGGGCACGCTGGCGTGCGCCGGGCACGAGTATCACCGTCTGCGCTGGAATTTCCGCCGGTTCAGCATAGAGCGGGTAGGTCGCGCCGTTGCAGTGCACAAAGAACTCGGAAGGCTGCGTCACATAGCTGCGCGTGATCTGTCCCGCATCGTCGATCTCGCGGGCGAGGAACTTGATCCAGGCGTCCGATCCGCCTTTCTCGACGGCAAGACCTTTCTCGGCCGAGAATTTGATATCCTCGATCTCGCCGCCCTCGCACACGACATGGTTGATGTCGCGGTTGGAGAGACGGATCCGACTGGTCTGATCGGGCAGCGCATGGAGCGTCTGGCCTGAGGCCGGGATCGCCAGCAGCATGAGCCCGGTTAGAGCGGCGCACGCTCCTATGCGCTGATTAGCGTGTTTCGACATCGAATTGCTCCTCGGAAAGGCGCGTCAGCCAGAAACGGCCATTTTCAATGCCGTAGCCGATGCGTAAAATGCCCCGGAATTTGCGGATTACGCCGCCGATGACACGGACCTTCTCGACCGGGACCACGATCTCATGGGCGGTCCAGCGGACCGGCTGATCGCCCCGGATATAGGTGGCGATCGACAGCGTCGGGTTGTTCGCCAGTTCGTCGAGCATGGCATTGAGGCTGTCGCGCATCGCGCCATAGGCGGAGGGGTGGACGAGCCCCAGCAGCTCCTGGAACTGCCGGTCGGCTGAGTAAGCCGACCAGGTACCCGACAGCGCGACGATGTTGCGCGTCATGGCGACGATGTAGGCTTCGGACGGTGTATTGCCCGAGACATGAAGATCACCCGTGGCGCCAAAGGGGACGATCACCGTCCGGGCATTCTGGTTGGTCGTGTAGATGACCACGCCCAGCACGGCGGTGACGCCGAACATGCCCGCAATGGCAACCTTGAGCAGGCGGTTTTCCTCGAACAGGTTGGCCGAGCCCTGCAGATAGCGATGGATGCCGTAGCTGGCAGGTTTGCCCAGCAGCGGATCCTCCTTTGTCTTATTTTGCCCGAACATGCCCATGGCGCTCACTCGAAGAAGCGGGTCTGGGTAGGACCCGGATAATAAGGAAAGGAAACAAGACCCCAGCGCCAGGCGAGATGGGGAAGATAGCCCCTGGGCTTGGTCCGCTTCCACGGGACGAAAAGGAGAAGGGCAGCGATGAGCGCCCAGCCGACAAGTCCGCCCACGATCGCGGCCACGAAAATGCTCGAGGTCGCGAGCAGAAACTCGTCAGATCCAAACCACAGGATCTGGACGGGCCGATGCAGATATTGCGGAAGGCGTTCGTCCATCTGCCCTTCTCCTCTTGGCTTCATGATACCTTCAAAGGTATCATCCTCCAGGAACCGACCATCGGTTCCCAGCCTGTTGCCGGTGGGGGAAGCGCCTGGTCAGCCAGGTGCCTGCCCCACCTTCGCGTCTCAGATGACCATCCCGAAAGTCTGGAGAATGGAGTCCGCCTTGATGAGGCAGACGGCCGCGACGATGGTCGGGATGCCGATCATGATATTCGAGAAAAGGCGCGACACGCCGAACAGGAAGGCAGCGACGCCGCCCACAAATCCCATCGGACCTTTCACGCCCTGGTTCACGACGATATCGTATATGTCGTAACCAAGATCGCCCTGGGCGGGCGCCGAGAAGGCATGGACCGGGCCACCGACCAGGGCCATCGCGCCTAAAGGGAGGCCGACATTGGCCACCGCCAGGACCTTGTTGCCAAATTTGTGCATCATAGCATTGCTCCAAAAAGGAGCCGTCCAACCAAAGCCTGCCGGCATCGAAGGAAGATCGGTGTCGGCCGGGGCGTCGGTGGACGGCTCCATGAGCCCGCCGCCGCCGGCATCCTGGTTCATCCGCGCTGGCCAGTTGGGGCCGGGCCGGATGCCGTCTGCAAAGAGAGTGTGCGCAGCCGCGATGGCGCGCGCCCGTTCAGCGCCGCACATCTGACACTGCCTTTGCAAGCGCAGGCTTTGCGTGCCGATCGAGGAACGCGTCGAGTTCGGCCTGCTGAAAGCCCGAGATGAGCTTGCCATCGGCGATCAGCGTTGGCGTTCCTGAAACGCCCACTTTCGCGACCAGCTCGGCGTCCTCCGCAACCTTGGCACGGCCCTCCGCGCACTGGCGCAGGACGGGCGGTGTCTGGCCGGAATAGGCCGCCCGGAAGGCAGCCTCCCGATCTGCCGAGCATAGGAT
Organism: Sphingobium xenophagum NBRC 107872; assembly: GCF_000367345.1. Classification (GTDB taxonomy): domain Bacteria; phylum Pseudomonadota; class Alphaproteobacteria; order Sphingomonadales; family Sphingomonadaceae; genus Sphingobium; species Sphingobium xenophagum. The sequence continues at coordinate 28,208 of NZ_BARE01000016.1, forward strand.
ATGCTCGGCCTTGGCGGCAGCGGTCGGATGGATGCCGCTCACGAAGAAGATCAGACGCCTTACCGGCTTGCCCTCTGCTGCCTTGGCGCTCCAGAAGCGATCGAGTGCCTGGCAGTAGGGACAGTCGGGGTCAGTGAATTCGATGACCGTTGGCGCATCTGCAGGGCCGATTGCCAGTGCCTTGGCAGGGTCGATGGCTTTAAGACGGCGCGTAGCGCCCTGTTCCTGCGCCAGCGCGGTCAGGTTGACGCCGTTGCGGTCGTAGACCGTAGCGAACAAGAGATGCTCACTTTGCGGCGCATAGTAGATGATCCGGCCGCCAGCGGTCGCCTGATAGATGGGGCCCTCGACGGGCGCGGGACCAAATTCGTCAAAGCGCAGATTGGTGAAGGTCTGTTGCAACTTGACCTGGGCTTCATTGGCCGCGTTGCGAAGCGAAGCTGCTTCGCGCGGGATCAAGACAGGTTCGCTTCTCTCCGATGGAGCGGCTTGCGCTCCTGCGCCATGAAGAGGCATAACAGCTGCCAGGAGAGCGACGAGCATTGCCGCGCGACTGGAACATGTTCTGGTCATAACCGCAAAATCTCCCAAGAGGGGGATCGGAACGGATGCGGGCTGCCGATCGCTCGGAAATTCTCACCCTGGCTGCCGTCTCGACAGGGGCTTGAGTGGCGGGAAAAGCTTGCTTCTCGCAAGAGACAGGGAATTTCAGTTCCGGTTTAAGGTAGTTCAGTTCCGGTTATCGGAAATCAATTTCCGATAACCGGAAGTATATTTCCGGTTTCACCTTATGTTCCTTCGGCGAAAGCATCGACGTTGCGGAGCCACGTTGGACCGGCATTTGGATTGATCGCGAGAGAATCGCTGTTTGTGGCGGGAGAGCGAATATGGGGAGTCAGCAATCCAGGGCGTACAAGCTTCAGCTCTCCGCTGAGGGCATTCACCTATTTCTCCAGTGCCACTGTCGCTTGTGTCACCTGATTGGCGATTTTCTACCCTATGGAACAACCCTGTTCGTGGCGGTCGATCTTCTTCATCGATGCGAGGCGACCGATCTAATAGCCGAACTGCTCGATCCTCAGCTGGATCGACTTGTGGGGCGCAAAGTTCGACATGTCGGAACGTCCTCGACGCTTTCGCGGCTTATCGAAGATATCATCAGCACAGCAGTTCACTCCGCAGCCATTCATCCTTCGCCCCAGGTCTGGAAACTCTTCCTTTCAGCTCTTGTGCACATGCAGGGCACGGAGGATGCGCAGGTCGTACGGTCATTCCGGGATATGTCCCGCAAGACAGGACGGCCTTCCCATCGTTCTGAACGATAGTAGCCTGCGCGATACTATTTTTGCTCGCAGCGGAATTTTGGTCTCGCAAAAGCGACTTTCTTGTAGTTGACGCGCAGTTTTATTTACAACAAGTTGCCAAGCACAGGCGATGTGATTTGTACTTTTGAGCCGCTGCCAGGGGGACCTGCAGATGACGCCTCAAAGTCCACAAACAATCGATGGCGGAATATTATCGTTGATCAAGGAGCTTTCCGGGAAGCTTATCGAGCGGCGTCGCCGCAGAGACCGGATTTCTCAACACAGCCTGGCAAAGACCGTCGGCTGCAGCGAACGCTGGATTCGCGAACTTGAGGGTGGCGCTGGGGCACCTGCGCTTGAGGATCATATTCGCTGCGCGCATTCGCTGCGGATGACCACGACTCAGTTGTTCATTCCTTTGCTTGCGATGGAGCACAATATGAAATTGCCGCGTGAACTTTTGCTTCAAGATGATCTGTGGGAGCTTGAGAGAGATATCCTTGAGGTCGTGAACCGATATCAGGCCGTAGCGGTCGGGCGCCTTGCCTCGCGTGCTGGATCTGTCACGCAACCCGACCAGTACCGATAGAGACCGGCATGTCTCCGGAACCGGTGGTAGCTGAAAGAGCCTATATCCTGCTCAAGGCTGATATTATGGCGGGCCGCTTCCCGCCGGGCAGCATGCTCATCGAAAGGGCGCTAGCTGCCGAGTATGGCGTATCCGTGTCGCCGTTCAGAGACGGAGCCCAGCGCTTGGTCGGCGAGCATATGCTCGAAATTGCCTTCGGCGGTGGTTATCGCCTGCCTGATCTGACGCCGGACAGCCTCCGAGATCTTTACCGCTGGCATAGCCATCTCCTACGCCTTGTACTCAAGGGAAACCGCTTGTCTGAATTTGGGACTGCAAGGTCGCATCCTCAAGCCGAGATGAATGGCCAGGCATTGGCGAAGGCGGCGACTGATTTGTTTCTGTCAGTCGCATGGGCATGTCACGATAGTGAACAGGCAAGGGCCCTGAAGTCTGCTACCGAACGACTCCATATGGCTCGCCTGGGGGAGTTTCGCGTGTTGCGCAACTTGACCTCGGAATTGCGGTCGGTCGAGATCGCGACCACTTCCGGTCAAGGTTCAGACCGTTTTGAGGTCCTTTGGGCCTATCACAGGCGCCGAATTCGTCGTGTCGAAAGAATTTGTGAAAGCATCACTTCATAACCATGTGGTGCAATATGAAGACGTTGTCTCAATTCATGTCAGCCACATTTTGGTTGGATAGCATTATAGTACCGACTGGTTGCACATACGAGACCTTATAAGATGGCTGATCAATTAGGGCCTGACTTACCATGATTGGGCTGCAAGGAGTGCAGCAGTCCAAAGAAGGAGGTAAGTATGGAACGCGACAACCATCTGGAAGCCGACCTGGTCGACCTGGGATCGGTGACCGAGCAGACGAAGGGCAACAACGGCGTCGACATCGACCAGGCTCAGCAGCGGCTGCAGTCCGGGCTTTCCGACGACTGAAACGGTGGCGCGCAGGCCATGCTTGCGCGCCATACAGCTAGAGAATTGCTCATGGCCTATAAGCTGCGATCGGGTGTCTCCTATGTATGGGTTGGATCTGCTCCGGTATTTCTGGATCTCGATCATAACCGATATTTCAAGATGTCATCCAGTGGTGCATCCGCACTTATGCGGCTGGAACAAGGTCAGATGGCAATGCCTGGCGACGCCGAGATATTGCTCGGATCCGGCCTCATTTCCGCTGCAGAATGCGCTTCGCCTGTTGGACCAACGGGGAATATGCCTGAAATCACTGGTTCTTATTTTGACCAGGCGAGGCCGCCGACCTTGAGGCATGTCATGGTTGCCATCATCGACCAGCTATGGGCTTTCGCCGTGATACGCTGGGGCGGGCTGGCGGGCGCGGTAGCAAAGCTGGAACATCGGATACAGCAAACGCGTGGTCTTGAATGTCCCGATGATATTGGCCGTCTGGTCGGAGCCTACCGGCTCATTGACCTGATTCTTTCTGCCGAAAAGCGTTGCTTGGTGCGATCATTCGCGCTTGCCCGATCCCTCACGAGATACCGCGTAGGATTCAATCTCGTGATCGGCGTCCGCACGGGGCCGTTCGGTGCACATTGCTGGATTCAGAAAGACCAAATAAGCGTCACCGACCACCGCGACAAGGCGCGTGAGTATGTGCCGGTGCTCGTCCTGTGAACCGCGCTCGCTATCTCATATTGTCCGGACCCGGCAATCTCGTCCGCATGCGCGCTACGAAAGTCGCAGCGTTGGCCGGACTGAAAATGGCTATCAATCGGCCAAATTTCCTGCTGCTTGCCGATCAACCGGTGGCAGATTTTAACCAGCCGCTAAGGACGGCGGTCCTGCTAGGGTGGCTCTATCGCCGCGATGGCGCGAAGAAGCCAGTCGATCTCTTCGATCCTGCAGACGCGCGGGACATATTCACCCCGGAAGGAGCCATCCATGCCAAAAAATATTGGGGTTCATATGTTGCGATCCTTCACGATGAGGATCACGACACCACCACGGTGGTGCGTGACCCTTCGGGGGGGATGCCATGTTACTATATGAAATCGCAGGGCGTGACGGCAATTGGTTCAGATATGGCGTTGTTTCGTCAAGTCGGCCTTTTGGGCTCCGCCATCGATGATGAGCAACTGGGTCGTCATCTGTATTTCTCGAATTTGAGAACAAGTCGGACATGCTTGGCTGAATTGAATGAAATTCCGGCGGGCTTTCAGTTGGCCATTCAGCATGGGAAGAGCGAGCTGGCGCAACGGTGGAACCCTTGGGGTTATGCCAAGAGACAGGAATATTATAGCGAACCGGCTGCAGCAATATCGGATCTGCGAGCGACACTGACCTCCACAATAGGGGCATGGGTCTCGCGATTTCCGACGCTTGTCGTGGGATTATCAGGTGGACTTGATTCATCGATCGTAGCGGCGGCAGCCGTTCAGGCGGGGGCGAAGGTCACAGGCCTGACCCTTGTGACCGATGAAACTGCTGGCGATGAGCGCTATTATGCTCGCGCAATAGCAAAATTCCTCGACATCCCTATGGAGGAGGCGTTTTTCAGCGCCGACGATACCGATCTTGAAATGAGCCATGCAGCGCATTTGCCACGGCCGTTGGCCCGATCCTTTGCTCAGTCAGGAGACCAAGCCTACCTCGCTGTCGCCAGCGCGGTAAGTGCCGATGCATTTTTCACCGGGTCGGGTGGCGACAACGTGTTTTGCTTCCAGCAATCAGTCCTTCCAATCGCAGATCGGCTCCTCTCTGAAGGCGTTGGCCGAGGGGCATTGGTGACTGCTGCAGAAGTCGCTGAGATGGCAGAGACCAACATCATACGCTGCGCGACCTTAGCTGCCCGCCGCGCGTGGCTGCGCAAGCCGCACTATCGCTGGAAACCGAAGGCGGATTTGCTGAGTCGGGATTTTGTGAGCCGCTTAGGCGCGGAATTTTCGCATCCATGGCTTGAGGTGCCAATCGGTGAGCTGCCGGGCAAGGCAGCGCACATTGCTTATCTCATCCAGATACAAAACCATCTCGAGGGATTCAGAAGAGAAACGGTCCTGCCGATGATAAACCCCCTCATGTCTCAACCGATCGTAGAGACGTGCCTGCGCATTCCCTCCTGGTTCTTTTGCATGGGAGGAGAAAACAGATCGATCGCAAGAGCGGCGTTCGAGTCCCGTCTCCCTGACTCGATCCTTCACCGCAGAACGAAGGGCGGCCCCGATGGCTTCCTGCAACGACTGGTCGAACGTAATCGGAGCAAAATTAAAGATATGCTTCTGGGCGGACATCTTGCAGCGGCCAATATCATCGATCGCTCAGCAGTGGACGCCGCAATTAAGCTGGAAGGAGACAGGCACAACCATATGCATTTCCGAATCCTCGAACTCGTTGATGCAGAAGCATGGGTAGCCGCGATGAAGGCGTCATGACGATATCCTATGGTGCCAAATTTTTTTGAGCCGCCATCGCCCGCCACCGATCATAGGTTGATTTCTTTTTAGCTGACGGGTCCTCCTCATGCTTCAGCCAGAATTTGAACCAGTCTATGTTCCTTTCATAGATAGCAAAACGGTGGGCAGGGCCGGTCTTGATATGGTTTTCATTCGGGAAAATATACAATTCCGTTGGGCGATTATTCGCCTTTAGGATCCCGTAGCTCTCCATCGCCATCAAATATTCGTTGTCCGAAACCTGCATCAGGATTGGGAGATTGAATTTGTCGACGTTGCGTTCGATGGACGTGGTTGACCAGAAATGCGTTTGATCATCGCTTAAAGATGGATACCCCATAGCGATAAGCTGCTTTGCCCATGCCGAGCCGCCGTAGATCTGCGTCGACTTCGGTTCCTGAAAGCCGGTCGAAATGGATGCGGCCGCGAACCGGCCAGGGGCGTTGACCAATGCAAATTGCACGGTCGAAACTCCGTCGCTCAAACCTGTGATACCTACACGATCGATATCAATGCCGCCGTGAGATTCAACCAAGGCGATGCCGTTCATCAGGGCGGAATGCACACTGCGTCGGTCATTCCAGTCGCGTTGATTGATGGTTCTTGCGTCCAGCGCTGTTCGGATCGAGCCATCCTTGACCGTCATATAATAGTCGGCAGGTCTCTGCAGGCTTAGGACTGCAAAACCCTGTTCAGCGAGTGGAAAAATCGGATACTCGTCTCCGACACCGCCACGCAAAAAGCCTCTTGTGAGATACTGGACCACAATCAGTGGGATTTTCGATCGGTTAGAATGCTTCTGCGGCAAGACCAAATCTCCGAAGCATTCGATGCCAATTGAATTTTTCCAGCGCAGGCGCTTTACTCCTCCCATCCGTAACCCGCGAAACGACGGATTGGGGTCGAACAAGATTGTTCTTGCGCCGCTATCGGAGTTGATACGAACGATCCGCCGCGGCTGATTGGACGCTTCGTGAAGGCAGATGAGCGTGTCAGAAGCCAACCGACAACCGCTGATAAGGTCTTCGGTCTTCAATATGGCCTTCGGGGCAGATTTCATGTCCCAGCTATAGAATTGCAGCTCGCTATTGCCCCAGCCCGCGCGCCGGAGAAACAGCAGCCTTTTCGCTCCCTCAATCCACCACATATTCTGAATCCCGCTTGCACAAGCAGGATCATTGCAGCGCTCGCGGCGGCCATCAGCATTTTGAATCCACAGATCTGTGGGGGATGAAAGGCTGGTCCAGTCCCGCCGCACTAGCTGAACCGCAAGGCCTCTGCTCCCCGGTACTGAGCGAAGAAGCCCCTTTGACGTGCGATAATCCGATCGTTCGGCGCGCTCGGAAATTTCTTCAATCGTCGCGAGACGCAAGTCAGCGCCGCTGGCCGTCAAAGATTGGAATCGGATCGGTATGGGGGCAGGGATGGAGGGACGGGCTGCCCTATTAGGTATGAAGCTGTCGTCATAAAGAAAGCCAGCGCGGCCTCGCTGATCGATATCAGCCTCTAATTTCGCTGCCTCTGGCTCGTTGCCAAACAATAGCCTTCCCGCAGACGTCCATCCGATCTCGCGAACGGCTGTTTCAGACGTCGTGGTAAAGACCACGCTTGCGCTATCGACCGATACGACACGGGCCTGCGGGATGCTGGAAACCAGTACCAGATATGCGAGATACTGGCCGTCTGGCGACCAGAGCGGATTGTTGATGAGGGACGTCCCGTTGGTTGTGCGGAACCCGCGAATGCTCTGCACGTCGTTGATGAGGCCGCGGGTCATGTCCAGGATTTTCAAAGGCCTCTGGCTTTGGGAATCGATGGTGACCAATGCCTGACAATAGTCATTCAGCGCCGGATCTGCCCGGCTGAGGACAAAAGCGACATGCTTGCCATCAGGTGATAGCGCCAACGGGCTTTTGGGCAGATCGGTGCCGAAGTTCGGCCCGATATCGCGCAGACCGATCAGATCGGTCGTTGTGACACCGCGATTGTCCGCATGCCCATTTGCATCATCGTCAATAAGATTACGGCAAACCAGCGGGGCTTCAGTGGCGGTTGCCTCTGCATGGGAAGCCGCCACGATTATGCCGGCGCATGTCGCCAGCAGGGCAAAGAAATTCACGGCCCTTCACCACGACTTCGAGATCGAAAAGCTGATATATCGACCCCATGGTGAGTAATTCGCGGAATCGTACGGCGCCTGACTGACCTGGGTTGTCGCAATCACAGATGGCTTGTTGTTGAAGATATTTTGTGCGGAAAGCGAGAGGTCCATGCCGCGAAAAACCGGCGTTGAACTGTCTATTTTCAGCCTGGCAGTCAGATCGAATGTGGTCATCGAAGCGACGTCATATGTCACCGTTGCGCGTCGATCTTCCACCCCACCGATATAGTTCAAGATCGGGGTTAGCCTGAATGGCCCGTGGTCCCATGTGAAGCCAGCGCTACCCCGCAGATGCGGTGGAAAGAATAAGGTGCCGGCCAATTCGGTATCGGGCTGCAAAGCGCTCAGGCGTTGTTGACTTTCAATATAGCTCGCATTTGCCCAGAAAGAGATGTCCCCCATTCTACCGACGTCGGCATGATGGCTTACACTAATGTCGACGCCGTCGATTTTCTGACGTGCCGCATTGGCATATTGACTGTAAATGATCGCTCCCACTTTCGCAGGGTTCCAAGGATTGCTGGAATTGTTGAACAACAAGGCGCCGTCGAGCGCCGCATTGATCTCGTCAACGGCCGGGTTCACGCTTACAAGATCAGCATAAATCGGATTGCTGAGCGCCTGGGTGATGTAAGTGACTGGGGTCACGATCCGATTCCGATAGCGGATCGAATAATAGGTTATCTCAATCTTCGAATTGGGTGATATCGCGGGTTGAAGTATCGCTGATGCGGTCCAGTTCGTGGATCGTTCCGGTTTCAAATCAGGGTTTCCGCCGCCGCTGTACAGTCCCACTGTCCCTGTCGGAAAGCCAGTTCCGCCAAATACCCCAATATTGTAGACGCTTGCGCCGCGGACACTATGCAATTGGTAGAGAGTGGGCGCCTTGAACGACTTGCCCCACGAGAGCTTGAACATCACCCCATAGCCCGTCGATAACACCGCGCCGAGCTTCGGCGTCGCCACATCTCCTATTCCAGGATAGTCCTCGTAACGAACTGCGCCATTGAGAATGAGCGATTGGAGGAACGCGCTGCTATCGTTTGATCTGACTATCGGGGCGTTGATTTCGAGGAACCCATAACGGTTATCCTGACTTGCTCTGATGCTCTGGCCGTTTTCGACCAGGCGATTATAGGAATGAAGGAAGTTCTTACGATATCCACCGCCCAGTGCAGCTTTGATCGCACCTGCGCCGACATCCAACAACGTCCCTTGGGCGATGCCTTCGACGCTGAATGCTTTGTTGCAATAACAGAGTTCAGTTCTCGTAAGAACGCTGTTCCAGTAATCATCGGACTTTGCGAGAGTTCGATCCTTGGCATAGACGCCCGAAAAATTCACCTTCCAAGAGTTGCCTACGTCCAGGCTGATATTGGGTGCCACGCTAATCGTTCTGGTGTCCGTTACTCGGCGCAATCCCTGTATTCGATAGTCTCCAGCTGCTGACGATCCAAATGCCCGATCTGTCGTGCGTTCGCCATACAAGCCATCGATGCTCAACGTCACGCCTGGCATGAGGTCCTGGTGGCCGCTAAACAATATATTATTGCGCTCGAATCCTGGATACAGGGTCAGACCGGGCGAGCGAACTGCTGCATATCCACGTTGACTTGATAGAATCGGCGTTGAGTGCCCGAAATCATAGGCCAAGATGAAGCCGCCGGTGTTCCAGGTTGTGCCGCCGGTCACGCTATAATTCTGCTGTACGTTCCCGCCATCGGTGGAAGCGCCCCAATGGGCGCGTGTTGTCAGTCCACTATAGTCCTTGCGCAGGATGATATTGGCGACGCCAGCTATGGCGTCGGAGCCATAAATGGCTGATGCTCCATCGGTTACAATTTCCATCCTTTCCACAGCAGCAAGAGGAATGGCCGAAATGTCGATCGACTGAACCGCTGTGTTGAATGCTAGTCGGTGGCCATTGAGCAGCGTGATGGTGGCATCGGAACCCAGACCACGCAGGTTAATCGATGTGCCTCCTCCCAGATTGCTGCCAATGCTTTCTGGTACATTCTGGCCAATTCCCGGATTTTGCCCCGCGCCTGAAGCGACCGGCAAAGCTCTGATCGCCTCGCCAAGACTATTATATCCGTTGTCGAGCATCCTCTCGCGATTGATAACCTGTATTGGTGAGGGCGACGCGACGCCCGCAATCAGCGATCCTGTAACCACGATCTCGGTACTGGCGCTGTCCTGACTCACCTCCTTAGCGACTTTTGAAAATCGCTCCCGGATCAGAATGGCTCCGTCGCGCTCGACAGCCGTCCAAGATGTTCCCTTCAGAATGATTCCGACCGCTTCGAGCGCGGTATAAGTTCCGTTGAGCGCGGGAGCCCGGCGTCCCTTGACCGCCTCTGTAGGAAAGATGATGTCTTGGCTGGCTATGTTGCCGATAGCGCGTAATGCGGCGTCCAGATTTTGCTGGTCGAGGTTCCAGTTCAGCTTCTGCTCCGGTTTGGCCAACGAGGGCGTGGCCATACTCATCAGAGCCAGAGCGAAAACCGAACTGACCGACTGCCATCTAACCTTGCTCATCGTTGTCCCCTATATTTTCCGGCGTGGTTCAAAGCCGGTTCCATTGGGAGTAGCGACGAGCGGGTTGCGCCAATTATGATGGCATTCGACAATTTCCTTTCGACGGCGTGGAGCAGTGGCGCGCAAGATGAATGGAACTGGGGCTGCTCATGACGACTAAGCCCAGCATGTCTCCGAGATTTCGCGCCAGCCGTGCGCTATCAGAAATACGAAAACTTCCCGATACGCGAATATCCTCGATATCGGGTGCCTCGCTGACCAGCGGAATAGAAGCATAGCGGTTTACTTCTGCGAACAGATCCCCAAGGCGAACATTCGTGAAATTCCTCAAGCCATTGGGCCAGTCGCTGTCATTAACGTCCACCTCTCTGATCTTTGTGGGCCGGGCGATGGTATCATTCTCAAGTTCAACCTGCTCGCCAGGGATGAGTTGGACTGGCCGCTGGAGAAGCGCCACTTTGGCCGCGGTTTCGATCTCGACGTCAACAGCGCCTCTTACCAGCCGAACGACAACATGGTTGCCCGGCAGAAGGTCGACGTCGAATATCGTGCCTCGAGCTACAACCTTCCCGCGGCCGGCATGAACCGTGAAAGGCCTGCTCTCATGGGCGACGGTAAAGCGCGCGCGACCACGTAATAGTCGGAGGCTTCTTTGGATATCGTCAAAATTCACCAGCACAAGGCTGTTTGTATCGAGCGTGACGACGGAGCCATCCTTAAGATGAAAGGATTTAATGTCGCCGGTGGCGGTAACAAGCGTTGCCACGGCCTGATCGGAGAACCGTGAAGCGTCTTTCGTGGCGAACTGGGTCGTTGGCTCGTCTCGAATGGGGGCACTCCGCGCCCAATGCGCGACAAGGGCTGTCGCTCCGAGCAAACCGACCAGTAGCAGGGCATATTTTGTTGCTTTCGTGCGAGACCGGTTTTGCCGGGTGTCGATGTCAAGCGCCTCGCTCATGGTCACGTCCGCATCTTCGGGCAACTCCTTCAACCGCTTGCCGATACTGTAGGCTTCGGCGATGCGGTTGTAGGCGGCACGGTGAAGCGCGCCACGCGCCAGCCACGCCTCGAAATCCTTTCGCTTGATCTGCGCTTCTTCCTGGTCGCGCATGATCGCGAACCAATCGGCGGCCTCCTCCCTAAGTTGGCCATGGCGACGCGGCGGCTCGGTGTCTTCCATTATTCCTGTTCCAGGGCTGCGTCGATATGGGCGAGGGCGCGGGCAACATGATATTGCACAGTCGGGATGGAAATTCCCATGTTTTGCGCGATCTGCCGGTAGGTCAACTCGTCGACACGATGTGCCAGGAAGATTTCTCGCGTTTTTTGAGGAAGCTCCTCAAGTGCGCGCCGGTAGACCCGCATCACGTCTTCGGCCTCGATGCGGACGGCCTGGTCCGGCGGTATCGCCAGTTCAAAGTCCTCGCCGATCGGCACGTGGAAGGCCGCGAGGCGTGTCTCGAGTCGTTTGTAGCGATCCAGTAGGAGATTTTGCGCGATGCGCTGGAGATACGCGGCTGGTCGGGGAAGCTCGGCTCTGGCCATGCACCCAATGAGGCGGAGAAAAGATTCCTGTACGAGATCACCTGCATCATCCCGCGAACGCAAGCGCGCCTGAAAATAGCGTCGCAGCCGCGGCGCCTCAGTTTCGTAGATATGCCGAATGTCACTGACATCCGGTCCGGCATTTTGCTGAGCAGCATCCTGGCTCATCCCGTGTGGGGCGTTGCAATTATTTGACGACATGAAATCACGGTTCCTCACAGCACGGCAAAGATCCCCTGGCCCAAGCCAGGCGTTATCTTGAGTGAGGTGAGCCGTATCGCTGTCGTAACAGAACAACGTCGGCGCTCGACCCGCATGTCGAGCTTCGAGATACCTACAGGACAATCCTGCGAGCGACTGCCATAGTCCTCTCGCATAGCGATCATGCCTTGGTATCGGCGTTCGATCAAGCCCGGTCGATTAACGTCCAACCGGCATATGTGGCTGCCGTCGCTTGTGGGAGAAGTTCCAGCCGGTCCCCTCCATTGAGGCGTTAATTGACCGGAAAGCGCATCGCATATAGATATGTGGGTGGAGTTAGACATGCAGAAAGTTGATCAATTCGATTCGCTTGATCGTCGGCGCGAGAAGCAGCGCGCCCGCGAGCAGGATGATCACGACCTGAGATCTGGTGTCATCTCGCCCGAGGCAATGGGGCAGCGCAACGGCTTTTTCTCCGGCATCGATTTTTCGCGCGCCTCTGTGCGCCGTTCGCGGCGGGGCGCCGCCTGAGCGACAATCACTTAGATCCAGCCGCCGTTCTCGATATTGCTTCCCATCTTGTTCTGGAGGATGGCGCATTCGTCATCGGCGGACAGGCATTGAACCTCTGGGCGGAATTCTATTCCGCAGCCGACGAGCTTCATCTCTACCGCCCATATACCTCCAAGGATATCGACTATTTTGGACGGCGTGAAGCCGCGCAAAAGTTGGCGCAAGCGCTCGGAGGCAAGCTGCTTATCCCAGGGATCGACAATCAGACACCCGAAACCGCGATCGTTGAGGCGGTGGTGGACGGGATAGCCATTCGTATTGATTTTTTGGGCCATGTCCTTGGCGTTAGGCCCAAGGAGCTGACGGCAGGCGTCGCCGAAATCATCGTGCCTTATGAGCGAGCTGGCTTCGCAGGGCAGGTTGCCATCCCTGTGATGAATCCACTTCACTGCCTGCAAAGTCGGATCGCCAATCTGCACATACTGAAACGACCAGATGATACCGCCCGACGGCAGGCTGCAGCAGCTCCCATCGTGCTGCAGGAATATATCAGTCACGCCCTGCGAGACGGCGATCATCGGGAGGCGACCCGTACCTTGCAAGGGCTGTTTCGTTTCCTCTCTCGAGATCCGTCAGGCCGGCAAGCGCACCGGTTGGCAGTCCGGGACCCCCTCGACGTCATGGTAGCGTTTGTGGATGATGACCGGATCGACGCCCGCTACCGCGAGAAGATATTGAAGCCTGCCATTGCGAAAATTGTGAGACAGCGATCGGCGTTTGGGCGTGCGATCGCTGGGCTTAGCTTCCGCCGGGAGAGATAGTAGGAGAAGATCAGGGATCAGCTCGCCCCGCAGCTACAAGTCTCACGATCTCCTTGTGCCGCTCAGTACCATACTATCTCTCCTTCGGCCATTTCCCTTCAATTGCTTATTTCACCGCGGCTTCCGCATCGATTTTCAACTTTGCGATGCGCCCAGAGCATACCTCATGCACAAGCTCTCCGAGTATCTGAATTCTGCCTTGAAGCCAGACTAGCTCTTCGGACGAAATCTCAAAATGCTTCGAATGTTGGCCCTTGCGATAGGCGTCCTTCAATTTTTGATACATGGCACGTTCCGCGTGCGTTGCGCGAGGCCAGGCATCAAAGAGCCGCCGGTCCAAGCCTTCAGCCATGCCCCTGAGAAATACGATATTCGTACTCCGTGGAGCATAGAATGTGAGGGTTGTCAGAACGCATCGGTAAAGCTTTTCAGTCGCCTGGTGAAAATCAAACGCTGAATCGCTGAGCCAATTCCTACTTTGGCTTATCTCTGCGAGTGCAAAACGTCTCATCGCGGCTGGAAACAAATCTTCAAAAAATTCTTTGGCCATAAGATAAGCTTGATCAGGCGTCTTGGGCTTGGCTTCTGCCAGCGGTCGATCATCAGACTGGTAAAGGATCACGCCATCCTTGGCGATCTCGGTGAACAGAAGCCGCCCATGAGACAGGCCGTCATTCACCTGCTGCAACGTATGGACGATGAAGTTGACCGGCGTGCGGATGATTTTCTCGACTTGATGGGCGTCGAATAGGCGTTGCTCGGTCTCTTCCCAGTAGAGCACGCCATCGGTCAATTCCTTCTGATTGACGATCACCAGGATGTCATAGTCGGAGGTGAACTGGTTGGCATCGAATGGTGCATCGACCCAATCGCCCCTGGCATAGGATCCGAAAAGGATGACCTTGAGAATCCGCGCGGACTTGCGTCGTCCCGTTGCCTCTTGTGTCGCCTCGCGAAATCCCTGGAAGAGGATCTCCACAACGCGATCGAGTTCGCGCTGCTTGGACATCGGAAGATGATTGAGGTCGGTCCGCATCAGTTCAATCTCTAATCCTGTTATCAACGCCCGCCATGCGGGTCACCGGACCCGTTCTACCACGACACCAAAGTCGAGTGTCTCCCATGCCCGGTCAGCCGTCACTGCAATCGCTTCCCTACATAGTGCCAGCGCCAGACAGGAACGAGCACCAAGAGACAAGCCGATACTGCGCGTATCGCTGTGCAATTTCCCGCCGACGTCAGCCTGGTTTCGATCGACCGGTACGACGTCGATGTCCAGCGCTGCCAGCATCGTCTGCGCCTCTGCAAAATCGACACCTTGATCCGCAAGCATTGCCAACACCTCATGGTAGTTTACCGCCGACACCAGAGCACCGCTCAATCGCTTCTCCACCTGATCCGAGCCGGGTTCGCCAAATAGGAGACATAAAAGCGCCGATGCATCAAGAGCATACACGGCATTGGGCCTTTTGTCAGTCACGTGCAGCCTCGGCTCGCCGCTCGGCAATCAACGCCTCGGAGACGAGGCCCTCATTCGGCGCGAAGGCGCGTAATCGTTCCTGCGCCTGTCGCAAGGCCGTACGCGCTGGTCGTATACGAACTTCCTGGCCAGTGAGTTCGAAGAGAACCGTATCACCACTCTGCAAACCCAGAGTGCGGCGAACATCGGCGGGAAGGGCTATACGCCCCCCTGCAATGACCTTGCCTCGCAGGACAGTCATGGCACATCTTTCCTCGCTGGTGCCGATGTGGCGGCTATATCTTATTGGGCTCTTCGGTATCACGCTATTTTCAGGCGTAAATGCGGAGATCTCGTCGCCGAGGTTGATGCAATGTCCGATCAGGATATCGATCGCTTCATCTAGCGCCTGTTTCGTCAGGTCAGCCAGTTTCAGATCAGTGCACCTGCCATCGACTGGGTCATCCCCACGCACCAGCGCACCGAACTCCTCCAGGCGCGTCGAGCGACGATGCGCTGTTGATGATGCATGGTCCGTGGAAAGACACGCCTGATAAATTCTTTCACCCTCGATCTCGGCAAGATAGACTTGGAGCAAAGAACCCAGATAGGGACTGGACGATAATTTGCGCCCCATCTTCTTAAGGATTGCAGCTTGCATTTTCAGGATGGTTCGGCACGCGATTGCCCGGCAGGATAGAGGCCAGCCGCCTCGATCGCGAATCTGCGCCGATATGTTCGACGCGGGCATCATCCATGACTTCCGATGGAGCGAAGGGAAGACCACTCTTGCGTCCATCCTCTGCCGGGCATGTCTGAAAGAAGGCCGGTGCCCGTCATAAATAGCCCGCCATTCGAAAGCTCGTCGTGCCTTTTCGCGCTACGACCAGATGATCATGGACGATGACGCTGAGGCTGGATGCTGCCTTGGCGATCCTTTCGGTTAAATCCCGATCTGCCAGGGATGGCCTGGAGCAACCGGAGGGATGATTGTGGACGAGGAGAATCGCTGTTGCCTCCAAGTCCAGGCAGCGTTTCAGGATTTCGCGGGGCCAGGCCTGAACGGCCGATACGGTTCCAACGCCCATCACCTCGTCCGCTATCAACTCGTTGCCCGCATTAAGGAACAGAACCCGAAACCGCTCGATCGGGTCATAGGCCATTTGCGCCCTCAAATAATCGAGCAAAGACTGATCGTTGGATAATATGGGCCGCTGCATCAGGGGAGCCCTCAGCATCTGTGTCATCGCACGCCGGAAGCTCAGGAAGGTTTGCTCGACCTGGATCGAGCCATCCAGCAATTCGATCCTTGCCGCCGAGCGTGCTGAGACAGCCTCGCCAAGAGAGCCAAATCGGGTAAAGAGGCGTTCTGAAAGTTCCTGCGCGCGATCAGGGCAGGTAAGGCCGATCAGTTCTTCCAAGGCGCGTCGACACCCAGATGCGTCAATCGCATCTGGTGCCGCCAGGTGGCGATGATCAGGCCCAGTTGGGCGAACCAACTCCATACCGCCAGCGCCTGCATGTAGGCACGGGGAACCACAGCTGGTGCAACCATCAGCGCTACATGAATGACGACTTCGGCACCCAGCATCCCGGCGATCCAGATCGGCCAGAAACGGGTGCTCCGAATTGAAAGCCATAGGAAAATGCCCAATATCAGCAAATCGATGATCAGGATGCCGACTTCGACTCCCTGAAACCGGATCCCGAAAGGCGACGCGACAAACACAGTCAGGCTTGCGCCGCATAAAAGCGTGGCCGCACCGATACGTTCGGGTTGGCCGCCCTTTATGAAGGCATAGGCGCTGCTCAGAAGCAGAAGAGCCAGAAACAGAGCTTGTCGCGTCATGACGTAAAGGAACGACAAAAGTCCCGATCCGTCAATTTCTCTCGACGAAAGCATCACACCGCTCGGAGATGCTGTCCCTGGGCGGGCGACCCTGCCCTTGCCACCTTGAGAAGGTCGCCATAGCTGGTCTCCGGTAATCCCATTGCGTCACTGGCATGTTTGAGATTGGCGTGGGTGGTGACGATCTTTTCGCGCGTTTCTGCAACAAGCAGCATGGCCGAGGCGGAGCTTTGAATGGCGTCCTGGCCGATCATGGCCGAGAGGCGGGCATCCAGCCGCGCGAGCGGCAATGCCGCGTTGAGTTCGGCGATACGCGCAGCTGCGATGTCGATGGCCTCTTCGGCAGCGAACAAACGCTCGGCAACATGTTTGGCGACGGATTGGCGTTGAGCACGCATGGTTTCTCCTTCCCGCCCATCAGGGCAGGCTATGGTGATGGATTTGAGGATTTGCCGCTCTATTTTGCCACGAGGTCGTTGAGTACCAACAGGAGGGATATTCCAGCCCCTACGGCAAAGAGCATCATGGGAGTGAGGATCGCGAAGGCGATCAGGGTGGAGGGTCCATTCAGGTCATTGCGTTGCCTCCCGGCTACGCGGAGTGGCACAATGTCGAGCAAGGAGGAGGGCTGTTTGCGAACGCCATATGGGCGTTGTCCTTCTGCGAACAGATCCTTGAGTTCCTCGTGTGTCGGCCGTGCGTCCGCCTTGGTTTCGATGGACGCATTTGACTCGCAATTGGCGCCGCCGGGAATAGTCATTGGATAGGGGGGTATAATCTGCCCCCCCTTGCCAGCCTCCCAATCCACGAAAAGCTGGGCTGCTTTCCATCGCGACACGTTCCCAAGTATCTGCCGGGTTTCGAGAATATGATTGTTTACTGTATGAGGGGACAGATTCAGGACCCGCCCGATCTCTTTGGACGATAGGCCTTTGGCGGCTTCTCGCAGGCAGTCGCCCTTGCGCGTGCTGAGCCGTTCAAGCCGGTCCGAATAGTCTTCCTCGTTCAAGGGCGTGTCCCTTCGCCAGTTCATGGCAACCGGAAGCGGCGTCCTCTCCAACCATATCATTCGAGTTTATTTTGCCGTCAGTATCCGGTTGCAGCCATTCTGTTTCAAACAAAAACCTTTCGAAAACATAATCGTTCTGCATCCGGTTTAACAGATTGTTTTGCAAGCAATCCAAACCGGTCACGCTACGACAGCGACGCCAGAGGATCATAGCTGGAGATAGGCTTGGCGCTTCACCAACCTCTCCCATGGTCGCCGGACACAAGACGGTCGGCCGGGCGCTGCTC
This sequence comes from Sphingobium xenophagum NBRC 107872, assembly GCF_000367345.1. GTDB lineage: Bacteria > Pseudomonadota > Alphaproteobacteria > Sphingomonadales > Sphingomonadaceae > Sphingobium > Sphingobium xenophagum. Next base: position 45,893 of record NZ_BARE01000016.1, read on the forward strand.
TGCAGCGATCGAGCCTCGCGAAGGAGGGAGGGGGCAAGGCGAGCGGAAGAACCCAGAGGGATCCAGTTGCCATGCAATACTTAGAAGTCCGTGCTCTTCTGCAAGACATCAAAACAGATCTTGTGACCGGAGGCTGGCCGCCATCACGCCGTCGGCGTCGCGCGCATCTGTTGCGGCGTCTCGATGCCATTGCAGCGCTATTGGACGCGGGGGCGCATCCAGCAGTCGCAGTCGCCATGACCAGACTGGAAGGCGCGCCGGTCCTGCGCATCGACGCAGACGAGGCCTATATCGAGGAGACGCCTGAAGGCGTGTGGGTCAGTGGATGGATATGGGTGGAGCAGCAAGCCTTGGCGTCCTGCGATGCCATGCGAATGATGAAGTTGCGCAACGCGATTGCGGATTTGCCGCAGCAAACGCGCGCCGTTTTCCTTGCCCATTGCGTCGAGGGTTCTGCCTACCCGGCGATAGCCCGCAGACTGAGTCTCGAAGTTGCTGAGGTCCAGCGCGAACTGGCGTCGGCGCTTTTGATACTTTCGCAGGCCCTCGACGAAACATGAAGGATAATTCGCCAGGGCGGCTGACAACAATGAAATCTCTTGAACTGAAATTTCAGGGCGAAGCCCTTTGCCGAAAGCTAGGCGGAACATGGCAGAAAGATCGCGGTCTATGCCTGTGTCCGGCCCATGATGACCATAATCCCAGCCTGTCTATCCGTGTTGGCAGAAGCGCGCTGCTGTTCAAATGCTTTGCCGGTTGCGACACGAGAGACGTTCTGCGAGCAATCCGGCATTTACGCCTGCCTTTTGCGGACCGGCACATTTCCGATTTGTCGCGCAACGTGCCCTCGCCTCACGCGGGTGCAGGGCCAGCCCTACGCATATGGAACGCATCCGCATCCCTCGTGGGCACGCCTGCGCAAAGCTACCTGTCTGGGCGCCTGCTCACGCCGCCCTGGCATGATCTGCGCTATAATTTACGCACGCCGCTGGGACGAGGCAGCCGCGCGCTGTTCCGGCCCGCCATGATTGCAGCCGTGCGGGAGAGACGACGGCTCGTCGCCATCCACCGCACCTTTATTGATGCCGCAACCGCCACCAAAGCAAAGGATCTGGCCGATCCCCGCATGATGCTCGGACGTCCGGGGCGCGGCGCGGTACAACTCATGCCTCCCGCTTCGGTGCTCGGCCTCGCCGAAGGCATCGAGACCGCGCTGGCGGCGATGCAAATGCACAAGATCCCGGTATGGGCGATCCTCGGGACAGAACGGGCCGGACATATTCTGTTACCTGATCGGCTCGAGCGCCTCGTCCTGCTGTTCGACCGGGATGAGGCTGGATGGAAAGCCAACAAAAATGCGCGCCTCGCCTATGAGCGTCCTGGCCTTGAGATCATCAGCGCGTGGCCGCCGCCGCCCAATAATGATTGGGCGGATGTGCTGGAAGGGCAGTCACGCGCTGCCTGATTACCATGATGCGGCTCCGCTGCCCTGCACCTGTCGGCAGCAGGGCAGCGATATTGGTCAGCCGTTGAGACGGTCCTTGATCGCCTTTGCGGGCGTGAACGTCAGCTTCTTGGACGCCTTGATGGCGATAGTTTCGCCGGTTGCCGGATTGCGGCCCTCGCGCGCCGCTGTGTCCTTCACCTTGAACTTGCCGAAGCCGTTCAGCGAAATTTCGTCGCCTTTGGCCGCCGCGTCGGCAATGACCCCAAACAGGGCGTCGACGAGTTTGCGTGCGTCAGCCTTGGTCAGTTCATGATCGGCGCTGAGCGCTTCAGCCAGCTCGGAATTGTTCATAAAACGTCCTCCTGAAATTATGCAGCTGCCGTGTCTAGCGGCACGGCACCGTGCCGTCACGCCCCAAACCGGTGCAAACGAAAGGAGAGGGGGAGGGCGGCGAATGCGCGGTTCGATGTGCGGGCCGCAGCTTTTGCGGAGTTTGTTGCATGACCAAGCCATCCATCCTCGTCCCGGCAACCCATCTCACCAAGTCGCCCGTCAATGTGCGCAAGCGGACCGATCCGCGCGCTGACGCTGAACTCGAAGCCAGCATCGCCGGGCATGGCCTTATCCAGAATCTCGTCGGCGTGCCGGTTTCCCGTAAGAAAGGTCATTATCGCATCACGGCCGGGGGCCGCCGCCTTGATGCGATCCATCGCCTGATCGAGAAGGGAACGCTGCCTGCCGATTATGATGTCCCCGTCCTTGTTCTTGCCAAAGCGAAGGACGGCCGCGAAATCAGCCTTGCTGAAAATTATGACCGGCTGCAGATGTCGCCTGCCGAAGATTGTCTGGCATTTCGCGATCTGATCGAGGTCGAGGGCCGCAGCACGGCGGAGATCGCCAAGCGCTTCGGCATCGAGGAACGTTTTGTTGTCGGGCGCCTGCGTCTCGCGAACCTCGCCCAGCCGATCTTCGATGCGCTCGAGGCTGACGAAATCACGCTCGATGTGGCCAAGGCCTATGCGACGACCGCCGACACCGCCCGTCAGACGGCGATCTGGGAGTCGCTACGAAGCAGCTATTCCCGCGACAATGTCAATGAAATCCGGCGGGCGCTCAATGGCTACAGCTATCGCGCAACCGATCCCAAGGCCCTGTTGGTCGGGCGGGATTCCTATATCGCGGCAGGTGGCCGTGTCGAGGACGCGGACCTGTTCTCCACTGCAGCCGACGAGCGCTGGATCGACACCCATATTCTCGATGATCTGGCGGAGACGAAACTCGCCGCGCAGGCCGAGGCGCTGCGTGAGCGCGAAGGCCTGGGGGAAGTGCGCATCGTCACCGGCGCGCGCATTCCCTATATGGAGACCTATGCGCTGCAACCGCTGACCGGCGTCGCCGAACCGCTCACGCAGGAGCAGGAAGCGCGTAAACAGGAGATTGAGGAGGAGATTGCCGAGATCGAACTGCTTGCCGGAAACGAGCCCTATGAGCCGGAAGAGGATGAGGAACAGCGCTATGCTGCCCTCCAGGCGGAACTCACGGCGATCATTGAGCGCGAGGTTGTGATCGATCCTGAGCAGAAAGCGACCGCTCTTGGCTATGTGGTGCTCGGCCAAGACGGCACGCCGCAAATCCATCATCAACTCTATATCGCGCCGGTGTCTGACGAGGAGAGCGGCGAGGCCGATGATGACGGCGAAGACGGCGACGATAATGCCAGCGTTGAAACGCAGGAGAACGATACCGCCAATGACGCTCGCCCGGTGATGAGCCAGCGCCTTCGCGAAATGCTGGCGATGATGAAGACTGAGCTGCTTGCGGTCCACGTCGCCAGTGACCCCGCATTCGCGTTAGATTTGGGCACCTTCATCATGGTTGATCGTGAGTCGCGTCTGGCGTCCTTCGACATGCCGAGCGATCTGCGGGCCTCGGTGCCTTCCCGTCTCTTGCCCGACTTCAAGCCGGAAACGGCGGCGGCGGGTGAATGGACGAAGCTTGATGGGGCGCTCGATCGGAGCTGGCTCCACCACCAGGCCGTTCCAGATCGTTATGATGCCTTCTGTACGCTGCCCGACGATGCACGTGCGGCCTGGCTCGGATGGGCGATCGCGCGCACGCTTCATGCCGTTCCTGCCGGACGACGCCAGGCAGGCTTCCTCGATCATCTGGGGCGCAAGCTTGGGATCGATGTCGCGGCCTGGTGGCGGCCGACGGCGCTCACCTATTTCGACAAGCTGACCAAGCCTGGCATCCTCGCCTTGTTCGAAAAGATTGGCGGACTGGAACTTCGAATGCGCTATTCCGGGTCGAAGAAGCACGATCTGGCCGCATCGGCCGAGCGGCTATTTGGTGGCGATGTCATAATCGAGCCCGAAATCCAGGAACGGGCGCTCGCCTGGCTACCCGACGAAATGCGGTTCGCTGCCCCGGAAAACGGCGAAGAGCCGACCTCGCCCGACAATAGCGGGCACGACCTGGCGGACGTGGTGAACAAGGAAGGTGGCAACGAAGGCGACCAAAGCTTCGCGCAAGCCGCCTGAAAATGGCCGGGGGCACGGCTTAGTCCCCGCCCCCGGTTTCGGCCTTGGATGGAACTGTGCAACGGTCTAAAATGAGCCGCTGCTCTTAATCGCCAGGGATAATGGCCTATGCATATTTCCATATCTGATGCGGCGGGCCAACTCATCGACCTTGTTCGGCGCGCGGAGGCAGGGGAAGAAATCATCCTGACCCGTGAGGGGCACGCTGCTGTCCGTCTTGTTCCGGTCAATATGCCTACTGACAGGGCCAGTCGCCTCGTTTTGCTGGAAGAAATGCGCTTGGCCGCCACAGCCAAGACGACAGCTGGCCCCAATGCGGCAAATAGCCAGGACTTTCTTTATGGCGATGAGGGCATGCCCGGATGATTGCGGTCGGCACGTGACAGAGCGAACGTGTCTGCTGCTTTTGTCGGAGACGATTTCAGCTGGGGCGGATATCGATCGCCGTTTAACTTCATCGGGTTGACGGGTTTGGAAGCGCGCAGAGGAAGACCCAGCTGACGGTCATGCCGCGCCCGCAGTTGTCCGCGATCATTTAGTTCAAACCGCAGCACTTCTTATATTTGGCGCCCGACCCGCAGGGACATGGATCGTTACGCCCCGTCTTTTCGCGCTTGATGGTGCCCGGTCGGTAGGGGTCATTTTCAATCCGCCACTGGTGCAGCATCTCGACCCAAATCGGGATCAGGTCAGGTGCTTCCCGATCCCATTGGTCTTCCGCAGTGAGAGTCAGCTTATTCGTACCATCAGCAAACGAGCGAAGTTCGCGAATACCCTCGATCGCGGCGCGGCAACCGGGATCATCGTCATTGAGGACACGCTGCCAGCCCGAAGGGGCAAGATCCATCGCCTGTCCAAAGCCCTCGATCCACATCTCCCACAATGTCTCGTCCGACCGTGTGTCGATCTCCAGCACCGGTTCGAAGCTGGCCGGCTGACCCAGGCAGGCCAGGATGACATGATAATGGTGCATGATGAGGTCTGTGAAATGCTGGAAACCGCCCATTTCACTAAACTGCAGCATGCCCGTGCCGTCATCACCAGCCCAGATCTTCTTCAGCCATTGGCTGGGTGCAAGCAGATCGGGGCTGACGAGGATTCCGGTGAGGAAGCCGTCCAGCTGCGACAGCAGCATGCAATCCTCGCCTTGATCAAGCAGCAGCCGGTCGAGTTCGCCGAGATAGTCGAGTGGAATAGCCATGCTCTTCCATAGCCTCGAGCCGATCCCCCGTCACCGGGTCTGATCTATCCTTCCTGCACAGTCAGGGGCCGGAATGAAGGAGAGCGGGAAAGGGAGAGCCGGATTGTCCTATTCTCGCATGAGGTGCCCATGACCTTGCCCCAACTCGCTTTGTCGCAAACCCACGACGCGCCCGCACGCCTGTTCGAGGTTGCCCAGTCCCTTGCCCACCGCCTGCGCAATGGCGGCATGGTCAATCGCCAGTCCCTCAAGCGCATGATGGCCCAGGCGTTCGGCGAAGATGATGCCGGCGGTGCATGGTTGATGCGCGATGCATATGATGCGCTGGAAACCGCGCAGGTCTTGCACCTCGCCGATCCGCAATGCGCGCTTCTGGCAGGAACACCTGCCGACATCTTCCAACGACTGCGGCAATTTGAGCGCGGATTGCCCACACAGACCTACCGCTCGGAAAAGCAGGTCGAGCTCCAGCAGTTCAGCACGCCCCTCAGCATCGCCTGGCTCGCAGCCATGGCGGCACGCTGTCGCTCTGACGATATCCTGCTCGAACCCTCGGCCGGCACCGGCATGCTGGCAGTCCATGGCGCACGCGCAGGCGCGCGGCTGCTGCTCAATGAGCATGATCCCGCCCGCGCCGACCTGCTGTCTCGAAGCTTGGGCGAGATCGTGACACGCCATGATGCCGAACATATTCAGGATATGCTGACCACCGAGCAGATTCCCACGCTGGGGCTGATCAATCCTCCCTTCAGTCGGAGCGTTGGCCGCGGGATCGATCGCCATGCCGGCGCGCGCCACCTGCGCGGCGCGCTTGCATCTCTCGCACAAGGCGGGCGATGCGTCGCCATCATGCCGACAAGCTTCTCGCCAGAAGGTTCGGCTGCGCTTGGCTACAATGTAGTCGCGGAGCTTGTGCCGCCCCGCATCGAAATCGCCATATCGGGTAGCCCCTATGCCAAACATGGAACGGGGATCGATGTGCGTCTGCTGATCTTCGACAAGGGATGGATCGGCGTGCCGGAGCGTCACGTCGCCTGCAACATCGAGGCAGCACTGGACCTTGTCCTCGCCATCCCTGATCGGCTCGATCCCCTGCAGTCTCCACCTTTCCTTGCGCAGCCAGCCGTTGGTCTTTTGCCTTCCCGACCAGCCACTAATGTCGCGCGAGGAGCCCTCTTTGGGCATATGAGCGGGCAAAGGCTTGCGCCGCCGTCGCGCGTTGCAGCGGTGGCAAAGGACGCGCGGCCAATCACATATGTGGTTCGGGAGGAGCCGCTTGCTCCCGGCGAGACCGTGGGCATCTATTCTGCCTGGCGGCCCGCACGGATCTCCATCGATGGTGCCTCCAGGCATCCCGATGTTCTTGTCGAATCCATTGCCATGGCCTCGGTGTCCCTGCCGGTGCCGCGCTATCAACCCCTGCTCCAGGACCGCGCGGCCAAGGCACTGTCTGAGGCGCAGCTTGAAACCGTCATTTATGCCGGTGAGGCGCATACGCGCGATCTTGTCGGCCGCTTTTCATCCAACCTCGCCGGCGATCGCCTGATCGAGGACAGGGAAGGCAAAGCCTATCGGACCGGCTTTTTCATCGCTGACGGTACTGGTGTGGGCAAGGGTCGCGAGGCGGCGGGCATCATCCTTGATCAATGGAACCGGGCCAATCGCCGCGCGATCTGGATTTCCATGGCCGACCTCATCGAGGACGCCCGCCGCGACTGGACGGCGCTGGGCGGGCTTGCCATCGATATTCAGCCGATTTCAAACTTTCCGCTGGGCACGTCGATCACGATGGAAAGCGGCATTATCTTCCTGACTTATGCCGCCCTGCGCTCCGCGCGCCACGATACAGCCTCGCGCCTGCAACAACTACTGGACTGGACTGGCGAGGATTTCGTCGGCGTAATCGTCTTCGACGAGTCTCACGCGATGGCGCACGCGGGCGGGACCGAGACGGATTTTGGCAAAGCGCAAGGCTCGGAACAGGGGCTTGCCGGCGTTCGATTGCAAAATGCGCTTCCGCGCGCTCGCATTCTCTACATGTCCGCGACCGGCGCGGCCAGGCCGGACAATCTCTCCTATGCTGTTCGCCTGGGGCTCTGGGGACCGGGCACTGCCTTTGCCACGCGCGACATGTTCATGAAGGCGATGGAAGAGGGGGGGATCGCAGCCCTTGAGGTCGTTTGCCGCGATCTCAAGGCGATGGGTCGCTACACCGCCCGGGCATTGAGCTTCGCGGGCGTCGAATATGAGCCGCTGGAACATGTACTGACGCCAGATCAGATTTCGATCTACGATGCATATGCCGATAGCTGGAGCATCATTCATCGCGGATTGCATGACGTGCTGGCCGAGATCGGCATCGTCGACAGAATGTCGGGCAAGACCCAGAACGCCCGGGCGCGCGGCTCAGCTCTGAGTACCTTTGAATCTGCGAAATTGCGCTTCTTTTCCAGCCTTCTTGTCAGCATGAAAATGCCCTCGCTCATCAACGCGATCGAGCAGGAGCTGGCGTCGGACAATGTAGTGCTGGTGCAACTCGCCAGCACGGGCGAGGCCATCATGGATCGGCGTCTATCCGAACTCTCCGTCCAGGAACGGGCGACGATGGACGTTGAGGTTTCGCCGAAGGAAACCCTGATCGACTATTTGAAGAATGGCTTTCCCGTGCGTCAGATGCGGGTCTTTCGTACCGACGATGGCGCGATGCGTGCTGAACCGATGATCGATGCTGAGGGCAATCCGGTGCTTTCCCGCCAGGCGATCGCCGCACGCGACGAATTGATCGAGGAGCTATGCGCTCTGCCCGCGATTCCGACCGCGCTCGACGCACTTATCGCGCATTTCGGAACCGACCAGGTCGCCGAGATTACGGGGCGCTCGCGGCGTATCGTGCCTGACATCGCCGGGCGACAAAAGGTCGAGAGGCGCAGCGCTCGGGCCAATCTGTTCGAGGTTCAGGCGTTTCAGGATGGCCGCAAGCCCATCGCCGCCTTTTCCCTGGCCGGGAGTACCGGACGATCCATGCATTCCGATCGGAACTGTGCCAGCGCGCACAGGCGCCGCGCGCATTTTCTGCTGGAACTTGGGTTCCGCATCCTCTCGGCGGTGCAGGGCTTTGGTCGTAGCCACCGGACGAACCAGCTGACGCCGCCCGTCTATCGCCCGCTCACCACCGATTGCCGCGGGGAGCGCCGCTTCCTCAGCACCATCATCCGCGGTCTGGAAGCGTTGGGCGCGTTGACCCGGGGGCAACGCCAGACCGGATCGCAAAACCTGTTCGATCCTTCCGACAATCTGGAATCCGACTATGCCCGCGATGCGCTCGTCCAATGGTTCCATCTCCTCTATGAGGGCAAGCTCCGCAGCGTCTCGCTCACTGATTTCCAGGAGATGACGGGCCTTGAGCTTTGCGACGAAGGCGGGGAACTTCTGGAACGTCTGCCGCCCATTCATCGCTGGCTCAACCGCATATTGGCACTGCGGATCGCGACGCAGAATAGCATATTCGAGGAGTTTCTGGGGTTGGTCGAGGACCGCGTCGAAGCGGCGCGTGCTGCCGGCACGCTTGACCTGGGCATTGAAACCATCCGCGCCGAGAAAGTGGTTCTGCTTTCCGACCGGCTGCTGCGCACCGATCCTGTAATCGGCGCCGAGACACGGCTTTTGCGTCTGGAACTGCACCGGCGGCCACCGATTACCAACTGGGCTGCGTTGCAGCTTATTTGCAAGAACACGGACAATACTGCCTGGCTCCGCAATGCCCGGTCCGGCCGGGTCGCACTGCGCATGCCGACATGGCCGGGACAGGACGACGATGGCAAATGGATCGAACGCTGCTATCTCATTCGTCCCAGCGGTCAGCTCCGCATGGATAGAGCGGCCCTAAAAGCCAGCCATTGGAGCGAGATCGAACCCGATGCTTTCCAGGTCTTTTGGGAGGGGGAAGTGGCTGAAGCGACGGAAAATCTTATGGTCGAAACGATCACCATGGCAACCGGGCTGCTGCTGCCCATATGGCATAAATTGCCGGAAGATGACGTGCGCGTCTGGCGGATCGACGATGGCGCGGGCGGTTCAATCCTGGGGCGCATCATCCATCCAGCGGCCGTGGAACGGATCCAAAGGGAATTCGGCCTCGATGGCGCGACAGTTCCTGGTCCCGACGAAATGATCGAGGGTGCGCGTTCGGTGGAGGGAGTGTCGATCCCGGGTCTTGGTCCGGCCAGACTTGCCCGGGTTCATGTCAACGACAGTGTGCGCCTCGAAATACGAGACTATCGACCCGAGGATCGGACCTGGTTGAAGGCTTGCGGAGCGTTCAGTGAGGTCGTCGCCTTCAAGACCAGGATTTTCCTGCCTCCTGACCGTGCGGGCGACATCCTTGCCAGGATTATGGCAGAGCGGAGCTAGTCTTCGCCGCGGTGCGCCACATCGCGCGACCGATGATGCTCGCAAGGTCAGCGGTCAGACGAGATATGGGTTGGATTAACCCATATCTCGTCGGTGACCATTATTCCGTAGATGTCGGTGCTGGAACAGGCGCTTTCTTCTGTTTCACAGCGGATACCTGCCGCCCTGCGCCTTTCGGCTTCGTGGATGCTGGAGCCATTGGCGGCGCGGCCTTTCCAGCTGTCCCTTTCCCGGTAGCTGGCTTGGCGGGTTTGGCCCTTGTGGGCTCTGCTACTGCGGGTTCCACCGGTTCCTTCAGGGCGGCTGTCGGGGCCTTCGCAGTTCGCGGTGCGGTTTGTACGCCCAGTTTCTTTCTGGCAGGCTTTATTGCCGCGGCTTCTGCTTGTGCGGGCACATTCGCAGGTTCAGGCTTTGGCTCGGGCGCAACGATTTCGGCCTGTTCGCTGGGTTTGGCAGCGGCCGCCTTGCCGCGGCCGCGCTTGGGCTTAGCTTCCGTCGACACTGCCGGTGTGGCTTCGGCAACCGGTGTCGCTTCGACAACTGGCGCCGCCTCTACCACGGGTGATGCTTCCACTACCGGAACCGCATCCTGTGCTTTCGCGCCAAACCGCCGTCCAAGGCCGAGCTTTTGCGCGACGGTGCGCCGCTGTTCCGAATAGGCAGGCGCGACCATGGGATAATCCTTGGGAAGCTTATAGCGCTCGCGATATTCGGCGGGTGTCATTCCATTGACCGCCAGATGCCGCTTGAGGGTCTTGTACTGCTTTCCATCGAGCATGCTGATGATGTGTTCGCGTGAGCCAAGGCTCTTGCGGATCGATACAGCAGGAACATGCTCGGGCGCCGCTGGCACTTCCACGTCGGCCTTCCGTTCAAGCGCGCCGCGGGTCGCTTCGATGATGCCAGCGATGTCGCCGGCCGGAACCTGATTATTGGAGAAATAGGCGCTCAGTATCTGCACCGTCATTGCGGTGAAATCAGGCTGCTCGGTATCGGCCACGAAAGGACTCCTGGTTGAGAAACGAATGGAGGATGCCGGTTATCGCCGGACTGGAACTGCGCTGTAGCTAAGCGGGAATCTGCAGCTCATGCAAGACGGGAATGAGTGACGGTCATACGGTCCGGTAAAGGGGAGGGGGTGAGGATGGAGAGACCGACTGGAGTCCAGTAACTACGAAAGGCATGTCATGGCCGACCATGTATCCGCGCATATCATGATAGGCGGTGTGCTTCCCCGTTCGCAATACCCCGTTCTCGTTCAGGCGATCGGCAACGACAATGCGGCTGTCGACTGGGACGGAACGCCCTTCGATCCCGCCTGCCTTCCCGTAAATGATCCTCTCACCTTGATGGATCACGAAGTGGCCAATGGATGCTTCGAGACAATCGAATTATGCTGTCGACGTCTTGGCCTTCATTATGTCCGATGGTCGGGCGGATATGCGGGAAGCTTCCCCTCTGTCCGCGTCATTTACAGGGGCCATGGCGAACCGCGACACTATCTGACGACTGAAGATGACCAGCAGCTCTTCTCGATCGAACGCATTCGGGAATTGGGAGGCATCGCGGCAATCGAAACTGACTACCAGCTTGCACGCCAGAACCCGCCGCCGCTGGTGCTCATCGATGAAGAACCGATCGATGAAGCAATGATGGAGCCGGTCCATGGCTGACCATTATGTTCAAGCTTCCTTCGCCTTCACCTGCATGGCACGTGAAGCTGCGTTGATCGAGGAGGCGTGGCAGCACGCGTCCGATCTATTGGGTGATTTTGCCCCGGGGGAACCGAGCGCTGAATTCTTCGCCGCCTTCATGCCGACCGATCTCGCCAATCCGTTCAACGGCCTGCTCGAAATCTTCGATGATCCCGACTTCCCGCATTTCGGGGCTGAGATCGAGATTGCGGGTGCAGCCGAGTGCATCGTCGCCATTTATGGCACGACCGACTTCCAGCCTGGTCCGATTGCTGAACTCATCCGGCGCTGTTGCCAGGAGAGCTTGCAGACCGCGCCTGTCGGGTTCGACTGGAGCTATGGCTGTTCGCGCCGTCGCGACAGTTTTGGTGGAGGGTGGTGCGCGATATTTGCCGATCATGTCGAATTTGCCAGCACCCAGGAAGAGCTGGCGCGCCGTTTGGTCCGATATGCAGTGGCGCCACCGGTGGAACTGCCTGATCCATGGATCGACTATCCACAATATCCCTCGGCCGATTGGCAGGCCGAGGTCGCCAACGGCGACACGCGTCTTGGCTATCTCGACTGGGCTCTTGCCCGAAATGAAGCAGACCACAGCGTGCCTCCCTCAATGGAAATGCCGTCGGCCTGACGCACTCGCCCCTCCAAATCTGATCGAGCCATAAGGATGACATCATGACCGACGCTAACGCGCCGGGCGCGTCCGCGCGCCTGTATAGCCAGACCGACCATGACGAACGCGGCAACTTCCATTATGAAGGCGATCTCTACCGCGCCGGCGAAGCGTTGCCATCGCTCGCCTCCCGGATCGATCGCCAACTCGCCCAGCATTTTACCGGCACCAGCTTTGCGATCCGCACCGAGACATTTGCAGGCGGACGCAAGGTCATCGCGGAAATCCTCGATACCCCGGACGACCTCACCGGCCGTGAAGCGCAGGACGCCTTCATTGTCGAGGTGCGCGATCAGATGGAACGGTTCGGGTTCACGCGGACCAATCCGTTGCAGGATTTCTGGTCATGCAGTTTCTACAGCGAAGCGCGCATCGGCCAGGCCTATTGGGCGGCATTGGCAAAACGTCAGGGTATCCGCAATCCCGTCGATACGGTCCTGTCATTAGCGGCATTCAAGAAGCGTGTAAAAGCCGGTGATCGGCTGAAGCTTCTGGACGCACCGTCTGGTCATCGACTTCTTGGAACGACCCGCGACATCACCGAAGTGCGCTCGGGCGACCTGATCCTCGAAGGTCGTTCCTACCTGGCCTTTCCCAGGGCCTCCGCCTTCGCCTGCGACGGCCGCCTGATCCGGATCGCCATCGGTTCGCAATATGGTCCTGACGATCATCTTCTCTACGAATGGCTAAGGGCTTCCTGAGCGCCATTTCCTCTCCGCCGAAACGCCGGTCGGACGCAAACAGGGCTTGAGAAGAAAGCCCGTCGCTGTTCGGCCCTTCGGCGCCGTTCCATCTCACCGTCAATTGCGGAGGCATTCGTGCACAAGCCGCATGTCAAAGCCATGGCGGCGCTCTTGCGCCGTAGCCAGCCGCGCCATGACCTCTATACCGTCTTTGGTGACTGCATGGAGGCGATCGCGATCGCCATGGCGAACAGTATCGACCTGCGCGCCCGCGCACCGCGCGAGGCTCGTTATCGGGATATTGTCGGGCGCTACCCGCGCGAAATCGTCGACTTGTTCCCGCAACTTCTTGCCGGGCTGGTGCAGGCTCTCCAAGCCGGGCCTGGCGACGTGCTGGGCACTCTTTTCCACGAGCTTGACCTTCACAGCAAGGCGCGGGGGCAATATTTCACACCCTATGCGCTCAGCCGCTGCATGGCGCAGGCCACTCTGGGCAATCGCGAAAATGTGGAAGCGATGATCGCGCAGCATGGCTTCGTGACCGCCATGGAACCAGCATGCGGCGCGGGATCTATGGTAATCGCGCTTGCCGAGGCCATGCGCGATATCGGGCATAACTATCAGCGGCACCTTCATGTAACGGCGATCGATATTGATCCGCGTGCGATCCACATGGCCTACGTTCAACTCTCATTGCTTCATATTCCAGCACATCTCATGGTCGGAAACGCCTTATCGGGTGAAACATGTGACCATTGGTTCACCCCGGCGCATATATTGGGGGGATGGACCGCTCGGCTCGCCCTTCGCCAACGTTGCGGACCCGTGGCTGAGACCGCCCAACGCGCGACCATCGCTACCGGCCCGATTTCACCATCACAAGGCGCCGTTCCGCCATTGTACGAACCCCGGGCATCGCAGCGATCCATGCCGCGACAGTTGAGCCTCTTCTGACCTTCTCACGCCTGACATCATAGGAGATTGGCATGTCCCGACATGTCCATATCGACGCCCTGGGCCGGATGACGTCCGGCACGGCAATCATAACTTTGGCCATCTGCGGACCGCGCGGCGGATTACGCGCCGTCGAGGATATTTCGATCGATGAAGCCGAGAAAATGGTGACGCAACTTCAGGCTGCGGTCGCTCATGCTCGAGCCGGGGCCGCCATCGCTCCAGTTGATCGTTTCATGCAGGACGTCATCGACCGGCTCGCCGATCAGGGGCTCGCGCTCGATCCTTCCTTCCGTACATGGTGTGCCGACAATCATGGCCTGCTCAGTCCACGGCAGGCCGCTGAACGCTGGTGCTGCTGGCATGTTGCCTGACCGATCCTGGCGGTCGCGAGCATGGTCGGTTTCCCGCACCTATGTGACGGTTCAATACAGGATGACGCCCGTCCCAGGAATGATCTGATCCAGTAAATCGAAGTCGCGTCGGTTTCCTGTCAGCAGGTCACAGCCGGTCGCTGCCGCCTGCAGAAACAGCAGCGCATCGTTGAGCAGGGCGATCGAATGGGGTTGGGCGCAAAGCCGTGTGACCATGCCTGCCAGCATCCCTGCCTCTCCGAACATGCGGGAGGAGGGCGCGCTGAGGCGATGCTCCGGGATATCGTCGATGGTCCGTCCCAGCGTCTTGAGGACCGACGCGGTGCGTTTGTCGGCCGGATCGAGCGCGCCCATCAGGTGGGTCATCTCGGCAAGCGCCACGCAGGAATGATTGACGATCCGGTTTTCCAGCAAACAATCTACTTCAATCGGTGTCTTGCCCTGAAGCACATCAATATAGACGCACGTGTCGAGCAGAAGCTCGCGGCCTATGACAGCGGCCTTGTGAACAAGCGGCAATGCCTCTTCGGGTCGTCGCGACAGCCTGGCACCAGATCGCTGCGGCCTGATCCTGCGCAGTGAGGCCTTGCGATCAAATCCCAAGCGCAATATCCGCAGGGATCGTGCCCTTTCGGCGCACAAGCCTGGCTCCGAAATCATCCTCAAGCGCCACTTTGGCGAGCGCATATTCGACAAGATCGGTGGTCGAGGCGATGCCGCTGCGCATCTTGGCGCGATCGATGAGTTCACGCGGGACACGGGCGCCGACCGCGCTGTTCGTGCCCGACAGCAAACCCGCCGCCTTGGCAGCGGCCACGACCGCTCCATGTCGCTGGGACAGATGATCCTCGTGCTTCGTCGCCATCACGGCCTCCTTTCGTTGAACATATACGCCAATTTGTAAAACATACAAGCCGCCGTCGTACCTGCCGCCGCCGGTCGGGGTCTCGTGAACCCGATATCGCGGTACGCGAAGGGAAGGGAGGGGCGGGGATGTGACAGGGGCCGTGAAGCACCTGTCGCTCTGCATCTCAAGGAGACGATTTCCATGGCGACCCTTGCCCCCATGAACGAAAGCCCCCGCGTGACGGCGCCCTATCGGATCGATGTATCGCGCGGACGCATGAGCAGCCGCGTATCCTCCGAGTGGTTCTCCCGTCCCGACGACGAGAAATATCTCTCGCTGACCAGTCTTTATGACGCCGTGCGCGGCCGCGCGGACCGTGCGACCACGCGTATCGTTGAAAGCCGGTCGATCCGGGTCGAGGCGAAAAGCGACAATCCAGAGCGGCTGATGCTGGTGGCGCCTGGCGATGATCGACCGCTTGCCCCCACCAACTGGTCTTTCGGCCAGGTGGCAAGTCTCGTTGGTGCCCCGGCCTCTTATCTGCGCCAGCTTCCTGCCGCACTTGCCGGCATCAACCTGCAGCATGGGTTGATCAACCACCGGGGCGAACAGGTTAAACTGCTCCAGACCGAGAATGGTCGCACCGAATTGCGCGCGGCGACCGGATCGGAATATGGCAGGATCTTCGACTGGGAACTGGTCCAGGCGGTGATGGCCTTTGCCGGCGATGGCGTCGGCGACACGCGCTGGAAGGTGCCCGGAACCATCGATTGGGGCAGCATGACCTACAACCCTCATGTCGATATCACCAGGGAGACGACCACGCTCTACGCATCGGACCGGGACATTTTCCTGTTCCTCGTGGACGACACGCACCCTATCGAGGCTGGCAAGCTCCCTAATGGCGATCCCGACCTTTATTTTCGAGGGTTCTACGCCTGGAACAGTGAAGTCGGCTCCAAAACGCTCGGGATCGCGACTTTCTATCTGCGCGGCGTATGCGCCAACCGCTGTCTGTGGGGTGTCGAGAATTTCGAGGAGGTCAATATCCGCCACTCGAAATTCGCCGCCGCTCGTTTTGCGCATCAGGCCGCGCCGGCGCTTGAGCATTTCGCAAACTCTTCGCCATCGCATTTCATCTCCGGCATCAAGGCCGCCCGCGAGCGGATCGTCGCGCGCAAGGACGAGGACCGCGAACCCTTCCTGCGCAAACGCGGCTTTTCGAAGGCCGAAACGGCAAAGATCATCCAGACCGTGCTGGCTGAAGAAGGCCGTCCGCCTGAGTCCATCTATGATTTCGTCCAGGGTATAACGGCGCTGGCCCGATCGAAGCCGCATCAGGACAGCCGCCTCGACCTGGAAAACAAGGCCAGAAAGCTGCTCGAACAGGCGCTCTGACGCCCGGCGATACCACTGCCATTCCTGCTCCACCTTCTCATGACCATCCCGGACACGCACCGGGATGGCCATCGTCATGAAAGGATGCCGCCATGCGCGCCCATTCGCCCCTTCCCCTGCCGCAATTTATCGTCGACATCGCCTTCTTCAGTGGCGGCGAGCAATATGCCACCGAGACTTACACTGTTCCCGCATCCACCTGGTTTGCTGCGGAGCAACAGGCGCTGCAGATGTCGGTAAACAGCGTCTATGACGATGCGCGCATTCCTGACCTCAGCCGAACCGCCACTGTCCGCACGGCCTGATCATGCTCTGCGATCAATCTCGATGACAAAACTTCCGAACCGGAATCCTGTGATGGGTGTGCCGATCCAGCCGCTGTCCGCACCGTGGGCGCCGTGCCACCTCCCCCTGGAGCCATCTCCATGACCCGCTACACATTATCCCATCTCGAAACCGCTGCTTGTCTTTGGGAAGCCGCCCTAGACCTGCGCGATCGTGCTGCGACCACTCCCGATGCAAGCAGTCTGGCGCTTGCCTTGCGCACATGCTTCGATACGCTCGGTACAGCGGCGCTGCGTCTGATCGTGGTAGGCTGGGTCGATGCGGTCGAGGCTGCATGGCGCACCGTCGAAGGCGAATATCCGTTGTCGTTCGATTGGGATTTCGTGCCCCGTTGGATTGCCGACACGATCGACTGGTCAGATCCGCGCCGTCCGGTCATTCGCGCAACTGCGCCCGTTCGGTACGCCGGATCGACGTCGTTTCCATCGACCGGATATGACGCACCCCCCCAACCCGCAATCGGGACCAGCCATGAGGATCATCTGGCGATAGAGGTCCACACAGCCGTGATTGAACATCGGCATGGAATGAATATCCACGTCGCGGTCGATGCAATGGCTCTCGACGAGGAAATCGCTGCTTATTGCCGTGAATATTGGAGCGAGATCGACGACGCGCGCGACCCGAATAGCCTGTCCGACACAGAAGCGATATCAAGCTATTTCGAATGTCATCCGTCGGAAAGCTGCACGAAGGATCGCATGCGTATTGCGCCTGTCGCACATCAACGCGCGCTCGTCGCCGGATCGATCGAGCAGGGTCGCTATTGCGTGCTGTCGACCGCCCATCTCACGGTCCATACCGCCTCATGTCTCGATAAATGGGCGTCCTGGCCGCCCAGCTACCGACCGATCGATATTGCGGCTTCCGTTTATGGCTGGTTCGTGCCGACGCGTGCCGTCGACCCTGATCGCAGCGCGCAGTTGCCGCAGGACCTGCTGCGCCTCATCGCCTTTGGCCGCGAGCGCGGCTTCCAGTTCCTGCTCTTCGACTGTGACGGCAGTGACGTCGACGGACTGCCGCTCCACCATTGGTAGGGAGGTTTCCAATCTGGCCGCCCCGGCATTCTCCGCGATTATCCGAATTTCCCCGCGACCTGATTCCAGAAGCCGATCTTGCGTCCATGCACCTTGCGAAGATCGGCCAGCCAGTCCTCATGCGGTACGACATCGACATCGCCTGCGATACGGTCGGCCAAATCCGTCGCGGCTGCAAAGTCCCGCGCGGCATAGGGGTAATATTTCGAACTCGCCCGGTCGAGCACGCCAGTCACCAGTCGGCGATAGAGCAAGGTGGCCCCACCCGGGTCGGCTTGCGCCAATGCCTCGGCGGCAGGACGCAGAGTGTCATAGCTCCGGGCTTCCAGATCTTCGAGCCTTTCCCTGGTCAGCCTGCCCGCGCGCTTGAGATCGGGCCAGGCAATGAGGAATTCCAGTGCCGATGTCGCTCGATCATAGGTCATGGCCTGATCGAGAGCCTGCCTCTCTGCGGCGACATCCTCGAAATCAGGTAAGGCCCTGAGCCAGTCGCGCAACGCCTGCCCGTCGAGCCAGCGGTCGAAGATCGCCTTGCGCTGCACCCGTGTATCGTCCCTGCGGCCCAGCGCCTCAAAGGCGCGTAATTTGAGATCGGCGAGTTCGCGCTCGTTATGGCTGCGCTCAACCGGTGCGTCGATCCAGTCGAGGGCTTCTGCCGCACGATCCTGCGCGATCAGGCGGGCGGCAACCTGCGCATTGACCAGGGGATTGCGGCGATCGGGATCGGCCGTTGCAATATAGGCGTCCACATCGCCGTCGAGATCGGCAAGTTTGGGCAACAGCCAGCCGACCTTATAATCGAATTGCCGTCGCTCCGGGCCGGTCAGCCCCGCCTGCCGCTCCAGCAGCATCCGTCGCAAGGCTGCGCGGCCTGTCTGTCCCAGAGCCGGGGAGGCTGCGTCCGGCAGGTCGTCGAACACGCCATAGCCATCCCCTTCGATCAGCGTTAAAATATCCCCGGCGAGCTGCTTGACATCGGGTACATCGGCTCGGGACCACAGCCCGCCCAGATCTTCGCCTCCCTGGCGGAACACAGCGCCCAAGGAACCGCTGCTGTCGTCGGACCTTTCGAACACCGGTTCGGCAAGGCTCAGCAGCAGCTTCATGCTATCGACCGCCTGGCTCAGTGAGGTTTCGGCCAGTGGTCCCAATATGGTTTCCCGCAACTGGTCGAGTTCGCGCGCGAGCGGACCTACCTTGTCCCATTCGACGAACCCGCGCGAACGCCGAATGGTCTTCAGCCGCTTGTCGATTTCGTGGGCCAGGCCCCCGCTATCGTCCTTCGCCGCCAGCTCCATGCGGACCGCGCGGGCGAATATGGCGTCACGCTCCGCCTGGGCCAGGACAAGCCGGGCAAGGCGCGCTGGTCCCAGCGCTTCGATCGCCTCGAGCGTCATCCTGCCGGTGCCGCGTCTACCATTGCCAGAGGTCGCCATCAGATGTCTTCACCTCCCGACCGTCCTGTCCCCTTGATCAGCGCAAGCAGCATGGCGTGCAGCGCCTCTTCCGCGCGCTCGCGCCGCGCCGGGTCGGCGGCGGAAATGTCCCGGCGCATCCAGTCCGGCAGGCGGCGCAGAAAGTCGGTGAGTTGCGAATCCAGATCCTGAGGCATTCCTTGTCCTTCGCAGTCCGGGACCGCTGCCGCAATATCGGATGCACAGTGGCATCCGCGGGCGGCGTGGCCCTCGAAGACAAACGGAGGGAAGGAAGAGGGGAGGGATGATGGGTTCCAGTCCGGAACCAGGGAGACCGCCATGCCCCTTCCCGCAACGATCCATAGCGCCGTCAGTTCGGACGCGATCCGCCGCGCTTCACGCCTTTTTTCAGGCGACAGCCGGGACTGCCTTCATGAGATGTTCCAGAATGCCAGGCGCGCCGGCGCCACATGCATCGCGGTCGATCTGACCGAACAGGATGGCCGATACCTTCTGCACATCCGCGATGATGGCTGCGGCATCGATGATCCCGCCACCCTGCTGATGCTGGGCCATTCGGGCTGGGGCGATGACATTGCCCGCAGCGAAGACCCGGCCGGCATGGGCATGTTCAGCCTTGCCGGCCGCGCGGTCGAAATCCAGTCCTTCTCTCACTCTGCGGGCACGGCCTGGAAAGTCCAGATTCCGGCAGACGCATGGGACAGCGGCGCGCCGCTTGCCATCGCCCCGGCCATGATCGGTTGGGGCACGCTGATCTCGATCGAACTGCCGCCCGACTGGAAGCAAGGCTTGTCTGCGGTCGTCGCCGATGCAGCCCGTCACTATCCCTTACCGGTCACCTTGAACGAAACGCTGCTGCCCCGCGAAGACTTCCTCAAGGACGCCATGTTTGTCGAAAACGCCTGCGGCTGCCGTATCGGTGCCTATGACCGGGATCCTGATTGGCCAAGAGACCAACGCATCAATTTTCACGGGCACCGCGTCAAATGCGCCTTGCCGACGGTGCGGGAAGAAAAGGATAGCGGCAGTCTCTGGACGGTCCGGATCGATATTATGGATGCGCCGGAAATTCATATGGTTCTGCCGGCGCGCAAGGAGGTTATCGACAACGCGGCATTGAAGGCCCTTCGCGACGCTGCCGAGCAGATCCTGTACAAGGCCATCGCGACCCGGCCGGACCATCGGCTGCCCTTTACCGCCTGGCAGCGGGCGTGCGAGCTGGGCGTCACGCTGCCGCAGGCGCGCTCAGGGCTGGCGATCTGGCGGCCGCAGACCGCCGACGACTGTCATGGGCGAAGCAGCCGCATGATCGCTCCTGAAGGCGCAATGCTGATCGTGCCGGCGCTGGAGCCCGATATCGCGCAGGCGCTTGCGCTGGCTCGGGGCAAACCGCCCATTGAGGATGTGCAACTCGTCGAGGCGGAAGACGCGCTGCAAGGCTACGCCTGGTATGACACGCTCCCGGTGATCAGGGATATTTCCCTGCGCATCGACCTGGAAGGCTCCGTCCATCGCTATGACGACGACATGTGTCTCCCCGCCGATTTCGCTTGTGGCCTGGTCGACCGGATCGTCATCGAGCTGACGGTTTGTGAAACCGGTCGCACGGACGCGCCACGCAGCGTCCATTCCATCGAAATCCCGGCGCTCGTCTGCCGCAATGGCGGTTGGGATATTGCGGAGGCCATAATCCTGGCCACGCGCGATGATGGTATCACCCCGGACAGACTGAGCCGCATGATCTATGCGACGATCTTCTGTGGGGCTGATGATGGCGACTGCGATAGCTGGGACACCCAGTCGCGATCCTTCGAACGCGAGGCGCGGCAGCACGCTACGCATATCCTCCTTGGGGAGGACGCTGCCACCCTCGAAGCCATCAACATGAGCGCATGGGATAATCTGAGCTGGCTGATCCCGCTCGATCGCAAGATCGTCATTCACGCCGAGCGCGGTGCCATCACGGTCGATTTCTTGCCGAATTGAAAGGGTGCCCGAGTTTGCTCGCCGCGCCTGTCACCCCTGTCCCAACCCAATCAAGGAGACCGGCCATCCGCCGCTTCCCCGTCTGCGCCTGTTCGACAGCGCATCTTCCCCGCGCCGAGAATGACGCCATCGACCGGCTGATCCAGCACGCGCCGCGAAGGAGCGGCCGGATCATCGTCGATCATCCGATCTTGTCGATCGAGGCCCACCAATATGGCTTCTGGGTCCATCTTGGCTTTATCGATGACTGGCCCGACCGCCCCGATGGGCTTTCGCCTGAATTCTGGGCTTTGCTGTCGGACGCCCGCAAGGCTGGAGCGAATTGGCTGAGCTTCGATCGTGATGAACCGCCTTCCGATCGGTTCCCGGTCTTCGCGGCCGGGCAGGGGGAGGCAACGGGCGACGCGGGGAAATCGGTCAATGCCGCAAACCCCGCTGCCAGGATCACGATCCGCTGTTCTGCATGTGGCAGCGCCAAGGTGATGCGCGATGCCTGGGCGCGCTGGGACGATGATGCCCAGGACTGGGCGCTCGGCGCTGTGTTCGACGCAGCTTTTTGCGAGGCCTGTGAAAAGGACGCCACGCTCTCCGAACAGTCGATCGAGGGATCGCAGCACAAGCATCCCTGATCGCCAGGCCGCCAGCCACTTATCGCGTCAAGCCCATTCCCTCGACCAGCATCTCCGGCCGTTCTGCGCGACGCCGGGTGAAGAAGGACATCAGATGACCATCGCCAACCATGATTTCACCCGTGACACGAAAGTCCCGCTCGGCCGCTCTTCAACGGGTCCGCTCGAACTGGATCTCGGCAAGCTGATGTCGGGGCGCTGTCTGATTCAGGGATCTTCGGGTGCGGGCAAAAGCCAGACGCTGCGCCGGATCATTGAAGAAGCGTTCGATTATCT
This sequence comes from Sphingobium xenophagum NBRC 107872, assembly GCF_000367345.1. GTDB lineage: Bacteria > Pseudomonadota > Alphaproteobacteria > Sphingomonadales > Sphingomonadaceae > Sphingobium > Sphingobium xenophagum. Next base: position 67,823 of record NZ_BARE01000016.1, read on the forward strand.
CACCACCATCATTGTCGACCCGGAAGGCGAGTTCGCCAACCTTGCTACGCATATCGGCGCAACGACGGTCATCGCACGCGAATATGCCAATGATGGTCTCACAGCGCTCGCGCTGCGAACGCGGCAGCATCGTATCGCCCTCCATCTCGACCTTACCGATCTGGAGCCCGATCATCGCATCGAGAAAGCGGCGGCCTTCTTTGCGGGCCTGCTTTCGACGCCGCGCGAACATTGGGCTCACACCGTGCTGGTATGTATCGACGAGGCGCATCTGCTCGCGCCACATATGGCAGCCTCGGCCCGCGACGCAGAAACCCGCCGGCTGGGCGTCGCCACCTTGACGGATATGTGCGCTCGCGGCCGCAAGCGCGGCATTGGCACGATAATCGCGACCCAGCGTCTCGCCAAGCTCGCCAGTTCGGTAGTCTCCGAACTGCACAATCATCTGATCGGCCTCAATGTCTTCGACCGCGACGTGGCACGTGCTGCCGACCTTCTGGGGTTCGGCAGTGACCAGGCCGCGCTGTTGCGCCAGCTTCCGCCCGGCGAGTTCTTCGCCTTCGGACCCGCGCTCGCGGCGATCCCGGTGCTGGCGAAGATCGATCAGACAATCACCCCCCATATCGGGCGCACGCCCGATCTCGTCGCTGCCGCCGATCTTGATGCCGATGAGAGCCGAACCCTGCTCGATCTTGACGCCCTGCGCAAGGTCATGCCGACAAAGGGCGATAGGGTGACCATGCGAGGCCAACGTGCGCTCGACGCCTTCCTCCTCGATCCCGCCGCCCCCGCCGCAGCCCGTATTGTCGGCGCGTTGGGCAACATAGCGCCCAACGCCACCACGGCTGACGATCTCGCGCGTCACCTCGCATTGCCGGCGAACGATATCGATGCCGGGCTCGACCTGCTCGCCGCGATCGGTGCGTCCGACACCATGCCGCGCGGCGATACGCGGATTGCGCGGCTGTCTGCCCGGTTGCGCCTGCGTGTCGTCGATACGCCCGTTATCGGCCTGGTCTGAACGGAGAGTGCCATGAAAGAGACAAGCTTCGATCTCGACGCTGAAATCGTCGAACTCACCCCGTTCGTCCCTGACCAGCAAACGGGTACAACCGCGCCACTTGCCGAACTGGCTTTCCGTGCCGACGCATGGCTCCCCGATGAAACGCTGCGTTTGCGTGCCGCCTTCGCCGATGACTGCACGCTACAGGAGATTGCCACAATGCTGGGCCGATCGCGTGCCAGCATCGCCACGCGTATCTATGATCTTGGCCTCCGCCGAAACTCGCGGCGATCCTGGATCGCGTGGGAAGATGAGGAACTGGCGCGCTGCTATATGCACGAACCAACCGCGACACTGGCTGCCCGCCTCGGCCGCGCCGTGAACGCCCTCTATGCCCGTGCGCAACTGCTCGGACTCTCCGAGCCCGGATCGCCGCCCTATAGCGGTTGGGAAGATGCACAGCTTCGCGCCGGGTACGCCAAGGGTGTTCCCGTCGCCCAGATTGCCAGCCTCATCGGCCGTCCCTTCGCTGGCGTCATCTCCCGCGCTTCGGCGTTGGGTCTGCGCCATGCCTGCCAGCCGGACGACTGGAGCGACGCGGAAATGGCTCGCGCACTCGCACTCGCGGCGACCAGCGCGCGTTATGTCGCCATCGCGCAGGCGCTTGCTGCCGAAGGTTTTCCGGTCCGGAACAGTCGCAGCCTTGGCCAACGCCTTCGCAAACTGGGTTACGGCAGGGGGTGGGGTCGCCCCTGGATCACCGAAGAAGATGAGCTGCTGCGCCACGCTTATGCGACCGGGGCGAGCCTGACGCCGTTGCGGGAGCGGCTTGGCCGCAGCCCGCATTCCATCCGCTGGCGTGTAGAGGCGCTGGGCTTGCGCGGCACGCATGTCCGCCGCGACGGGTTTCGACAGGGACCGGTCTGGACGGCTGAGGAAGAAGACCGGTTGCGAGCGGATTATGGCAAGGTCGCGACACGGGACATTGCCAAAGACCTTGGTCGCGGCGTGCGCGCTGTCCTCTATCATGCCAACCGCCTGGGGCTGGTGCATAGCTTCATGCGCGCGTTCAGTACGGACGAGGATTGCGCCATCCGCAACGCCTGGATCCATGGCGTCTCGATCGTCGATGTCGCCCAGGCGCTCGGCCGCGATCCCGCCGTCATCGGTAAGCATGCCGCGCGTATCGGCTGCCGGTTCAATGATCCGGCCAGGCCCGTCCGAGGCCCCAGGACCCGGCGGGCAAATCGCACACCCGTCACGCTTCAAAGCCTGCTTGCACTTAACGCCGCTGCGGCGGTCGATGCCGACCGGTCAATCGCTGCCTGAACCTATTCCAGCATGGAGGCCCTGATGCCCTCATCCGATCTGCCCGCCCGGTTGTCACCTTGCCGGCACCGCTTATGCTCATTCGATCACGCCTATAAAATCGCCATCAACCTTCGGCGGGACACGGGCATCCCACATTATGTCATCCGCGGGATCGTACCCTTGCAGGCCTATCGGGTAACGACGAGGCCGCCGATCTGGCCGGATCGCTGGCTGGCGATGGCGGCATGAGCGCGGGCAAGCGTGCGCCCGTCGTCGCGGCATGGGGGGCAGGCACGAACTCGACCGCGATGATCATCGAACTTGTCCGTCGGGGCGAAATCCCTGACATGACTTTGTTGGCGGCAATGCCCGAGCAGCCTCATACCCGCCAGCTTATCCCTGTCTTCCGTCAGTGGATGGACGATCATGGCGTTCCCAATGAGATTGTCGAATATCAGCCCAGATTCTTCAAGCACTGGCCGCCCTATACCTCGCTTCTCGATGCCTGTCTGACCAATGGCACATTGCCGTCGATCGCATTCGGGCAGCATAGTTGTTCGGCCCGGCATAAAATTTCGCCACAGGACAAATGGGTCAAGGCCTGGCCTGCGGCACAGCATGCCTGGGCCAATGGCCAGAAGGTCGTCCGGCTCATTGGTTATGACTGCTCGACCCGTGACAATCAGCGTTACGCCCATCGCGAAGGGCATATCTCAGATCTTTATGAATACCGATATCCACTGCGGGATTGGGGCTTTACGCGTGAAGATTGCGAGCGTGTCATAGCGCAAGAGGGCTTGCCAGCTTTCCATAAAAGCTCGTGCTTCTTTTGTACCGCCATGCAGATTTCTGAGGTCCGGGCGCTGCCGCGCGAGGAATTGCGCCTCATCATCCTTCTCGAAGCGCGCGCGGCACCGCGCCTGCGCACCATAGAAGGACTATGGCGCAAATCGACAAGAAAGCGACCGGGATCGATGACGGCCTTCATCCGCGCCGAGGGTTTGCTCGATGCTGCCGAGATTGACGAGATCGTAGCCAATGCACCGCTCGATCTTCTCGAATTCCAGCGTGCGGCCGCCGCCGTCCCGATCGAACGCCGTGCCCATATCGGCACCTGGATCGAACGCTTCAATGCCGGACAGGCCTGCTCCTCATTGCCTGCCAATGCGATCAATGTCTCCGAGGATTCCGCCATGCGGTCCGCCGCCATCAGCTGATCGCTCGCGAGACTGGGAACGCACCGGTCCGTGCCGGTCCTCGCAATGCTGTCGGTTCTGCCTGTAGGTGCCACCTGATCTTGCCTCGCGCACCGCTACCACTACCCGCTCGACCCTGGCGCCAACGCGGCTACCGCCGCGTCTCCAGCCTCACCCCCAATTCAACATGGCCGTCGCCTGCTCGTCTGCATTCGGGCCTAGTCGTGCTGCGGGTTTGCGCAGAATTGTGGCCTGGCCTGGCCTGGCATGGCGTTGCGGGTGGAGGGGCGTCGCGTCGGAGGGATGGGGAGCGCTGTCCTCCGGGCGGGCGGTGCGCGGGGCAAGGGCGGGACAGAGAGGAGAGAAGGGACGGGGAGGGTGTCGCCGGAAAATGGATTTCGAGCGACATTCGAAAGGTCAAGACGATGAACATCGGTGAAATCTTCAATCAGAACGGCCGCCTGACGGGCTCGATCGCCACTCGCACGATCGATCTCCCGCGCATCGGGCTGCGCAAGGTCATGAGCGAAAATGAGAAGGCTCCGGTCTACGAGATCCTGGCGCTCAACGTCGCGCGTCGCTGGGTTCAGGTCGGCGCATTGTGGGAGGCTGCGTCCAAGCGCACCGGCGAGGTCTTCCTTGCCGGCAATATCGACGACCCCAGCCTGCCTGAACCGCTGCCGATCGCGCTCTTCCCGGCCGATCATGGCGGCTACATGGTCGCATGGCGGCGCGACACCATGCGCTCCGACTTCGGGGGCAGCATGGGGACCAGCCGCACCAATTATGACGATCGCGGTTCGCGCGACGAAGGCGGCTTCGGTGACAGCACCGCAGGGGCTGACGGCGAACTGGCCGGTGCGGGCGCGCCGTTTGGCGAGGAGGAACCGTTCTGATCACCCGTTGATCGGAACCCGTTCGGGGCCGGGGAGGCGTCAGGCTTCCCCGGCCCTTTTCCTTTCTTCGCATGAGGAGACAGTCCATGCCGCTTCCTTCTTTTCATGACATCGCGCCGCTGTCCGATCTCTCGGCGCTCTGCGCCGCGATTATCGCCAGTCCCGCTATCCGGGATCTGCTGACACCCCAAAACACGCTTGCGGTCCGCTCGCCGGAAATACCTGGCGGCGTTACATGCGGCGAGATCATCGCTGCTATCTATGACCTGCTCGAAGGCACGCCCTTTGCGCCCCATGCGGCGCAAATCGTCGATGCCGTCCTGACGCGCTCAACCGCTTTCGCCAGTGCACGGGCAAGCATGCACTGATCCGACATAATGGGGCGGGACGCTTTTGCGCGTTCGCGCCCCTTTTTCCTTTTCCATGATGAGGAGAAGTACCATGATCCACGACCATTCGCGGCGTATCAGCCACTTTGCAGACCTGCCGACACTGTTTGCACAGATGACGGCGACACCGGAATTCAAACGCGCTTTTGGCGATCCCATCCCGCTTTCGATCATCACGCCGGGCGACGAGCCGGGCGAGCATGATATGCCCGAACCGCTCCACGCGCAGGCCGATTGCGCGGGTGTGATCGCCACCATCTTCGATCTGCTGACCGATACCCGCCTCGACGCGCTTGCGCCCGAGATCGCCTGGGGCATGGTCAACAGCTTCCACTTCGTCGCTGGCAAGCTTGAACGACAGGAAGACATGCTGGCCAATGAGCTGCGCGATTTGATCCGGCGGATCGAGCCTTCCGAGGTTTTCAACAGCGCACTGGAGGAGAAACAGCTCCTGTGCCAGTCGCTGACCGAACAGCGCGAGGCGGTCGAGTGTATGCGCGATTATGCCGCTGAAACTTTCCGCGTGCTGTCTGGTCGCCCTTGGTCGCCGGCGCGCGGATCGCGTGTCTCGAAGGCGGCTACCGCCACGCAGGTATCGATACAGGATTTCCTGCGCGCCCGGGAACTGGCCGAACGGGAGCGGTACCGTCCCCGTGGACCGATCGTTATCGCCTCAGGCCATGCGGAATGGCATGACTGGCAATTGCTCTGGGATCGGCTCGACACCATCCTCGAACGCATCCCGCATATGACGCTGGTGACGACCGCGCAGCGCAAGGGCTTCGACGCGATCGTGGCCTCCTGGGCTGGCAATCGGGAGGTGCAACTTGTGACATATTCGCTGACGGGGTCGGGGCGCGGTGCGCCCTTCGCCCGCAATCGCAAGCTTGTGGACCTGAGACCCGTCGAAGCCTTGCTGGGTGAGGGATCGGGTATTCAGGCCAATCTTTATCAGGCCCTGCGCAAGGCCGGCGTTCCGATCCATGCCTTCCGCAAGGCCGATCAGGTGCCGGTCGAAAAGGTCGCTCCGCCCCAACGCAACCGACTTCGCCGCGCCGCCTGACAATACATCGCTCGCATTCTGTTCGGGGACGGCGCTACGCGCGCTGTCCCCTTTTTCATGGAAAAGATGCTGAGCCTGGCGATGAGGATCGGGGTTGCCGGCTCTCTCCCGCAAGGGCAGCGCCAGGAGGCACCCATTTGCGAATCAGGGGCATCGAGCCCCAGATTCGCAACGCCTCTTCTCTCTCTCAAGAATTCCAAGGGTGGCACGGGACCGCGTCGGCCTCAAGGACGACGGGGCCCCACCATTTTTCGGGGCGGCTCAGGCGCCGCGCTTCTCACTCGACCATGGTGGCCGCCCCAAAAAATCGTGACCCCCATCGCCGGCTGCGCCGGTCGCGTTCCGCGATCCTTGACCCCGCCGCTCGGAGCCCGTGCCCAAGGGGGAACCTCTTTCGTTTCAACAGGAGGTTCACATGACGAGCATCAACCAGTCCGACCGCACATTTTCAGACATTGCTACATTCATCACGCAGGAGACAGCGGCCACCACCGACGATTTCCACGCTGCCTTCGCGTCCGATCTAGATGGTGTCCGCATCGGACGAAGCGGTGAGGAGATGGCGACCGACATGCCCGATCCGAGGGAGGCACAACTCGCCGTCGAACTGATCGTCACGACACTTTTCGACGTCCTGCGGGACACGCGCTTGGAGCCCGCCGCGCAACGCCTGGCATGGGGCATCGTCAACAGCTTCCATCACGTCGCTGACCAGTGGGAGGGCCAGGCCGACAAGGCGACACGGCAGGTTCAGGACCTGCTGCGACGCGCCGATGGCAGCGAAATCCACAGCGTCGAACTCGAGCAGGCACGCGACGAACTTGAATATCTCGACGAAGCAACCGACGCGCTGCGGTGCATGCGCGACCATGCCGCCGACGTCTTCCACACCGAAACCGGGCGGCCATGGTCCGCGCCGAGGGGCTCGCTGGTGTCCAGCAAGCGCACCGCGTCGGTGATTGCCGCCACCGATTTCCTCGCCGCCCGTCGCCAGCGCAGAACCGACGCGCACAACCCGCAAGGGCCCGTCGTGATCTTCTCAGGAGGAGCGGAATGCTGGTTTGACGACCGTCTCATCTGGGGCAAGCTCGATGAAGCCAAATCCCGAAATCCGATGATGGTGCTGGCGACGACCGCGCAAGACAAGGGGTGCGACGCCATGGCCGCAGCGTGGGCAGCGTCGCGCAAGGTGACGCTCATAACATTCCGGCTCAGCGCAAAGCTTGGCAAACGGGCGGGGTTCGTACGCAACGAGCAGATGGTCGGATTACGTCCCGTCGAAGCGCTGGTGTGCGAAGGATCAGGATTGCAATCGCACCTTGCGCGACTGGTCAGGGAGAAGCGTATCCCGGCGCGGTTTGTGAGGCTCAGCGATCAGGCATGGGAAGCGCAGTGACGCCCGAGAGGATCGGTCCGCTTTGTCGGGCCGGTCCTCATTTCTTTTTCGAGCGCAGCACTCGCCCCCGCTCAGGGACCCGCAAGCGGGCCCGTCGCGGACGCGATGCGGAACCGCCAGCGCGGTCCCGGCCTCCTGCGCGCGGCTTCGCCGTGCTCGTCGCAGGGACACCCTTAGGGTGCGGTTTGGAAGGGCGGGTCGTCGCGGAAACGTTCAGCGTGACCATCTGAGGAGGGGTGGGCCATAGCGCGGAATACCTCCTATGGCTTTATCATCTAGCATGATCGGAGCAGGGGAAGTCTCGCCAATATCCGTCGATGTGCAGAACGGGGATGCTTCGTCCCTATCTGGTTTGCCCGGAAGACCGCATCGTCATCCTGCGCTCTGATACCGACAGGAATGGGCTTCTTATGCTCCACCCCTGCCGGTCATCTTCGGATTGCCGCTTCGCGGCGCGTCAGGTCACCGGCGGCAACTTTTTCAGGGCCGTCAGCGCTGCGCCGCCACCAACCCGGATCGCCTGCATCAGAAGTTCGCGGAACTCACGTTCCGTCAGCGTCTCGATCGGCACGTCGTTCACCATCGCTGCATATTTGCCGCGCAGAGCGCGGCGGGCGGTTTCCAGATCTTCCGTCAGCTTGCGCTGACGTGTTTCGAGATCGGCAAGCCGATCCCTTTCGGTCATCTTCGGCATTTCCATCGTCCTTCCCCGATGGGCTGCCCGTCGAATGCAACTTTGCCATATCGACGGGCCAAAGCAAGAGCGGCTCGCCGCTTCCTGCGGAACTGGCGGGGTGAAGGGCGCGCCGACGAGGGGGCCTGGCATGCGAAGCCTGTCGTTAAATCCCCTGATGAAGGTAATCCCGCTCGCGGGACCGGCCCTGATGCACGGCCCCCTTTTTTACATTCTGGGAGAACAAGGCCATGAGATTTGCCTCTCAATCCACCCCCATATTGATCCCTGAAAACCAGCAGAAAGGTAGCCCCGCGCCTACCGGCACGAGGCAGCGCAGCGCGAGCGCGCTGCGTAAGGCGGGACGCACGGCGCAAGGCCGTTTTGTAATGGACCCTACGCACGGGTGCTGCGGGCATATTATGCCGTGAAAACATCGAGATAAGTCGGTAGTACATGTCTCACACTGAACCGGCGCGCTGTCGTACGCGAAACACCGGGTCCACTTGGTCCAGCCTATCATACTGAAACGCCTTCAGGAATTTCGTGATACGCGTCGTACGTCATTCCTGGTCGCGGCATGCGATGGCGGTGGAGCCTGTAGGTCACCACCCGTTGAATCCTGGCCAAATTCATGATCTTTTTTGCCGCTTCAGAAAGGATAGCGCCATGCCGGAATTGAACGAGGACTATATCAGCGACCTACGCCGGGCGGTGGTAAAGGCCATCTGCGAAGTGTCGGCGCAAAGGCAGCACGCCCCGGAAGTGGGCAAGGGGGATACTCTCTATATCGGGACAGCAGAAGTCTGTCAGATGCTCACGATTTTGCTGACCGAGTTTATGGAGGGCGTCCCTGGTCTCGATACGCCCAGTAAGGTGCGGCGCATGTCGGAGGTTGTGGCCAAGAAGATCAGACTGGGGATCGGCGAAATCCGTCGACACCGCGACGAGACAGGCGGAACGCCGCCGCCGTCCATCATTATCAGAAGCAACTGATCGAGTCCGTTTCGCCTGTTTCCTGTCGGCACATATCTCCAGTACTAAATCTCTGGATCAACCTTGTGATAGGGCGGCTTGCGCCAATATCGCCAGTCCGGTAATATACGCTCGCTTCATGATATTTTCGAAGGTCTCCGTATAAGGAGACCCTTCGCTTGCCCAAGCTTAATTTCCGCCTCGATGAATCGCTGCATGCCGCGTTGATGCGCCGTGCGCTCGGTGCGAACCTGTCCTTATCGGGGTTCATTCGTCAGCTGCTTGAGCAGGCGGTCGATGAGCGCAAGCGCTATGTCTTCTCCTCCCAGGATGAGATCCTCGCCACGTCGATCCAGATCCTGTCGATCGTCGCGACGTCCGTCGGCCAGCAATCTCCCAGCGCGCTCGAGCAGGGCATGGCGCAGGCCCGAATGATCCTTGCCGAACGCGGCCTGCTTGGGGGGGAGGATATCCCATGAGCATCTTTCGCAACGACATGTTGGGCTCATGGACGCGCGGCGGACAGGCGATAGTCCACAATGTCCGCATGACGACACAGGTCTTTTACCAAACCATATTGGCGGGCTTCATCATCTGGGTCATCGGCACGCTCTGGTATGCGTTCGAGAGGTCGACCGAATATGAGCGGTTCGTTCTGATCAAATTGGCTGAGGCCACGATAAAGGTGGATGCCGCCGCCGGGACCAATGATCCGGTGCAGTTTCGCACCACCGACGGCCAGGCCTACTGGACCTCGGCGGACTGGCTGGTTGCCTCCACCCTCGCGAAAAAGACCCTCCATGCGTTCGAAGGCTATCTGCTGCATGGCGCACTGCTCTCTGGCCTGTTCACCCTTGTCATGCTCGCCTGGGCCTGGTTCTACTTCACCCGGACGGGTAGGGGCCTTGGCTCTAACGAATATCTGCGAGGGGCAAGGTTCGGCACGATCCGCCAGGTGAAACGTGCGCTATGGCGACTGACCAAGGGACCGCTGGTGATCGGCAATGTGCCAGTTCCTGAGGCTTACGAGCCTGAGCATATCCTGCTGTGCGGTGCGCCTGGCACGGGAAAGACAAACCTCATCGTCGGCATGCTCGACGGCATCCGCAAATCGGGTCGGCGCGCCATCGTCTATGATACCGCCGGCACCTTCGTGGAGAAATTCTATCGGCAGGGCACTGACATGTTACTCAACCCGCTCGACCAGCGCGCGGCGCGCTGGTCGCCCTGGGTCGATGTGCCACGCGATTATCATTATGATCAGATCGCGGAATCGACCATTCCCGACAAGCATGGCGATCCCTTCTGGGCGAAGGCGGCGCGGGGGACGCTGGTTGCGGTCATGCGCAAGCTGGCACGCCAGAAACATACCTATGTCTCGGTCCTCCTCGACCGTCTGCTGCGTTCTAAACTGAAAGACCTTGCCGCCTTCGTGACTGGCACCGATGCCGCCGCCTTCATCAGCACCGAAGGCGAAAGGACATCCGCAGGCATTCAGGCCGAACTTGCATCGGTCATGCGTAGTTTCGGTTATCTCGATGACACCGAAGACGGCTTCTCGATCCGAGACTGGGTCGAAAAGGGCGCAGATGGAAGCTGGCTCTTCATCACCGTGAAGGCCGATCAGCTTCCCTCGCTACGCCCGCTCATCACCGTCTGGCTCGACATCGCAATCAGCGCCATCATGAGCCTGGTGCCAGATCGCGACCGGCGGCTCTATTGCGTGATCGATGAACTGCCGACGCTGCACAAGCTGCCGTCCCTTTCCGACTTTCTCGCCCGTGCCCGCAAATATGGGGGGTGCGGCATATTGGGCTTCCAGTCCTATCCCCAGCTCAAGGCGACTTACGGCAAGGACGATGCGGCCGCGATCACTGGCTATTGCTCGACCTGGGTGGCGCTGCGCGCGAACGACACCGATACCGCCGAACATGTGTCGATCAACCTTGGTCAGGTCGAACAGGTCGAGGCCAATGAGGGCATGTCCTACGGCGTCAACGATATGCGCGACGGCGTCAATCTGTCGCGGATGCAGGTAACGCGGTCGCTGGTCCTATCGACCGAGGTCACCAACCTGCCTAACCTGGTGGGCTTCCTGCGCTTCGGCCGCAATTTGCCCGTGGTGCGGTTCGATAGCCGGTTCAACGACGTACCCTCTTTGGGACCAGCCTTCCTCGAACGCACGACACCCCCCATTCAGATCGACAAGGCCGGGATGCTCGTTCGCATCGCCCATGCTGAAGCGCGTGTTCGTGAAGCGATGGAGCGGGAAGCGACACAGGCATCTCCGCCAGCGACACATGGCGAGATCAAGCCAGCGAAGCCTTCGGTATTTTCAGAATCCGCCCCGACGCCACCACCCCAGCCGGATTTGTTTACGCCTCCAGCGCCGAACATCGATCCGCAGCGTGTGGAAGATATATTGCTCAATGACGAGAATGCGGAGCTCCCTGCGCCCGCGCGCAATCTTTGGACGATCCTTGCCGGCAAGCAGGGAGACATCCGGTCCGATCTTGTCCAGCATGGCCGCGATGACGGACCGCGTGAGCGGGCGAGGCCAGCATGATCCAGCCGCAACGTCTCCATGGCACACCAGCCAATATCGCCCGCTACTATACGGTTGGCGATTACTACACCAAGGGCGGCAATGAACCGTCTGAATGGGGTGGGAAGCTTGCAGCCGATCTCGGCCTCTCCGGCGCTGTTGATCCGAAGCTGCTGCGCGACCTTCTTGCTGGAAAAGTCGGCGATCAACAACTCGGGCGGCACCGCGAGAATGGCGAAATTCAGCATCACCCCGGGTGGGATTTTGCGGTCAACGCGCCAAAGTCCGTGTCAATCATGGGACTGGTGGCCGGTGACGAACGGGTGCTCGCCGCCCATGAGAGCGCGGTGACTGCCGCTATCTCCTATCTGGAAGAGCAGGCGCAGTTGCGCCGCCGTGATGAAGGGAAGATCGTCCACGAAACAACGGGCCGGATCCTGGTTGCTCGTTTCACCGAGCATGGCAGCCGGGAACTCGATCCACATCTGCATACGCATCTTGTCGTGCTTAACATGACAAACCGCGAGAATGGCGATCCCATGGTGAGCCTGGAAAGCCGGGTCATGTATGGCGAACAGCGCGTGGCCGGGCAGGTCTATCGCAATGCGCTGGCCTTCGGTTTGCGCGAAGCAGGCTATGAAATCGATGCTGATCCGCGTTCCGGATTGTTCGAGATACAAGGCGTGCCGAAGGACCTGATTGACCAATTCTCGCAGCGCGCCGAAGCGATCGAGGGTCATGCGCGCGAGCATGGTCTGGTGGGACAGAAAGCCCAGCGGGCTTCCTTCTATGCCACCCGCAAGGCGAAGGTGAAGATCGGCGAGGCCGAACTCAGCGCGCGATGGCATCAGCGGACAGGCAAGCGTCTCGAAACGCTGCAGGAGGTTGCTGCGCTGACGCGGGGTCGGGAAGGGGAGCATCCCACGCCCACGGAACGCGATGCATCGCGTGCGGCTCTTTTCGGCTTGCGGCAACTGGAGACATCCGAGGCGGTCAACAATTTAGGCGACATATTGCGCACCGGTCTTGCTGCCCATGTCGGGGAAGTCCGGCTCGAAGATATCCGTCCCCGGATCGCAGCACATGAGGTCCTGCGCAAATTGCTGCCGACCCATGAGCAGACCGGTGAAAGGTTATTGACCCGTGGCCGCACCAGCCGGAAGTCCTGGCGTCTGGAACTGGCATTATCTCAGCATATCGCGCTGGGCCTCAATGACGCGCGTCCCATCGCCTCGAGCAATCGCTTGCTGGCAGTGCTCGACGGGACGTCGCTCAACACGCAGCAGCAGCGCGCACTTGTCGAGACGGCACTGACGCGGGATCGGGTCACAGCGATTCACGGTGTTGCCGGCTCGGGGAAATCGACGCTGGTGAGAGTCCTGGCCGAGGCGGCAGAGCCGGGGACGACATTGATTGCATTGGCACCCACATCATCGGCCGCAGCGGAACTGGGAAACAAGGCAAACATCATGTCCCATACTGTGGCCAGCTTCGTCGCGCGTGGCGGGCAGGGGATCACGGACCGCCATGTGCTGGTTCTCGATGAAGCAGGGCAGCTCGGCAACCGCCAAGTCCAGCGGATGCTGGAGATCAGCAGGACAACCGGCGCACGGCTGCTTTTCCTCGGAGATGAGAAACAGACAGGGGCGATCGAGCAGGGCAAACCCTTCTGGTTGATGCGAAGGCTGGGCTTGCCAACGGTCGAGTTGACGCAAGCCGTGCGGCAGGAAACGAAATCAATCAAGGCCGCCGTTACCGCCGCGCGGACGGGGAACTTTGCCGAGGCATTGGCAAAGCTCGATAGCGTCAACACCGTCGACGACAATGAAAAGATGGCGGAGCAGGTCGTCAATGCCTGGATACGGCTCAAGCCGGAATCACGGGCAGGGACCAATATCCTTGTTCTCGACAATGCGACCCGACTGAACGTCAACAGCAAGATTCGCGAAGCGCTGAAAAACGAGAATGGGCTGGCCGCCGAGGATAGTCGGTTTTCCATCCTGGCCCCGGCGGGCTTGACGGATATCGAGAAGCATATGGCCCGCTTCTACGGGGCAGGACAGGTGGTGCATTTCGAGCGAGACATTGCAGGGCTTGGTATCGCTCGAAATGCCGATTATCGCGTGGCTGGACTGGGACGGGATGCCAACGGGCGCCAGGTTGTGCGTCTCGTTGACGATCACGGGCATGTGGTACGCTGGGATCCGCAGGCGACAAAGGCCCGCCACATCAATGTGTTCAATCCTGAAGAACGGGAAATCGCCGAGGGCGACCGTATCCAGTGGCGGCTTTTCAGTCGCGAACTTGGTCTGCGCAATGCCGAGCGCGGCACTGTGAAGAAACTTGATGGCCCATTAGCGACGATCCGCTGGGATCGGAACGGGCATGTGCAGCAGATTAATCTGTCCGAACACCGAACCTGGGATCATGGCTACGCAGAAACCGTATATTCCGCGCAATCCAAAACCTATCCGCGCGTTTTCGTGCTGGCGCCGGTCGAATCGCCGCTGGTCAACGCCCAGAATTTTTACACCGCCATTACCCGCGCGGCATTCGGTGCCAGGCTCTGGACCAACAACGTCAACGAACTGATTGCCAAGCTTGAGCGCCAATCAGGAGAGAAAACGTCTTCGTCGGAAGGGTTGGGCCGGTTAAAGACTGACCGCGTAGATGCCTTCTCGAAACGCCGGGAAGGCCATCTGGCAAGTCTGAGGGCCGAGCAAGAGCGATTCCGCACGGAGCGGCGCGATCGGGCGCTCGAGCGACAAATCCACTATAGTAATCGCTCACCCAGTGGCGCGGCTGAGCATCTTGCCGATGGTGCCCGGAGCATCGCGCAGGTTCTTGACAGCTTCCTTGGAAAAATTCTCGACAGCGCGCGCATGGATGCAAGAGCACCGAAAACCGGCATCGACCGGGAAGACCAATCTCCTGAGCCTCGACCCGAACGCTCTCATGGCCCCGAACGATAAGGTAACTGCCGATGCTTCGCTCCGAATTTGCGGTTCAGCAGATCCAAGCAAAGCGCTTCGCAGGCGTCGTCCCACCTGAGTATCGATTTGAATTTAGTACCTCGCGCCAGACCCGAGGGTGTAATGTCTCCTTCGGACGCGTTGGATGGATCGTGCCTCACAGCCGGAGTTCTGTCAGTTGTAGCGCCGCCGCCGAGATTATTTCGGGGAAAGTGCTCTTTGCATTTCTAAAAGGCGGCCCAGTTCCGGGGCTCGGGCTTTACAGTAATCCGGCCAATCCGATCAATGCGCCTGGAGCCACTACCAGGAGGGTTGCATAATATCACACGGCATCCCCGGGCTGTTATTTACGGCAGCCATCAGTCTTGCATTTTACACCGACCCTGCATTCGCGAAGTCCGCAGACGAAGAGGAGATGCATATAGCATCCTGCATTCGGCAAGCCTCGCTTGGTCAGCCCTGGTTGGAGAAAACACTTTGGGGACTGCGCGATCAAGAAGCGGGCTGGATCGGCGCTGAGGTTCGTAACAGCAATGGCTCTCACGATCTCGGTCCCCTGCAAATCAACAGCTGGTGGACACCTCGCATCGCTGCGCTTGTTGGGCGTTCACCTGGTCAGGTTCGACATTGGCTGCGTTTTGATCCCTGCTTCAACGCGGAGGCTGCAAGGTGGATATTCTTGTCTGCCTTGCGCTCGACCGGAAATTACTGGAAGGCGATTGGCGTCTATCACAGTCCGACGACGTGGCGGCAGAGACGCTATCTTAATTCGGTAGCTCGCCATATGCGGACGAGATACGGAGATGCTGTCTTTCGCCCGTGATAGGCAGGACGTGACCTTGATTTACCAAACCGAGTGCACCGTGTGTTTCGTCAGTGGAATATGCTTTACCCGCAGATGGCGCAGCGAAGTCGATCCCCAAGTCACTATGAGGATGAACGATGCTACGTGCCGTTGCTAAGCTAAAGCATCTTTCGCCGCAGCGAAATAATTCGCCTGCTGTGAAATTATCCAGAGATTATGATGGTTTCGACAGGGATGGATCGCTTGGATAACTAAGAATCAATCCGAATCTAGGCTAATAGTTCTGAGAAAATGTAAATAACTATAATTTTTTATTGTCAATTGTCTGAGTATTATTAAGTTTTAACATGCAATAATTGCAGTAATCACATAAGAAAAGTTGACTCTTCTATAAGGCGGGCTACGCAATAGCCATGGATGCTCCTGCGCCCGGTCCGATCGAAAGCGCCGAAAACGGCCAGTTTCTCGTCGTGGAGGCGGGGCGAGGTGTGCATGTCCGTTGCGACGATGCCGGAGATCGCCTGGACGGCGACCCAGATGCGCGCTGGCGGACAGGCATGAACTCCAAGGCGATTAGCGTGGAGGCGCAAAGCAGTGATGGCGAAGATCGCCCCCGCGTCCCCACCTCGGCGCGATTGCTGGGGTTGCAGCAACCGGCATGGACATCGGGATGCCATTTTTTTGGTACGCCTAGGGGACGAGCAGGATCACGCGTCGACCGGCGCGATCATTGGCTCTGATACGGACAAGACTGGCCGTCAGGCGATCGCCGGCAATCCCTCCAAGTGCTTGTCGAGCGTTATGGGGTATTCGCGAACGCGAACCCCGGTGGCGTTGTAAATCGCATTCGCGATAGCGGGCGCAACGCCTGTCAAACCGAGTTCGCCCACCCCCTTAGCCTTGACCGGCGAAATGGTCGGATCGACCTCGTCGATGAAGAAAGCGTCGAGGTGCGGCACGTCAGCGTGAACCGGCACCTCATAGCCGGCGAGATCGTGATTGACGAAAAAGCCGAAACGTTGGTCGATCGCCATTTCCTCCATCAAGGCGGCCCCGATTCCCATGGTGATACCGCCGATCACCTGGCTGCGCGCCGTCTTGGCATTGAGGATGCGGCCCGCCGCGCATACCGCCAGCGCGCGCCGCACGCGGACCACGCCGGTATAGGCATCGACCGCAACCTCGGCGAAGTGCGCGCCGAAGGTCTGCTGCTGGAATTGATCCTTCAGCTTGTCGAACTCCATAACATCCTCGACCAGCAGATCGCCGCCCTTGGCCGCATCGGCGAGAGGCACCGACCGGTTGCCGCTCTTCACGCGCCCATCGCTGAAATCCACCTCCGCCGAGTTGAAGCCGAGTCGCTGCGCCACCGCTTCGCGTAGCTTCACGCACGCGGCATAGACGCCGGCCGTCACCGACGGTGCGCCCTGCTGCCCGCCCGATCCGGGCGTCTCCGGGAAGGTGGAATCGCCCAGCTTCACGACGATGCTGTCCGGCGCCACGCCCATCATCTCGGCGGCGGTCTGCTGAACGACCGTATAGCTACCCGTGCCGATGTCGGTCATGTCGGCCTCGATCGTGATGATGCCCTTGCCGTCGAGGCGGGCACGCGCGCCCGACTTCGCGATCTTGCCGGCGCGGATCGCACCCGCCATACCCATGCCGATCAGCCAGCGGCCTTCCCGCACCTGACCGGGCTTGGCATTGCGCCGATCCCAGCCGAACTGCTCGGCGCCCTCGCGCAGGCACTGGATGAAAGGCCGGGTCGAGAAGGGCTTCGACGGATCCTCGGGATCGACCTGCGTATCGTTGACGACGCGCAGTTGCACCGGGTCCATGCCAAGCTTTTCCGCCAGCTCGTCCATCGCGATTTCGAGCGCCATCAGTCCCGGCGCCTCGCCCGGCGCGCGCATCGCATTGCCCTCCGCCAGATCGAGCGTGGCGAGGCGCATGCGTGTCAAGCGGTTGGGGCCCGCATAGAAGGTGCGTGTGGAGGCGACAGTCGGCTCGGTGCGGCCGCCGGGCAGGTTGCCGGACCAGCTCTCGTGACCGATCGCCGTCAGGCGCCCGTCACGCCCGGCCCCCAGCATGACGCGCTGGATGGTCTTCGGGCGGTGGATCGTGGTGTTGAACATGATCGGCCGCTGCAACGCGATCTTCACCGGCCGGCCGACCACCCGCGCCGAGATCGCCGCGAGCGCGAGGTCCATCTGCACCGTGCCCTTGCCGCCGAAGCCGCCACCGATGAACGGCGAGATCAGCCGCACATTCGCCTTGGGTATGCCGAGGATCAGGCCCAGATCGCGCGTGCCCCAGTTCATCTGCTGGATCGAGGTCCAGCAGGTCACGCGCTCGCCGTCCCACTTCGCGATCGTCGCGTGCGGCTCCATCATCGCATGCGCCTGATCGGGCACGGTATAGGTCTCGTCCACCTTCACCGCCGCCGCCGCGAACGCCGGCTCGAAATCGCCGACGCGCTTCTCGTTCGGGCCGCCGAACTCGCCCTGGGGCGGCACTGGCGCGCTGCCTTTCTGCGCGGCGAGATCGTAGCGGCCGTCGGTCCGCGCATAATCCACGCGGATCAGCGCGGAGGCGGCGCGCGCCTGCTCGAACGTCTCGGCGACGACGACGGCGACGGGCTGGTGGTAATGATCCACCTCGGGTGCTGCGAGCATCTTCTGGACGTAGAATTTGCCGACGCCGGGCTTTCCGGCATTGCGGTAGGTGACCACCCCAATCACGCCCGGCGCGGCCTCTGTCAGCGTCGTATCGATCGCGGTTATCCGGCCCTTCGCGATCGCCGCGCCGAGGATGTAGCCGTAGGCGGCGTTCGGCGCGACGTCCTTATATTCATAGGCATAGGTCGCGGTGCCGGTCGTCTTCAGCCGCGCCTCGTAGCGATCGAGCGGCTTGCCCAGCACCTGCATCCGGTCGGTCGGGTTGGCGCCGGCTGGCGTGTCGAACTTCATGCGGCGTTTCCTTCCGCGATCACGGCGGCCAGCGTGCGCGTCGCCAGCGGAACCTTGAAGGCGTTGTCGTGCGTGGGTTTCGCATCCGCGAACAGGCTGGTGGTGACGGCTGCCGCGCCCTGCGGCATCGCGGCCTCGGCCGCCTCGATCCGCCATGGCTTGTGCGCGACCCCGCCGAACGCCACCCGGCCGGTGCCGTCCCACTGGATCACCGCTGCGACCGAGACGAGCGCGAAGGCATAGGAGGCGCGATCACGTACCTTCTCGTAGACATGCCTGCCGCCGAGCGGGCGCGGTAGGGTAACGGCCGTGATAAGCTCGCCGGGCGCGAGATTGGTGTCGATGTGCGGCGTGGCGCCGGGCAGGCGATGGAAATCGGCGATCGGGATGGCGCGCGGCTCGCCTGCCGCGTTCACCGTCTCCACCGTCGCATCCAGCACGCGCAACGCCACCGCCATGTCGCCGGGATGCGTGGCGATACACTGGTCGCTCGCCCCGATCAC
Source organism: Sphingobium xenophagum NBRC 107872 (assembly GCF_000367345.1). GTDB lineage: Bacteria > Pseudomonadota > Alphaproteobacteria > Sphingomonadales > Sphingomonadaceae > Sphingobium > Sphingobium xenophagum. The sequence continues at coordinate 86,519 of NZ_BARE01000016.1, forward strand.
CGCCAGTTGCCGCGAATAGCCGGCGATTGCCGCACAGCCCGATCCGGGCTTGCGCTTGTTGCAGGGCATGTTGGTGTCGTAGAAATAGGGGCAGCGGGTGCGCTGGAGGAGATTGCCCGCCGTCGTCGCCTTGTTCCGCAGTTGCCCGGAGGCGCCGGCGACGATCGCGCGGGCCAGCACGCCATAATCGCGCCGCACGCGCGCATCGCTGGCGAGCGCGGTATTGCTGACCAGCGCGCCGATTTTAAGGCCGCCCTCCCCGGTCTGCTCGATCCGGTCGAGCTTCAGATCCTGCACGTCGACGAGGTGCGTCGGCGTCTCGATTTCCAGCTTCATCAGATCGATCAGGTTGGTGCCACCGGCGAGAAACTTCGCGCCTGGCTGGCCGGCCACAGCACGCGCGGCCTCGGCCGGGGTCTTCGCCCGCTCATAGGTGAACAGCCTCATACTCTTGCCTCCGCGACGTCCGCCATGGCTTCGGCAATATTGGAATAGGCGCCACAACGGCAGATATTGCCGCTCATCCGCTCGCGCAGTTCCGCGTTGGTCGGCGTCGGCGCCCGGGTAAGCTCCGCCTGCACGTGACTCGGCACGCCGCGTTTGATCTCATCGAGCACCGCGACCGCCGAGCAGATCTGGCCCGGCGTGCAATAGCCGCACTGATAGCCGTCATGCTTCACGAACGCCGCCTGCATCGGGTGCAGTTTCTCCGGCGTGCCGAGGCCCTCGATCGTGGTCACCTCATCGCCCTCATGCTGAAGCGCAAGGCTGAGGCAGGAATTGATCCGCTCGCCGTTAACGATCACGGTGCAAGCACCGCACTGGCCGTGATCGCAGCCCTTTTTAGTGCCGGTAAGGTGCAGGTGCTCGCGCAGCGCATCGAGCAGTGTGATCCGAGGGTCTAGCGAGAATGCCTGGCCCTTGCCGTTCACGACGAAGCTGACCTTGTGGTCGGCTGGAGCCAGAGCTTTGGGCAAAGGCTGAGCCTCGCTGACCCCGGCAGCAGCCAGAGTGGCGGTCACCGCACTACTCACGAGCACGCTCCGGCGCGAAATCTCATATTCGCCTTCTTCCATATTGAACCCTTTGCGTGATTCGCCAATGAACAGAGGCGGTTGTGGGCTGCCGACCGGCACGGCCCAGGCGCATGTCCGCAGGCACCATAGTTAAAGCGGTTGAACCTCGATCTGTGTCCCCGTGCAATTTGACGGTGCGTTGATACCACCGAACCCATCTTTGCACGGGCATCATTGCCTGGGTTGACGATCGTCGCGTAACTATCTGATTTGATTAAGCGAAGGTTGTTTACACCAATCCTCACGCCAAAGGCGAAATATCTGCGGCGTTGCTTGGGCGTTGCTTGAACCGGCCAAGGTCGGCAAAATGCAGTGCGCCATCGATGGCTACGGGGGGGGGGAGAATTGAAACGCGGATCGCGCTGGAACTGGCTCCCCATGTCTACCTGCGTCCCGATGAACTGTGAAAAGCGCAGTCTCTCCGGTCAATCCCAGTCCTTGTCGGGCCGCTTCATCGCTGCGTGCAGCAACCCGGCCGCCATGAGGCCGGCCGCTGCTACGACAAGTCCCAGGGACATCCCGATCGCGTGCTCGTCGCGAAACACATAATCGGCGATCGCGGCGACGAGCGTTACCCCAACCCCGAAGCCGACAAGCGTGCCGGTCATCAGATACATGGCAGTGACCTGACCACGGAACTGGTTGGGCGTGATGTGATAGATGGCAACGGCTGCGAGGCCAGATGGAAACCCGCCCAGGAAGGCAATACCGGCAATACCGACTATCCGCAGCCAAGGCAGGGGAGCAAAGCCTCCTCGAGCAGCAGTTGTTCGACCAGCTCTAGCCCGGTGATCTCGCCGCGATCGAGGCGGGAGACGCAGATGTCGACGACCTCGATGGCGCGCGGCATTTTGAGGCCGACCATACTGATCTTGATGCGATCAAGCAGCGACGCTGTCGGATCGGGAAGAAGCGAGTTCATGCTGTTGCTCCCGATGCCGCCAGTTGCTGACCGATGGCGGCGTAGAAGTCGAGTGAGCGGCGCGTGACCAGTTCACCGGTGAAGCCATGCGGGATCGGGTTTTCATCTTTGGGCCGATATTGGCGCCGGTGGCCTTCCAGAAGCGAGCGCTGTCGCCGCCCCTCGAGCAGTGGATGTCGTGCGATCAGCCGATCGTCTTCGAAGATCTGGATTTCGTCCGCCAGGCTGTGGACCTCGACCACGCGCCGTCGTGTCGCGTCGGGCACCGAGTAATAATTGCCGCCGACGCTCACCATGCCTTCATGACTGATCCTCCGTTCGAGCTTGAGAACCGCGCCGAACGGGATCAGCGGCAAGAGCTGCAGTGTCGGCTGCTCCTCGGCGAACGCCTCGTTGACAACACGACCGGTGGAGGCGTGAACACGCGGGTTGGCGACGTTGCCAAGCCAGTTTCCGAACTGGAGGTTGAGATCATCGAGATCGCGGAACGTGCCGCCCAGGAAGAAGTCTTCACGGATGTAGCGGAACGGCCGCTCGACCTTGCCTTTGGTTTCGGGCCGATAGGCGCGGCAGGCTTTTGGCAGAAAGCCGTAATGGCGAGCGAACTCGCCGAGCGTCCGGTTGTAAACGACGCGACCATCCTCATCCTCGCCCAGAACGGCCGTCTTCATACGATCGTAGAGGATTTCCCGGGGCACGCCGCCGATCGCCTCGAACGCGGCTCTGTGGCACGCCAATACGGTCTGCATCGTTTGACGCTGGGCGAAGCGCCCCCAGATCAGCCGGGAGAAGCCGAGCACCATCGAGAACAACCACACGATCTGGACGCTGTCCGGCGCGCTGGTAAATCGCACCCGGAACTGAGCAAAATCGACCTGTGCCTGTTGCCCGGGTGGCGTCTCGAAGCGCACGGCGAAGGGGCTGCCGCCGCCTGCCGGTCGCAATGCGCGCACCGTATCGCGTACGGTGCTGTAGCCGCCGGTGTAACCACGCTCGCAAATCTCGCGCAAAAGGCGCCGCGCGCTCAAACCCGGATAGGCCTCAAGCCTCGCCTTCAAATAGTCCATCCAAGGGTCAAGCAAGCGGTCGCTTGGCTGCCGGGGCCCGTACGTCGGCACCTCGAGGCCACGCGCGATGTATTTACGGACGGTCTTGCGGTCGATCCCGACCTGGCGGGCGATAACGGCCACCTTCAGACCTTGGCGATGTAAATCCAGGATCATTATCAGATCTCCAAGCTTCTTCATCGTGGCGCGCCTCCCGTCAGGAGGATCATGCCCGATATTTTTGTTTTGGCCCTTGTCCGGGGCTCGCCCCGGACAAGGGCCAATCAGAAGAAGTGGGGAATTTTCAAATGTCCGTTCCGGGGCATTTTACTCCGCCATCAACAGCGAGGATCGGCGGATCCGGACCGCTTTGCGGATGGGCCGGCTCAATACTGTCAAAACCCTCACCGGATACGACTTCTCGTTCCAGCCCTCGCTCGACAAAGCCCGCATCCTGGCGCTGGCCGAACTGAACTTCGTCGCGCGCTGCGAGGTCGTCCACCTGCTGGGGCCGCCTGGCACCTGCAAAAGCCACCTTGCCAGCGCACTCGGTCCGGAAGCCGTCAAAGCCGGCAAAAGCGTCTCGTTCATCACGCTTGCAGACTTGATCGGTGCGCTTGCCAAGGCCGAACGGGAGGGCTCGCTGCGCGAGAGGATCTGTTGCGCGACAAGACCCGATCGTCGCGCATCCCTGCTCTGGCTGCGGCGTGGCTTCCAGGACTTGGTATCCTCAGAAAATGAAGGGCTGTCCCGCACAAAATTGACGGCGATTTCGGCGACCCAATCGCTACTGTCGGCGCACACTTTGTGCTCGATCACCGGGTTGCGAAGGGGCGGTCATGGGGCAGGATTTGCAGCAGGTACGACATTCGTCGCAGTGCCATCCAATAAAGGAGATGCGGCGGCAACTGCTGATCGGCTTCAGCCGCCATGGCCGCATCCGGTTCGAGCCTGGACGACCGTGGTCGTCCTACTGGCCGCCTCCGCCCTCGCGTTTGTCGATCGCCAGATTCTTTCCCTGCTGGTCGGACCCATTCAGCACGACCTCCACATCAGTGACACCCAGTTCAGTCTGTTGGCGGGCCTCGCCTTCATTCTCTTCTATACTACAATGGGCATTCCTCTGGCCTAGATCGCGGACCGGCCTCCCGCAGGAATCTCATTGGGGTCAGCTTGGTGGCGTGGAGCGCGATGGCGGCGGCCTGTGGCTTTGCATCGAACATGACCGGATGTTCGCCGCGCGCGTCGGCGTCGGCATGGGGAAGGCGGAGCTCGCGCCCGCCGCCTACTCGATGATCTTGGACAGTTTCCCGCCAGAGCGCCGCGCGCCTGCAATCGCGGTATTCAGCGTTGGAACCATTCTTGGAATCGGTACGGTCTTGATCGCTGGCGGTGGGGTGACGCAATGGGCGACCGACGTGCCCTCGATAAAGCTCCCGCTGGTCCGTGAGCTGCATGGATGGCAACTGGCCTTCATTATCGTCGCTTTGCCCGGCGCCTTGCTCACGCCAGTGGTCCTGGCGTTGCGCGAACCGGCGCGGCAGGGCGCCGGGAGGGCGCTGGATGGTGCTGCCATATATGCGGTTACGTTTCTTCGCCGCCATGGCGGTTCCTTCCTGTTGCTCATTCTAGTCACCTGAATCCGAAGTTCGGCTCATTGTTTTCTGACAGAAGCGCCTAACCGAGGCGAGGATATCGTCGGCGGATTTGACCCACTTGTAGGGCTTGGGTCTTTCGTTGTGAGCGGTGATGAAAGCGACGATATCGGCTTCGAGTTCGGCCGTTGATCGGTGGACGCCTCGCTGCAACTGCTTGCGCGTCAACTCGGCGAACCAGCGCTCGACCTGATTGATCCACGATGCCGACGTCGGCGTGAAGTGTACGTGCCAGTGCGGGCGGCGTGCCAGCCAGGCCTTGATCCTGGGCGTCTTGTGAGTGGCATAGTTGTCCATCACGAGGTGGACCTCAAGGCCTTCAGGCATGGCTGCATCGATCTGCTTGAGAAAGTCGAGGAACTCGGTCGCGCGATGTCGCCTGTAGCATTTTCCGATCACGGCGCCGGTGGCAATATCGAGCGCGGCGAACAGCGATGTCGTGCCGTTGCGGACGTAGGTATGGGTGCGCCGCTCGGGCACACCAGGCGCCATGGGCAGGACCGGCTGCTCGCGATCGAGGGCCTGGATCTGCGATTTCTCGTCTACGCATAGCACCACCGCGCGGTTCGGAGGCGACAGGTAAAGACCGACAATGTCTTGCACCTTGTCGACGAACAGCGGATCGCTCGACAGCTTGAACGTCTCCGACCGATGTGGCTGCAGACCGAATGCGCCCCAGATGCGCCGGATGGTGGTGTGCGATAGTCCGACCTCGGCTGCCATCGAACGGATTGACCAATGCGTCGCGTCCTTGGGCGTGGTGTTCAGCGTGCGCTCGATCACCTGCGCCACCTGCGCGTCGCTCACCGTGCGCGGACGGCCCGCCCGATACTCGTCGGTCAGGCCTTCAATCCCGGCTTGCGCAAAACGGCGACGCCATTTGCCGACCGTATGCTCGTGAACCCCAAGTCGCTCGGCAACCTCCTTGCTCTGCAGCCCGTCCGCGCACAGCAGTACCATCCGGCAGCGGTCCGATAGTGAACGCGGGGCCTTATGACGCCGAACCTGCGATTCCAGGAACATGCGATCAGCTGCACTCAAAACCAACTTGTCCGCCTGACGCCCGACCATCCATGCCTTCTGCGCTCAACAAGAAGCATATACAATGTAGCTTACTTCAGTTCCAGGTGACTAGGCTATGGCCTCATTGCGGCTGCGTTCGCTTGCTACCTCACCTGGACGCCTGCCGGGATGACCCGGGCTTATGGCTGGAACATTGCGTTTGTGGGCATGTTCTTTGGAGCCATGGTCCTGATCTTCACCGGCGGGGGCGTCGTGTTCGCTGGGTGGTGCGTCAAGATCCAGCAGGCCCGGGGCCGGCAGGATGCCGTTATCCGCGTGAGCCTCGCCGGCGGTTTGCTCGCCCTTCCTTTTGCTGCGCTCGGGCCACTGGCACCGGACGGCGGGTGGGCCGCTGCTGCGCTTGCCGGTATGTGCCTCGGCTGGGGAATGATCCAACCGCTGGCAGCGACCGCTGTTCAGGCGATTGCTCTCAACCGGCTGCCCGCCCGGCTGGCGGCACCCTTTCAATTGTTGATGATGAATATTATCGCCTTTGTTGTCGGTCCGACCGTGGTGGCCTTGGTCAGCGATCATATCTATGAGGATCCCGCCAAGATCGGTTTGGCGCTCGCCATAGTCTCGGCCACTTGCATTCCGCTTGGCTTGTTAGTGTTGTTCGCAGTGCGCTCGGCCTATGCCCGGCTTGTCGCTGAGGAAACCAGTGCAGCGCTAGCGGCACCCCTCACGACTTCATCGCTTACAGAGGAATAAAACCTGTCATGCCGCTTCTCGGTGTCATCATATGCAGCACCCGGCCAGGCCGGGTCGGTCCCGCCTTTGCGACCTGGTTCGCTGAGGCTGCGACCGCGCACGGGGCTTTCGATGTGACCCTTATCGATGTGGCCCAGCTCAACCTGCCGCTCTTCGACGAACCGAAGCTTCCGAGTCTGCGCGAGTACACGCACGATCATACGCGAGCCTGGAGCGGGATCGTGATGACCCTTGATGCGGTGGTGTTCGTCTCGCCCGAATATAATCATGGTCCGCCGCCCGCGGCCGTCAATGCCCTGAGCTATCTGGCGCGGGAATGGGCCTATATGCCCGCAGGTTTCGTTGGCTATGGTGGCCTCGCTGGTGGCGCTCGCGCGATCCAGACGCTGCGACTGAGCACGAATGCATTGCGCATGATGCCAATGCCTGAATCCGTCCTGTTTCCGAATTTTTCGCAGCATCTTGATGCGAATGGACAAGTGAATGCGCAGGATACGTCCCGGCAGGTCGCCGGCAGGTTGCTTGACGAGTTATCGCGCTGGACCGGTGTCCTGGCCCAACTTCGCGCTTCCGCCTTGGGACGAGACCACGCCGATGGCTGACCCCGGATGCTCGGTTCAGCGAACCGGTTCGGGCGGCCCAGTCTGCTGGCGGGTGTTGGTTTCCGCCCTCGCTAGCCGGGCGGTAAACGCGCGGATACGTTGAGCGGCCGCTTCAGCGGGGAGGCGGGTTGCCAGGTATCTGGGAATAGCTTGCTCGCTCGAGCATATATCTGTCCACTGAATCGACCAGACCTGGGTATGTGCCTGTCGCTGAGGTCCGGATCGCTTGAAGCGGTGCGTCGTCGTCATAGGCGCGGAGACCGGTTCGTCGCGTGGCGGCATCCGGCCAGCTGACGAACAATGCGGATTGCGGTAGTGAACCGAAGGCGAGATCGAACCCGCCGAACAGCGTCGCGCCCGCGCCTTCCAGCGCCGCGGCCTCCGCTGCAAAGGTCACCGGCTTGGACTCTGTACCGGCCCGTGCGCGCAGTCGGAACAGCCACAGGTCATCCAGGGACGTCGCGGATGAACAGAATTTGAACCTTGCGTCGGCCCATGGCTCCATGATCGTCACTTCGGCATTTCGATTGATCTCGAGTGACGGGTCGCGCGCTCGCAGCGCTGCCCAATCCGGCAGAAACGATCGCCAGGCATCGGCGCGGGTCTGATAGTCCGGCCAGGCGAGCATCCAGACATATATGGGTATCCCGGGACCGCTGACGGCTTCCCAGGCACCGACAATTTCCTCAAAACCGTGCTTCCTGAACATCGGCATAAGTTCAACTGTCATGCGATGATGCATGATCGGCATGGAACCGGGGGCCAAAGCGTACCGGCGCAGTTCATAAATCATATGCGGGCTGACCTATCTCAAAGATGAACGTCGAGCGTGAGGCCATAGGTCGCCGGTGGCGCCGGGCTGCCATAGTCTCCGATGGCGGAGGTCTGCACAAAAGCGTCGTACTTCGTGTCGGTGATGTTCTTGCCCCAGAGCCGGAGTGACCATTTTTCGGACGGCGGCGTATATTGCAGTGCCATGTTGACGACGCCGTATGCCTTCTGCCGAGTTCGATCATCGACCTCCGGCGTCCAGTTATAACCATCATTATACTGATAGTTCCCACTCCATTGGAGCGAACCGGTTGCCAGATCGACCGTATATTGCGCGCCCAATGTGGCGGTGAATTCGGGTGCTTGAAACAAGGGCCGGCCGGAAAGTTCGGTCACGACGGTGGTGTTGCCGCCGGCCGGATTGCGCCGGGTTGCGGGCGCTCCCGTAAAGTTGAGGAATTTCGCATCGAGCCACTCGAATGCGCCTTGAATCTTGAGATTGTCCGTGACGATGCCGTCGAACGAGAGATCGACACCCTTGATCCGCGAATTGGCGGCGTTGAGAATGCGTATCAGCTGGCCCTGGACGACCACCCGGACCTGCATATCCTTATAGTCATAATAGAATGCCGCTGCGTTCAGTCGAAGGTGGCCCTGCAACAGCTCTGATTTCACGCCGGCCTCGACATCATCGATGACCTCCGGACTGAAGGAGGGGTCGCCGGGCCCTGCGGTATTGAAGCCGCCTGCCTTGAAGCCGCGACTATAGCTCACATAGGCCATAAGATGATCAGTGAGCTGATAGTCAAGCGCCGCCCGATAGGTGAGCTTGCCCCAAGAATCCTTCTGATCGCCGGCGCCGAAGACCGCACCTGCTTGCGGATAGCTCGCTCCGAAAACATGTTTGCGATCCTTGGTATATCGCGCCCCAAGCGTCACACGCGCATCCCGGAAAATGTCGAATGCCGCTTGACCGTAAACGGCATAGGAGTTGGTGATCACCGTGCTGTTGATATCGTAATATGCGCCGCGGGCTGCGCTGGGCGGGGAGATTATGATCCGGACGGGATCATAGCCTGAACTGTTCTTCAGGAAGAATGCCCCGACGATCCAGCTCACCTTCGACGATTCCGGAGAAATCAGCTGCAACTCGTCCGACCAGGTTTTCGAGAATACCCGAACCGGCTCCTGCTCCACGAGGATCTGGGGTGTGGAGTCATAGTCGGCCCGAAAAATGTTCCGGTTGTGCTGATAGGCCATAACGTTCTTGAGCGTCGCCCAGCCCATGATCTGCACGGCTGTCAGGCTGCTGATCACCGCTTTGTTGCCGTAGTCGCTTCGCCTGTTTTGGCTCACATCATAGAAATCGCTCGGCGCGGTGGTCATGCCATCGAGCCCGCGCGAGCCAGGGAGCAAGCGGGTCGCGAGACCGACCTGACTGCGATACTCATCATAGAGTAGGCTATAAGTGACCTTCGTCGCGTCGCTGGGCTGCCACAGCCATTTCGTACGCGCTGATTTGCCGTTGGTGACGAATACGTCTTCGCCGGTTACGCGGTTCGTGCCCCATCCTTCGTTTTGGTTCTGATAGTGCAGCGCGATATCCGCCGAGAGGTTCGCCGCGACTGCCGTCGTGGCGTACGCCTCGGCGCGAATGGTGTCGAAGTTGCCATAGGTCATGCTGCCGTCAAAACGGGGTGCCGCCGAGGGCTCCCTGGTCACAACATGAACGACCCCCGCGAGTGCATTGCGTCCGAACAATGTGCCTTGAGGACCAGACAGCACCTCCACCCGGTCGATACTCGTCAGCTCGGACATATTTCCGCTGATGCTGGCGATATACACGTCGTCGAGGTAGAAGGCGACGGCGCCCTCCGAGCCTGCGGCACCCGTGCCCAGGCCCACACCGCGCAGGAATACTAGGCCCGCATTGGTGCTCCGATTGTACTGAAAGCCCGGCACCACTGCGTTGAGCTCGACGAGCCCGTCCACGCCGCGTTCTTCAGCGGCCTTGTCGGTCAGCGCACTGACGACGATCGGCACCTTCTGAAGGTTCTCAGACCGGCGTTGGGCCGTGACGATAATTTCTTCGAGAACTGCCTCTTTCGGGGACTGAGGCTCCGTTTGGGCATGGCCCCCAACAGAGACGGTAAAGGTGCTTGCTATCCCTGCCAGGAAAAGATGTCTGTGGCGCATGTAAAGTTCCCCCTCCTAAATTTGCGTCCGCACTCGCCCGGCACATTTGTGCTTCAGGCCATGTGGAGCCCCTTTCCCAGAACGATCCGACACGATCGTCTGGCTGGGCGCTGCATTGACGTCGATAAAGGACTGCTCCAGTTTCGAGGCGCTCGCCACGCTAAAATCTGGGCGCGCTGACTCACAAAAGCTGCTGCTGCCACGCCGTCGGGCGATTACCCTGCGGCTCGCCGATTGATTTGCCAGTGCCGCAGCCCTACAAGATTGCTAGTCGAGCTTGCGTGCCAGGCGGTCAAACCCGCCGGTCCTATCGATGACGACGAAGCAAAGGACCTCGATGGCAAGTAATCGTCAGCTTCCCCCAATGAACGCATTGAAGGCGTTCGACGCCGCAGCGCGTTGCGGGGGGTTCACTGCGGCAGCGTCTGAGCTATCCGTCAGCCCCGGCGCGATCAGCCGGCACGTAGCGAACCTGGAGGCGTATTTCGGCGAACTGCTGTTCGAGCGGCACCATAACGAGATCGAACTTACCCCAGCTGGCAAGCAGTACTCCGCCCGGATCCGCCCGGCGCTGGACGTGATAGAGGATGCCAGCCGAAGGATTATTGAGGGGTCTAATCCTCGCCATGTTCATGTCACCTCCTTGCCGGGTATTGGCAGGGACTGGCTCCTGCCACGTCTTACGGAATTCACGCGCGCGCATCCACGCGCGGAGATCGAATTGTCTACCAAGATGGCACTGATGGAAGAAGTGAACTTCGATATCGAGGACGTCGATATCGCCCTGCACTATAATATCATCGATATGTCGTCTCAATACAGCTATTTGCTGTTCGAGACAGAACTTCAGGTCGTGTGCAGCCCGGCACTTCTTGAGCGTCCTTCCGGCATCAAGTACGAACGCGACCTTCTGCAGCACACCCTCTTGTACAGTCTCCACGGCCTTACCCTTTGGCGTCAGTGGTTCAATGCCGCCGGTGTCGATACGCAACTCTCCTCTCGCAGCCTCAGGTTCGGGGACGGTTCGCTGGCCATGCAAGCCGCCGTCAGCGGACTGGGCGTCGCCCTTGGAGAGACGGCTTTCATCGAAGGCGATATGCGCGCCGGTCGTCTCGTCTCGCCGTTTCCGTTGAAGATTCGCACAGGCAACAAGTTCTTCATGAGCGTAAACCCGGCCCGTGCGGAGATTCCGTCGGTCAAAGCATTTCGCGACTGGGTTCTCGCAACGGCCCTCAAAAGCGGCGCCACGCAATTGTAAATGAAAGTTCCGGCGGCGTCCCGCTCGCCGGTTCGCAAACGGCAGAGTAGGGCGCACGTCCTCTGCATTCGAAAAGGGTGCTTGTCCCACGAGCCAAGCCCGGCCGTGGAGAGACCCGGCTGGTCGAAAAATAACCGGCTAGGTAGCATATGCAGACTAGGCACTTCGGCTTTTGGGACGAAATGCCTTCCAATGCGAATGCCGCAATTGGAGTGCGATATCGGATGGTCCTCATTCGTAGCCGCCCCCATCCGCGATCGTGCTTTTTTTGAGCAGGCGGTTGTCCAGCGTCAGGTGGTCGGCCAGGCATTCCGTCAATACGCGGACTTTGCGGCGCAGGTCCTGCATCTCACCGGTGGTCGCGGCACGGGCAGTGTCGCGGGCAGGCGGCGCTTGCCCGCTTTCGTGAGTTCCTTCGACCAAGTGTAGTCAGGCTTTGCGCGATGCATTCCTTGCGACACAATTCGGCGATGCTGTCTTCCCCGCGCAGGCCATCGGCGCCGCAATCCCCGTGTCATTCAGCCTACAGACAATTGCATGAGGGCTGAGGCCGTTTGCGAACTGTCGGAAAACCTGGCGAATGACTTCCGCTTCGGCGGCATTGATGCCCCGTTCACCGTGGACCGCTTCTCCCTCGCTGGAGAAGCGCCGCACTACATAATAGCCATAACAAAGGCTACCGCCAGATTCCCTTCTCGATGCGGCCTCGGAGCCCGCGATGGGTCTTCTCGGCAAAATCCATGAGGAACAGGGCATTCATCGTGCCCTAACAGCCCGTTGACGAAGTCGGGGTGATCTGATTCAGCCTTGGCAGGGCGAGGCGAGCGGACTGTAGCGATGGCGATGAGGCGTGATGGTGATGTGCAGCCGGATCTGACCGTGTCGTGGTCGGATATACCGCGCTCTCCCGGGCACGCCTTTTACGACAAGCTTCAGAAGCTGCTGGTGGATGCTGGGTTCGACCGCTTTGTGGAAGAGGCCTGCCAAGCATACTACGCGCCTCGGATGGGGGCGCCATCGGTGCCGCCCGGCCGCTACTTTCGGATGCTGCTGATCGGCTATTTCGGAGGCATTCACTCCGAGCGTGGGATTGTGTGGCGGTGTTCGGACCCGCTGTCGCTGCGCGAGTTTCTGCGGCTGACGACGCGGGAGAAAGTCCCCGACCATAGCTGGATGTCGAAGACCCGCAGCCGGCTGCCGCACGAGGTTAACGACCAGATATTTGCCTGGGTTCTGGGGCTCGTGGCAAATCATGAGCTGGTGAAGGCAGAACGGATCGGCGTGGATGGCTCGACGATGGAAGCCAATGCGGTGCTGCGCACGATCGTAAAGCGCGACACCGGCGAGACGTATCGCGAAATGCTGACGCGGATGGCCAAGGAAAGCGGCATTGAAACGCCCACGGCCGACGACCTGGTGCGCCTCGATCGCAAGCGCACGGGCAAGAAGCTGTCGAACGCGGATTGGGAGAGCCGACCGATCCCGACGCCAAGGTCACCCGGATGAAGAACGGTTCCACCCGGCTTGGCTACAAGCCCGAGCATGCGGTCGACCTCGACACGGGCGTAATCGTCGCAGCGCCAATCCATCCTGCGGACAAGGGCGATACGAACACCCTCGACCCGACGCTGAAGGCGGCTGCGCGCAACCTGGCAGCCATCGGCCTGGAGCCAACACAGGGGTCGGTTCCGGCTGAGGGCGAAATGACACCCTAAGCGAAACGGCAAGAAGGGGTGGGGAGCGGACATCGCGCCCCCGCCTTGCGTCATCCTGAACTTGTTTCAGGATCCATCGGGCGATTGGTGCCGGAGCGTGGTGGCTCGTGCCGCCATCTCGGTTGGCCGATCATAAACTGGGCTTTCGGATTGATGGACCCTGAAACAAGTTCAGGGTGACGGCTGATTTGGGGTGGGGCGCGGTCATCCGTCATCCCGGCGCATGCCGGGACCGTGGGCAAGTCTTGAGGCGATAGCTATCGCCAGGGCGCCCGGACGTGAGGCTGCTTCTAAAGACAGCCCACGGTCCCGGCATGCGCCGGGATGACGACCATTGGGAACGTCTGCAACGGGGCGGATGCTGCCCTTCACCATTCCGCCGGATGGATGTCGATCAAATGGATCAAATGTCAGTGAGATCCTCAGGGTACATCCCACGTCGTCGTTGAAATGATGGACGATGTCGCCGAAAATCTGACGGTCGATGACGTTCCAGCCAGCCCAGTCGGGGCCGCTATTGGCCGATCGGGGCAGGTCGATGCGGGTGCCGTCGGTATAGTAGAGCGGCAGCGCCCCCCAGGTCGCGCCGCGGCTCTGATGGTCCTGATGACCGTAGCCGAGCGTCAGCGTCGTCTGCGGGCCAAGATCGGCCTCGACGATGCCATAGCCAGTCCAGCGGCGCAGGCCGTAGCGGTCGAGATAGCTGTCCTCGTCCAGATAGGCGCCTACCGCGCGGGCGCGGATGCTGCCGTCGTTGTTCAGGGGAACGCTGACATCGGCGTCGAGGCGCAGATGATCGTAGGAACCATATTGGGCGCTGCCGCTCACCTGAAATAGTCTGGTCGGGCGCTTGCGGATGAAGTTGACGACGGCGGAAGGGTTGCCAGTGGAGGAAAGCAGCCCCGGCGCGCCGCGCACTACGTCGATATGATCATAGATTGCCGTGTCGATCGACCCTGTCTGCACCTCGAATGCGAAGGGCAGGCCGATGCCGTCGATCTGGAAGGTCTGGATGTCGAAACCGCGGGCGGAATAATAGATACGGTCGGTCTCCTGCGCCTGCACCTGAACGCCCGGTACAGTCTTGAGCAGATCGTTGATGTCGTTGAGCTGGAAATCCTCGATCTGCGCGCGGGTAACGACGCTGACTGACTGCGGCGTTTCACGCTGTGACAGCCGGAAGCGCATTGTCGTCGTTTGCTTCTTCACCGCATAATCATCCTGCCCCTCAGTGCGCGCGCCGGTGACGATGATCTCCGTCTCCCCAGGCACATTGGGAGCTTCGGCGGCCGGGACGGCGGCAGCGGTGGCGGCGAGGATGGTCAGCAAGGCAGGCATGAGAGAGCGGGTTCCCCTTTCGGTTTCCCGCTGCCTAGCCATGCACATCCGATTCTGCAAGTCATTTGCATTAGCATATTGGGATGGCATCTCATGGGATGCGAACGACTACAGACATCCCGTCCCGTTCGTGAACCTCAACCAACCAATCTTGGTTTTGCTGGGCACCGCCCCAGCGGCCAGGCATCGGACAAGCTGCGGCAGAACGCCCCATCCTAGCGACCTTCGTACCAAAAATACGCCGATCATATGCAAATACTATGCGTTTGCTATTTTCCCGCTCTCGAATTCAAACGCGGGCCTGCCCTAGTTGAAACGCTGCACACGACTCGGTGCCGCGCTTCCTGCGACCCCGACGCCGTGCGGGAGATTTTACATGCAGGACATCCTCTGGATCGGCCTCACCCTGGGCTTGCTGGCGGCGACGCTTGGCTATGCAGCCCTTTGCGATAATGCATAAGGGGGCCGGCCATGACCATCGACCTCTGGCTAGCCGCGATTACCGCAGTCGGTCTTCTTCTTTATCTGGTGGCCGTGCTCGCACGCCCCGAACGCTTCTGATCGGGAGGCGCACGTAATGACATTACAGGGATGGATCTTGATCCTGGCCTTTGTCGGCATCCTGCTGGCGTTGGCCAAGCCCATGGGCCTGTGGCTCTTTGCCCTCTATGAAGGACGCCGCACACCGTTGCACACGGTATTCGGGCCGATCGAAAGCAGCTTCTACAAGCTCGCCGGCATCAACCCGAACGAGGAGCAGGGCTGGCGCCGCTATGCGGTGCATATGCTGATTTTCAACGCGGCGCTGCTGCTCTTCACCTATGCGGTATTGCGCCTTCAGGGCGTGCTGCCGCTCAATGGGCTTGGCTATGCGGGTATCGGTGCGGACGGAGCGTTCAACACCGCCGTCAGCTTTACCACCAACACAAATTGGCAGTGGTATTCGGGTGAGGCGGCAATGAGCAACCTCAGCCAGATGCTGGCGCTGACGATCCAGAACTTCCTGTCGGCCGCCACCGGCATTGCGCTGGCCTTCGCCCTGTTTCGCGGCTTTGCGCGTCGGGAAGCCAAGGGCATCGGCAATTTCTGGGCGGACGTGACCCGCGTGACGCTCTACCTGCTGCTGCCAATCAGCATCGTTTATGCGATCTATCTGATCGCCAGTGGCGTACCGCAGACCTTTGCCGCATCCGTCGACGTCACCACGCTGGAAGGCGTCAAGCAGACGCTGGCGCTGGGTCCGGTCGCCAGTCAGGAAGCGATCAAGATGCTGGGCACCAATGGTGGCGGGTTCTTCAATGCGAACAGCGCGCACCCGTTCGAAAACCCGACCGCGCTCACCAATCTGGTACAGATGCTGTCGATCTTCTCGATCGGTGTCGGCCTGACCTACACGTTCGGCAAGGCTGTCGGCAATGTCCGCCAGGGTTGGGCGATCCTGGCTGCGATGATGATCATCTTTCTGGTCGGCGTCACCATCGTCTACTGGCAGGAAGCGGCTGGCAACCCGATCCTCCACAATCTCGGTATCGCCGGGGGCAATATGGAGGGCAAGGAAGTCCGCTTCGGCATCGCTGCTTCGGCGCTCTTTTCGGTTGTGACCACGGCGGCTTCATGCGGCGCGGTCAATGCGATGCATGACAGCTTCACCGCACTGGGCGGCATGATCCCGCTGCTCAACATCCAGTTGGGCGAAGTCGTGATCGGTGGCGTGGGCGCTGGCATCT
Organism: Sphingobium xenophagum NBRC 107872; assembly: GCF_000367345.1. Lineage (GTDB taxonomy): Bacteria > Pseudomonadota > Alphaproteobacteria > Sphingomonadales > Sphingomonadaceae > Sphingobium > Sphingobium xenophagum. The sequence goes on from NZ_BARE01000016.1 coordinate 102,598, forward strand.
ATGGCTTCCTGCTGTTCGCCATCCTGGCCGTGTTCGTCGCGGGCCTGATGGTGGGTCGGACGCCGGAATATGTCGGCAAGAAGATTGAGAGCCGGGAGGTGAAGCTGGCTGTGCTCGCCATTGCCGTGCTGCCTCTCATCATCCTGGGGGGTACCGCCATCGCTTCAGTGCTGGAGGTTGGCCTTGCCGGACCGCTTAACAAGGGGCCGCATGGCTTCAGCGAGATACTTTATGGCTTCACCAGCGCTGTGGGCAACAATGGCTCGGCCTTTGCCGGCCTGACGTCGGGCACGCCCTTCTACAACGGCATGCTGGGCGTCGCGATGTGGATAGGTCGCTTCTGCGTCATCGTGCCGATGCTGGCGATCGCAGGCGGCCTTGCTGCGAAGAAGTACACGCCCGAAACGGCGGGCAGCTTTCCGACGACCGGACCGTTGTGGACTGGCCTTCTGGTCGGCATCGTCCTGATCGTCGGCGGCCTCACCTTCCTGCCCAGCCTCGCCCTTGGCCCCATCGCCGATCATGTCGCGATGATCAACGGCCAGACTTTCTAAGGATTGGAGCCCATAAATGGCACGCACTGCGTCCAAATCGCTCTTTACCGCTGACCTGATCGTGCCCGCGATCGGCGACGCATTTCGCAAACTCAACCCCAGGGAACTGATCCGCAACCCGGTGATGTTCACAACCGCCGTCGTGGCCGTCCTGCTGACCGTGCTGCTCGCGGTCGGGCAGGACGGGCTGGCCGCAGGCTTCAAGCTGCAACTGGTCATCTGGCTCTGGCTCACGGTGCTGTTCGGTACCTTTGCCGAGGCGCTGGCTGAAGGGCGCGGCAAGGCGCAGGCCGCCTCGCTGCGTGCGACAAAGGCGGAACTGACTGCCAAGCGCCTGAAGGGCGATGGCGACGCGCACGAAAGCGTCGCCGCCAGCGTCCTGAAAATGGGTGACGTGGTGCTGGTGCAGACCGGCGACCTTATCCCCGCCGATGGCGAAGTCGTGTCCGGCGTCGCCTCCGTCAACGAAGCGGCCATCACCGGCGAATCCGCCCCGGTGATCCGCGAGGCGGGCGGCGACCGTTCCGCCGTGACGGCGGGCACGCGCGTCATTTCCGACGAGATCCGGGTGCGCGTCACTGTCAATCCGGGGCAGGGTTTCCTAGACCGGATGATTGCGCTGGTGGAGGGCGCGGAACGTCAGAAAACGCCCAACGAGATCGCGCTGACGCTGCTGCTCGTGGGCCTCACTATCATCTTCCTGATCGCGGTCGGCACCATTCCGGGCTTTGCCAGCTATGCAGGCGGATCGATCCCGGTGGCGATCCTGGCCGCACTGCTCATCACGCTGATCCCGACCACGATTGCGGCACTGCTGTCGGCGATCGGCATTGCTGGCATGGACCGCCTGGTGCGCTTCAATGTGCTCGCCAAGTCGGGTCGTGCAGTGGAAGCAGCCGGCGACATCGACGTGCTGCTGCTCGACAAGACCGGCACGATTACGGTGGGCGACCGCCAAGCGACCGAATTTCGAGCCGTGGGCGGCACGTCGCAGGCGGGCCTTGCCGAGGCCGCGCTGCTCGCCAGCCTGGCCGATGAAACGCCTGAAGGCCGTTCGATCGTGGTTCTCGCGCGTGACAAGTTCGGCCAGACCGCCACTGCGCTGCCTGCGGGGGCGGAAGTCATTCCTTTCACCGCGCAAACCCGCGTGTCCGGTGTCAACTTCAATGGCTCGACGATCCAGAAGGGGGCGGTGGACTCTATCCTGCGCGCCTATCCTGCCGCCGCAACGACAGCCGCCGCAACCGAACTACGCCGCGTCAGCGACGAGATTGCCCGCGCTGGTGGCACGCCGCTGGCCGTCGCAAAGGATGGAGAACTGCTGGGCTGCATTTTCCTCAAGGATATCGTCAAGGCCGGTATTCGCGAGCGTTTCGGTGAGTTGCGGCAGATGGGCATCCGCACGGTGATGATCACCGGCGACAACCCGTTGACTGCCGCCAGCATCGCGGCTGAGGCGGGCGTGGACGATTTTCTCGCCCAGGCAACCCCGGAGGACAAGCTGGCGCTGATCCGCAAGGAACAGGAAGGGGGGCGCCTGGTTGCCATGTGCGGCGACGGCACCAACGACGCGCCGGCGCTCGCACAGGCGGATGTGGGTGTCGCAATGAACACCGGCACGCAGGCCGCGCGCGAGGCGGGCAATATGGTCGATCTGGACAGCGATCCGACCAAGCTGATCGAAGTCGTGGGCCTGGGCAAGCAATTGCTGATGACGCGCGGCGCGCTGACCACCTTCTCGGTCGCGAACGATGTGGCGAAATATTTCGCGATCATCCCGGCCATGTTCGTGGTGCTCTATCCGGGGCTGGGGGTGCTCAATGTCATGGGCCTCGCCACACCCCAAAGCGCGATCCTGTCCGCGATCATCTTTAACGCGCTGATCATTCCCTTCCTGGTGCCGCTGGCCCTGAAGGGCGTCACTTACCGGCCGATCGGTGCCGGGCCGCTGCTGGCGCGTAACCTCGCCATTTATGGCCTTGGTGGCCTGCTGGCCCCCTTTGTCGGCATCAAGCTCATCGACCTGGCCGTCAACGGCCTTGGCCTCGCCTGAGGAACAAGAACATGAACAAGGACATAATCACATCACTTCGGCCCGCGCTGGTCATGACGATGCTTTTCGCCATTCTACTCGGTCTGGCCTATCCGATGGCGCTGACCGGCATCGGCCAGATGCTGTTCCCCGCTCAGGCCAATGGCAGTCTGATCGAGCAGGATGGCAAGGTCGTGGGTTCGATGCTGATCGGGCAAGGCTTCGCGTCCGACCGCTATTTCAGCTCGCGCCCTTCCGCGGCTGGCGATGGCTACAACGGTCTCGCTTCCTCCGGCTCGAACCTTGGCCCGACAAGCGCGGCGCTTGTGGACCGGGTGAAGGCGGATAGCGAAACGCTGGCCAAGGCCAATCCGGGCAAGCCGATCCCCGTCGATCTGGTGACGGCATCCGGATCGGGCCTGGATCCCGACATCAGCCCAGAGGCCGCCTATTATCAGGTAGAGCGGATCGCGCGGGTTCGCGGAATCGAAACCGCCAAGGTTCGTGCACTGGTTGAAGCCGGAATCCAACAGCCGCTGTTCGGCATCGTTGGCGAACCGCGGGTCAATGTGCTGGAAATCAATCGACGCCTGGACCAGATCGGCGCTACCAAGCGCTAATGAACGATCCTGATCGCCGAGATCCCGAAGCCTTCCTGCGTCAGGCGGCGCAGGAAGGTCGTGGCCGCCTCAAGATATTTCTTGGCGCGGCACCCGGCGTGGGCAAAACTTATGAAATGCTGACCGACGGGATGCAGCGGCGCAAGGCCGGAATCGATGTCGTGGTTGGCGTCGTGGAGACCCACGGTCGCAAGGAGACCGAGGCGTTGCTCGTGGGTCATGAGATCATTCCCCGACGCTCTATCGACCATATGGGCCATCGGCTGGGCGAGATGGACATCGACGCCATATTGGAACGGCGGCCAGCCCTCGTTCTGGTCGATGAACTCGCCCACACCAACGCGACCGGCAGCCGCCACCCCAAACGCTATCAGGATGTTGAGGAACTGCTCGATGCCGGTATCGATGTCTACTCCACGGTCAATATTCAGCATGTGGAGAGCCTGAACGACGTCGTCGCCTCCTTCACCCGCGTTCGGGTACGAGAGACGGTACCGGACTCGATTCTGGAGATGGCCGAGATCGAGGTGGTGGACATCCCGCCCGACGAACTGATCGAACGGTTGAAAGACGGCAAGGTCTATATCCCGCAGGAAGCGACGCGGGCGCTCGGCCATTTCTTTTCCAAGTCCAATCTGACGGCGCTGCGCGAGATGGCGCTGCGCCGTGCCGCGCAGGCGGTCGATGCGCAGATGCTCGACTATGTCCGCGCCCATGCACTCGCGGGCAGCTTCGCGGCGGGCGAGCGCATCCTTGTCGCGATCAGCGAAGTGCCGAGCGCGCAGGGGTTGGTACGCGCAGCCAAGCGGCTGGCTGACGCGCTCAAGGCCCCCTGGGCGGCAGTGCATATTGAAACGCAGCGCAGCCTGGCCTTCACAGCGCAGGAACGCGAGCAACTGGCCGACACCATGGCGCTCGCTTCCCGGCTGGGCGCGACGACAGCGACTATTTCCGCGCCATCGGTAGTGGAGGGGCTGCGGCACTATCTTGGCGACGCACGCGCGACCCAGATCGTGATCGGCAAGTCGACGCGCTCCTGGTGGTTCGAACTGCGCCATGGCTCCGTGGTCGACAAACTGGTGCGCGAGGTCGGCGATGTTGCCATCCATGTGTTGCCCGGCGACGATCCGGGCCGCGGCCCGCGCAGCCTGGCCCAGATGGTCGGGCAGGGTTGGGGGCAGCCGATCGACTATGTCTGGTCGACGCTGATGATCATGGGCATGACGGCGCTTGGTCGGCTCCTGATAGAGATCATCGATCTGGGCAATATCGCCTTGCTCTACCTGATCCCCGTCATGTTCGCTGCGGCCAGTTTCGGCCTGCGTGCAGGCCTGTTTTCCGGGCTGCTGTCCAGCCTCGCCTATAATTTCTTCTTCCTGCCGCCCACCGGCACGCTGACTGTCAACAATCCCGAAAATGTCATCAGCATTCTGGTGTTATTGGGTGTCGCCATCGTGACCAGCCAGTTCGCCGCTCGCGTCCGGGCACAGGCGGATCTTGCCCAGTCGAGTGCGCGCCAGAACGCGGCGCTTGCCGGTTTCTCGCGCCAGTTGACGGCATCGGCCAGCCAGGAAGAGCTGATGCAGACCATCTGCGCCGAAGTGTCGCGCCTGTTGTCGGTTCGCACTGTGCTGCTTCTGCCGTCGCGCGATGGTCCTGAACTGCGTGCGGCTTTCCCGCCCGAAGACCGGCTGGAACAGATTGAGAGGGCCGCCGCACAATGGGCGATGGACAATGAACAGCCCGCAGGGCGCGGTTCGTCCACGCTGACCGCATCCGACTGGCTTTTTCATCCGCTGCGCACGACCAGGGGCGTGCTGGGCGTGCTGGGCCTGGCGCGTGAGGATGCCGGCGCGCCGCTGCGGTCCGACCAGATACCTTTGCTCATGAGCCTGCTCGATCAGGCGTCCATCGCTTTCGATCGCATGGCACTCGAAGAGGAAATGCTGGACGCGCGGCAAATTCGCGAGCGCGACCGGCTACGCTCAGCGCTGCTCTCGTCGGTCAGCCACGACCTGCGCACGCCACTCACCACCATCATCTCCGCCATGCATGAATTGAAGCGACAACATCCGTCCGAACTGGTCGACACGGTGGATGCTGAGGCCCAACGGCTCAATCGCTTCGTCGCCAATCTGCTCGACATGGCGCGGGTAGAGGCGGGCGCCCTGCCGCTTAAGGTGGAACCGACCGACCTTTTCGACGCTGTGGCCGGCGCGGTTCATGACACGCGCAAGTCCCTGATCGGGCATGAGGTGAAGGTGGACATCCTGCCCGACATTCCGCTGGTGCGGGTGGACCCCACGCTGCTGCACCACTGCCTCATCAACCTGCTCGACAATGCCGGGCGCTATGGCGATCCGGGTACCCCTGTCATCGTTCGCGGACGGCGCCTGCCCGATGCGATCACTCTGTCCGTGCTGGACGAAGGGCCGGGCATCCCATCGGGTGCGGAAAGCCGGGTGTTCGATACCTTTACACGGTTGGAAGGGTCGGATCGCGTCAAGCATGGCACGGGCCTTGGCCTCGCAATCGTCAAGGGTTTCGCCGAAGCGATGGGCCTGAGCGTGTCTGCGACCAATAATCCTGACCCGTTCGGCGCCTGCTTCACTATCATCATCCCGCACGCGCTGATCATCACCGAGCTTCCGCACGAGGATATCATATGAAAATCCGTCACAAGGTGCTGATCGTCGATGACGAGCCGCATATCCGCAAGCTGATCCAGGTCGCGCTGTCGCGCGCCGACTATGCGACCGTCGAAGCGGAGAATGCGCGAGAGGCGCTGGAAATGCTTCAGAACGAACGCCCAGACATCAGCCTTCTGGATCTGGGTTTGCCCGACCGGGACGGGCTGGAACTGGTGCCGCTGTTCAAGCAGCAGTCCGATACGACGCTCATCATCGTGTCCGCCCGCGACGCGACCGACCAGAAAGTGACGGCGCTGGACCTGGGGGCGGACGATTACCTCACCAAACCTTTCGATACGGAGGAATTGCTGGCCCGCGTGCGCGTGGCGTTGCGCAATCGCATGACCAAGGATGGCGGCATGGCGCTGGTGCGGGCCGGGGACGTGGAAATCGACCTGCTTGCCCGCACCGTGCTCAAGGCGGGCAAGGAAGTGCACCTGACGCCTAAGGAATATGCCGTGCTGGTGCAACTCGCCAAATTCCCCGGCCGCGTCATTACGCATGAGCAGATCATGGCGCATGTCTGGCCCAATGAGCGGGAGCATCATGTCGAATATCTGCGTGTGCTGGTCCGCACGTTGCGACAGAAGCTGGAAACCGATCCCCAGCGGCCACGGATCATCGGCAATGAATTGGGGATCGGCTATCGCCTGCGCTTCAATGTCGAAGGCGAAACCGAGGAGTTCGCGCCCAGCGACGCATGAACAGCCGCGCCCCCGACAGCAGGATTAGGGTGCCGACGCAGATCAAGGCTGTCATTCCTGGCCGTTCAAACCGCCGCTTGCAAATCCAGTATGACCGGGCGCTCTACAAGCAGCGCAACCGCATCGAGCGCATGTTCGGGCACCTCAAGATCAACCGGGCCATAGCTACCCGCTACGACCAGCTTGCCAACAGCTTCCTCGGCATGGTCCATCTTGCCACCGCCAGATACTGGCTCAAATTTGTCCACGCCGTCTAGACTTTCGCCGGTCAGATTATGACGCAAGTGGAATCTTTGGCACTTACAGGAACGTCAGCTGTTGGCGGGCTGAGGAGAGTGCATCATGTCCGACAGGATCGTGTCGATAGGGTTCCTGACCGAGCGGGACCTAAAGAGGCTGGGCGACGGCTTTCAACGCCATTTCCCGATCTCGCGTGACGACATATTTGCCGATCTGATGATGAAGTTGGATCAGCTGCCGCCCGTTGGGATGACGAAGCCCAGGGAAAGGCGATAGGGGGGCCGGACCAAACCAATCGCCTTGCCTGGAAAGGCAAAGGCTAAGGCCGCGCAAGCGAGAAAAACGGCGCGAGTGGCCCGCGCCGTTTTCTCCATTTTGCGGATCAGGACTTATCTGGACTTCCCCGATTGTCCTGAAGCCTGGGTCACGGCGCTACCGGCGGATTGCAGATCCTTGCCTGCGCCTTCCACCGTGTTGCAGGCGGTGAGGCCAAGAGCGGCAAGTGCCGCCATTGCAAGGGTGGTCTTCTTCATGGTCTTGTCCTTTCTTCCCATCAGATGTTTCAGCCTTTGCCCTTGAGGGCGGGGATGAGGGCGAGCATTGCTGACCCGATTGCGAGCAGGCTGACGACGGGGTGTGCCCGATAAAAGGCACGAGCCTCGTCGATCACTGTCCCCAGCAACGCTTCCGCCTGCCCTTCAAGCTGGCGGGCCTGCCCGCGTCGCTGGGTTGCCTTGTCCCCGGTCAGAGTGCCGAAGCCCTCTTCCAGTGCGCCGGCCTTGTCCTTGATGGTGCCCATTATGTCGTGCTTGTTCATGATTATGCTCCAGTCAGATTTAAGGATGGTTGGATCGGTCAGAGGTTACGCCGGGTCGCGACGACACCCCCCGCTGCGGCCGTGCCCGCACCGAGCAGCATGATGAGAAACACTGCGAAAGCGGTACCTGCAGCATAGTCTGCACCCTTCGTTCCTGCGTCGATCGCGGTGTCTACGGCACTCCTCTTGGCGGAGAGAAAGTCCTGCCGGGCTTTTTCCACCTTGGCGCGGGCATCACTTTCACTGATCTTTTGCTGGACCGCGATAATCGCCGCGATACGATTTTCCGCTTCCTGGCCCTCCGCGCCGCCGCGCGCCATGCCGGGGAGTTCGGCGACGATCGCCTTGCGGCTCTGCTCCGGCGTCATCTGCGCGGGGTTATCGGGGGCGTCGTCCAGCAATGCGCTGACCTGCGCGTCGATATCCGCCTTGTCGATGCCTGCGGCCTTGGCCACGGTGGGCGTAATGACGCTCGCGCCGGTCGTTGCTGCGGTGGCGAGGCTACCCACAGTACGGAATGCGCCACCCACCAGGCCGCCGATCGCGGAGCTGAGCAGGTAGAAGGTCAGCAGCAGGGTCAGACCCCAAATGGCGATGCCGTGCAGGACGCCGTCAATCGGACGCCGTGTATGAGAGATTGTCGCGGCGACGAAGGCGCCTGCGCCCAGCGCTATCACCGTGCTCAGCGTCCACCAGATGATGGCGCCGATACCCAGGCTGCCGGCGCTGGGGCCATCATTGCCGGCTGGATCCAGGCTCGAAAAGCCGATGCCTGCACCCAGCAAGCCCAGCATCAATTCGATCGAGAGTGCGACAACGGTGCCGACGAGCAGCGCCGACCAGCTCATGCGCGGGGTGACGCGGACGTCGAAATGCGGATCGTTCATGGTCGTTGCCATGGAAGCCTCCTGTTTTTTGATCATTGGGGGAGGGGGATAGAAGCGGCGCTTACTTGTTCTTCAGCGTTTTGATGGCGGCCTCGATCGTTTCGGCCGCGCTCGCCTGCGCCTTGCCGCCCATCTTTTCCGCAGCACCTTCCGCCTGCGTTTTACGGTCGCCTGTGATCTTCCCGATCGCTTCCTTGATCGATCCCTTCACCTGGCGCACATCGCCCTTGATCCGGTTCTCGTTCATATGATCCTCCATCGTCATGGCGCGCCAAAGCGGCGCCGATGATGGAGAAATAGGGTGGGCAGCTTAAGCGTGGCAGATACGGAAATACCAAATCGTATAGTAGTTCTGCACCAATAAGTCAGTTTATCGGCAGCTTCAGCGGATAGCCGCGCTCCCGCGCCCACAACACGGCCTGGGCACGTCGGTTGACCCCAATCTTGGCATAGACGCGTGCCACATGATTGCGGAGCGTGTTGCGCGAAACACCCATCTCCCTGGCAATGACCGTGTCATCACCGCCTTCGCACAAGCGGCTGAGCACTTCCTTCTCCCGCCGGGTAAGTTCACTGGTCTCGACCGGGCGAGGGGCGCCATGGGGGGCTCGCAAATTGGCAAGCTTTTCGACGACGGTTCGACTGAACCAATTGGTGTCCTTCATCACCGCTTCAATCGCCCCGATCAGTTCCAGTTCGCTATGGCGCCGTTGGTGAATGTCCTGGATAACCCACAAGATGCAGGTGTCCCGCCGCAGCGAGATGGAGGCGGCCGAGACGAGACATTCCGTCAAGCCGCCTTCCTGTGTGCGCACCGTTGCATCCTTGCCGCGAAAGGCCGTCCGTTCGTTCAGCTCTTCCGCAGCTGTGTCCAGGAAGGTCGCATCCTTCCACAGATTGAGCGCCTGCATGGTCTTGCCCATGGCCTCGTCCGATGACCAGCCGGTAAGCTGGTGGAAAGCGTCGTTGGTGTCACATAATGTGCCCTCGTCGCAGGTCGTGATCGCCATCGCTATCGGCGCCAGACGGAACGTCGTGACGAACCGCTCCTCGCTGTGCCGCAATTCGTTCTCCGCCTGCCTGCGCGGCTCAAGATCTGCGAAGGAAAAGAGCATGCATGGCTCGTCATCCAGTTCGACGGGTTGTCCGGCAACGATCACCAGCTTGCGTCCGCCGTCGGGCAGCTCGATATCCGCCTGCATTTGCGGGACGGTCCGCCCTTCGCGTAGCCTGTCCTTGGCCGCGTCGAGATTTTCCGCGTCCTTGAGGATATCGATTTCGTAGAGGCTGCGACCAAGGACCTCATCCTTCTGATAACCTGTGAGGTCCAAAAAGCCCTGATTGACCTTCACATAGCGCTGGTCGGCCAGCCGCATGATGACGGCAGGCGCAGGATTGACATTGAATGTCTGTTCAAAGCGCTGCTCCGCCTCGAAACGCAGCGACACATCCTGGATAACAAGCACGAGAAGGTCAGGATTGCCGTCCCCATCGGTGAGGATAAGGCTGCGGATCTGGTGGATCCATCGCGGCTCCTCCTCATCTCGCGGGATGACTTCCACGATGACCTCATCAAAGGCTTCTCCAGCAATGACGCGGTCGATCGGATAATCGCCTTCTCCCAGTCTATGCTTGTTGCGATACCGCAACTGGAAGCGCTCCCTGTAATCGTCGACATCCTTTCCAAGGCCGCTCAGGTCATCGACGCCGTGCATCCGAAGCGCTGCCTCGTTCGCCCATATGATGGCCTGGTTGGCATCTACCAGGATTACCCCTTCGCTCAGGCTGCCGATAATATGCCGGAGGCGATCGAGATCGATGGAGGGTTGAACATTGGTCATACATGGATTCCAATCGAACTGAACAAGCCCGCAAAGCCTCCAGCGAACGAGCCGCACTTCCCCGAATGGAATGTAGAGATCGTCGGCAAGCACGCTCCGGTCCAGCTAAGCGGAAGGACTGCATTTGGTGACAGAAATTTGGGCGATAATCGGCAGAAAAACGTCATTTTAAGGCCTGCGTCGAATGGCAAGGAAGAAGTCTAGCATGGCCCTGGATGCATCAGGCCCTGCCGGATCGGTGAAGGAGCCGCCGCGTCCTCCCGACCAGCCATGGCCCCCACCATGGACCGTCCAGTCCTCGAGCAGCACGGTCCCGGCCATTGATCTATAAATCCTGCGCGTAAATTCCCGGCCGCCTTGTGAACGGCCAGACACGGATTTAGTGACAAGTTGGCCAGGGTTGGATCGTTCAAGATCGCGCAGAAACGCGCCGGCATTGGAAGGGTGCACCACGCGATCATGGTCGCCATGGAACACGATCGTCGGCAACGGCCGCCGGACCTTTCCTGTCGGACGAGGCCGCGTATCGCCGCGCATGGCGGCAATCGCTCCTTGCAGGGACTGGACATCCTCATGCGCTACGCCTGAATGGATGCCCACTGCAACAAAGATGTCAGGATAGGCTGCTGCGAGGATGGCCGCCTCTGCCCCGCCTGCCGATAGCCCGGCAACATAGATGCGGGCCGGATTGGCACGGCCAAGGGCCATTGCGTGGCGGGTGAGGGCGGCGATGACCGCCGGTTCTCCGCGACCGCGTTTTTGATGAGCGGGATTGTGCCAGTTCCAGCAGCGCGCCAGGTTCGCGCGTTGAGACTGCTGGGGATACAGCACGAGGAAACCAAGTTCGTCGGCGAGCGCGTTCATGCCCGTTCCGGCAGCGAAATCCGCAGCCGATTGCGAGCAGCCGTGCAGCATCACCACGAGCGGCATGCGTCGACGAGCCGAACCGTGCGGTGTGTAAAACTTATAAGCCAAGGTACCGTGCTTGCAGTGGAACTCTTGCGTGATGAAGCTGCCCGGTGCGGGGCGGGGCAAGACCGGCACCGTCGTCCGTGGCGAGGCTTGCTTGGCCTTTTTGGCCCGCTTGCGAGCCGGGCGGACCGATGGGGTGACGCTATCGCTCATCGCCAGGGCCGCAGAGATCGGGCGTCCCTTGCGCGCCAATCGAGCGGCCTTGAAAAAGGTCTTCACAAGATCGGCCATGAACGCCCCCGAATTTAACAGCATCTCGTCAACGACCAGCGGCCGGCATTGATCCTGAATAAAATTTTGCCTCTATCATCATTGTTGGTCGTTGAGCCTCGTCGATCGTAGAGACGAACGGCGGCTGGTGCCCGTAAGCCGCCGGGGCAAAGTGGACTTCCGTTTTTAGGGATGCCGCGAACGGCAGGTACGGTCAGGAGGCAATATCCCGCATTCCTGACCGGCCCCGTGAAACGACAGAAAGTGCGCCTGGCGGATTGGCAGATCCCGCGCGCGACGTAACGCTGCGCACAATTGCGTCCGCAAAGTTTGGGGAGGCAATTGGCCGTACGGCCAGCAACACCCCGGATCGGCGCATTTACTTTCGTGCCGTCGCGTCGGCATAGCGCCGCGAGACTTCGGGCCAATTCACGACCTGCCACCAGCCGTCGAGATAGTCTGCGCGGCGGTTTTGATATTTAAGATAGTAGGCATGTTCCCACACATCATTGCCCAGGATCGGCTTGCCTTTCGTTTCCGCCGCATCCATCAGCGGATTGTCCTGATTGGGTGTCGATGTAATGGCGAGCTTGCCGTCCGCGCCGACGATCAGCCAGACCCAGCCCGAGCCAAACCGCCCGGTCCCGGCTGCTTTGAACGCCGCCTTGAACTTGTCGAGCGAGCCGAAGCTGGCGTTGATCGCGGCGGCGAGCGCTGGTGACGGCGCACCACTTTGCGCAGGCGGGGCCATAGATTTCCAGAAGAAGCTGTGGTTCCAATGCCCGCCGGCATTGTTGCGGACGACCGCAGGCAAAGTTCCCGCCTTTGCGACAAGCTGTTCGAGCGACTGACCCGTCAGCGCCGGGTCGGCCGAAACAGCTTTGTTAAGCGCGTCGACATAAGCCTGATGATGCTTGTCGTGATGGATGGTCATGGTTTGCGCGTCGATTGCGGGTTCAAGTGAACTCGCGGCATAGGGCAGCGGCGGCAAGGTGAAGGTGGCTGGCGCGGGAGCGCTCTGCGCAAGGGCTGATGGCATAGCTGGAACGACGGCGGCCATCGCCAACAACAATGCAATTCTCTTCATCTAGTCCTCCTGATGCTGGCGGGCGGTTCTCATTCCCCCTGGGTGCAACTCGCGACTTTGGTTTATGGTCCCGCTCACACGAACTATAACAATATCGTTCCGCTCACTCGCAATTGACGAGCGTGGTAGCAGGTCCTCGCAGGCTGCTGCCCTCGATCAGCGGGCGTGACCCGACATGACGTGAGCGTGAATATGACCGGACCGCGTTCGACCCGCGCGCCGAACTCATAGACTGCGCAGCGCACCAGCGTCGGCGCGGCGTCGCTCGTAGTTCCTCGCGATCTGCGAGGACGTTATTGAGAGCGGCGATTTTGCCGCGGCAAGCAGCATGATGGGCAGTTGGTAATCTTGCGCGGGCATAAACGGTCCTTGACTTGAAAGATATGGTATATCATCGCTGAATAGGATTTAGGGCAGGAGATGTCCAGCGCTGATGGGAGTCGGGCATGGCTGTAAATACGCAAGGGCAACGATTATATGACGGTGTGGCGATCGGTGCCTCGATCCTGTGCTTGATCCATTGTCTGGTCCTGCCGCTGCTGATCGTCTTGCTGCCGACCCTTGCAGCCTTTCTGGCGTTTCCCGAATCATTTCATCTCTGGGCGCTTGCGCTGGCCGTGCCCACCAGCGTCCTGGCCCTGACCACTGGCTATCGCCGCCATCGCAGGATCATGCCGACGGCAATTGCGCTGCCGGGACTTGTTTTGCTGGCGTTGGGGGCATTGCAGGCGCCCACCGACGCCATGGAGACGATGTTGTCAGTTGCTGGCGCTCTGCTCCTTGCCTTGGGACATGGTCTCAACTGGAAGGCATTGCACAAGAGCGGCGCGCCAAAGAAGGGAAACAGAAGAGTATGAAGCCGCCTATCATCCCCTGCTCCTATGACGAGTGGAAGCATTGCATCACGGTCCTTTGCCGGATTCCGCTGACGCCCCGCTATGTCGATGCGCGCATCGCAACGCTCGCCGATCCGCGGGATTATGGAACGCAGCGCTTCATCGAGACGTGGGGCGAAGCGCATCTCGATAATGTGAGGGGTTGGTTTAACCAAGCCCGCGCTGAACTCGCTGCCGGAGGCATCGCATGAGCGCACTTTTTGCCGGTCCGCAGTCGCTGATCCCGGTTTCGGTTCTGACGGGCTTTCTTGGCAGCGGCAAGACCACGCTGCTTAACCATCTGGTCAATGCGCCAGAGATGAGCCGTGCGCTGGTCGTCATCAACGAGTTTGGCGCCGTCAGCCTGGACCATGACCTCATCACCCGGTCGAGCGACGATCTGGTGGTCGAGATGATGGGCGGCTGCCTGTGCTGCACGATCCGCGGAGATTTGCTTCGAACATTGCGCGATGCGCCCTGGCGCTTTGCGCGTGACGGAACATGCTGGTTCGATCGTGTGGTGATAGAGACGACGGGATTGGCCGATCCTGCGCCGATCCTGCACACGCTGATGACTGACAGCGATCTAGCGACGCTCTATCGGCTCGACGGCGTGATCGCGACGGTAGACGCCGCCGCGGGCATGGCGACGCTCGATGCGCAGGAGGAGGCGGTCAAGCAGGCCGCCATGGCCGATCGAATCCTGTTGACCAAGGTCGATCTCGCGTCAGGCGAAGAGCGGGCCGCGATCGAGCGACGAGTGCGTGCACTCAATCCCGCCGCGCCTATCATTCCCGTCAGCAACGGACAGGCTGATCCTGCATCGCTGTTCGATGCAGGTCTTTACGATCCCGCGACCAAGACCAACGATGTCCAGCGCTGGCTTCGGGCCGAAGCCTATGCAGGCAGCGATCACGGACATGATCACGAGCATGACCTTGACCATGACCACCACGGCCATCATCATCACGACCTGAACCGTCATGATGACCATATCCACGCCACTTGCCTGACGTTCGACGAACCGCTCGATGCCGAAGGTTTCGAGCGGTGGCTCGATATCCTCACCATGTTCAAGGGACCGGATATCCTACGCATCAAGGGCATTGTGAACCTGATCGGCGAGCCGAAGCCGGTCGTCATCCACGGTGTTCAGCATATCTTTCATCCACCGGTGCTGCTCGATGACTGGCCTTCTGACGACAGACGCACACGGCTCGTTTTCATCACGCGCGATGTTAGCGCCGAGGAATTGCGCGGTACGCTCATGCTGCTGACCAACCATATCCGCCGCTACGAACTTTCGGGCTATGTCGAGGATCTGCTCAACGATCGTACGCCCTCTCTCATTCCGGAGAAAATGGCGTCATGACAATATTTGCCGAACGATCGAGCGTCGAGCAGGTCGAACTGGGCGAGACTCTCGCGCCCCGCTTCGATGCTGAAGGACTGATGCCGGTCATTGTCGTCAATGCCGACGACAAGATGATATTGATGCTTGGCTATATGAATGCCGAAGCGCTGGAGCGAACATTGCTAACGCGCCAGGCGCATTTCTGGTCGCGCAGTCGCCGCGCCTTGTGGCGCAAAGGCGAGCATAGCGGTTTTGCCCAAAGGGTTGAACATGTCCTGATCGACGATGACCAGGACGCCCTGATCCTGTTGGTGACAATCGACGGCCCTGGAAGCTGCCATGTCGGCTTCAGGTCATGCTTCTATCGCGAAGTCGACTTGGCCAGCGTCGCGACGGATGCTCCCATCCGGCTGGAGCGGGTCGAGCATAGGGCCGCATTCGATGCAGAGACCGTTTATGCCGGCCTTCCAAACCCAACCCGGTTGTGATCATGCATGCCGCGCCTCCTTCACTGAACGGGGCCAACCCCAAATTACGCCTGGCCGCACGGCGAACGCCTGAAGATCTGGACGCGCTCGTCCTTAACCTGCTTGCCGCATCGAACCGGCCGATTAGCGCCTACGACATTTCTGACCGGTCCATAGTCGCTGGCCAGTCGATTGTGCCCAACCAGGTTTATCGCACCCTCGCGCGGCTGATCGATCAGGGTCTGGTCCATCGGGTGGAATCCCTGTCGGCCTATATGCTCAAGCAGCAGTCATTCGACGGATGCCTTATTTGCGATCAGTGCCATGCCGTCCAGATCTTGTCGGACCCAGACCTGTTTGCCCGGCTACAGGATTGCGCGCATCGGTTCGGCTTTGCCGTCGACCGGACCGTAGTAGAGATGCACGGATGCTGCCGGGACTGCGCGACCCATGATCACCCGAACCGTGAGCATGAGGCGAAGCGCGCCTTTTCGGATTCGACCCCACCACCCAATATAATCGGAGTTTGAACGTGCGATCGCGCCTGCTTGCCTGTACCGCCACCATTGCCATGCTGACATTGTCTCTTCCCTGCGCCGCCGTCTCGCCGGTCGCGGCCATCCCCGCCGACCAGTCCGCCAATCCGCTGCTCGGCGAATGGACGACGCTGGTGCAGGCGTGACTAGCCTGTGTCTATTTCTCTCCCAAGGGCCGCACCCTCTATGATAGTCCGGCAAATATATTAGCTGTCACGGCGCCTTGGGGCATGTGATGTGAAGGGGATTTGTAATGCGGCGACTTCTGTCTTTGGCCCTGTTCATGGCCGCGCATCCGGCGCTGGCACAGTCGCTTGAGGCGCCTTTGCCCCCACTCGCGCCATGGAAAGGCGCCAGCGAAAAGCTGATCGTCGGCGCAAATGATCCGTGGATTACGCCGGCGGAGCGCATGAACTTCGTCGACACGCCGGACTATGCCGCGACGCGCGCCTGGCTCGAGCGGTTGGTCGCTTCCGCGCCGCAGATGCTTTCAATCGAGAGCTTCGGCAAGACGGCGCAAGGGCGCGACCTTTATTTCGTGCGCGCGAGCAAGGGCGGCGGGGGTAAGCCGGTGCTGCTCGTCCAGGCGGGCATCCATTCGGGCGAGATCGACGGCAAGGACGCAGGCATGATGTTGCTGCGCGATATCGCGCATCGCGGCAAGGATGGCTTGCTCGACAAGGTCGACCTGGTTTTCGTGCCGATCTTCAACGCTGATGGGCATGAGCGCGCAAGTCCATGGAACCGCCCGAACCAGCGCGGCCCGCGCTCGATGGGCTGGCGCACCACCGCGCAGAATCTCAATCTCAACCGCGATTATCTGAAGGCCGATGCGCCCGAAATGCAGGCGATGATCGCCCTCATCAATCGGCTCGATCCTACCCTCTATCTGGACCTGCACGTCACTGACGGCATCGATCATCAATATGATGTCGCTTATGCCTTTTCAGGCTGGCGCGGATATTATGCGAAATCGCCCGCCATCGGTCGCTGGCTCGATACGCGGCTGCGCCCCGCGATGGACGCGGCGCTCAAGCGGGCGGGCCACACGCCAGGCTATTATGTAAGCGCGGTCGATAATCGCAATCCCGACAAGGGCATCAGTCACGATCCCGACACGCCGCGTTATTCGACCGGCTATGGCGACTATCGCCACGTGCCGACGATCCTGATCGAGACACTTTCGCTGCGACCCTATCGCCAGCGTGTGCTCGGCACATATGTTTTCATTGAGGAAGCGCTGCGGCTGGCCGGTAATGAAGGCGCACGCCTCCGCGCGGCGATCGATGCCGATCGAGCCGAGCGTCCTGCCGATCTCGTGGTCAAGTGGAAGCCGCTGAAGGACCCGATCTACACTGTCGATTTCCTCGGTATCGCGCATGATCGCTATCGGTCGGCTGCTTCGGGGCGCGAGGAGATCCGCTGGCTTGGCCGTCCCATCACCCAGAAGATACCGGTGTTCGGCGAGGAGCCCGACCAATCGGTCCGGTTGCCGAAGGCCTGGTGGGTGCCTGCGACCGCGCCCGAAGTGATCGAACGACTGAAGCTGCACGGGATTCGTTTCGAGACCATCGATGCGCCGCGCACCATCGAACTGGACATGGTGCGTATCGCAGAGCCGAAGCTGGGTGCCGCGATCGAGGGAAGGGTGCCGCTCATGGCAGGCGGTTTCACGCATGGCCGCCGCAGCGAGACATTCCCGGCGGGATCGGTGCGGGTGCCGTCCGATCAGCCGCTTGGTTTGCTCGCGGCGGCGTTGCTTGAGCCGGAGAGCGCGGATGGCGTGCTTGCCTGGAATTTCTTCCCCGGCATGCTCCAGCGCACCGAATATATTGAAGCCTATGCGATCGCGCCGCTGGCAGAGCGGGTGCTGCGCGAGAATGCCGCGCTCAGGCAGGAATTCGAAGCCAAGCTGGCCGCCGATCCTGCATTCGCAGCCGATGGTAATGCGCGGCTCGCCTGGTTCTATGAGCGTACGCCCTATTTCGATGATCGCTATCTGCTCTATCCGATCGGGCGCGAGTAGGATCGGCATTACAATATAATCGCGATTATTCCGTTCGGCTTAGCAAGACCCGGCGGGATCGATCGTCAGCACCAGGCGCGGAGCGCCAAATCGCGGTGGGCGGTGGAGAATGGCTGGGGGGTCGAGCAGCGATCGGCCTTTGAATACACCCACTGACCCGGTTGGGACTTCGCAGATCGCGTCCTGACCGTCGACGCAACACCATTGTGTGCCGGGTCCGAGATAGGTGCATTGCAGACGCAATGTAGTACAGTCTGCCCGAAAGCGGCTGCAAGGATCGCTCTCGACCACGGCAAGCTGGACGTGCAGGCGATCTTCTCCTGTCAGCGCGGCATGGCGCCTGACAAGCAGATCGATGTCGGAGGACAAGGCCATAACAGAAGCTTCGGGATATCCAGCAGTACGCAAAGCGGCGGCAACTGAACCGTTGAAATCAATGTCGACGGAGATGTCGGCAATGGAATGAAGGTCCAGTTCCGCCAGAGCCACTCTGAGCGTCTCCGGTAGTTGGCGCCACCAGATTGCCAGCGCCGCATCGGGGCTCGCAATGCGGTCTAGCGAGGCGCGGTCGCCTGCAATCGTGACCAGTTGCTCCATCTTGGCGCGCGTCACGATATCGCTCCACACATCGCGGCGTTTTGTTGGGGGACAGAAATATGCCCCCCGCCACAATCCCATTCCATCCTGGAGAAGCTGTTTTTTCTCAACGGGTTATAATGAATCATTGTTTGATCCATCACACAGCGGCCCTTTGCCATAAGGCGACATCCGTGTTGCCACGCCTTGAAGTCATGGCTGATAGGGCAAAGACGATTGGTGCAAGATGATCCGGACCCTGCCATCATCGCATTCCTTGAACACGAAGCTCTTGTTCACGAAGATGTGGCTGTCATCTCCACCTATGAAATGCACGTTGCATTGCACGATCGCCAGATCGCCATGGAGGATGAAATCCTCCTTGCTATACCAGACCTTGACCCATGGCTTGAGCTTGAAGCCTTTGTCGTCGGGAAAATTCTCGTCGCCGCCCGTGAAATAGGCGAGCGCCCCCTCCTTTGTGGGACGATAGGTCTGCGTGCCAAAGGTCAGGGTCGGCTTGAACAGAACCTTGCCATTATCATAGTCATAATTATCGTGCAGGACTTGTACCGCGACAGCGCGGGCGTCTCCGCCTTCGGAATGCGCCTTGCCGACTGCGACGACGTTGTCGCACCATGTCTGCAACGCGTTATGCACCATATCTTCCGTAAACATTCGTTCGCCAACTCCGATATGCTCTGCCTTGGACAGGCAAAGCCGCTTCCGATCCGCCTTCTTGCACATGCAAGATGATCTCATATCGCACAATATGTTATACCATAACATATTGTGCGTGTAATTTTATATTGCTGGTTCTGTTGCCATCGCTGCTTCGTGGCGTCCGGCGCAGCTACATTCGGCGCAGACGATCACCTATGTTCAGCTATGTGTCGGGATGAGCCGCCCCCGCTCCGATCAGATTAGCGCGTTGCCATGGGCAAAATTGTTCAGAGACAGGCCAAGCCAGTGACCGCATGATTCTGCCAGCCGCAGCTTACTCGGCAATAGGCATATGGGCTTTGCGATCAAGCATCAGGCGCAGGCAGTTCATTTTTGCACCAGCCATGGCTGATCATCGTCAATACGGGCTTATTGCTGCGCCATTTCGACCGGTGCGGGATCGACCTTGAAGCGTGAAGCGAAGGCGGTCTTGGCTCGTTCCAGTTCGGCCGCCTTCTCTTGTTCATAGCGAGCCAGCGCTTCCTCTTGCGCGGCGAGCTGTTCCCTGTACGACAGGCCAGTATAGTCGATCGCGGCCAAAATATCCGCTTCCCCGAAGCCATATCCGTGCATATCGCAGGCCATGGCCGGCATCGCGACGAGCAGCGACGCGGCCGAGGCGAGCTGAACGCCGATTGAAACTGGACCTCGCATAAATCACGTCCTTTCGACGCCGCGCTCAAATCTCGCGGCTCTCCTTCATAAGGTAGAAAATGCCGCTTTCGTCTTCGCCACTCAAGATCAACTGTCCCTCGAACGACTGTACGCCCGATCGCACCGCAATGGGTGCACTGGTCCTGATCTCGACAAACTGATTGGGTGCCGGGTTCAGGTGGAAAGGACAATCGGGCGGATAGGCGAGCAGTACGAAATGCGTCTGCTTGGGGCTGTTCTGAAGCGGCATGACATAACCGCTGACCTTGATCCGCTTGCCTTTCAGCGCCTTGACCTTCGGCGAGAAGGCAGGCTTTGAATAGATGGTGCCAGCTTGGCGTCGCTGGATTTCCTTGGTCGATTCCAGCACGGCCCAGGATATGCCGCCCGGCGGCGCAGCCGCTGGCTTCCAGATCGATTCTGACGGTTTCAAATTATCGGGACGCTGCGCGACCGCCGCCGGTGCGATCAGGATCGCAGCCGCCATGGCATGGCAAAAAAACAAAGCCGCAGCTCGCAACGCATGTCTCCGATCAGATATGAGATAACGTTATATTCTGGCATGGTGAAGTCAAGCGGCGCTTCCGCCTCTCTGCTTTTTCGGAAGTCGGGAGAGCCGAGGAGGAACAGACGCCTTGGTTCCCGACCGACTATGACGCTATGATAGCGCAAGTCGTTGATAGTGTTGTAGCGGCGTTAGACGACCATGGGGGAATTCATTAGCCTGCGGAAAGGCGCACAAGGTAGGTTCCGGCCAAAGTTCCTGACGATATTCGCCGGCAGGAGTGACAGGGCCATCTGGGGCGAAGGGAACGGCATTCATGGCTTCTCCTCTTGACCTTGCCTTGCCGTTGCCCGACCTGCCGTCCCCATGTCCGGCGAGTCAGCTCCATGCGAATCGTGATCATTGATGACAGCGGGCTGCGGGCCAGCGTCCTCGAAGAGGGGCTGCACGAAGCGGGCTATGACGATATTCATATCGTCCCGCCGCGCGGCGGCTTTGTCGCGCGCCTCGAACGCATGGCCCCCGATGTGGTTCTGATGGACCTTGGAAGTCCCAGTCGCGATACTCTGGAGGAGATGCTGACGGTCAGCCGTGCGCTCGCCCGGCCGATCGCCATGTTCGTGGACCAGTCGGACGAGGCGATGATCGGCGCGGCGATCGATGCGGGCGTGTCGGCTTATGTGGTTGACGGATTGCGCAAGGAGCGGGTCAAGCCGGTGCTGGAACTGGCGGTGCGGCGCTTCAACGCCTTTGCCAAGATCCAGAGCGAACTGGAAGAGGCGCGCAGCGCGCTGTCCGACCGCAAGATCATCGACCGCGCCAAGTCCATCCTGATGAACCAGCGGTCGCTGAGCGAGCAGGATGCCTATGCGCTGCTCCGGACGGCAGCGATGAATCAGGGCAAGAAAATCGTGGAAGTGGCGCAGGCACTGATTACCGCCAGCGACCTGTTGGGAGGGGGACTATGACGACAGGGCTGCGCATCGCCTTCCTGCCGCTGACCGATGCCGCCGTTTTGGTGGCGGCGCGGGAGCGGGGTTTTGCCGAGGAGGAGGGGATTGCCCTTGATCTCGTGCGCACGACCAGTTGGGCGACGCTGCGCGACCGGCTGGTCTTTGGCCAGGTGCAGGCCGCGCATATGCTGGCGCCGCTGGCCGTAGCGGTGACGTTGGGGCTGAGCCAGCAGCCCGCCGCGCTGGCCGCGCCCTATAAGCTGAACGTCAACGGCAATATGCTGGTCATGGCCTGCGATTTCGCCAAGGCGCTGGAGCCGGTTATCGCCAGCCGTCTGGCCGATCCGCTGGGCACCGCGCATGATTTTGCCGCCGCGATCGGCCTGTGGCGGCGTAAGCCCGTGATTGGCGTCGTCCACCGTTTTTCGAGCCACGCGATCATGCTGCGCTATTGGCTGGCGAGCGCGGGCGTGGACCCGGATCGCGATGTCGTGCTGCGCGTGCTGCCGCCGTCACTGACGGTCGAGGCGATGCACGCGGGCGAGATAGACGGTTTCATCGCGGGCGAACCGTGGGGCAGCGCGGCGGTGGAAGCGGACCTCGCTGAAACCGTGGCGATCGGCGAGCGCATCTGGCGACGAGGCGTCGAAAAGGTGCTGGCTTTCCGCGAATCCTGGCTGGAGGAGAATCCGCAAACCGTCGACCGACTGCTGCGGGCGCTGGTGCGGGCGGCGGCATGGTGCGATGATCCAGCGCACCGCGACGACCTCACGCATTTGCTGGCCCGACCGGATTATGTCGACCAGCCCGCCTATCTGATCGATCGCGCCCTCTCTGGCACGCTTGTCGCGCGGGCTGGCGAACCCTCGATCGTCAGTCCCGATTTCATGCTGTTCGGGCGGGAAGCAACGCCCTTTCCATGGCGCAGTCAGGCGTTGTGGATATATTCGCAATTGGTGCGCTGGGGCATGGTCGATCATGATCCGGATATGGCAGCGCGGGCCGGGGCCGTGTTCCGCCCCGACATATTCCGCCGCGCGCTGGCCGACAGCAATGTGCCGATGCCCGGCGCCAGCATGAAGCTGGAGGGGGCGGTCGCCGCGCCGCTGGCGGTCGGATCGCGCCGGGGCGAGCTGACGCTGGGGCCGGACAGCTTCTTTGACAAGCGGGTGTTTGACCCCGAACGAATCGACGAATTTCTGAGCGGTTTTGCGCCGCTGCGTTGATTTCCGGCGAAAAATTGTGCCTTGCAACATGACGCGAATCGCGAGATAAGATTGTAACCGCGCGACGATGCGCGTTGAACAGGAATGCGTCATCCCAAGGTCGGGACCGCCATTCCGATCTATCACACAGCAAAGCCGCTGACCGGACGTCCCATCGGGAATGTCCGGCCTGCGGCTTTTTTTTGTTCATTTTCGAACCTGGGGGTGACCTATCATGGCAACTGCATATTGGGACCGGGAGGGCGAAGGGCAGCAACCCGTCGCTACGACCAGCTTCTGGAAGGCCGGCCACACGCCGACCCTGATCGCGGCATTTCTCTATTTCGACCTGGCCTTCATGGTGTGGGTGCTGTTGGGGCCGCTAGCCCCGATGATCGCCAAGACGCTGATGCTGACGCCCGCTGAAAAGGGACTGATGGTCGCCACGCCGACGCTGATGGGCGCGCTGCTGCGCGTGGTCAACGGCCTGCTGGTCGACCGGATCGGCCCGAAATTGTCTGGCGCGATCAGCCAGGTCATTGTCATCATCGGCCTGTTCACCGCCTGGGCGCTGGGCATCAACAGCTTTGAAGGCACGCTGGCGCTGGGCGTAGTGCTGGGTTTTGCCGGAGCAAGCTTCGCAATCGCGCTGCCGCTCGCCAGCCGCTGGTATCCCGCCGAACATCAGGGCAAGGCGATGGGTCTGGCCGGCATGGGCAATTCGGGTACCGTGCTGGCCGCCTTGTTCGCGCCGGGCCTGGCCAAATTGTTCGGCTGGAACGCTGTGCTGGGCCTTGCCTGCATCCCGCTCAGCATCGTCTTTGTCATCTACATGATCATGGCGAAGGACGCGCCCAATGCGCCCCCGGCCAAGAAGATGGTCGATTATTTCCAGCCGCTCAAACAGGCCGACGCCTGGTTGCTGATGGCCTTCTATGCCGTCACTTTCGGCGGGTTCGTCGGCCTTGCCGCCAGCCTGCCGATCTACTTCACCGACCAGTTTGGCCTGACCCCGGTGATGGCGGGCTATTGCACCGCGGGTTGCGTTTTCGCCGGATCGCTGGTCCGTCCGCTGGGTGGCGCGCTGGCTGACAGGATTGGCGGCGTCAAGGCGCTGATGATGGTCTATATCGTCGCCGCGATTGCACTGGCGGGGGTTGCCTTCGCCACCACGCTGGGCGCTGCGCTGGGCCTGTTCGTCATCGCCATGCTGGCGCTCGGCACGGGCAACGGGTCGGTGTTCCAGTTGGTGCCGCAGCGGTTTCAGGCGGAAATCGGCGTGATGACCGGCCTCGTCGGCATGGCAGGCGGCATTGGCGGCTTCTATCTCGCCAGTTCGCTGGGCTTTGCCAAGCAACTGACCGGCAGCTTTTCGGCCGGTTTCCTGATCTTTGCGGGGCTGGCGGTCATCGCCTTTGCTGGGCTGGCGCTGGTCAAGGCCCGGTGGCGCGCAACCTGGAGCACGGGCGCCCGAATCTGAGCTGACGTTTGGAGGGGAGGGGGCGGACCTTCATGGAAGGCCGCCCCCTTATACTGGTCGCACCATCATCCGAGGGGGGATGACATCCATGAAATATATGATTGCGACGGCGGCCATATCGGCCGCCGCAGGGACCGTCATGTCCGCGGCCCAGGCCCAGGACATCAGCATAAAGCCGGTGGCCGAAGCACGCCTGCGTTACGAACATGCCGATCAGGAAGGGTTGACAATAGACAAGTCCGACGCGTTGACCATCCGCGCCCGTGCCGGGCTGGTCGCGACCAGCGGCGCGCTGAGCGCAACAGTCATCGGGCAGGGCAATCTGGCGGTGGTCGACAGATATTATGATGGGCTGAACGGGGCGGCGACGCGGCCGATCATAGCCGATCCAGAGAATGTCGCGCTTTATATCGCCCAGCTTCAGTACAAGACCAAGCTGGTCACGCTGACCGGCGGTCGGCAGCGGATCGCGCTGGACGACGAACGGTTTGTCGGCAATGTCGCGTTCCGCAACAATGGCCAGACATTCGACGCGATGCGGATGGAACTGACCCCCTCGCAGGGGCTGAAACTGGACCTGTCCTATGCGTGGAGCGTGCGCACCATCTGGGGTTTCCAGGGCAAGGGCGCGCGGCAGCAGGCGGTGAGCGGCGACAATATCTTCGCCAACCTGTCCTACGTCACGTCGGTCGGGACGCTGAGCGGCTTTGCCTATCTGGTCGATCAGGATGAAGCGGCGGTGCAGGCATTCCGCCTGTCCAGCCAGACCTATGGTGTGCGGCTGGCCGGGACGCAGCCTTTGTCCAAGGCGGCGAAACTCTCCTATCAGCTGAGCTATGCCAAGCAGGCCGACCATCACGCCAACCCCAATAACTACAGCGCGGATTATTGGCTGGCCGATGCGACGCTGGACGTGAAGGGCTGGAAACTCAACGCTGGTTACGAAGTCCTGGGCGCGAGTAGCGGCGCTGCGTTGACCAGTTTCCAGACGCCGCTTGGTACCAATTTCAAATTTCAGGGCTGGGCTGACAAATTCCTCACGACGCCAGGCAACGGCATTCGCGACATCTATGTTGGTGCTGGCTACGGATGGAAGCAGCTAGGCCCGTTTTCCGGTACGGCGTTGATGGCTGTATGGCATCGGTTCGACAGCGATCGGCTGGACCAGCATTATGGCGACGAGATCAACCTTATTGCATCTGCGAAGGTGAAGAAAACGGCGCTCTCCGTCCGCTACGCCCGCTATGATGCAAAGGCCATGGCGACGGACACGCAGAAATTGTGGCTTCAGGCTGATTGGTCCTATTGATCGATCATGAACGGAATCGCTTGAGCGTATCGGCGATTCCGTTTATGGTGCAACGCAAGAGGGCGATGCTGCCCTTCCTACCATAGCCGAAGCGGTCCACAGGCGGATCGGCAAGGCGCATATGATGGCAAAGCCGCCATCCTGACTTTCGGTTCTTACCGGGGGTCAGGATGGCGGCTTTTTTGTTTTCCGGAGTGACGAGGATGGAATTTCAGGGCGGTTCAAGTCCGGTGACGGACAGCGGGGACGACATCGGCGTCCCGATGGAAGATGTGCGCGAACATCTGGTGGTGGTCGGGAATGGCATGGCCGGGTGCCGGGCGGTCGAGGAATTGCTGGCGCGTGACCCGGCGCGCTACCGCGTCACCATCTTCGGCGCCGAACCTCATGTGAACTATAACCGGATCATGCTGTCCCCGGTGCTGGCGGGGGAAAAGACGTTTCAGGACATCATCATCAATGACCGCGCTTGGTATGACGATCATCGCATCACCCTGATCACGTCCGATCCGGTGTCGGCGATCGACCGTGCGCGCAAGACCGTTATCAGCCGGTCAGGTCGCACCATCGGCTATGACCGGCTGCTAATTGCCACCGGGTCCGACCCGTTCATCATCCCGGTGCCCGGCAAGGATCTGCCCGGCGTCATCAGTTTCCGCGACATGAAGGATGTCGATGCGATGCTGGATGCCGCCAATCACGGCGGTGACGCCGTGGTCATCGGCGGTGGTCTGCTGGGGCTGGAAGCGGCGCATGGGCTGACCCTGCGCGGCATGAAGGTGACGGTGCTGCACATCATGCCCACGCTGATGGAACGGCAACTCGACGAAGCGGCGGCCTGGCTGCTCAAGAGTGCGTTGGAGGGGCGGGGCCAGACGATCCTGACCGGCGCGGATACGGCCGAGATATATGGAAATGGCAAGGTCGAGGGCGTGCGCCTGAAGGATGGTACGCAAATCCCCGCCAGCCTGGTCGTCATGGCGGTAGGCATTCGCCCGTCGGTCGCGCTGGCGCGCGATGCGGGGCTGGATGTCGGGCGCGGCATCAAGGTGGACGACCATATGGTCACCAGCGATGCCGCCATATTGGCTGTGGGCGAATGCGTCGAACATGACGGCAATGTCTATGGCCTGGTCGCGCCGCTGTGGGATATGTGCCGCGCCTTGGCCGATGGCCTGACCGATCAGCATAGTGGCTACAAGGGCAGCGTCACGTCGACCAAGCTGAAGGTCGCGGGTCTGGACGTCTTTTCCGCGGGCGATTTTTCCGGCGGCGAGGGGTGCGAGGACATCGTCCTGCGCGACGCATCGCGCGGCATATATAAGCGTGTCGTGGTGAAGGGCGACAAGGTCGTGGGGGCGGTCCTGTATGGCGATACGGCCGATGGCGGCTGGTATTTCGATCTGTTGAAGCGCGGCGAAAATGTCGCCGACATTCGCGACCTGCTGATCTTCGGCCAAGCCTTCGCCTCCGGAGGGGGCGCGCTGGACCCTAAGGCGGCCGTTGCAGCGCTCTCGGACGATGCCGAGATTTGCGGCTGCAACGGCGTTTCCAAGGGCCAGGTCGTCGCCTGCATCGAAAAGGGCGCGTGCAGCCTGGATGCGGTCCGCGCAGGGTGCAAGGCATCGGCCAGTTGCGGCAGCTGCACAGGGCTGGTCGAAAATATCCTTGCGCTGACGCTGGGTGATGAGGTGCAGTCCGGTCCCAAAACGATGTGCAAATGCACCAGTTTCGGCCATGACGATGTCCGCCGCGAAATCGTGGCGCAAGATATGCGGTCCATCCCCGAAGTGATGCAAAAGCTGCACTGGTCCACGCCCGACGGCTGTTCGTCGTGCCGCCCGGCGCTCAATTATTATCTGCTGTGTGCGCTGCCCGGCATCTATGTCGACGATCAGCAGAGCCGTTTCGTCAATGAACGGATGCACGCCAATATCCAGAAGGACGGGACATATTCGGTCGTCCCGCGCATGTGGGGCGGCCTCACCAACCCGCGCGAACTGCGCGCGATCGCCGATGTAGTCGAAAAATACGACGCGCCGATGGTCAAAGTGACCGGCGGCCAGCGGCTCGATATTTTCGGCATCAGGAAGGAAGATCTGCCCGCCGTCTGGGCGGACTTGAACGCGGCGGGCATGGTGTCCGGCCACGCCTATGGCAAGTCGCTGCGCACCGTCAAAACCTGTGTCGGGTCCGAATGGTGTCGCTTTGGCACGCAGGATTCGACCGGCCTTGGCGTCAAGACCGAACGGATGACCTGGGGGTCGTGGATGCCGCACAAGTTCAAGATTGCGGTGTCGGGTTGCCCCCGCAATTGCGCGGAAGCGACGATCAAGGATTTCGGCATCGTCTGCGTGGATTCAGGCTATGAACTGCATGTCGGCGGCAATGGCGGCATCCATGTTCGCGTCACCGACCTGTTGTGTAAGGTCGCGACCGAACAGGAAGCGCTCGATTACTGTGCGGCCTTTACCCAGCTGTATCGCGAGGAAGCCCGCTATCTGGAGCGTACCGCGCCGTGGATCGAGCGGGTCGGCATCGACTATGTCAAGCAGCGCATCGTCGAGGACGATGCCGGGCGAGAGGCGCTGCGCGCCCGCTTCCTGTTTTCGCAGCAGTTCATGCAGGATGATCCGTGGGCGGAGCGTGCAGCCGGCGTCCATAGCGACCTGCACCAGCCCCTAAGCCCCATTTCCATCGCGGCGGAGTGAGACATATGACCGACTGGATCGACATCGGCACGCTGGCCGACATTCCACCGCGCGGTGCCCGCACCGTTCACATCGGTGGCGAGAAAGAAATTGCCGTATTCCGCACCGGCGACGACCAGATTTTTGCGCTGGTCAATGAATGCCCGCACAAAAAGGGGCCGCTGAGCCAGGGTATCGTCCATGGCCAGAGCGTCGCCTGCCCGCTGCATAACTGGAACATCGCACTGAAAAGCGGCGAGGCGCAGGGCGAGGATAAAGGCTGCACCCCGACGATCGCGGTGAAGCAGGAGGATGGCCGTATATGGATCGCGCGGCCCGAAATGACGAAGGTGGCTGCCTGATGAGGCAGGCGATCCGCACCACCTGCGCCTATTGCGGCGTCGGCTGCGGCATCGCGGCGACGCCGACCGGCGGCCGCGCCGTAACGATCAGGGGGGATGAGGCGCATCCGGCCAATGGCGGCAAGCTCTGTTCCAAGGGCACCCATCTGGGCGAGACGGTCGGCCTTGAAGGCCGCCTGCTCCATCCGATGATCGGCGACCGGCGGGCCAGTTGGGACAAGGCGCTGGATCTGGTCGCCAAGCGGTTCCGCGACACGATCGCCAGGCATGGGCCGGACAGCGTCGCCTTCTATGTCTCCGGCCAGATACTGACCGAAGATTATTATGTCGCCAACAAGCTGATGAAGGGCTTTATCGGATCGGCCAATATCGACACCAACAGCCGGTTGTGCATGTCGAGCGCGGTGGCGGGACACAACCGAGCCTTCGGCGAAGATGTGGTGCCCGCCAGCTATGATGATCTGGACAAAGCCGACCTGATCGTCCTCATCGGGTCCAACACCGCCTGGTGCCACCCGATCGTCTATCAGCGGATACAGGCCGCCCGCGCCGCGCGCGGGACGAAACTGGTGGTGATAGACCCACGCCGCACCGAAAGCTGCGAGGGCGCGGACCTGCATCTGGCGTTGAGGCCCGGCAGCGATGTCGCGCTGATGAACGGGCTGCTGGCCTGGATGGATCAGGCAAAGCTGATTGACGTGGACTTTCTGCGCGACAGCGTCAGCGCGCCCAACGGTTTCTGGGATCATATTCGCACCGGCCATGACCTGTGGACCACGGCGAAAGCCTGTGACCTCTCGCCTGCGCTGCTCCAGCAATTTTATGAGCTGTTCGCCGCGACGCCGCGCACCGTTACCCTGTTCAGCCAGGGGATCAACCAGTCGATCCGCGGCACGGATCAGGTAAATGCGATCATCAACGTCCATCTCGCCACCGGTCGTATCGGCAAGCCGGGCGCGACGCCTTTCTCTATCACCGGTCAGCCCAACGCCATGGGCGGGCGCGAAGTTGGGGGACTTGCCTCGACAATAGCCGCGCATATGGATTTCGCACCGGACAATGTTGCGCGGGTCGGGCGTTTCTGGGCTGCGCCGACCATGGCGACCAAGCCGGGGCTTAAGGCCGTCGACATGTTCCGCGCCATCAACGAAGGCCGGATCAAGGCTTTGTGGGTGATGGCGACCAATCCTGCCGTGTCGATGCCCGACGCCAATCGCGTCCGCGAATCGCTGGAAACGGTGCCGTTCCTGGTCGTGTCGGACGTGATGGCCACCACCGATACCGCTGTCCACGCCCATGTCCGCCTGCCTGCTGCGGCCTGGGGTGAAAAGGATGGCACTGTCACCAATTCCGACCGTACGATCAGCCGCCAGCGCGCGCTGATGCCGCTGCCCGGCGAGGTCATGCCCGATTGGTGGATCGTGACGCAGGTTGCCCGCCGGATGGGCTGGCGCAACGCCTTCGCCTATGATCGTCCTGCCGAAATCTGGCGCGAACATGCCCGGCTGACCGCCTATCAGAATGATGGCGCGCGGCTGCTGAACCTGCGGGCGCAAGCGACGATCGGCAATGACGCCTATGATGCGATGGAACCCTTCCGCTGGGGCGGCACGCCCTTTGCCGACGGGCGCTTTTCGACCCCCGACGGCAAGGCGCGGCTGGTGCTGGTGACGCAAATGGACCTGCAGGGTCCACTTAGGGACTGGCCGATGACGCTCAACACCGGGCGCTACCGCGATCAGTGGCACAGCATGACCCGCACGGGCCTAAGCCCCAAACTTGCGCGACACCGGGAAGAACCGTTGGTCGAAATCCATGCAGACGATGCCGCTCGGCTGGGCATCGCCGATGGTGATCTGGCCCGCGTATCGACGCCGCAGGGGGAAAGTCTGTTCCGCGCGCGGATCAGCGATGGCCAGCGCCCCGGCGAAGTCTTTACGCCGATCCACTGGACCGACCAGCAATCGAGCGGCGGTCGCACCGGCCTGCTGCCGCGCCCCTTGGTCGATCCCCATTCGGGCCAGCCGGGGTTCAAATCCACCCCCGTCCGGGTCGAAAGGCTCGTCACCGAATGGAAGGGATTTCTGATCCTGCGCGGGGCCGAACCCGTCCGCGTGCCATGCCTATGGGCGACGCGCATCACCGTGCCGGGCGGCGCGCTCTACGAAGTGGCGGGCAATGGCGATCCGGCACGGCTGGAAGCCTGCCTGCCCAAGGGTGACCGGGTCGAGGCGATCGATCGGGCGCGCGGCACCCGCCGCGTCGCGATCATCCGCGACGGCAGGCTGGCGGGCGTACTGATCGTCACCCGTAACGGCATATTGCCCAGCCGCGACTGGCTGATCGGCCAACTCGCGGTCGAGGGAGTCGGTGCATCGGTGCTGGCGGCGCGCGGGCCGGGGAACCAGCCCGACAAGGGAGCCATCATCTGTGTCTGTTTCGACATTGGCCTGAACATGATCGTCACGGCCATTCGTGAACAGGGTCTGGTTGATGTGTCCGCGATCGGCGCAGCTTTGGGGGCAGGAACCAATTGCGGATCATGCCGCCCCGCGCTGGCCAGCATATTGGCGCAGGCACAACAGGAGACGCTCCATGCAGCCGAATGATTTGCCAGATTCCCCGATAGCGCCCGGACAGGTGTGGCTAGTGGGGGCGGGGCCTGGCGATCCAGACCTCCTGACCCGCAAGGCCGAACGGCTGATCGCTGCTGCCGACATCGTCTTTTACGATGCACTGGTAGGGCCGGGGGTGCTTGGCCTGATCCCGCCAGGCGTGGAACGGGTGGGTGTCGGCAAGCGGTCGGGCCGCCACAGCAAAGCACAGGAAAGCATCAACCACCTCCTGCTCGCGGCGGCGAAGGCGGGGCGGCGCGTGGTCCGACTGAAGGGCGGCGATCCGTCCATCTTTGGCCGCTCGGCTGAGGAAATGGCGCATCTGGGCCGTGAAGGCATCCCCGTCCACATCTGCCCCGGCATCACCACGGCGAGCGCAGCGGCAGCGAGCGGCCATATGTCACTCACGCTGCGCGGCGTCGCGCGCGGGCTGACGCTGGTGACCGCCCATGTAATGGCTGGCGAGCCGCTCGCGCTTGACTGGCCGGCGCTTGCGAGCAGTGGGACGCTTGGCATCTATATGGGCCGCGCGGCGGCGAGCGAGATCAGCCGTAATCTGATCGATGCGGGGCGGCACCCTGACACGCCGGTCATGGTCGCGGTCAACGTCTCCCTGCCGACCGAGCGACTCATCCGGGGCAAACTCTCCGCGCTCGCCTTCCTGGTTCAGGCCGTCAGCGACAGGGAGCCAACCCTGTTGTTGATAGGCGAGGCGGTCGTGGATCATGGCCGCGCCGAAGCACAGGGCAATCGCGCCCTGCTACCCGCCTGACGACTTATCACAAGGGGCTGGTACGATCCCGCGTGCGGACGACCTGTTCCGGTGGCGGTTTGGCGTGGCTGAGACTGTTTGAGTGCCGCGCCTTAGTCCACCGGATATGGCGCGGCTGAGCTACGGTTTTCGTCCACCGTCACGGGGCGACCAATTGGTGGGAAAGCGCGTTGCAGGCAGTTTGGCCGCTCGCAGACCTTGCAACCGGCCCCGATTTGCGTCGCCATGGCGGGATCGGCAAGGTCCAGCCCGCGCGCGTAGATCAGACGGGAGGCATGGCGAATATCGCAGCCAAGGCCGACAGCGAAAGTCTTGCTCGGCTCTGTGTAACCCGCGTTGCCGCTGCCCACCGTGCGGGCCACCCATAGATAGGTGCGCCCGTCCGGCATCTGCGCCACTTGGGTCAGCACTCGACCGGGTTGTGCGAAAGCTTCATAGACGTTCCACAGCGGGCAGGTGCCGCCCACGCGGGAAAAGTGAAAATCGGTAGCGGACTGCCGTTTCGAGATATTCCCTGCCCGGTCAACCCGGATGAAAAAGAATGGCACGCCGCGTGCCTGCGTGCGCTGCAGCGTGGAAAGGCGGTGGCAAACCGTTTCGAAGCCGACACCGAAGCGGCGGCCGAGCTTCTCGATGTCGTAGGCCTCCTGTTCCGCCGCCGCCAGAAAAGGGCCGTAAGGCAGAATGAGCGCACCTGCGAAATAGTTGGCAAGGCCGATCCGCGCCAGCCTGCGCGCTTCCTCTCCAGTCAGAACCGGATCATTTGCCAATCGGTCGATCTCTTGGCCCAGTTCCAGGAAGCCCAATTGCGTGGCCATCTGGAAGGTCTGCTGGCCCGTATTCAGATTGGCCGAAACATGGAGCGTGCGGGTCAACGGATCGTAGCGACGCTGCGTCCAGTTGTTCTCAGCATCGCTGTCGTCACACAGGACGTGTACGCCATGGCGCTCCTTGAGCCACGCGATCACGCCGTTATGAATGGTTCGCGGTGTCAAACCGGCTTGCAGGTAAAGCCGTTCGGCCGCTTCATCCAGCGGTTCGACGTGATTGTGGCGAGCGTAAAAGAAATCGCGCACCTGTTCGAAAGGCATGCGCGGCGGGCCGCCGGCGACCCATTCGTCCCCTAGCTGCGCAGCCATCGCCTCGGACCGTTCCGAGGCTTCGCGATAGCGCCGATGCAGCGATATGAGCGTGCGACCAACAGCGGGCATGTTCATCGCCAGTTCGCGCACTTCGGCCAGCGAGATTGTATCCGACCCATCCGACAGGGCGTCGCGCAGGTCGGTAATGAGCCGCGCTTCCTCGTCGTCGGAGAAGAGCTGGACATCGATACCGAATACGGCGTTGATCTTCACCAGCACCGGCACGGTCAGCGGCCGCTGATTCTGTTCCAGTTGGTTGAGATAACTGGCTGATATACCGAGCGCTTGTGCCAGTTCGATCTGCTTGAGCTTCTTTTCCTCCCGCAGCCGCCGCAATCGCACGCCCATAAAGGCCTTGCGCATCAATCTGTCGCTCTTCGCATTATTCGCAAATTCTCAGGCCCCGATCTCGTTATCGTTGAATATCAGCGCATTTTTGCATTAGCCGCAATCTGAAATGTTTGCGAAAGGCTCAGGCCGCGAGATTGCGCAGCACGTAAGGCAGGATGCCACCATTCAGGTAGTAGGCCAGCTCTTCGGTCGTATCGATGCAGCAGAGCGTCTTGAAGCTGAAGCGTAGGCCATCCGCCCATTCCCCTTCGACCGTCACGATTTGGCGCGGCTGCAGTCCGGCGAGGCCGGTAATGGTAAATCGCTCGTCACCACGTAGGAAGAAACGATTGCGGGTCATCCCATCGGTAAACTGTAGCGGCAGGACGCCCATGCCGACAAGGTTGGAGCGGTGAATGCGTTCGAAGCTCTCGGCGATGACCGCGCGAATTCCAAGTAGCGCAGTTCCTTTCGCAGCCCAGTCGCGGGATGAGCCAGTGCCATATTCCTTGCCAGCCATAACGATCAGGGGCGTCCCGGCCGCCTTGTGCCGCATGGCAGCCTCATAAATCGGCAGGCTATCGCCGTTCAACATCGTGTCGCCACCCTCGATACCGCCCATCATTTCGTTGCGGATGCGGATATTGGCGAAGGTACCGCGCATCATGACCTCATGGTTTCCGCGACGGCAGCCATAGCTGTTGAAATCTGCAGGAAGTACTTGCTGCTCCTGCAACCATTGGCCTGCGGGGGAGGAAGCTTTGATCGATCCTGCCGGTGAGATATGATCTGTGGTGATCGAATCCCCAAAGATGGCGAGGCACCGCGCCGCGATGATATCGGTCACCGGCGCAGGCTGACGATCCTGGTCTTCGAAGAAGGGCGGTTCCGCGATGTAGGTGGAGGACGTCGGCCATTCATATGTAGCGCCTTTCTTGACCGCCAGCGCCCTCCAGCGCGCGTCGCCTTCGTAAACATCGGCATAGCGGGCGGCGAACATCTCAGGATCGATCGAAGTGGCGATAGTGGCGGCGATTTCGGCGTTGGACGGCCAGACGTCGCGCAGATATACTGGCTGTCCGTCCCTGCCATTGCCGAGCGGTTCGGTGCTAATGTCGCGCGACACGCTACCCAGCAGGGCGTAGGCGACTACCAGCGGCGGCGAGGCCAGATAGTTGGCGCGAACATCGGGTGAAATACGGCCTTCAAAGTTGCGATTGCCCGATAGCACGGCCGCAGTGACAAGGCCGTTCCGGTTGATCGCCTCGCTGATCGACGTTTCCAGCGAACCGGAATTGCCAATGCATGTCATGCAACCATAGCCGGTCAGCGCGAAGCCCAGCGCATCAAGGTCTTCCTGAAGGCCGGAGCGGACAAGATAATCGGTCACCACCTTGCTGCCGGGGGAGAGCGTCGCACGCACCCAGGGTTTGGGCACCAGACCCAGCGCCCGTGCCTTGCGAGCGACCAGACCTGCCGCGACGAGTACCGAGGGATTGGAGGTGTTGGTGCAACTGGTGATCGCAGCGATGGCGATGTCACCATGGCCAAGCGTGAAGTCCGCGCCGTTAACGGGCACGCGCGCGTTCAGTTCGTCCGCCTTGCCGTAGGCGCCTGCCAGTTCGGTGCGCAGGCCTTGGGCTACATCCTTGAGCAGCACGCGATCCTGCGGACGGCGCGGGCCTGCAACAGATGGAAGCACCGAGGCCAGGTCAAGCTCCAGCAGATCGGTGAAAACGGGCTCCGGGCCGGCCGCATCGCGCCACATCCCCTGTGCCTTCGCATAGGCCTCGACTAGCGCTACCCGCCTTTCATCCCGCCCGGTTAGGCGCAGGTAGGCAATGGTCGCTTGATCAACCGGAAAGAAGCCGCACGTCGCGCCATATTCCGGGGCCATGTTGGCGATGGTCGCGCGATCCGCCAGCGGTAGGGCGTCGAGCCCGGCGCCACAAAACTCCACGAAACGCCCGACCACCCCATGGGCGCGCAGCATCTGGGTGATGGTGAGCACCAGATCGGTCGCGGTCACGCCCTCGGTCAGCGCGCCTGTCAGGCGGAAGCCGACGACCTCGGGAATGAGCATCGATACCGGCTGCCCCAGCATGGCGGCTTCGGCTTCTATCCCACCCACCCCCCAGCCCAGCACGCCAAGGCCGCCGACCATCGTAGTATGGCTGTCCGTGCCGACGCAGGTGTCGGGATAGGCGACCAGTGCAGCGCTTTCGTCCGCGCTGGTCCAGACAGTCTGGGCGATGTGCTCCAGGTTCACCTGATGGCAGATGCCGGTGCCCGGCGGCACGACCTTCAGATTGTCGAGCGTGGCCGCGCCCCATTTGAGGAATTCGTAGCGTTCGGCATTGCGTGCATATTCGATGGCGACATTGGCATCGAACGCATTTGCCGTGCTGGCCTCATCTGCCATGACGCTATGATCGATTACCAGGTGGATCGGTATCTGAGGATTGATCCGCGACGCATCGGCGCCCCACCGGTTCATGGTGTCGCGCATGGCGGCCAGATCGACGATGCACGGAACCCCGGTGAAGTCCTGCATCAGCACGCGGGCCGGACGGTACTGGATCTCGCGCGTGGAGCGATAGTCCCGCTGCCATTCGACGAAGGCGCGGATGTCATCGACCGTGACCGAAGCGCCGTCCTCGAAGCGCAGGAGGTTTTCCAGCAGCACCTTGAGGCTGAAGGGAAGGCGGCTGATGTCGCCCAATCGCTCAGCTGCGCGGGGGAGGCTGTAATAAGCATAATCCTGCGCCTCGACGGTCAGGGTGGTGCGGGTGCCCAAGGTGTCGCGGCCTATGGCGGTCATGGCGGAGGTCCTGTAATCTCGTGATTGGCACGCATGGAAACGACCTTCCGATCCATCGAGATCGAAAGACCACCCTCACGCAGGGATACTGGAAAGCAGAAGCGTCTAGTCCTGCGGGACCGCTTCGGGCACGATCGTCTTCACGATCGACGCGTCGAGTTCTTCGTAAGCATGGAGGCCGATCGTCTCGTAAAGCTCGGCGCGGGTCTGCATGGCATCGACCATGGCATGGGCGCCGCCGTCCCGTGCAATCGCGGCATAGAGCAGGCTCTGCGCCTTGTTGGCGACACGAAGCGAGGAGACGGGCCAGATGACCATCTTGTAGCCCATCGCCTCGAACTCATCGGCGGTGTAGAATGGGGTCTTGCCGAACTCGGTCATGTTGGCGAGGAGCGGTGTGTTTGGGAGGGCTGCGGCGAACTTTTCGAACATTTCGCGAGTGTTCAGTGCTTCGGGGAAGATCGCGTCGGCTCCGGCATCGACATAGAGCCTGGCGCGATCCACAGCGGCATCGAAGCCCTCGACCCCGGCGGCGTCGGTGCGCGCGACGATCACGATGTCGCGGCTTGCCTTTTTCGCGGCGGCGACCTTGGTGGCCATGTCGACAGGGGAGACGAGTGCCTTGCCGTTGAGGTGTCCGCACTTTTTGGGCAGGATCTGGTCTTCCAGATGGACCGCCCCTGCGCCCGCCTCCTCAAAAGAGCGGACCATGTGCATGACATTAAGTGCTTCGCCATAGCCGGTATCCCCGTCCACCAACAGCGGCAGCCCGGAAGAGCGCACAATCTGGCGAATGAAGAATGTCACCTCATCCACGGTGATAATGCCAAGGTCCGGCAGGCCCATAGAGGCGGTCATCGCCGCGCCGGACAGGTAAAGCCCGTCGAACCCGGCGTTGCGCGCCTGGATCGCGGCCTGGCCGTTGTGCGCGCCGGGCAGCCGATAGATGCCCGGACGCGCCAGCGCGGCGCGGAAGCGCTTGCCGGCGGATTCGGTGGGAAGGTCGTCAGCGAGAAGATAGGGCAATGGGTGTCTCCTCAAGCCGCTTCGCTGCGCTGGGCGAGCGGCACGAAAGGCAGGTTTTCTGGGCCGGTATAGTTGGCCGATGGGCGGATGATCTTGTTGTCCACGCGCTGCTCGATCACATGCGCGGCCCAGCCCGACGTGCGGGCAATCACAAAAAGTGGGGTGAACATCGCGGTCGGCACGCCCATCAGATTGTAGGATACCGCCGAGAACCAGTCGAGATTGGGGAACATGGCCTTGGCGTCCCACATCACGCGCTCGATCCGTTCGGCGACGGCATATTGGCGCTGGGCGCCCGCCTCGTCCGCCAGCGCCTTGGCGACGCGCTTGATGACGACATTGCGCGGATCGGAAATCGTGTAGACCGGGTGGCCAAAGCCGATCACCACTTCCTTGGCCTCTACCCGGCGCCGAATGTCGGCTTCGGCCTCGTCAGGGGTCGCGTAGCGTTTCTGGATTTCGTAGGCGACTTCGTTGGCTCCCCCATGCTTTGGCCCGCGCAGCGCGCCGATGGCGCCTGCGATGCAGGAATACATGTCCGACCCGGTGCCGGCGATGACGCGCGCCGTGAAAGTGGAGGCGTTGAATTCATGTTCGGCATAGAGGATCAAAGAGGTGTGCATGGCGCGCACCCAGCGTGCCGGGGCAGGCCTGCCATGCAGCAGATGAAGGAAATGCCCACCGATGCTGTCGTCGTCGGTCTCTACCTCAATGCGGCGGCCATGGTGGGCAAAGTGATACCAATAGAGCAGGATGGAGCCGAGCGAGGCCATCAGCCGGTCGGCGACATCGCGCGCGTCGGGTTGGTTGTGGTCGTACGTTTCGGGCAGCACGCATCCCAGGGCAGAAACACCCGAGCGCATCACGTCCATCGGGTGCGCGGCAGCCGGAATAGCTTCGAGCGCTGATTTCACCGAATGGGGCAGCCCACGCAGACCCCTGAGCTTGGCCTTGTAGGCGGCCAGTTGCGGTGCAGTGGGCAATTCGCCATGGACCAGCAGGTGAGCAATTTCCTCGAATTCGGCCCCCTCGGCGAATTCCAGAATGTCGTAGCCGCGATAATGCAGATCGTTGCCGGTCTTGCCGACAGTGCACAAAGCGGTGTTGCCCGCGGCGACGCCCGAAAGCGCAACCGATTTCTTGGGTTTGAAGGCAGTTTCGGCGTTCATGCGGCATAGTCCCGTTTGTGGGTGAGCGTGGTGAAAGTGAAGCGGCCACTGGCGGCTATGGTCCGGCCGCCGTCCTGTGTCGCGGTCGCGAATACCGAGACGATTATGGCCTGATGATCGGCGCTGACCGGCCAGGTTTCGAGATCGACGCCGGGCGAGGCGAAGCCTTCGTTGAGCTGGACAGATTCGCATCTGGCAAAGCGGATCGTGCCGACCAGATGCGAGGAAGCGCGATCGGCGGCGGCGCTGACCATGGCTCCGAAAAGGTCGAGACCCTTTTCCGGGCGGTTGGAGATCATGTCTGTCCTCCTTCCAGGATAGCGGCTGGCACGCGCACACGACCATCCATGAGGATGCGGGCGCTGCGGCTCATGATCGCCTTGGTAACGGTCCAATTGCCGTCCACCAGCGCAGCTTCGGCTCCGACGCGCAGGGTACCGGAAGGGTGGCCGAACGTGACTGCTTTGCGCTCTCCTCCACCCGCCGCAAGATTGACGAGGGTTCCGGGCACGGCGGCAGCCGCCGCGATCGCGACCGATGCAGTGCCCATCATCGCATGGTGCAGCTTGCCCATCGAGAGCGCCCGCACCAGTAAGTCGATCTCTCCTGCCATCACATTTCGGCCGCTTGCCGTGCGATGATCGACGGGCGGGGCGACGAAGGCGATCTTGGGCGTGTGCTGGCGCTTCGCCGCCTCCTCTGGCGTCCCGATCAGCCCCAGCTTAAGCGCGCCGATGGTGCGCAGTGCCTCGAAGCGTGCGAGTGCAGCCGCATCGCCGTTTACGGCTTCCCGCAGTTCAGTGCCGGTATAGCCGAGATCCTTGGCATCGACGAAGATCGTTGGAATGCCCGCGTCGATGAGCGTGGCCCTGATCCGCCCGCCAGCGACTAGTTCGTCAGGCACTTCGAGATCGTCCACCACGTTGCCGGTCGGGAACATCGCGCCGCCCTCATCGGCAGGGTCGAGAAATTCCAGCACGATCTCTGCAGCGGGAAAGGTCACCCCGTCCAGCGTGAATTCGCCCGTTTCCTGCACCGCGCCGCCGTTGACCGGGACATGGGCGATGATGGTCTTGCCGATATTGGCCTGCCAGATGCGTACGGTGCGCACCCCATCCGAACCGGCGTCCACATAGCCTGCATGGATCGCGAACGCCCCGGCAGCAGTCGAGAGATTGCCGCAATTGCCCGACCAGTCGACAAAGTCGCTGTCGATGGAAACCTGCCCGTAGAGATATTCGACGTCATGGCCGGGGCGGGCGCTGGGCGAAAGGATGACGCACTTGCTGGTACTGGACGTCGCGCCGCCCATGCCGTCGATTTGCGCGCCGTAGGGGTCGGGACTGCCGACCACCCGCTGGAACAGGCGGTTGCGGACCGGGCCGGGAATGCGGGCCGCTTCGGGTAGATCTTCCAGACGGAAGAATACGCCCTTGCTGGTGCCGCCGCGCATATAGGTGGCGGGGATGGCGATCTGGGACATCAGACGGTCGCCGTTTCGCAAGCCAGGAAGTCGGCGGCAAAACGCTGCAGCACCCCGCCTGCCTCATAGATCGAGACTTCCTCAGCCGTATCCAGGCGGCAGGTCACAGGTACGCGCGTGATCGCTTCGTCGGCATGGCGGATCACCAGAGTCAGTGTGGCGCGCGGGCAGCGTTCGCCTTCCACATCATAGGTTTCGGTGCCGTCGAGGCCCAGCGTCAGGCGGGTGGTGCCGGGCTGGAACTCCAGCGGCAGTACGCCCATGCCGATGAGGTTGGTGCGGTGGATGCGTTCGAACCCTTCAGCAACGATGGCCTCCACGCCCGCAAGCCGCACGCCCTTGGCCGCCCAGTCGCGCGAGGAGCCCTGTCCATAATCTGCCCCGGCAATGATGATGAGGGGCTGGCGGCGATCCAGATAGGTTTCGATGGCTTCCCACATGCGGATGACCTTGCCCTCCGGCTCTACGCGGGCGAGCGAGCCTTTCTGTACCGCGCCATCGACCACGGCCATTTCATTGACCAGTTGCGGATTGGCGAAGGTGGCGCGCATTGCGGTCAAATGATCGCCGCGATGGGTGGCGTAAGAGTTGAAGTCTTCCTCCGGCAGCCCCATCCGCGCCAGATATTCGCCGGCTGCCGAACTGGGGAGGATCGCATTGGATGGCGAGAGATGGTCGGTGGTAATATTGTCGGGCAGGATCGCCAGCGGCCTCATAGCCTTCAAGGTTCGCGGGAAGGCAGCCATCGCGCCCACGCCTTCGGTATCCCAATAGGGCGGGCGACGGATATAGGTGGATTGCGGCCGCCAGTCGTAGAGCGGGCTGGCCTCGTCGCGGCTACGCGGGGCAAACATCGGATCGTAGATTGCGCGAAACTGCTGCGGCTTCACAAAGGCTGCCACGATGGCGTCGATCTCCTCATCACTCGGCCACAAGTCGGCCAGGCGGATGTCTCTGCCCTCCGCCACGCCGAGCACATCATTTTCGATATCGAAGCGCATGGTGCCCGCTATCGCATAAGCGACCACCAGTGGCGGCGACGCGAGAAAGGCCTGCCTGGCGTAAGGATGGATGCGCCCGTCGAAGTTGCGGTTCCCCGACAGCACGGCGGTGGCGTAGAGGTCGCGCTCGATGATCTCGCTCTGGATCGCAGGATCGAGCGCGCCGGACATGCCGTTGCAGGTGGTGCAGGCATAGGCAACGATGCCGAACCCCAATTTTTCCAGTTCGGGCAGCAGCCCGGCTTCTTCCAGATAGAGCCGCGCAACCTTGGAACCGGGCGCGAAGGAGGTTTTGACCCATGGCTTGCGCGCTAGGCCCAGCGCATTCG
Organism: Sphingobium xenophagum NBRC 107872; assembly: GCF_000367345.1. Classification (GTDB taxonomy): domain Bacteria; phylum Pseudomonadota; class Alphaproteobacteria; order Sphingomonadales; family Sphingomonadaceae; genus Sphingobium; species Sphingobium xenophagum. Next base: position 143,655 of record NZ_BARE01000016.1, read on the forward strand.
CCTTTTTCGCGACCAGTCCGGCGGCGACCACGTTGCGCGGGTTCGACGTATTGGTGCAACTGGTGATCGCAGCAATGATCACGGCGCCGTCTGGCAGCAGCCCCTCGCGCTCCTGCGCCTTGGCCTCTACAAGATCGCCGGCGATGCCGCGTTCTGCCAGCGCCGACGTCGGCAGGCGGCGGTGCGGGTTGGACGGCCCGGCCATGTTTCGTACTACGGTGGACAGGTCGAACTCCAGAACGCGCTCATATTCGGCGGCGTGCAGATCATCGGCCCACAGACCAGTGTGCTTTGCGTAAGCCTCGACCAGGCGGACATGCTCCGCATCGCGTCCGGTCAGCAACAAATAGTCGATCGTCTGGCTGTCGATGTGGAACATCGCGGCAGTGGCGCCATATTCGGGGCACATGTTGGAGATCGTCGCGCGGTCGCCGATCGAGAGGCCGTCGGCGCCTTCGCCGAAGAACTCGATCCAGGAGCCGACGACGCGGCTCTGACGCAGGAATTCTGTGATTGCGAGCACGATGTCAGTGGCCGTTATCCCCGGCTTGCGGCGGCCGGTCAGGCGCACGCCGACAATATCGGGCAGGCGCATCATCGAGGCGCGGCCGAGCATGACCGTTTCGGCCTCCAGCCCGCCGACGCCGATGGCGATGACGCCGAGCGCGTCGACGTGCGGAGTGTGGCTGTCTGTGCCCACGCACGTATCCGGGAAGGCGACGCCATCGCGCAGCTGGATGACGGGCGACATTTTTTCCAGGTTGATCTGGTGCATGATGCCGTTACCCGCCGGGATCACGTCGACATTCTCAAAGGCGCTCTTGGTCCATTCGATGAAGTGGAAGCGATCCTCGTTGCGGCGATCCTCGATCGCGCGGTTCTTGTCGAACGCCTGCGGGTCGAAGCCGCCATATTCGACCGCGAGCGAGTGGTCGACGATCAACTGGGTCGGCACCACGGGGTTGACCTTGGCGGGATCGCCGCCCTGATCGGCGATCGCGTCACGTAGTCCTGCCAGGTCGACAAGCGCCGTCTGGCCAAGAATGTCGTGGCACACGACACGCGCGGGATACCACGGAAAATCGAGATCGCGCCTGCGTTCGACGATCTGGGTCAGCGCGTCCGTCAGCAGCGCAGGATCGCAGCGGCGGACGAGTTGCTCAGCCAGCACGCGCGAGACATAAGGCAGGCCAGCATAAGCGCCGGGGCGGATCGCTTCGATCGCGGCGCGCGTGTCGAAATAGTCGACTGCGGTGCCGGGCAGCGGTTTGCGATAGGCATCGTTCATCGGCGCTGGGTCTTCCATCAGGGTATCGACATCGGGATCGGGTCGGGGCGCTCCATTCTGCGCCATGGGGGCCTTATCGGCGGTGCGCGGCTTTACGAAAATGGCTGAAAAGGCGAAGGGGTGCGGACGGATTTCTGCAAATCAGCGAATTTTGCGAATTGCGGTCATCGTATGACCCGTCTCGTCCGCTCCCCCATGCGAAGCGCGTGCGTTCGACTAGCGGAGCATTAGCCCTCAAGTTCCCGGCGGACGATGTCGGCGCCCGCGCCCAGAGCGTTCAGCTTGCCGCGCGCCACCTGCCGGGACAGCGGTGCCATCCCGCAATTGGTCGACGGATAGAGCTTGTCGGCATCGACGAACTGGAGAGCCTTGCGCAGCGTATCGGCCACCTCCTCCGGGGTCTCGATGGCATCGCTCGCCACGTCGATGGCGCCGACCATCACCTTCTTGCCCCGGATCAGTTCGATCAGGTCCAGCGGAACGCGGGAGCGGTGGCATTCCAGCGAGATGATGTCGATCTTGGACTTTTGCAGGTTGGGAAAGGTCTCCTCATACTGCCGCCATTCCGATCCCAGCGTCTTTTTCCAGTCGGTATTCGCCTTGATGCCGTAGCCGTAGCAGATGTGGACCGCCGTTTCGCATGTCAGCCCTTCGATCGCGCGTTCCAGAGTAGCGATTCCCCAGTCGTTCGCCTCTTCGAAGAACACGTTAAAGGCCGGTTCGTCGAACTGGATCACATCGACACCTGCAGCTTCCAACGCCTTTGCCTCCTGATTGAGGATCGTCGCGAACTCCCAGGCCAGCTTCTCGCGGCTGCGGTAATGGGCATCGTACAATGTATCGATCATCGTCATCGGGCCGGGCAGCGTCCACTTGATCGGCTGGCTGGTCTGCGCTCGCAGATATGTCGCATCGTCGACGAAAACCGGCTTCGGTCGTGCGACTGCGCCCACGACCGTGGGCACGCTGGCATCGTAGCGATTGCGAATCCTGACGGTCTCGCGCTTTTCAAAATCGACGCCGCTCAGATGCTCGATGAAGGTCGTGACGAAATGCTGGCGGGTCTGTTCGCCATCGCCGACGATGTCGATCCCCGCCTGCCGCTGGTCGTCCAAGGCGAGGCGCAGGGCATCGTGCTTGCCGACGGCCAGTTCATCACCCTTCAGCTTCCAGGGTGACCAAAGCTTCTCCGGCTCCGCAAGCCATGAGGGCTTGGGCAGACTGCCGGCGGTCGATGTGGGCAATATTCTATTCATGATGGAGGGCCTTTTTTTCTATTGGGTCAGATCATGTTCTTGGGTGCTTGTGTGGCGGACCATTGCGAGAGAAGTTGGCCGTAAGGCTTGATGAAATTCTCTTCTGCGAACCGGCCCTGTTCGATGCCCAGGCGGCTTCGTTCCTCGCGGTCGTAGTCAATGCGCGTGGACGAAAAGTCCTGATGCGTCAGGCTGGGCCGGAAGCGCGTTCCCGCTGTGCGATTGGCGTTGTAGATTTCGGGCCGGTAGATCTTCTGAAAGGATTCCATCGTGCTGATGGTGCCGATCAGTTCCAGGTTGCTGTAGTCGCCGAGCAGATCCCCGGCAAAATAGAAGGCCATGGGCGAGCGGCTGCCCCGTGGCATGAAAAAGCGAACCTTAAGACCCATCTTCGCGAAATATTCGTCGGTGGGCGAGAATTCACTCTGCCGGTATTCGAAGCCCAAAATGGGATGACGGTTTTCCGTGCGATGGTAGGTCTTGCTGCTGGATACGCTCAGGCAGATGACGGGAGGCTTCGAAAAATTGGCCTTGTACGTATCGGACTGCACGAAATGGCGGAACAGACAGCCGTGCAGATCACCAAAGCCGTCCGGCGTGTCGAAACCGGCCCGGTCCCGATTGTGCGCCGCCAGCAGCACGCTGAAATCATAGTCGCGCAGGTAGGAGGAGAAGTTGTTTCCGACGATCCCGGCGATGCGCTTGTCCGTCTTGCGATCGATGATGCTGGTGTTCAGGATTTCGATGATGGGAAACGCCGTGAGGCCGTTGGCAGCGGCAAGGCTCATCGCAACGGAAATGATATCCAGTTCCAGGCCATAGCGATCCCCATCGGGATTGTCCCAATCGGCTAGATCGTTGAAACGGTTATCGATCATCTTCAGCACGCCACGCAGATTCTCCTGCCGGTTCTCCCCTCTGGCCAGATTGGCGAAGTTGGTCGTGATACGCGTGGTATCCGACGGGCGATAATCGTCGTCAAAGCGAAGGCGCGTGATGGAAAAGGTAAGCTCCTCGCCCGTCATGATCCGATGTCCTGATGGCTGCTTGTCAGTGGCGATAGTCGGCGTGCTGTGGTCGTGGCGGGAAAGGGCAGGATTGGCGCAAGTCGCGGGCATGCAAAGGCTCCTTCGGTCCGGCGCGAACGCCGTCCGTCTTTAGCGGGCTGAATGATGGGAGATTGGCGGCGCGCCGCTTCCGTCAGGGCTCAGCCTGACGGCACGGCGCGCGGACGCATTCGTCGGTAGCGAACAAGGCGGAACAGGATTGGAAGCATTGACCGATCACCTGCATTTGCCGGGCGGAAGGGCCAAAGAAGAACGCGCAAGGCATGAATTACCCGGATAGCGCTTTACGGCACGGGCAACGCTTCAAGCGCGATCCACCGGAGGAACCCCCGTCCGAGGAAAGTTATGGCGCCGAAGGCAGGTCTCCTGGCTTACGGGTCATCGCGGTGGTTCCGGCCTTCCCGGGTTTCTTGCAAAAACCCAGTGACGCGAAATGGAACCGCCGCTCGCCGCTTACAGTTGCGGGGGCAGCGCCGGACTCTGCCTCGAAAAGGCACCACCGGCTTCCCGTCTTAGCCCCGCCATCATGCCTGAGGCGGGGAACCTTGACAGGCTCGTTTGACGCCATTCAGGCATAATTGTCAAGAGTTATATAAAGATTTCTTTATATAGGACGAGCGGCTGTGCGTTCAGCCCTCGGAGGCAACCGGGCGGCTCCGCCCAAGCCGTCGCCAAACCCGTGAATCAATGGAATCGGCAAGATGGCCTTCGCGGCCCGACCATCGTGGCGTGGCGTCCCAGCTTAACGTGATCAGTCCGATCAATGGAATGACACGGCCCGATCTGCTGGACTATGTCGCCAGCGCGATCGGCACTCGATAGATTGCCTCGGCATTGCCCCCAAGGGAACGACAAAGGTTGAGGCCAGCGTGTAGCAAAGGCAGTGCCAGTCTTTTCTGCGACCCAGACAGGCGCACTTCGGGCCCTGCGATACTGAGCGCACCTACGAGCCGGTCGCCATGGCCGATCACCGGCACCGAAAGCGAGGCAACATGCGGCGTCGTAACGCCAGAGGTATAAATGGGCAGGGGCGGTAGTGCGGGTTTAACCTCCGGCCAGTTCTCGAACAAAAGCAGCAACTGCGCGGATGCCGATCCATCGAGCGGCCGCTGTGTGCCTGGCTGGACGTCGAGCCGCAGATTGCTTGGAGAATTTACCCGAAACAGGCAAAGCCGCACATCTCCCTGACGCACATAGAATGTCGCTGTTTCCTCGGTTTCAAAGGCGAGTTTGGCGAGAATCGGCTGGACATGCTTTTCAAGATCGTTGCCTTCCCTGAAGATCGAGTTGAGCCGAGCCACCTCGCTGCCCAACTGATACTGGCCGTCGGGCATCCTGATCAGGAGATTGTAGCGTTCCAGTGAGACGGCCAGGCGCATGATGGTGCTTTTGACCAGGCCAGTGCGCTCGGCAAGCTCGGCAAGACCAAGAACGCCGTCGCCCTGTTTGAAGCTTGTCAGCAGCAGCAGCCCTCTTTCAAGGGCGGCTACGCCTTCCAGTGCCGGTCGATCCTTGAAGTCCGTCGCCATCGCAATCCCTCTGAAACTTCGACTGCTGTAGCGGACGGGCAGGGATCAGGCTATCAAATCCCTTCGCAACCCAAACGCTTGAGCGTTTCTTCAACCCAGGCGCGCGGATTTTCGCCCCGGCGGATCTTGGCCATCTGCTCGGTTTCGGCAGCATGCTTTGCCGCTGCTTTGGCGCACACAGCCTCCGCTTCGTCGATGGTGACGGCAATAAGGCCGTCATCGTCGCCAAGGATCAGGTCGCCCGGCTGGATCACCATGCCGTCAATGGCGATCGGCACATTCACTTCGCCGGGGCCGTCCTTGTAAGGCCCACGGTGCGTGATGCCAGCGGCAAAGACCGGAAAGCTGCCCGCCCGGATCGCCGCGGCGTCGCGAATGGCGCCGAAGATCACAATGCCGGCAAGGCCGCGGCTTTCCGCATGGGCGACCATCAGTTCACCGATCAGCGCGTTGCTCAGGTCACCGCCGCCGTCGACCACTACCACATCGCCCGGTTCGGCAATATCGAGCGCGCGGTGCAACATGAGATTGTCGCCGGGCCGTGCCTTCACGGTGACGGCAGGTCCAGCCAGAACGCCGCCGCCGTGCATGGGGCGAAGCGCCGCGCCGCCAGCGAACATGCGGTTCATGGCGTCGCTCACATTCGCGACCGGCAATTGTGCGGCACGCTTGACCAGATCGGCGGGCACGCGACGCTCGACGGGCAATACTCGGAAACCGATGCTCATAAAATCTCCAGTCGCGATCAGAATTTGAAACGGAAGCCAACGCGATAGACGCGGCCAAATGTGTCATAGAGCTGGGTGTTGGTCGCCACCGCGATCGATCCGTCGCCCGGCGCATAGGGCGGCTCCTGATCAAGGACGTTCTGGACGTTGAAATACATCTCCGCGCCCTTGCCCAGATCTTCGAACCGATAAGCAAAGCGCATGTCCCAATAGGCTTGCGGCTTGATGTGCTGCAGGCTCACTGCCTGCGGACCCTTGGTATTGTCGTAACGCCCGCCGCCGATGAAGCGCAGCTGGTTGAACCAGTTGAAATTGCCGTGCGTGAAATCGGCCTGGGCGTTGACGCGCCAGTGCGGATTGGAATTGATACCCACTTCGCCCGCCCGGTCGATGGAAGGCGACCCCGGTGTCGTCGTCGCAAGTTTGCCGACATAGGAAATGATGCTGCGCAGCGACAGTGAGTTGGACATATCCGCGAAAGGCACGCGATAGCTCAATTCGACATCGACGCCGTTGGTGACGAGCGTGGAGAGGTTGATCGGATAGGCCGTCAGGGCCGAGATATTTCCGGCTGCGTCACGGGTGATGAAACCACAGGCCAGTTGGTTGCCGGCAAAGCACTGGTCAACGCCCTGCTGCGCCGACAGCGACCCGATCGCGTCGTTGATCTTGATGTCGTAATAATCCGCCGAAATGCTGAGGCCAGGAACGAAGCTCGGCTGGAACACCGCCCCCAACGTCAGCGTATCCGCCCTTTCCGGTTGCAGGTTGGCGTTGCCGGTGGTGGTGATGAAAATGCCCGATGTACGGACATTGTTCTTGAACGGGTCCACCACCGTCGCCGACTGGGTCCGGCCGCTGGTGAAGAGTTCGGACAGATTGGGGGCGCGGATGTCACGGGAGCGGGTGGCACGCAGGCGCAGCGAGCTGACCGGCGTCCAGCTGAGGCCCGCCTTCCAGGTGGTGACGCCGCCGCTGGTCGAATAATCGGTATAGCGAACCGCACCGTTAAATTCGAGTTCGCGGGCGAAGGGCAGATCCTTCAGCAGCGGTATGACGGTTTCGAGATAGCCTTCCTTCACATTATAGCTGCCGGACCAAGGCTGGGGATTGGCGAACAGGAAGGTGCCGGCCTGCGAGAGCGGATCGACGGCCAACTGTGCCTGTTCCTTGCGATATTCGCCGCCGGTGGCGAAGGAGATCGGGCCAGCCCAACCTTCGAACAAAGTGCCCGAAATATTGATGGCCGCGACATCTTCCTTGAAGACCGAATCGGTGCGGCTGAGACCGCGCGTATAGGCCAGCGCCGCGGCGGAAGGCGAACCGACACCAAACGGGTTGAACGGGGCGCAGCCATTCGTGGGGTCAGTCAGCGTCGATCGGCAGACAATCGCGCCATTGGCGGGATTGACGACCGCATCCACCGCGCGGGTGAAGTTGGGCGTGATTTCATTGTTGATGACGTCGGTCTGCTGGCGGGTGCGGCCATGCTGATAATAGCCATTGACCTTGAGCCCACCAAGCTCGCCAGCGAAGCCCGTGACGTAGCGATCGGTCTTGGTATCCACGGACACGTCCGCCAGCCCGCCCTCAATCGACCAGCGCAGCATCGTCAGTGAGGTGACCTGCGGGTTGGCGTACAGCAGCGTGCGAAGCGGCGTGGGCAGGAAGGCATTATCGCGACGAATCGTTATCGGGTTGGTCGCGAGATGGCGATTGGCGGAGGTTGAATAGCGAGTATAGGTCCAGCCATAGGACGCTTCACCGAACACCGACCACCGATCGGTCAGTTCATATTCGGCGCGACCGAAGAAAGCGGCCCGTTCCAGCGGACGATTGATTTCCTGAAGGAATTCGGTGTTGAAGCCGTCGCCGCCGATCTGCTGTGTCGCGGTGGTGTATGAGCCATAATTATAGGGCAACACCGTTCCGCCGGGACCAAATTGTATGCCGCGGAACAGCGCATTCTGGGCCGCGCTTCCGCCGTTGCCAGTGCTGATCATGCCGCCGTTGCTGCCGATCGCGCGCACATCTTCCGCTGCGATCAGGGCAGGACCGCCTGCCGGGCCGTTGATGAGGTTGGACCCGCGCCGGGCCCAGGCCCGTTCGCCTTCCAAAATGCCCTTGTTCCGATAATATTCGGCGCTTCCGAGCAGGCGCAGCCGGCTATCGGCGAGCGCAATGCCGCCCGTCAGCGAGCCACGCAGTTCCTGATTATCCCCTTCATCGGCGATGCCGGTAGAAACTTCGCCCTTCAGCCCCTCGAACTTGGTATCGAGGACGAAATTGACGACGCCGGCAACGGCGTCCGAGCCATAGGCCGCCGAAGCGCCTCCGGTCACGACATCGACGCGCTGGACAAGGCCGGCAGGCAGCAGGTTGACGTCGACCGTGCCAAATTGGCTGGCAGCGACGAAGCGGCGGCCATCGAGCAAAGTCAGCGTGCGCACTGCGCCCAGGTTGCGCAGATTGAGGAAGCTTTGTCCGCCGCCCTGTGTGCCGGTCGCGCGCTGCGGGCCGCTGGTTGCGGTCAGTGCGGGAAGCGTCCGAAGCGAATCGGCGATGGTCGACGGCGCAGCCTTGCTCAACTGGTCCGCGTTGAGAACCGTGACCGGCGTGGGGGTGGTGAAGCCGGTGCGGCCGATGCGCGAGCCGGTAACGATGATGTCGCTCGTTCCAGCGTCGGGCGCGGTGTCGCCTGCGTCAATCGCGCCTTGTTCGGATGAGGCTACAGCAGCGGCCTCCGGCGTCGCCTGGCCGTAGGCGACGGGTACCGCCACGAATGCGGCGACCGAGCCGAGCAATAAGGATTTTCCAAATTTGGACGCAATGACTGCCGATTTCATGAACCTCTCCTCCCGATAGCGTTTGCCGTTGCCGCTCTCATAATCGCCAGGAAAGTGATTGCAATCATATTTTGAAACGTCGTTGCGTTTCAGTGAAAATGGCTTAGAGATCGTGGCCGACTCGAATTCGAGCGTTTGGAGAGGAGATACAATATGACCCCTGTTCGCCGCGCACTGGCAGCCACGACCGCTGTCGGAGCCATCATATTCATGTGCTCCGCACCTGCATCGGCCCAGTCGGCAGCCGCGCCTGCTCAGGACGACGACAGCTCGATGCAGCTGCCTCGCGCCCCCGAAGCGGGTGCAACAGATGCCGGGCCTAGCGCAGCGGACATCGTTGTTACCGGATCGCGCGTCGCGCGTCCGGGCTTTACCTCTCCTACCCCTGTAACGGCGCTCAGCAGCGCCGAACTTGCGAAATCCTCGCCCTCGACTGTGTCGGAGGCGCTTCGTACGCTGCCTGCGCTCACCAATACGTCCGGCACGCAGCGCAACTCAGGCAGCGCAGGGGGCGGCCAGAGCTTCCTGAACTTGCGAGGGCTGGGCGCCACCCGCACGCTGACGCTGGTCGATGGACGGCGCTTTGTATCCACGAACATCACCGGCAGCGTGGACGCCAACCTCATACCGTCCGCCCTTATTCAACGGGTCGATGTCGTGACCGGCGGCGCGTCCGCTGCTTATGGATCGGACGCGGTGGCAGGCGTGGTCAACTTCGTGCTGGACAGCCGATACGAAGGCATCAAGGCCAGCGCGCAATATGGCCTGACATCGCATGACGACAATCATGAATTTGTCGCGACGCTGACAGGCGGAACGGCGTTTGCCGGCGGTCGAGGCCATCTGGTCGTCAGCGGCGAATATTTCGAGAATAAGGGCATTCGTGGCGACGCACGCGACTGGGCGCGCAGCGGCTATCAGGTCATCACAAATCCGACCGGCAATGGAACGGAAGCCAATCCCACGCAGATTCTCTCGCCCAACGTCCGCCTCGTCACCAGCTATGGCGGGCTTATCCTGAATGGCAATGGCGGAACGGCCGCCGCGAACGCCAGCTTCCGGGGCATCAGCTTTGGCCCCGGCGGCGTGCCGCAGGCCTTTGATTTCGGCACCCTGACCACGGCAGGCACCCAGGTCGGCGGATCGGGCGTCGACAATGCGAACATCCAGCAGATCAACCGCCCGCTGACCCGGAAGGCCATTTTCGCCCGCGCCAGTTTCGACATCACGCCTGAATGGTCGCTGTTCGGGGAAGGCAGCTATGGCGAAGTGCGGTCGGACTATATCAATGGCCCCAATGTCCATAACAGCAATGCCGCGCAGACTGCATTCATCACGATCCGTCAGGACAATGCCTATCTGCCCGATAGCATTCGCAACCAGATGATCGCATCGGGCGTCACCAGCCTCACCATGACCCGCTGGGATCTGGAAGATGGCAAAACCCATACCGACAACCGCAACAGGACCACCCGGCTCGTTGGCGGCTTTGAAGGGCGGATCGGCGACTGGAAGCTCGACGGCTATTATCAGTGGGGCCAGAACCGCAACACCAACATCGTCAAGACGACCAACAAGATCACCAACTTCAATCTGGCGACAGACGCGGTACGGGCGCCTGACGGTAGCATCCTGTGCCGTTCGACGCTGACAAGTCCCGGTAATGGCTGTGTGCCGTTCAATCCCTTCGGCGTCGGCAGTCCGTCCTCGGCATCGCTAGCCTATGTAAATGGCGACAGCCCTGCCTATATCCGCACCACGCAGCAGGCGGCGGCCCTTAACCTGTCGGGCGAACCCTTTTCGACCTGGGCCGGGCCGGTCTCTCTGGCGGTTGGCGCCGAATATCGGCGCGAAACGGCGCGCGTGGAATCGGACGCGCTGTCGCTGCTGAACGGATACAAGATCGGTAACCAGCAACCCTGGTCCGGCGCCTACAGCATCCGCGAATTCTATGCAGAAACGGTCGTGCCTCTGGCCAATGACATGCCGATGCTGCGCCTGGTGGAAGCCAATGCTGCCGTGCGCCGGACGCATTACAGCACCAGCGGGTCGGTGACGACGTGGAAGGGCGGCCTGACTTACAAGCCGATCGAGGATCTGCGGTTGCGCATCACCCGGTCGCGGGACATCCGCGCGCCCAACCTCAACGAGCTATTTTCGAAAGGGCGGCAGAGTGTTTCGACCGTTCGCGACCCTTTCCGCAACAATGTGATCGCGTCGAATATTTCGAGCCTGACGACGGGCAATCCCAATCTGAGGCCGGAAATCGCCAACACGCTGACCTATGGCGGCGTTTATAGCCCGTCCTGGGCGCCGGGACTGCAATTGTCGGTCGACTATTATCGGATCAAGATCGACGGCGCGATCGCGACCGTTACCGATCAGGTGGCGCTCGACCAGTGTTTTGAGGGATCGGCCGATTTCTGCGCCCTCAGCAGCCGCGATGCGAATGGCAACCTGACCGGGTTCCGTTCGTCCCCCATCAACTATTCGCAGCTTTTGACCAGCGGGATCGACATCGAAGCCTCCTACGCTGTGCCGATGGCGAGCATGTTTGACTGGTGGAAGGGCCAACTCAACCTGCGCGCGGTCGCCAACCGGGTGAACCATTTTACCACGTCGGCACCGGGTCTGGTCACGCGCGACGTTGCGGGTTCGATCGTCGACAGCCAGCCGCACTGGCGGGCGCAGGGCCAACTGGATTATACGCTGGATGGCCTGAACCTGACGCTGATCGGCCGCTATGTCGGCAGCGGAACCTATGACAAGTCCCGTTCCCCCGCCCAGCTTGGCTTCCGCGACGTCGCCGCGCAGGCCTTTCTGGACGGACAGATCAGCTACAAACTGCCGCAGCTTGGTCGCAACGGCCAGATTTACCTGAATGTCCGAAACATCCTGGATACCGACCCCCGGATAGCGCCACTGGCGGGCAATCTGGTGATTGTGACCAATCCCTTCCTCTATGACACCACCGGGCGGATGTTCCGCTTTGGCGTGCGCGCCAGTTTCTAAAAAGGACGGATCATGACGCCTCTCTCGAAGACCATACTGGCACTGTTGATGATGGGTGCGGCGACTGTTGCGGTCGCCGCCGATCACAGCGTCACGCAGGCGACCATGGATCAATGGAAGAAAAGCCAGAGCAACTGGGGCCGATGGGGCCCGGATGACGAGAAGGGTACGCTCAACCTCATCACCCCCGCGGTCCGCAAGAAGGCTGCGGCGCTGGTGAAGCAGGGCATCGCCGTGTCGATGGAGCGGGAGATCGTGCCCGTCCTTCTGCCGCCCGACGGTGACGCCCCGCCAACACGGGCGCCCGTGCAGCAGAAGATGCTGTCCGGCCCGCCCAAGCGGCCCAGCGGGTCGACCGACCAGCTCAACATCGCTGCCCATGGATATAATCTCACGCATTTCGACGCGCTGGGCCACCATCTGTTCGACGGCAAGATGTATAATGGCTTTGCCGCCAGCGAGCATCTGCTGATGGACAAGGGCCTGACGCGCGGCAGCATCGCGGCGGTCGCCGATGGCGTTTTTACGCGCGGCGTGCTGGTGGACATGCCGCTTCTCAAAGGCGTGCCCTATCTGGAGCCGGGAACCCCCATTTATGCCGAGGATCTGGAAGCGTGGGAGAAATTCTCCGGCGTACGGATCGAGCCGGGCGACGCTGTATTTATTCGGACCGGCCGCTGGGAACGGGAAGCCGACAAGGGGCCATGGGAGATCGCAAAGTCGGCAGCTGGGCTCGATGCGTCCGTGATCCCGTGGCTCAAGAAGCGGGACATCGCCCTGCTGGGCAGCGAATCCGCGCTTAGCGTCGTGCCATTTCCTGAAACGACGAAGATCGACAATCCCGACGATTATCTGCCGGTGCATAATTTCGCGCTGGTGGCGTTGGGCATGCCATTGATCGACAATGCCGATCTGGGGCCGCTGTCGAAAGAGGCAGCGCGGCTCAAGCGCTACAGCTTTTTGTTCACCGCCGCGCCGATCCGGGTCAAGACCGGGACCGGCGTGCCGGTCAACCCGATCGCGACGTTCTGATTGGGGGGCGTGATGAGTGACATCCTCGACCATCGGCAAATTCCGGTCGGCCAGACCTTCATCGACCCTTTGGTTGTCGAGCAGATGAAAAGGCTGGCGACTGCAAAGACCGACGAGGCGCTCAATGACCGGTTCGGCATCAGCTACAATACATGGCGAAAGCTGATCGCCGGGCGTCCGGTGCGCCGGTCGCTAGCCGAACGCGTGACGGATCGCGTCCGGCATATCGCACAGATTGAGGGCCATCAGGTCCGATAGCCCTTTCCGCAAAGGAGAAGCCCCATGCGTTTCCGGCAAACCCTTACCGCCTTCCTCGCGCTTTCGACGGCCCTGACGCCCGCCGTCGCGCAGCCCACTGCATCGTCCTTCTCCGTCAACCCCAATGGCGGACGGCCGGAAATCCATAATGTGGAAGAGATGCGCAAGATGGGCGGATATACCGCGCCCGGCGCGCGCGCCTATGCAGACATGGCCGCAGAAGCAGGTGGCAAGCTCTGGCCCGTCACGCTCTACTATCGGTGCCAGGCAGTGCGGACGCGCAAGCCCGTCAGGGCGGCGATGCCAAAGCCCATTGCGGTGTTCGACAACGTCTATTCGATAGGGACCGGAGAAAATAATATCTGGGCGATCGATACCAAGGATGGGATCATTCTGCTCGATGCGCTGACGACCGAGGAGGACGCCAGGAACGTCATCGTCAAGAACATGCAGACGCTGGGCCTGGACCCCAAGCGCATCCGCATCATTCTCATCACCCACAATCATCTCGATCATTTTGGCGGGGCGGCCTATCTGAAGGCATTGTCCGGCGCGAAACTGGCGATGAGCGAGGCGGACTGGACCGCCGAGGTGAAGTGGGGGACGTTGCCGGTGAAGGCTGCGGACGACTTCTACCTGACCGATGGCCAGACAATCACGCTGGGCGACCAGACGCTGACGGTGCTTTTGACCCCCGGTCATACGCCGGGCACGGTATCGTTGCTGTTCCCGGTCAAGGACAAGGGCGTACCGCACATGGCGTCGTTGTTTGGCGGCCAGGGTTCGCCGCGCGACGTGGCGTCGCTGCTGGAATTTCGGCGCTCTCTCAATCATTTCGCTGACTATACCGACCTGATGCAGGCCGATGTCGTGCTGTCGAACCATACTGTGGGCGATGACGGTCTGGTGAGGGTCGCAGCGTTGCAGAAACGCAAGGCTGGCGATCCCAACCCCTATGTCGTCGGTCGCGAGGGCGTGGTGCGCTATGACGCTGAGTGGCGTGCCTGCCTCAGCGCGGACATCGACGAGGCGGTGTTCAAGGCCGCGCCGGGGAGCCTGAATCCGATCCTGAGCGGTCAGCCCCCCAGGCGGGTTGTTGAGACCGCGAAGTAGCAGGGCGACCAGCGCCTGAAAAACCTCATATATTATCGCAACATTGTTTTGAAACGTCGTTGCAAAATAGGTCGACTACAGTAAAGTCGGCGCATTATCGTGCACCGGGACGAGGATTTAGGTCACAATGGCAAGCCCCACCGCCCTGATTGTCGGCGGCAAGATTTCACCGGCGGCGATGTCTGTCGCCAAGGCGCGAGGGCTCATGCTGGCGTCCTGTGATCCATATCCTTCGGTCGACGAACTGATTGCCCATGTCACCGCCTGCGATGCAAAGGCGCTGATTATCCGGATGGGCAAAGTCCCGGCTGAAGCACTGCAGGGCCTGCCTGGTTTGCGGATCATCGCCAAGCATGGCGTCGGGGTGGACGGCATCGATCTGGATGAAGCCGCTGCGCGGGGCGTTCCCGTCGTCATCGCTGGCGGCGCAAATGCGCAGTCGGTCGCAGAACAGGCGCTGGCGCTGCTGCTCAGTGTGGCCCGATCGACGGCGTATCTCGATCGCCGCCTTCGCGCCGGACATTGGGACAAGTCGACCTATGCCGGGACGGAACTCACTGGCAAGGCGATCGGCCTTGTCGGACTTGGCGCTATTGGCCGCGCCTTTCTTGCCCTGCTTGCGCCATTTGGCATGACCGTGCGGGTGTACGATCCCTATTTGCCTAGCGACGCTTTGCCGGCGAGTGCCATTGCCGTCGACAGCGTGGAGACGCTGTTGCAGGTCAGCGACATCATTAGCCTGCATTGCCCCCTGACCGCGGACAATCGCGGATTGATTGGCGCGACCGCTCTGGGGCAGATGAAGGATGGCGCCATCCTTATCAACACGGCGAGGGGTGAACTGATCGACGAGGACGCGTTGGTGGAGGCGCTGCGCGCTGGCGCGATCGGTGGCGCGGGCCTGGATACGTTCGCCAGCGAACCGGTCGGCGCGGATCATCCGCTTTGGGCATTCGACAATGTCGTAGGCAGCCCGCATGTGGGCGCCAATACGCTGCAAGCCCGCATCCGTGTCGGCATAAGCTGCGTCGAGCAAATCGCGGACTATCTGGATAGCGGACGGCTGGACCCGCGCAATCATGTCAACGCCGCGATGGCGCGCGTCTGAAATCGCCCTAATGGGTTAACAAGCAGGCCACAGGATCGCGATGGCCGCAGGAGAGACGATGATGAGTCCCAACGCGCTTGAGATGCGAACCATGCGGAAGGTGACGTGGCGGCTCCTGCCATTTCTCATGCTCTGTTACCTGATGGCCTTCATCGACCGTGCGAACGTCGGCATGGCATCGCTGCAAATGAATGCCGACCTTGGCCTTAGCAGCAAGGTGTTCGGCTTTGGCGCAAGCCTCTTCTTTGTCGCCTATTTCCTGATGGAAGTGCCCAGCAACCTGATGCTGCAGAAGGTCGGCGCCCGCTACTGGATCGCCCGGATCATGGTGACATGGGGGATGGTGTCGACCTGCATGGCGTTCGTCTGGGACGCGCACAGTTTTTACGTCATGCGTTTTCTTCTGGGCGCGGCCGAAGCGGGCTTTTTCCCCGGCGTCATCCTGTATCTCACCTACTGGATGCCCCCGGCCTATCGCGGGCGCACATTGGCGATGTTCGCCATCGCCATCCCTGTTTCCAGCTTCGTTGGATCGCCACTGTCCGGCTTGCTGCTGGCGATGGACGGCCTGGCGGGGCTGCGTGGATGGCAATGGCTGTTCATTTGCGAAGGCATTCCCACCGTCCTTCTGGGCTTCGCCTGCCTCAAGCTGCTGACGGACCGGCCCGAAAAGGCAAATTGGCTGGACGCCGACGAGCGCGCATGGCTCACGGACGCTTTGGTCACAAAGGGGAACGACAAGCCACTGGTCAGCGGATCGGCCTGGCGCCTGATCCGTACGCCTGCCTTCTGGGCGATGGTCATCGCCTGTTCCGGCGCTTCGGCGGCGGGCAGCGTGCTGGGCGTATGGCAGCCGCAATTGCTCAAATCCTTCGGCCTTACCGACCTTGAGACGGGTCTGGTCAATTCGGTGCCTTACGGCGTCGCGGCGTTGGCGATGGTGTTTTGGGGCCGTCATTCGGACAAGACCGGCGAACGGCGTTGGCACACGGCGTTGCCGCTGCTTCTGATCGCTGTCGGGACGATCGGGACGTTTGCCGTGGCGGGCCTTGCCCCGACGGTATTGCTGCTGACCTTCGTTCTGGTCGGAGCCTATTGTTTCAAGGGACCGTTCTGGAGCATGGCGTCGACCTGGCTGTCGGCCAGCACCGCTGCCGCCGGCATCGCTGCGATCAATGCGACATCCAACCTGATCGGCGGCGGTTTGATGGTGAATGTCTATGGCCTGATCCATGAGGCAACCGGCAGTTATGTGCTGGCGCTGCTTCCCATAGCCTTCCTCACAATCGCCAGCGCAACAGCAGTCGTCATCGTAGGAAAAACGACGAAACGCCCGATACATTCCGCCGCTTGACTATCCTCTTTCGTTCAGGCCAGCGCAGTGCCGCGCTGGTCCCGTCTGGGGATGAACCTTTACGCCAATGCTGCGGGAGGTTGGGCATTTAGAGCATAATCCGATCTGATTGGATCGAGGGTCTTTCCTTAGACTGGAAAATCTGATTCATCATGTCAGCTGGACGACGAGGCCAGCCTGGCATGACGAAGTCCATCTCAGAGGATTTGCGTTCGCGGGTGATTTTGGCGGTCGATGGCGGTTTGTCACGGCGCGCGGCAGCCGAGCGTTTTGGAGTTGCGGCGGCGAGCGCGGTTCGCTGGGTTCGCGAATGGCGAGAGACCGGATCGACACGGGCGAAGCCGCAGGGCGGCGACATGCGGTCACGGCGGATTGAAGCCCATCGCGATGTTATTCTCGGTGCGATCGAGGAGCAGGTGGACATCACGCTGGTTGAACTGGCCGAGATGCTGCGATCGGAGTATGGAGCCGTATTTGCACCGAGCACCATCTGGCGCTTCCTCGACCGTCACTCGATGACGGTCAAAAAAAGCCGCGCACGCCAGGGAGCAGGAGCGGCCCGACGCTTCGTTCTTCAGGCTGCGGCGCGGCTCGGCGTGACGCCGCCCAAGCTGGAAGCCCGCGCGTTCAGACATTTGGAAAAGCATGACTGGCCCGGCAATGTCCGCGAGTTGATGCGCTTTGCTGAAAATTTCGTACTCGGCCTGGGCGACCATGATCTGGGCGCCAGCGCCAGCGCGGGACCGACGGATCTTAAAAGCAGGCTAGACGCGTTCGAAACCGAACTCATCGAGGAGGCCCTGGGCGAGGCGGCGGGCGACGTTACCCGTGCCTGCGCCGCGCTCGGCTTGCCACGAAAGACCTTCTACTATCGGCTGCAAAAGCTGGGGATTGATCCTGCCAGCTTTCGCGGCTGATCTGTTGGGCTGAGAAATGCGCACCGATGCATTCTGTAATGCCACCCATATCGCTGGCCTATCCATTGCCTCGCGCCATCGCGGCTTGCTGGCCGAGCAGGATCGCGCCCAATGGACCGGCATCTGCGCCCAGGCCGGGCGCCACGATCAATTGTTCCAGCGCGGGCGCGTCCAGATCCTCGATATAGCGGTTGAGGAGCTTGGCCGATTGCCCGGCGATCAAGGGAAGCAGTTTCGGGCGAGCCTGGATGACGCCGCCGCCCATGACAAGCCGCTCCGGCGACAGGGCCAGGATCAGCATCGTCGTCCATTCAGCGATATCGCCGGCGATCTGGTCCCAATGCGGATCATCATCGGCCATTTCGGCCACGGGCATTGGCAGGCGTGCAGCCAATGCCGGCCCGCCGACCAGTCCTTCCAGGCAATCGCCATGGCTGGGGCAGGCGCCCGCGAATTGGTCGCCGGGCTGTCGCCGAATCCGCATATGGCCTGCTTCGGGATGCAAATGGCCATGGACAGCCTGCCCGTTCACGACCACCCCCAGGCCAACGCCAGTGCCAATCGTGGCATAGGCGTGGACCGCGCAATCTTGCGATGCGCCCCACATGCCCTCCGCCAGCGCGGCGCCAGCAACATCGGTATCGATGGCTATCGGGACATCGAAGCGGCGGGCGAAGTGGCCATAAATGTCGCACCCTGCCCATCCGGGCTTGGGCGTATTGCCCATATGGCCGAAATTCGGCGCGCGGGCGTCCAGGTGCAACGGCCCGAAGCTGGCGATGCCGATGGCGGCGAACGGCGTTTGTTCGGCCCATTGCGCCAGCGCGTCCGATATGAAGTTCAGCGTGTCCGGCGTTCCGGTGGGCCAGCGTCGCTGCTGAAGGATGACGCGGCCTTGCGCCAGCGTGGCGATGCATTTGGTGCCGCCCAACTCGATCCCCGCGATCAGCGGTTCGCCCACCATCATGCCAGCCATACTCGGTCCCCCTCTATCTGCAACCGCAAGTCGGGTGCAGGAGCGCCGCCGAAATGATGGCGAGCCTCCGCCGGATCGACCGGGACATGCGCGATCCCGGTCATATCAGCGAAACTCTGGACTGTCAGGTCTGGCAGCACGAACCAGCTATAGGCTTGAAAGGGTGCCCGTGGAGGATTGGCGAAGGCAAGGCCGGTGCCGTTGATTGGCCGCCATGGCCCGTCAAGGCTGTCGGACGTCATGCCATAAAGACCGTTCGGGCCAGTCGGTCCGCCGTCTGCGAATACTTTTTGCTGCGTGGACCAGAAGAGATAGTAGCGACCGCCATGGACGATGACGTGCGGTCGTTCCAGTTCGTTGTTGAGGCCGTCGGCCGAAATCAGGGGCGGCAGCCGTTGCCACTGGCCATCGGGCATAAGCGGAGCCATGCCGACGGCCCCGTTCCAGAAAGATGCCGATCGCGCAAGCGACGCGGCAAAGAAAATATAAGCAGCGCCATCGGCGGGGTCGCGGAAGAAGGCGGGATCGCGAAAGGCCTTGATCGTGCCGATCGCCCCGCCGCCTTCCATGTCGCGCATATAGTCGATACCGTCGGGAACCAGCATCTCCACCGGGGTCGACCAGGCGGACAGGGTGATGGCGTTGCCAACTACCGACAAGGTGGCCTGCGTTTCGAACAAGCGCTGGCTGTAGCTGAGCACCTGTTCGCCGCGCGTGCCGGCAACGGTGTAATAGAGCGTGATATGATCATGGTCGCCCGATACGATCGCGGAGCCGGACCATTCGCGGCTACCCGGTGAAAAGCCGTTTTCAAACAACAGGCCAAGATCGCGCCAGACGTTGCCCACCCGGTGCATCAGTCGCAACCGGGCCATGCCATGACGGGCTTCGGGATCC
Organism: Sphingobium xenophagum NBRC 107872; assembly: GCF_000367345.1. Taxonomy (GTDB): domain Bacteria; phylum Pseudomonadota; class Alphaproteobacteria; order Sphingomonadales; family Sphingomonadaceae; genus Sphingobium; species Sphingobium xenophagum. The sequence continues at coordinate 163,036 of NZ_BARE01000016.1, forward strand.
AGTAATGCGGGGGCGGACAGCAGGATGAACAAAGTGCCGCCTGCTATCACCGCCTGCGAGCCGTCCTCTTCCTGCACGGGCCAATAATCCCAAAGGTCGACCCCCGGTATCAGGGGCTGCGGCTTGGGGAAGAGCGGCGCGCAAGCCATGGTGTCGCGATCGATCGCGGCGACATGGGCGGCGGTCCAGTGGCTAGTCATTGTCGGGCATCCATGGACAGGGAGGTCAGGCCATGGTCTCCACCGGTGCGTGCAGTCACCGGCGGAGACCATGATTTCCACAGGCGTCAAACGCCCCGGAAAGAGGGGATCAGAAGTCGAACCGGATCGAGGCGGAGACGGTGCGACCGTTGATAGAGCGCGCCCGGACGATGCCGTTGGCGGGAATGGTGGCGTCCTCCGCTTCGGTGAAACCCTTTACGTCGAACAGGTTGTTGGCATTGAGCGAAAGCTGGATGCGATCCATCGGCCTGACCGTCAGGAAGGCATTGACCTGCGTGTAGCCGGGCAGCTTCAACTGGTTGCTGTCCTGTGCGTAGCTGCTCGACGTCCCGATGACATTCGCGCCGACAGTGACGATTCCCGCGTCATATTGCGGCGTCACCTGATACAGGAATTTGGCCTGGCGGCGCGGGCGATTGCCGACCACCGCAGGGTTCAGCACGTCGCTGGCGATCTTGGCGTCGGTATAGGTGCCGCCTGCCGAGATGCTGAACGGGCCGGCGCGATAGCCACCCTCCAGTTCCAGACCATAAGCGCGATAGTTGCGGTTGAAGAACGTCTGGGTCGTCGCTTCGAAATTCTGTTCCTCGGTCTTGGCGTGGAAAGCCGTGGCGTTCAGGGTCAGACCGCCATTGCGATATTTGACGCCGCCTTCCAGTTGCTTGACGAAATCGACCGCTGCGCTGCTATCGGTGAGCTTGCCGGTGACAGTGCTGACGGCCGGACCGAACAGCAGCCGGTCGGCATTGGCGCGCGCACCCCGGCTATAGCGTGCAAACAGCGCGACATCGTCGGCCAGGCGATAATTGACGCCGAACGAATAAGACAGATATTCATAGCTATAGTCGACCGGCGCACTTGGCGTCGGGATCACCGCAACATTGGTTTCGGGGATCGAAATGACGCCATCGCCATTCATGTCGCGGCTGGTGACGCCGACGCGCCCGCCGCCCAGATCCGATCCCGCAATCGTGCCTTTGGCGTCGCCAAAATCATAACGCAGGCTGCCGTCCAGGGTCAGAGCGCCAGTAGCAAGGCTCAAGGACGCAAAAGGAGCGTTGGTGTTATAGTCGACATCATAGCTGCGGCGGCAGCAATTGCCAAAGAAGGTTGCGCCATAGCCATAGGTGCCATTTTGCGTGAGCGCTTGACCCGCTGCGTTGGTCAGGTTGACAAGCGCCGCATTGCCGCCGCCGGCTACTTCAAACAGATGCGACGTCCACAGCCAATCCGTGGCGATGGTCTGGCGCGATTTGTAGAAGCCCGCGGTCGCGGTCAGCTTGCCGATGCTGGTGTCGAAATCCCGACTGACGCGCAGGTCGTTCGTGATGTTGTTCATGCTGTTGATCTTGACGTCGAACAGGACAATCTGTGCCAGATAGTCGCTGCCCGCAAAAGCCTGACCAGCCTTTGGACCATTGGCGTAGGTCAGGGTCGATCCGGCACCACCCAGCGCAGTCGCGATGGCCGATCCGGTGTCGACGGCGGAGGGGAAGGGCGAACTGAAGCCGCCCGACACGTCGGAATAGCGGAAGCGTTCGGTGACGTTCCAGCCATCGCCCAGTTCGAACTGCGATTCCAGGCCGATTGCGTAAACCAAGGGATGCTGGCCATCGCGAATGTCGCGCGTGACCAGATTGTTGCGACCGTCCAGCGTCACATTGTCGCGGAAGTAACGCGAATGAAGCGTGTCACTGTTGATGCTGAAACCGGGCAGATCCTGATATTTGGGATTGCTGTTGCTGCCCGTCACCAGCACGGGATTGGGCAGATAGCCGATGGCGCGGTCGTTCAGATATTTGCCGTAGAGCCGGATATAGCCGCCAGCAAATTCCTTGGTGATGTTCGCCTTGATCTGGCCGCCCTTGTTGGCGTCATAGCCTGCCTGGCGGGGGCCTTCGCCTTGGCGATAGAAGCCACCGAAATGGAAGCGCAGGCTGTCGCTGATCCTGCCGCCATAGTCGAAGTCCAGGCGATAGTCGCGATAGTCGATGCCAGTTGTCGCCTGAATGGCTCCGCCTTCCTGCTCCCCGGTCTTTGAAATCATGTTGATGACGCCGCCGGGCGCATTGGATGCGAAGGTCGAGGCCGATCCGCCGCGGACCGATTCAACCCGGCTGATGTTGAAGTCGGAGCGCAGGAAGATGTCGGCATTGCCAAAGGTGATGTCGCCAAATTCCAGCACGGGCAGGCCGTCCTCCTGCAACTGCAGGAACTTCGCGCCGCCCGACGCGACCGGCAGGCCGCGAACCGAGATATTCGCATTGCCTTCGCCGCCGGAAGATTCGGAGCGAATGCCAGGCAGGTTGCGGAAGATTTCAGCGACCGAACGCGGGGCTGCTTTGGCGATGTCGTCGTTGCTGAGCGAACTGACCGTGACGCTGCTGTTGAGCCGGTTCTGGCCGCGGGCAACCGCGGTAACGACGATTTCGTCTGATGGAGGGGATTGATCCTCAGCTAGAGTTTGTTGCTGCGCATAGGCAGGCACCGTAACTGCCATGCTGGAGGTCATCAATAGTCCCATGATCCGCATCTTCATCATCTCTCTCCCTGCCGATTCGATCCGGCCTGATCCTGTGATGATATTTTTCTCAATCGTTTGCAAGCGGAATTGCAATCGATTGAGAAACTGATACAGATGGACTTGTAATGACGGCAACAGTCCGCCAGACCGGAGAGGTAAAGAGCATGAGCGACCCGACACCCCGCAAGCCGCACCTTTCGCTCGGGCGGATCGTGCAGATGAACCTGGGCTTCCTGGGGCTTCAGTTCAGCTTCGGCTTGCAGCAAAGCAATATGGGGCCGATCTATTCCTATCTGGGCGCGGACGAGGCGTCCTTGCCGCTGCTCTGGCTGGCCGGGCCGATGACGGGGTTGCTTGTCCAGCCGATCATCGGCGCGATGAGTGATCGTACCGTCACCCGCTTTGGCCGGCGTACCCCTTATTTTCTGATCGGAGCGATATTGTGCAGCCTGTGCCTGTTCGCCATGCCCTACAGCCGGGCGCTGTGGGTGGCGGCCAGCCTGTTATGGGTATTGGACGCAGCCAATAACGTGACGATGGAGCCCTATCGCGCCTATGTCAGCGATCGGCTGGACCAGGCGCAGCGACCGCTCGGCTTTTTGACACAAAGCGCGTTCACAGGGCTGGCCCAGACGCTTTCCTATCTGGCGCCATCCTTGCTGGTCTGGGGCGGGCTGAACGCCGATGCGGTCGACCCGTCGGGCATTCCGGTGATCACGCGGATCGCCTTCATCGTCGGCGCGGTCCTGTCCTTGTCGACCATCCTCTGGTCGGTGCTGCGTGTCCCGGAATTGCCGCTGAGCGCAGAGGAAATCGCCGCGATGCGGGCCGAACCCTTGTCCGCCCGGACCACGCTGCGCGACCTGAAGCAGGCGATCGTCGAGATGCCCGTGCCGATGCGCCAGCTTGCCATCGCCATGTTGTTTCAATGGTATGCGATGTTCTGCTATTGGCAGTTCGTCGCCTTCGCCATCGCCCGTTCGCTTTATGATACGGCCGATTCAGGCAGCGCCGGCTTTCGTCAGGCAGTGCTGGTCAACGGACAGATTGGTGGCTTCTATAATTTCATCGCCTTCATCGCGGCCTTCGCCATGGTGCCGATCGCCCGCAAGATGGGCGCGAGACCTGTGCACGCGGTGAGCGTGGCAGCATCGGGCATCGCGATGCTGGCGCTGCCATATTGCTCCAGCCAGGCGATGCTGTTCATCCCCATGATCGGCATCGGGCTGGGCTGGGCCAGCATGATGGGCAATCCCTATATCATCCTGGCCGACAGCATTCCGCCGGCCCGCACTGGAATATATATGGGCATTTTCAACATGTTCATCGTCATCCCGATGATGATCGAAAGCCTGACCATGCCGCTGATCTACCGTCCGCTGCTGGGCGGCGATCCGCGTCATGTGCTGATGCTGGCGGGGGTGTTGATGCTGTTGGCAGCGATCGCGACACTGGCTATTCGGGAGCGTCCGGCTGCGCGCGCGGCTATTCCGGCCTGATCGTCAGGCGGACGCGCGCTGTACCAGTGTCGGTGCCATACAGACCGATTCCGCGGGCGTTCCGGCCAGCCGATCGAACAAAAGCTGTACCATCAGCGCCGCTCCGCGCGCGACATCCTGCCGGATCGTGGTGAGCGGCGGGTTGGTCTGGGACGCGACCATCACATCGTCATAGCCGACAACCGAAACGTCGTGCGGCACCCGCAGTCCCGCGTCGCCCAGCGCGCGCAATGCACTCATGGCGATCACGTCCGACGCCGCGACGATCCCGTCAACGGGCGGATGATCGGCCAGGAAGGCGCGGATGGCGTCATAGGATGCCTGGGTGGTCAGATGGGCGGGAAGGAGCAGGCCTTCGCCCTTGCCAGCTTGCGCCAGCGCCGCGCGAAAACCGGCATGGCGAGCGGCGAATTCGGGGACGTCGGGATTGCCGAAAAAGGCAAGATGGCTGCGGCCCTGCGCCAGCAGATGGTCCGCCGCCATCCGGCCACCCGCAACATTGTCCGACCCTACGGTCAGTTGGGCATAGCCATCGACCGCCGCACCCCAGACGACGAGCGGTTGATAGCGCGCTGCTACCCGTTCGATCACGTCGATCTGGTCTGATTGACCGATCAGCAGCGCGCCATCTACCCGCCCGCCATCGACGATCCGGTCCAGCCACTGACCGTCGGTGGGAATGACGCGTGTGAGCAGCAGGTCATAGCCGCGGTCGGCCAGCGCATCGGCCAGCGGCCCGATCAGGCTCATGAAGAAAGGATCGGACAGATGCTGCTGCGTTTCATGGCCAAGGGGCAGGATCACACCGATCGCGCCGGTGCGTCCAAGCCGCAGGTTCCGTGCCGCGCGGTTGATCTGAAACCCATGTTCCTGCGCCAGCGCCTCAATCCGTTCGCGGGTGGCGCGAGCGATCATCGGGTTGCCCGACAAGGACCGCGACACTGTGGATACAGAGACCCCAGCGATCTTTGCCAGTTCCGCGAGGCTGGAGGCATGGGTGGATTTCATAACCTATCGCAATGTCCACAGATTATTTGCCGATTAGCGGCATAGCTAACAGGCGGATTAGGTTCGAGTCCGTATCCCATGAAAGATATTGAAGCAAGGAACCAGAAGGTCGCGGAGGGCTGCATGACCTGCTGGAGGACATCACAGCAGCGATTGGTCGATTGCTAATATTGCCTCATCACTCTGAAATGACGGCCAGGCCGAGCGCGTCTTCATCGGCAGTCGCCGCGGCGAGTTCAGCGCGCGCTGCGGCGATGCGGGCTTGGGCTTCTATCAGCTTCACCTCGGCGTTCGTCGCGCTTTCCTCGCGCTGATTGACCAGGAAAAAGTCGCTTGATCCAAGCGCGAAGCGGCGGCGTTCAGCGCTTGCCAACCGCTGCGCCAGCACGAGCTCTTTTTCGGTCGTCGCGACCAACTGGTTTGCCGTGTCCACTTCTATCCCGATTGCGGTGACTTCGGCGCGGATTTTCTCGGCCAGAAACTGTTGCTTGACCGACAGTTCATCGATCTTTGCCCGTGTTTCGGCCAATTTGCCCTTGGCCTTGCGGTTCTGGAGCGGAATCTTGAACGTGATACCGACGATCATTTCAAGCGGCGTCCGGTTCGTGCCGCCAAGGCCCGCCGGTCCGACATCCTTGGCGACCTCTCCGCCAAGGTCAAGCCGGGGTATCAGGTCGTTGCGGGCGAGCGCGAGCTTGACCGTCGCCTTGTCAATCTCCTCAAGCATGATTGCAAAGTCGGGACGGCCCTCCAGATTGAAGGCGGGATCTGACCTGATGCCATCGAGCGCGTTAGCATCGGCTGGCAGCCGCGCTTCGTCGACAACAACCGGCGTGCCATCGGCGCTGCGGTAATAGAGCGACAGCTTTACCGCAGCGGCCCGGAAATCCTGCCGGGCTTCGACCACGAAAGCCTGCCGCCTGACCAGGTTGGCCTCATTCTCCGTCAGCAGGATGTCGGGTTTGGCGCCAAGCTGCACTTGCCGCTCGATTCCGTCGGTACGTCCCCCCGCCAGCGCCAGCAGCGCTTCGTAAGCCTTGAGCTTCAATCCGGCGGCGACCCATTTCTGATAGGCTTCAACCGCGCGGGCCTGGACCCCGATGCTCGTCGCTCTGGTTTCGAAGCGAGCGATGTCGATATCATTGGCGGCCAGCCTGAACTCGGAACGCCGTTCGTCGATCAGCCGATCGCGCAGCAGCGAATAGAGCCCGCCGACTTTCAGTTCGCCTAGCCGGTTGGTGTAGGATTTGTCTTCATAGATGGGAAAGTCGCCGCGCGACGCGCGGTATTGCCCATAGACATAGCCGCCATTGTTGCTGAGCGGCTGTTCGGTCTTGCCGGCAATTTCCGTGCCGTCATAATAGCCCAGAGTCCGGCTGCGCGCCTCGACCGCAAAGACAGTGTCGAACGCGCCCTGGGCGGTCAGCGCGCGCGCCTCGGCCTGACGGTTGCGTGCCAGTGCCGCGATGATTTCTGGCGCGGAACGGGCTGACGACCGCAATACTTCTTGCAGCGTTAGCGGCCGGGCCGCTTCGTTCACCGACGACTGCGCTGCATTCTCTTGGCCATGCACAGTCGCAGGTACGGCAGCGCTTAGCAACGCTGCCATGCCGATCACGATCCGCATCGTCACTTCTTCTTTTCGATCGAGCTTTTGCCAGATGTTTCCTGCGCCTTCTGCGCGACCTGATCCTGCCCGAAGTTCAAGGGGAAATCGTTGAGTTGGCGCCATAGTTCGTAGCCGACCGTTACATTGTCACCCTGTATCCAGCCCAGCACCTTGCCGCCCTGGCGGACGAAACGGCGGTCCGGCCAGGCCGGCTTTCCGGGCCGCGGTTCGACCAGAACTCGGTACAGTCCATCGGTGCGCGGGGTCGGGTCCACAGAGCGGACTTGACCATCGTAGATGCCGACCGCGAAGGCGGGCCATCCGCTGAACTGGAATGCGGGGAAGCCTTCGAATTCAAGTCGCACGAGGCGCCCTCTGTCGACGAGGGGGATGTCGCGTCCGTCGACGAACAGTTCGACGGCCCGCTCAATCTGTTCTGGCGCGATGGTTGCCAGCACCGTCCCCGCAGAAATCAGAGCGCCGCCGGCTTGCGCGTTCAGATTTTGGATGCGTCCGCCCCGCGGCGCGGTGACGATCTGCGCCGATTGCCGCATTTGCCGGACTTCAATCTGCTTGAGCTTCGCCCGCGCTTCAGCAAGCTTGGCGTTAGCGTCCGCAACCTTGATCTGCGTCTGTTCATAGTCGCGCCGCGCGGCCAACCCTTCGGAAAATAGCTGGCCGGTGCGTCCAACGTCGATCGAGGCGACCGCGCGGGCCTGTTCGACCGCTGCAATCTGCGCCTGCACTTCGGCCTTTTCCGCTGCCAGTCGCTCCAGAAAGTTGGGGTCGAGATCAACGACCTTGACGATCGGATCGCCCGCCTTGACCAGTTGCCCGTCCTGAACGAAGAAGCGGTCCACCCGGCCTTCCACCAGCGACGACACTTGCTGCGGCCGGTCGTCCGGGTCGAGCGAAATGACCTGTCCGCCGCCCTGCGCAGTCTGCCGCCAGGGAACGAAGAGGATCGCGATGGCAAGGCACAGGCCAACGAATATCAGCCAGGCCACGACGATGACCAAGCGTGGCGGGTTGAGGCTGGCAAGGGAGCGGAAATGCGTCAGGTGGCTCGCGCTGATCATCACGCTTGTGCCTCCTTCTCAACCAGGAACCGTGACAGGGCGGCCGTGTCGGTAAAGCGATGTTGCGTCGTCGCGCCCAGCCAATAGCAGCTGTCGAGATGCACGGCTTCGGGCCTTCCGGTAAACAAGAGTACCGTCGTGCCCTGTTCGCGCAACATCCGTAACGTCGCCTGAAGGGGGCCGTCGGGCATCATGTCGTACAGCTGCGACAGCAGCAATACTTTGGGCCGGCTGATCAGCGCGGTGGCGGCCTTGAGCTGCATCACCTCCAAGATGGAGAGCGGCGACCCGGAACTTGCCAGTTGCGTGTCCAGACCTTTGGGCAGGCTCGAAATGCGCGTCGTGAGGCCGACAATGTCGAGCACCTTGATGATGACGGCGCTGTCGGCATCGCCCCCCGCCGCCATGTTCAGATATTCGCGGATGGTCACATCGACGATGCTGGGCCGGTTCAGCACCACCACGGCGGACCGCAGCAGATACATATCAAAACTGCTAAGGTCGCTGCCACCGATCGTCAGCAGGCCGGTGTCGGGATTGACGTGACGCTTGAGCAGCAACGCGATCTGCCTCTCGACGCCGGGCTCTGCCAGCATCACGGTCTGCTCGCCGCTTTCGATCGAAAAATTGAAGCGTGAGCCGGCCAGTTCCACGTTGCGAAAGCGGACCGAACCGTCGGGCGGCGCCTGACCGTTCAAGTCCAGCGCCTCCTGTGGAATGGCGAAAATCTGCGACAGTTCCTCCGAACTGGCCACCAGATCGTAGAAAGTGTCGAGATACCAGCCGAGTTGCGCAATCCCGTAGAACACCCCCGACAATATGAGTTCGGCGGCGACGAGCTGCCCGATCGACAGTTCGCCTGCCAGGATGAGGTTGCCGCCCAGCGCTAGCAGCGCGGCCGCAGCGAAGGCATAGACCAGGAAATAGGCGAGAGCCTGTGCGAAGCTATAGCGGAAGTAGCGACGGTGGGCGCGGATATAATTGGCCGTCACGGCCTCCGACTGGTCCATCGCAAAGGTCAAATGCCGCGCCGATTTATAAAAGCCGTTCGATGCGCCGACGCTCTCCAGCCATTGAGCGGCCTCATGCTTGGCATGTGACACGCCGATAGCACCTGTGATCGCGCCGTGACGCCATACCATCCAGATCGCGATGCAGGTGACGATCAGCACTATGTTGAACGCCAGGAAAAAGGGGTGGTAGAAACTCGTCACGACCAGGCCGACCGCGCCCTGAAGGATGATCGTGAAGGCACCGATGACCAGGCTGGGCACCGCTTTCTGAACGACGATCATGTCGAAATAGCGGTTGAACAGGCTTCCCCGGCTCTCATCCAGGAAAAACGGGTTCTGCGCATGAACCGCCCGAACCGTGACTTCGGCAACCACCCGTGCGAAAATCCGACGCTCGAACATCGTCAGCAGGTAGAGGCGCAGGGCGCTCAGGCAAGCGACAAGGAGCAGCAGGACCAGCAGGACGGCCGACAATATCCATAGCGGCGCGACCAGGGCGGTGCGCGCCACCGAATTGATGAGTAATTGGACCGAAATCGGTGTCGCCAGTGACAGCAATGTAATGGCCAGCGTGTAGACGACGCCAACATTCACATAGCCCTTGTCGGGTCCGACTATCTCACCAAGCCACGCGGCAGCATGCCGCAGACCGAACTGCTCGCCAGCCAATTTCCGTCCTCATCTTATGTGTGTGGCGCATGTAAAAAGGTCGCTGGCCGCCGACAAGATGGCAATGCTGCTGTGCAACATTTACTTACATGGAAGAGCCGGTCCTGAAATGCGGACGAGCGCCTTTCGGGTGTCGGATCGGTCCATAATCTCTCGACCTCGCATTGTGGATATACTCTGTGGGCAGTCGCAGCGAATTTATGATCAGTTGGCGTGCCTTGGTCATCCTATAATCCGAATCAGTCAAAACGCACAACCCAACTGCACCGGCAGCAGCGAAAGCTCGCACATTTTCGATAATGCCCTCCGGCCCAGCCAAACGCCGCCGCGCCATTCACTTGGTTGTCATCGCCTGCCACAGTGCCGACAATAGCCTTGACACGTCAATAATGTGATCACTATATTGACGCGCAACTGTATAAAACCGCGTCAGTCAAGTTTGGAAGCCATGCAGAACATTCCTCAACCAGCCGATGCCTTGGAATTTCTAGAGGCGAATCCGGAGATTGAATTCATCGAGGTCATTTTTACCTCGATGGCAGGGGTGCCGCGTGGCAAGCGTGTGCGACGCTCGGAACTGCTCAACATATACGAAAATGGGCGGCTGCTGCCGGGGTCGATGCTGGTCGTTGACGTGACCGGGCAGGATTGCGAGGAGACCGGGCTGGTCTGGGGAAATGGGGATCCGGATTTTCTCTTGCTTCCGGTCCCGGGCACGCTGGTAAAGGCGCCTTGGCTCGGTGATGATGTGGCACAAGTGATCACATCTATGTATTTCCTTGACGGCACCCCCAACGATCTGGATCCGCGCCATGTGCTGCAGCGCGTGCTTGATCGCTTTGACGAGATCAACCTTACGCCGGTCGTAGCTTGCGAGATCGAATATTATCTGGTCGATCCGGTGCGCGGACCGCGTGGCGAGCTGCGCCTGGCGCCGCCGCCGGGCAAGGCGAACCCGCCCGACCTTATCGATGTGTTCAGCCTGCGTGACATTCAGGACTATGCCCCTTTTTTCAAGGAACTGTGGCGTCTGGCTGGCATACAGGGCATCCCGCTTGAAGCGGTGATTTCGGAATATGCTGCGGGCCAGGTGGAACTGACGCTGCATCATGGCCCCGATGCCCTGCGCGCAGCGGACGAGGCGCTGATGTACAAGCGTCTGGCGCGCGGCCTGGCGGCGACGATGGGGATGGAAGCCACGTTCATGGCCAAGCCGTTCACCCATTCGGCAGGCAGCAGCATGCACCTGCACTTCAGCATCAACGATGATGCAGGCGAGAATATTTTTGCCAGCGAAAATCCACAAGGCACGCTCGTGATGCGTCATGCCATCGGCGGCTTGCGTGAAACGCAGGCTGAAGCCTTCGGCATTTTCGCGCCCAACGCCAATTCCTACCGGCGTTACCGGGCCAATTCCTATGCGCCCACAGCGCCGATCTGGGGCGTGAACAATCGCTCGGTTTCGTTGCGCGTGCCAGCCGGGCCGCCCAAGTCGCGCCATGTCGAACATCGTTTCGCAGGTGCTGATGCCAATCCCTATCTGGCGCTGGCGGCGATGCTGGCAGGTGTCCACCATGGCATCATCAACCAGGTCGATCCCGGCCCGCCGGTCGAAGGTGATGGCTATAAGGCGGCTGCAAGCTCGCCCCACCAGGTGCCGGGCAACTGGTACGCAGCGATCGATGCGCTCGACAAATCCGACATCCTGCGGGATTATCTCGGATCGCGGTTCGTGGACATGTACTGCGCCGTAAAGCGCGTCGAGCAGGATCGCTTCTTCAGCGAAGTCGTTTCGCTGGATTACGACTGGTATCTCAAGACCGTCTGATCCGCCCGCTTTGGCGCCAGCCCACCGGACAGGGAACAACGCCGTGAACGAGCCTATGAATGATCAGGCCATTGTTGACCTGATCAAGCGCCGCGATGCTGCCTTTGGCCGTGGAGCGAAACTATTCTACGAAAAGCCGCTGCATCTGGTGCGGGGCGAGGGGGCATACCTGTTTGACACGGCCGGGCGGCGCTATGTCGATATGTACAACAATGTCCCCTGCGTCGGCCATGCGCACCCGCGCATTGTCGAGGCGATGGCGCGGCAGCAGGCTACGCTGAACACGCACAGCCGGTATCTGCACGAAAGCGCGATTGCCCTTGCCGAGCGGCTGACCGGGTTGCAACGGGTGACCGAAAGCGCCATTTTCAGCTGCAGCGGTACCGAGGCTATCGAAGTGGCGCTGCGCATGTCCCAGATCGCCACCGGCGTGCGCGGGATCATCTGCACAAATCACACCTATCACGGCAACAACACCGTGGTTGGTGCGCTGACCAATCTGAGCGAGGATGACAAGAGCCACCTTGGCCTGCGTGCAATTCCGTTCCCCGAAACTTACCGCCCCGTGGAGCCCGGTCTTTCCGGTGCAGCGCTGGCTGACGCTTATATCGCCCGCCTGCGCACGGCGATTGACGAGTTGAAGGCCGAAGGCTCGGGCTTTGCGGCGCTCACCCTGTGCCCGATCCTTGCCAATGAAGGTCTGCCTGACATTCCCGAAGGATTTATGGCCAAAGCCGCCCAGGTCGTGAAGGCCGCAGGCGGCCTGATCATCGCCGACGAGGTTCAGGCTGGATATGGGCGCACCGGCCAATGGTGGGGTTATGACGCGGTAGGCTTGGTCCCGGACATCGTCGTTACCGGCAAACCGATGGGGGCGGGCCTGCCACTGGCGGCCACCACCGCGCGGCGCGATCTGGTTGAAGGCTTTCGCGCACAGACGCGCTATTTCAACACCTTCGCCGGAAGCCCGCTGCAAGGCGAAGTGGGACTTGCCGTGATCGACACGCTCGAATCCGAAGGCATGATCGACAATGCGCGCGATGTCGGTGCTGCGCTGAAGGCCGGATTGGCTGAGCGCATCGGGCACTGGGATGGCCTGGGTGATGTGCGTGGCATTGGTCTGTTCATCGGGGTCGAGTTCGTTGACGCGGATGGTGCGCCTGACAATCCGCGTGCGTTCGATGTCGTTTGCCGCCTACGTGACCGTGGCTTCCTGACGTCCATCGACGGGGCATTCAACAACATGGTCAAGATCCGCCCGCCGCTGCCGTTGCAGGCAGCCGATGCCGAGGCGTTTCTTGACGCGTTCGACGGCGTGATGAAAGAGATCCATGGCTGATAAGCTGACGATTGACCGCTACACCGATGCGGCGCGGGCGGCAGCCGATGCCTTTGGGCTTGACGTTGCCGAACTGCGTCCGATCTCGATGACCGAGAATGTCGTCTTCCGCCTGCGCGAGGCTAAAACGGATCAGCTCTATGCCGTGCGGCTGCATCGCCCTGGCTATCATGCGCTGGATACGCTGGTATCGGAACGGGATTGGACGTCGGCCCTTGCCGGCAAGGGCATGATCGTGCCCACCGGAAGGCGCGCTGGAAATGGTGATTGGTACGTGCCGGTTGCAACGCCCGATCCCGGTGGCTTGCGGCATGCGGGCGTGACGATCTGGCACCAGGGACACACTCTGGAGAGCCAGATCGGTGATGACCGCAGCCCGGAAACGTGGCCTTGGTTTCACCGGCTTGGCGCTCTCCTGGGAGAGTTGCACACCCATACCGAGAACTGGCCGATCCCTTCAGGGTTCGTGCGCCACCGGCTCGATATTGATGGCCTCATGGGCGAATCGCCGTTCTGGGGCCGGTTTTGGGAAAGCGCGCTGCTTGACGATGAAGAGAAGCGTTTGCTTTCTACCGCGCGGAAATGGGCAACCGGCAAGCTGGTGGAACTGGAGGCCAGCGGCGCAGCTTTCGGTTTGATCCATGCCGACAGTCATTTGGACAACGTTTTGATCAGCGACGATCGCCTTGGCCTTATCGACTTCGACGATTGCTGCTTTGGCTGGCAGACATTCGATATGTGCGTGGCCTTGCACAGTAGCTGGCCACACGCGGACTTCACCTCGATCCGCGATCACTTCCTGGCAGGGTATGAAACGCAGCACGCCTTGCCCGCCGATATTCTGCAGCAGCTCGATTTGTTCCTGCTGATCCGCTCACTGCAACTGGTGAGCTGGCGCGAAATGCGGCCCGATATAGCCGCAAACCTGCGCAAAGAGCTTTGGATGCCAAAGCTTGCGCGGGACATCGCGCAGGCAATGGCTTCCTGACACAACGCTGCGCCGGAGCATGTCCGGCGCAGTGTTTTGCACCTCAGCCGAAAGTGTAACTGACGGACTTGATGTCGCAGTACTTTTCCAGTGCGTGGATGCTGCGGTCACGCCCGAAACCTGATTGACGAAAACCGCCGAACGGCATCGTGATGTCGCAGCTATCCCAGCCGTTGACCCAAACCATGCCCGCCACCAGAGCATCGGCGAAGCGGTGCGCCCGGTTCATGCTGGCGGTCCAAAGCCCTGCAGCAAGGCCGTAGCGCGTGCCGTTGGCTATCGTCAGTGCTTCATCATCCGTTTCAAACGAGGTAACGCAGAGCACAGGGCCGAAGATCTCGTCCTGAGCAAGGGGGTGATCGGGCGGCACATCGGCGATGACCGTGGGCAGCATATAGTAACCGCCGGTTTCCGCGCGCGCGACTTGCCCGCCGCACACGATCCTCAAGCCGTCCGCCCGTGCCCGTTCGACTTGCGCCATCACGGCTTCGAGATGTCCCTTGCTGGACAGCGCACCCAAGCTTGTCGCCTCGTCCATCGGGTCGGAGGGAATGATTGTCCTGGCAACGGCAACCACGCGCTCGAGCATCGTGTCCATCACAGGACGCTCGACCAGCAGGCGCGAGCCTGCCGTGCAAATCTGGCCCTGATTGTAGAAGATGCCCCACGCGGCCTGCGTGGCGACGGTATCGAGGTCCTGCCAATCAGCAAAGACGAGGTGCGGCGATTTGCCGCCGAGTTCGAAGCTGACGCGCTTGAGGTTGCTGTCTGCTGCGGCACGCAGCAACTGCCTGCCGGTGCGTTCCGAACCGGTGAAGGCGATGAGCTGCACGTCCATGTGCCGCGCCACTGCATCACCTGCTTCGTGGCCTAGCCCTGTGACGACGTTGAGCACGCCTGCGGGAAGACCTGCTTCAATCGCGGTCTGCGCAAGTTTGAGCGCGGTGAGCGAGGTGAGCTCCGAGGGCTTCACCACCATTGTGTTACCGGTTGCCAGTGCCGGTGCGATCTTCCACATTGCCAGATGCAACGGGAAGTTCCACGGCACGATCACGCCGATTACGCCCAGCGGTTCATGCACCGCATAGGACAGCCGCGAGGAAGGGGAAGGGCCGACCTCGCCGTAAACCTTGTCGATTGCTTCGGCATAGTATCGCAGCGTGTTGATAGCCTGCGGCACGTCGAACGCGCGCGTGGCGCTGATCGGCTTGCCGGTATCGATGGATTCGAGCAGCGCGAAATCCTCGGCCCGTGCCTCGATCATGCTGGCGAAGTGCAACATCAGTCGCTTGCGGTCACGCGGGGCCATGCGGCGCCATGCGCCGTCGTCGAAGGTGGCTTTCGCATTGGCCACTGCATTGTCGACGTCTGCGGCGTTGCATCGCGCGATCCTGTTTACCAGCGTGCCATCGCGCGGACTGACATTGTCGAGCGCGTCACCATGCATGGTTGCCTGAAAAGCGCCGTTTACGAAGGGCTGCGCGGGCAGAGTGGCGACGAGCTGCGACACGCGCGCCAGGGCGGCATCCAAAGTGGTCATGATAAGCAGGCCTTGTTGCTATTGGCTTATATGGAGCAGCCAGTTGCGCAGTTCGGTACGGCGGATATGCCCGTCGAGCAGGTCTTCATCGATGCCAAGACGCCAGGCCACCGGTTGATCGGGCGAGGCATCAGCGGCAGCCCGCAGATCGGCGATGTGGCTGTCAAGCACAGCGCGGGTATCGAAGAATTGCCCGCCCACCATGTCGTCGCCATAGCCTTCATATATTTCGGCAAGATGCGGGAGATCGAACTCAGGATGATATTGCACGCCCCAGGCGATGCTCCTGCCAAGAGGAATGACGGCGGCCTGAACCGGGCAGCGGCCGTTGCTCGCCAACAGGACACTGCCTTCAGGAAGGCGCGAGACATGGTCGTAGTGAATGCATGGCGCATCGAAGGTGCTGGCGCGGTCGGCAAGGAGCGGATGGCCTAACCCATCGGTGGTTGGGACGATCTTTCGTGCAAAGCCCATCTCTGCATGGGCGTCATTGCGTTCGACCGCGCCACCCCCCGCGACCGCGCAAATTTGCAACCCCCAGCAACTGCCAAGGATCGGCAGGCCTGCGTCAGCCACGCGCCGCACCCAGTCGATCTGGCGCGTGACGTCAGGCTCATTGTCGTAAGCGTGCAGGGCAGAGCCGGAGATGACGAAACCTGCATAATTTTCAGGGGAGCGAGGCGGCTGCGCGCCTTCGTCGGCGCCGTAAAGGACATCGATCTGCAAGTTCGCGTTTTCGGCGAGCAAAGCCCGGACATAGACTTCAGCTGTCGTCTCCTGCCCAAGATGCGCGGCGCGTTCCCGTGCGGGCTGGCTGCTGCCTTCCATCAGAAGGATATTTTTCATTATAGACCTCAAGGTGTGATCACATTATCCTGCCTCAGCTCGAACCCGTTTGCAACCGCAACTGTCGTGTTAGTGATCACAAGGAGGATGTCATGGCCCAATTGACGAGGCGAAGGATGATGGCGGCGGCAGGTGCAGGCGGCGTATCGTTGCTCGCTGCCAGTGCTAGTGCCGGTGCGTCGGGCGCGGCCCCTGCTGCCTCGGCCGGCATGGCGCACGGCAAAGCGCGACCTGCGCCGCGCCCGGAGTGGATCTACGACGCCACGGTGGAGCTTGAGAAGGACATTCCGATGGGCAAGACGATACGGGGCGATCGTTTTCGCGTGCCGATCATCGGCGGCACATTCTCCGGCCCGGAGATGAGCGGTCGCATTTTGCCGGGCGGCTTCGACTGGCAGCTCCTGCGTCGGGACGCCTATTGGGAGCTATCCGCTGACTATTTCATGGAAACTACGGACGGCGTCCAGATTCATGTGTTAAATCAGGGTCTTTGGTACAGCGCCAGCGGGGATTGGCCTGCAACTTATGCGGTGACGACTCCGCAGTTGGAGGCGCCAGACGGTCGCTATGAATGGCTCAATCGCTATATTTTCACCGGAACCGTGGGGCAGGGCGGTACTGCCGAGAAGCCGGCGGTACAGCTGTCGATATTCCGATTGCTGAACCCTTGATCAAAGAGGGGAGGGCGTCAGCCGCGCTTTCGCGGCTTGCTATCCTTGGCTGCTGCTGCGGCATTGAAGCGCATCAGTTCATTGCCAATGTGGGTGATGCCGTCGCGAAGATCGGCCTCGATGGCAATGCGAAGGGCCATCCGGTTGCGGGCGCGCACGGCGTCCAGCGCCTCGGCATGGCGATCAACCGTGAATTCAGGCCCGATATATACCAATGCCTGGCGCAGGAACGGCCCGATCTGCAGCCAGAGTGATTCTATCAACGGTACGAACACCGAATCGGGCTGTGCCGAATATAGCGTGCGGTGAAAAGCAAAGTTGCCAGCCAGCCACCGATCATAGTCCCTGATCCTGACCCCCTCATCAACTTCATCGTTATACTCGACGAGTTTTGCGATCAGGGCATCGTCCACATAGCCCAGCGCCCGCGACGCAGCCTCTGTTTCCAGCGCTATGCGCGCCGCCAGCAGGTCATCGAATCGCTCGGGCGACATGACCGGAATGCGAATGCGCCGGTTACCCAGCAGTTCGACGGCGCGTTCCGCGGCAAGACGCCGCAACGCTTCTCGGATGGGCATGGCGCTGACGCCGAGTCGTTCGGCCAGGCCGCGAATCGTTAGCGGTTCACCGGGCGCGATCCGACCGAGCAGGATGTCGGTACGCAACTCGCTGTAAACCCGCTGCTGCACAGTCACGAGGTCGACCGCAGCATCCTGGTCCACCGGCTCAATCTCGGCGATCCTAGACAATTTTTTCACCTCAAACAGACGGCCACGGGAAAATGTGATGCCAACATCCCGCCTCTATCGCATCGCTATGGGTGTTGACAACCAAAGGATGTCTTAATATGTGATCACATTATAGCAGTATGCAACGATCCATGATCTACTGTGACGAAGTCCATTGAGTGCCACGCGCAGTCGTGAGTCCGGATCGTTCTGCCGCCAAACTTATTCCCAGCCGCACGGTTGTCGTGCGGTTCTAAAAGCTAACCAGAAACGGTCTGATCGATGGAACATGCGCCGATCCGCAAGCCCTATGCCGGCCTGCCCTCATATTATGCCGCAACCGCCAATCGCGTGACCGAACGCCCGCAGCTGCGCGGCGAGGAAAGGTGCGACGTGGCGGTCGTAGGTGCGGGCTTCACCGGCATGTCGGCGGCGCTTGAACTTGCCGAACGCGGATATAGCGTCATCGTGGTTGAAGGCGAACGGGTGGGCTGGGGGGCTTCGGGTCGCAATGGCGGCCAACTCGTCAACGGTTACAGCCGCCAGCTTTCCGAAGTGCGCAAGCATTATGGCGCGGAGGCGGAGCGCCAGTTTGGCGAAATTGCGCGCGAAGGATCGGACATCATTCGCGAACGTGTTGCAAAATATGGCATCGAATGTGACCTGCGCGACGGAAACAGCATTGTCGGCATGCACGATGCGCACATGCGCTTCCTGCGTGGTCGCGTGGAGGAATGGCACCGCCACGGCTATACCGACGTCGAATTGCTGGAAGGCGATGCAATCCGCAAGGTCGTCAACTCCGATCGCTATGTCGGTGGCTATTACGATCCGCGCGGCGGCCACATGCACTCGCTGAACTATGTGCTAGGCGAAGCGGCAGCATTTGAGGCACTGGGCGGGCGCATCTTTGAACAGTCGCGCGTGACCAAGGTCGACCGTTCGGCTCGGCCGGTTGTCCATACCGCGCAGGGGCATATCGTAGCCAATAAGGTGCTGGTCTGCGGCAACGCCTATCTTGGCGACGCCGCGCCGGACCTTTCGGGCCGCATCCTGCCGGTATCCAGCCAGATCATCGGCACGGAAATCCTGGGCAAGGAATTGCTGGACGAACTTTTCCCGGCCAATGCGGCGGTCGAGGATACACGCTACATTCCCGACTATTATCGCAGGACGGCCGATCACCGGATCATCTATGGCGGTGGATCGGTCTATGGCGGCATCGATCCAGCCAATATCACAGCCAAGATCATGCCGCAGTTGCTGCAGACATTCCCGCAACTGCGGAACGTGAAGATCGACTTTGTGTGGGCAGGCAATTTCGCGCTGACGATGACTCGCTACCCGCAAGTGGGGCGCGTGTCCGACAGCGTATATTATTCGCAAGGCGACAGCGGCCACGGCGTGACCACCACGCAGATGCTCGGCCGCCGGCTGGCCGAAGCGATCGACGGTCAACTTACCAAGTTCGATGTGTTCGCGCGGCTTCCCTACATTCCGTTCGTAGGGGGCAAGCTATTGCGCGTGCCATACTGCGTCATCGGGTCCTGGTATTATGGGTTGCGGGACAAATTAGGCATTTAGCAAACAACAAAAATCCAAAAAACTAATCGGGGAGAAATGACATGCGACTTAGTCTTACCACCTCAGCCTCGCTGATCGCGTTGCTTGCCACCCCGGCCTTTGCGCAAACTAGTCCGCCGACCGATGGCGATGCGATCGTGGTAACGGCACAGAAGCGGGAGCAGAATCTGCAGGATGTGCCGATCGCGATCACGGCCGTCTCCGGGCAGGCCCTGCGCGACCAGCGTATCCGTACCATCGACGAAATCGGAACCCAGGTCAGCAACACGCAGATCTATCAGGACAAGGGGGGCAGCCAGCCCAACTGGACGATCCGCGGCGTTTCGCTGTTCGATTTCAACGTCAACAACAGCCCGTCCACCTCGATTTTTATCGATGACGTCTATCAGCCTTCGACAGTGCTTGGAGCAGGCGGCATCTTTGACCTTCAGCGCGTCGAAGTGCTCAAAGGCCCGCAGGCCGGCCTTTATGGCCGCAATTCTGTGGGCGGTGCCGTGCAGATCATTTCGCACGAGCCAAAGCCCGGTGACACGGACGGCTATGTGAATGTCGATTATGGTTCGTGGAACCGTTACCGCATCGAAGCGGCGCAATCGCTTTCGCTGGGGGAGAATACGGCGTTCCGGCTTTCCGTACTTAACGATGGCAGCTTCGGCGGCGGATGGCAGAAGAGCTTGGCGGGTGGGCGAAAATGGGGCGAGCCTGATCGTCTGGCGGTGCGCGGACTGCTCCGTTCCGAGATCGGCCCGCTTACTGCAAAGTTGAAGGTCTTTTACGCGCGCGACAAGAGTGACACGGTGCTGGCAACGGCGTCCGGGGCCTATTCACCGACCGGTCCGGACTTTTGCGATGCCTTGCTCGCAGGGCGGCTCGATCAGGCCAATTGCCTTACGCTTGCCCAGAGCATCGACCCGTCGCTGGCTGGCGCGGGAGCGCAAAGCAAAGACGGCAAGCGCGTCCTTTCCCAGGGAGAGAACCGCCTCAACAATGAAGAACTTTCGGCCACGCTCAACCTCTCGGCCGATCTTGGCGGTGTCACCATTACATCGATCACCGGACTGACGCGCTTCGATTTCGGTTTTGCTTTCGATTATGACGCAAGCCAGCTCAACCTTGGGGGTTGGACCGAACAGGCCGGACTGCGCAACTTCAACCAGGAACTGCGCATCGCATCCTCGTCCAGTAGCGCCTTCCGCTGGCAGGGTGGCGTGGTTTATACCAACTACCGGTTCAACGAGTTCAAGGAGTTTAACTGGACCGACAATCCACTCCTGTTCGACACTTTCAATCCGATCTTCGGGGTCGACTATCAGGACCTGTTCCTTGATGTGACCTATAACCAGAAGACCCGCTATTGGGGCATTTACGGTCAGTTCGACTATGACATCACGCCGGAACTGACCTTCAGCGGCTCGGTTCGCTACTCCGATGAAAAGACCACATACCGCAACGGTCGTACCGGCTTCCGCAAGATCACCAGCTTCCCCGCGCCAGGTGGCATCGACCTTATCCCGGTCGGCGATATCGACCGGGACTATGAACTTGGCGATCACTGGACGGGATCGGCTACGCTTTCGTACAAGCCGGCTGAAACCGCCATACTGTACGCCACGATTTCGCGGGGATACAAGTCTGGCGGTGTCCCAGGCGGATTCCCGCAGACCCCCGAAGATACGTTGCCTTACCAGGAAGAGTTCGTCCTGAACTTCGAAGGCGGGTTCAAGACCGAGTGGCTCGATCGGGCGCTGCAGATCAACGGATCGGTATTCTACTACGATCACGATGACATCCAGGCGTTTACGACTCTGCCAAGCACGCTGACGCCGGGGCAGTTTGCCTTCCGTCTCACAAACATCGGCAATGGCTACAACTTCGGGGCCGAGCTTGAAGTGGTTGCACGGCCAGTGCGTGGGCTGCGGCTCGGTGCGTCGGTGGGTTACCTCAAGGCCAAGATCACCGACAGTGACAAGGTGCTGTTCTCGTTCGACAATCAGGTTATTCCGTGGGAAGGTCAACGGCTCGACTATGCACCGACCTGGAGTGGCAACCTTACCGGCAGTTACCGCGCTGAACTTGGCGGCACGCGCAGTCTGACGTTTTCGGCAGATTACAACTTCCGTTCGCGCCTGCGCTTTGGCCAGACACCTGTTGATGAGGCTTTGCGTGGGGTTGCCGGTTATGGCGTCGCCAATGGTCGCATCACGCTGGAAGATGAATCGGGCTGGACGCTCGCCGTGTGGGGCAAGAACCTGTTCGACAAGGCCTATGTCACCGACGCCAGCAATGATGGCGTTGGCAGCTACTACCGCACCTTTGGCGAGTCGCGCTCGGTTGGCGTTGCGCTGGGTTACCGTTGGTGAACTCGCAGTCGCCTGATGCTGCAAAACGGCGCATCGATGTTGCTGCAGCCATCGGGTATGGCATCTGCGGTGTGGCTATCCTCTCGCTTCAGCCCCTTGCTTTTGGCCCATTGGTCGAAGCAGGGCGGCTGAGCGAGAGCCGGCTCGGCGAAATCGCCGGGCTTGAAACGGCTGGTTTGGCGCTGGCTTCCGCTGTCCTGCCCGGGTGGCTGACCGGGTCATACTTCCGGCTGAAGCTGGCTGTTCTGGCGTTGGTCGTTGTGCTGTCCAATCTGTTGACCCCATACGTCGGCGAAGCGAACGGGCTTCTGTTCATTCGCCTCATCTGTGGGTTGGCAGAAGGCGGTGCGCTGGCGGGTGCATTTGTGGTCCTGTTCCACATCGGCAATCCTGACCGGATGAACGCGCTGTTTCTGGCGGTTTCAAACACGGTCATTGCCATCGTCACGTACCTTATCCCGACGGTCATACTGCCAGCATACGGCACGCCTGGACCGTTCATGCTCATGGCCGGGCTTGGCCTGTTCGCTCTCGCAATGGTATTTGCAGTGGGACACAAGCCCGAGGCGATGCCTTCGCCTGTGAGTACCTGGCGTTCCTGGCCCTTTGCCACATGGCTGGTCCTGCTGGGCATCGTGCTGCAGAACGCAGGCGTGATTTCGGCATGGGTGTTCCTTGAATCCACCGCACGTGCCGCCGGTCTGGGGGCGCAGCCTCTGGCCCTATCCGCTTCGCTGGGCATACTGGCGCAAGTCGCCGGGGCCACATCGGTTGCCCTTGCCGGCTATCGCCTGCCTTCGGGCAAAAGCCTTATCATAGGCGGAACGGTTCTTGCCGGGGCGATCTATTGGCTGGGCCATCCGGAAGGCGCGATCTCGTTTGTTCTGGCCAATGTCCTGATGGGGGTATGCTGGCTTGCGCTCCTGCCATTGTCGATCAAGCTAATCTGCGAGATCGAGCGCAAACATCATGCTTTGTACCTTACTGCGGCGGCGCAAATGGTAGGCCTTAGCATCGGCCCGCTTGTTTCCTCGCTTTTCGTATCCGAACAAACTGTCGAGCCCGCGTATCTGGTCGGGTTCGGCATGGCAGCGATGGCGGTTGTGGCCCTCGGGCTGGCTGCAGCCTCACCCGATCGCATCAGACGCACTCACTGATAAAGGGCAATCTAAATGGTTTGGACTACCCGTGACACCGGACTATTCCGGGGCACCCCTCAGACTGATCATTTTCGCCGGATGGCCAGTGTGACGCCGTGCCGTCGCATCAACCGCGCGGACCATGCACGGTCGTTCCCGCAAGCAGAGCAGCCCTTTGCGTTGCCGCAGACGTTCGAAGCCATCGGCCAGACCCATGACATGGCCGCCTTTCTGGCCGACGTAACGACAACGGGCCTTTTGGTGCTGCACAAGGGCGAGAAAGTTTACGAAAATTACTGGGAAGGCAATCGTGCCGATTCTCAAGTCGCGATCTTCAGTTGCACAAAGAGCTTTGTCTCCACGCTGGTCGCCTGTGCCCTGCGCGACGGGCATATTGCCAGCCTTGATGACACGGTCGACAAGTATGCTCCCGAACTCGAGGGCTCCGGCTATGAGGGCGTGCGCATCGAAGATGTTCTCCAGATGTCGTCGGGCGTCCGCTGGAACGAGGATTACGGGGATCCCCTTTCGGACATCGCACGCTTTGCCGCAGCCTATCTCGAACCGGCTTCGTTCGATGCCGTCTGCGCTTCGCTGCCACGCGAGCATGCGCCGGGCACTTACAATCGCTACAACACCTGCGATACGCACGTTCTGGGCATGGTCGTCAGCCGCGCGGTCGGTCAGTCACTGACCGACTATCTCCAGCATCAGGTCTGGGACAAGCTCGGCATGGAGGATGATGCGTTCTTCCTGATCGATGGCAAGGGCGTGGAAGCAGCGGGCATGGGCCTTCAGGTCACGCTGCGCGACATGGCCAAGCTTGGGCAGTTCATGCTTCGCGGCGGCCTTTCTCCAGACGGCGAGCAGCTTCTGCCCGCTGGCTGGATCGAAGCCTGTTCGACAGCGACCAAGGACCACCTCAAGCCCGGCGAGCGGGCGACATCAACCTACCCCTGGGGCTATGGCTATCAGTGGTGGATACCCGACAATAGCGGCGCCTACAGCGCTCTTGGCGTGTATCACCAGATGATCTGGGTGGACCCTGCAAAGGATGTGGTGATCGCCAAGACCACCGCTTACGCGGCGTTCGGGCAGGATCATGAAGACGAGAACCGGGTTGACCAGCTGCACTTCTCAGCTTGCCATGCCATCGCAGAAGCGGTGGCGAAGGGTTGATACTGTGATCGGAACAGAACTTTTTGCCCACGGCGTTGCTCCTCAGGGCCTTGATGTACGCAATCCCGCGACCGGGGCGGTTATCGCAACCGTGCGGTCGTGGTCGGCTGCAGAGGTCGATGCGCTGGTGCCTGCAGTCGATGCTGCAGGCCGGGCGTGGGCCGCACGCACTGCAAAGGACCGCGCGGTCATCCTGCGCCGCTGGTTCGATCTCATGCTCGCCCACAAGGACGTGCTGGCCTCGATCTGCACCGCCGAATGTGGCAAGCCTTTGACAGAAAGCGCAGGGGAAGCTGTCTACGCCGCTAATTTCATCGAATGGTATGCCGAGGAAGGCAAGCGGGTCTATGGCGAGATCACGCCGACGTTTGCCCCCGACAAGCGCGTCCTGACCCTGGCGCAAGGCATCGGCACCACGGCCGCAATCACGCCGTGGAATTTCCCCATTGCGATGATCACCCGCAAGGTCGGTCCGGCGCTGGCCGCAGGTTGCCCGATGATCCTCAAGCCGGCCGAGGCGACCCCGCTTTCGGCGCTGGCGCTCGAACATCTGGCGCTTGAAGCAGGCTTGCCCGAAAACCTGTTTCGCGTGGTGCCGACGACCGATCCCGCTAGCGTGGGCAAGGTGCTGTGCACGCACCCTGTCATCCGCAAACTCAGCTTCACCGGATCGACCGCCGTGGGCAAGCTGCTGCTTGAACAGTGCGCGGGCACGGTCAAGCGGACCAGCATGGAACTGGGCGGCAACGCGCCATTCATCGTGTTTGACGATGCCGATCTTGACCGGGCGATCGACGGGATCATGATATCGAAGTTCCGCAATGCCGGTCAGACTTGCGTCTGTGCCAATCGCATTCTGGTGCAGGATGGCATCTATGACGCTTTTCTCGCGCGGTTTACCCAAAGGGTCGAGGCGCTTCGGCTGGGCAATGGTGCCGATCCCGAAACGCAGATCGGCCCACTGATCGATGGTCGCGCGGTGGCCAAGGTGCGGTCGCTAATCGATGGTGCTGTCGCCGAAGGTGCCAGCCTTGCCACGGGTGGCGTCAGCCATCCGGCGGGCGAGAATTTCGTCGCACCCACGATCCTGACCGGCGTGACGCCGGATATGGACATAGCCCGGTCGGAGATTTTCGGCCCTGTGGCGTCGGTCATCCGTTTCGCCACGGAAGCTGAGGCGGTGGCGATCGCCAACGACACGCCATACGGCCTTGCCGCCTATGTCTATGCCAGCGGCATGGCCCGGATCTGGCGGGTGATGGAACAGCTCGAATATGGCATCGTCGGGGTCAACGAAGGGGTCATCTCGACCGAAGTGGCGCCCTTTGGCGGTATGAAGGAATCCGGCCTTGGTCGTGAAGGTTCGCGCCACGGCATCGCCGATTATCTCGAACTCAAATATGTTTTGTTGGGAGGCATTGCCGCGTGACCGGCGCTCATAACCACCACGGACAACTTGCCCCATTCTCATGGGAAGATCCCTTCTTGCTGGAAGACCAGTTGCGAGAGGATGAGCGGATGATCCGTGATGCGGCACGTGCCTATGCGCAGGACCGCCTGCAGCCGCGCGTCATTGCCGCTTATAACGAAGAAGCCACCGATCCGGCTATCTTCCGCGAGATGGGCGAACAGGGTCTGCTCGGCGTTACTGTTCCCGAAGCTTACGGCGGTCTGGGCGGATCTTACGTTGCCTATGGCCTCGTCGCCCGCGAAGTGGAACGCGTGGATTCGGGCTATCGTTCGATGATGAGCGTGCAGTCCAGCCTCGTGATGTATCCGATCTATGCCTATGGCAGTGAGGAACAGCGCCAGCGCTATCTTCCGGGTCTGGCCCGTGGCGAGCTGATTGGCTGCTTCGGCTTGACCGAGCCTGATGCCGGGTCCGACCCATCGGGAATGAAGACCCGCGCGGTCAAGACGTCGTCGGGCTATCGCTTGTCGGGATCGAAGATGTGGATTTCCAACGCGCCGATCGCTGATGTTTTCGTGGTCTGGGCAAAGTCCGACGCCCACGACGGCAAGATCCGCGGCTTCATCATCGAGAAGGGCGCTAAGGGCCTTTCCGCGCCGAAAATCGAAGGCAAGCTCTCGCTGCGAGCGTCGATTACCGGGGAAATCGTGCTCGACGATGTAGAAGTGGATGACGATGCGCTGCTGCCCAATGTCGAAGGGCTGAAGGGCCCGTTTGGTTGCCTCAACCGCGCGCGCTACGGGATTGCCTGGGGTGCGATGGGCGCTGCCGAATTCTGTCTGCATCAGGCACGGCAATACGGTCTCGATCGTCGCCAGTTCGGACGGCCATTGGCCCAGACCCAGCTCTTCCAGAAAAAGCTTGCCGACATGCTCACCGAAATCGGGCTGGGCCTGCAGGCCGCGCTGCGCGCAGGCCGGATGCTGGATGAGAACACCGCCGGTGCTGACCTCATTTCGCTGATCAAGCGCAACAACTGCGGCAAGGCCTTGGACATTGCGCGGCTGGCGCGCGACATGCATGGCGGCAACGGTATCAGCGCGGAGTATCAGGTCATGCGCCACGCGCAGAACCTTGAGATGGTCAACACCTACGAGGGCACGCACGATATCCACGCGCTGATCCTCGGTCGGGCGATCACCGGGCTGGCGGCGTTCTGACAATGTCGGGCGGTCCCTTGCCCCTTGCTGGCGTCAAAGTCGTTGAGCTCGCCCGCATCCTGGCGGGGCCGTGGGCTGGCCAGACGCTAGCGGATCTGGGTGCAGAAGTGATCAAGGTCGAAAGCCCGCAAGGGGACGATACGCGTAAGTGGGGACCGCCTTTTGTCGAGAATGAGGAGGGGCGGGTCGACGCAGCCTACTT
>NZ_BARE01000015.1 GCF_000367345.1 Sphingobium xenophagum NBRC 107872
CGCCCTCGCGACGCTACCAACAGACCGTCCTGGCCAACGCCTGACAGCTCTTGCCGAACTGGCGCCACTCCTCGCGTCGGCAGGATCCATCGGCAGCCATGCCGCCGCCCATTTGGGCCAAGCCGCAAAACCTGTCCGCGCCATCCTGTTCGATAAAAGCCAAACCACCAATTGGGCGCTCGGCTGGCATCAGGACCGCACTATCGCCGTGCGCGAAAAGATAGAAACAGCTGGCTTTGGTCCCTGGACCAAAAAGTCTGGTCTGCACCATGTCGCGCCACCACAATCCTTGCTCGACCGCATGGTCACGTTGCGCGTCCATCTCGATCCCGTCGATCCCGACAATGCGCCGCTGCTTATCGCCCCCGGCTCCCACCGCCATGGCCGCATCGCGGAAAGTGATGTCCCGGCAATGGTCGATCGCTGCGGCACCGTCGCCTGCCTCGCGTCGCGCGGCGACATCTGGCTCTACGCCACGCCCATCCTTCACGCCTCAGACGCCGCCGCCAATCCCCGCCACCGCCGCGTCCTCCAACTCGATTATAGCGCCGATGATCTGCCCGGCGATCTGGAATGGCTAGGGATATAGACCCCACAAACACCTTCTCCCCCACGGGGGAGAAGGATACGAAGCCTTGCCAGCTTGCTGGCTAGGCGCAGTTGGATGAGGGGGCGCGCGTTGGCGTAAATCCCTCCACCTTATGCACCCGCGCCCGATCCTGCATCGGATGCGTCACCAGGCTCACCTCCACGAGGTCCAGCGCCAGCAATTCGCGTGGTCCCGCCCCGCGCGCCTCCCGCACCCGGTATCCGAACGACAGGCCATCCAGCGCCCCGGCCTTCAGTCCTGCCGCCGCCTCCCGCCCGGCCGCCGTCCGCGCCGACACCCGGCCGATCACCCGCAACCCGCGCGCATCCTCCTCCAGCCGCTCGATCGCGCCGATCACCTGCCCCGGCCCATGCTGCCACAGCAACGGCACCCCCGCCGCGCGCACGCCACCGAACGCCCCCGCCCGCACCACATCCCCGCCCCGGTCCACCCGGTCGAAAATCGCCGCATAACCGGCAAAGCGCACGTCTTGAGCCATATAATCTCCGTTCGCCCCGAGCCTGTCGAAGCCTGTCCTGAGCGCCTGCCGCAGGCGGGCAGTCGAAGGGGGCTTGCCTGCGCTTGTCGAAGGCTTCTGACCTCGCGCCGCGCGGCCAAGGGTTTCGACTTCGCCCAGCCCGAACGGAACAGGCGCCCCATCGCCGCTCACGTTCTGACCAACCCGACCAGCCCGGTCTTGACCGCAATCCCCAGCAGCACCAGCGCCAGCGCGATCCGCACCAGCCAGCCGATCACCGCCCCGCGCGCCGCCTTCTTCGCGTCGCGCCAGGCGCGCAGCAGTTCGCGCAGCTCGCGCACATCGCCCTCCGCCCGCCGGTCGGCCAGCCCCAGCCGCTCCAGCGCCCGCCCTGCGCCCAGCTCGCTCGCCTCCTCCACCAGCGCACGGACCATCACCATGTCCATCGACCCCGGCCCGCCTTCCGCCTGCGCCACCAACCGCGCCAGCATCTCGCCATCCTGTTTCATCACGCCCTCCAAGCCCCTCGCCCCTTGGCGCAGTTGGGAGCGGGGGAACCCCAGCCCGCCTCACAACCCCAACAGCCCCTTTTTCTCCTCCGCCGACAGGAAGTCCGCCCCCGCGACACGCTCCCACAACGCCGCCCGCTCGTCGCTCAGCGCCGCGATGCCATCCAGGTCCGGCTCGATCCGCAGACCCGGCCACCAGCCGCTCAGCCCCTGCCCCAGCCCCGCGCCGATCTTGCGCACCAGCGGCAATATCGTCTGCCGCCACAGCGCCTTGTTCGCCTCGCGATAATTGGCGTAGCTATTGTCGCCGGGCAGCCCCATCAGCATCGGCGGCACGCCGAAAGCCAGCGCAATCTCCCGCGCCGCCGCCGCCTTCAGCCCCACAAAGTCCATCTCCGCCGGGGTCAGGCTCAGCGCCTTCCAGCTCAGCCCACCCTCCAGCAGCATGGGCCGCCCGGCATTGGCCGCGCCCGCAAAGGCGATCTCCATCTCGCGCTTCACCCGCTCATACTGGTCGGGCGCCATGACCGATCCGTCCCCCGGATCATAAACCATCGCCCCGCTGGGCCGCGCCGCATTGTCCAGCAGCGCCTTGTTCCACACCGTCGCGCTGTTGTGGATCGCCACCGCCCCCGCCGCCGCGCCGACACAGCCCAATCCATAATGATCGTCCAGCGGATGCAGGCTTTTCAAGTGCAGCACCGTGGTCCGCCCCGCGCCATCTTCGGGCGACAGGCGCGTCACGCTCTCCCCGACGCGATAGAGATAGGCCGCGGGCCACCCCCGCCCATCGGCCTCCACCGACACCCGCTCAGGGCGCAGCGCGAACAGTTCGGCCGGCATCCCGTCCGCCCCGCCGATCACCTGCACATAGGCATTGCCATGCAGCAACAGGTGGCAGGCCAGCGTCTCCACCAGCCCCTGCCCCGCCGAAGCCCGCGCCACCAGCGCCAGCACCCGCGCCCCATCCTCCACGCCAGAGGCTTTCAGCGCAGTCGCCCCCGCCCCTTCCGACACCAGCCGCATCGCCCGCTGCGCCACCGGATTGCCGATCACGCCGCCACGCACCTGCGCCTCATAGCTGGCGGGCCACTCGCCCAGCGCCACCGCCCCCGTTCCCCAGGCGCGCGCCAGCACCGGCCGCGCATCCGCCTGCACGGCCTTCATCCCAAAGAATTTCATGCTTGCCTCCCGCACAACAAAAAAACCTCACCCCGGCGGGGAGAGGGCCAAAGCGATTGCCAATCAGATAGAATATCCGATGACTCGGAAATCGCGCTAAACCTGAAGCGAAGGCTGGCAGCAAAGCCGCCTGCCGAAGCTACGAGAGGGAGAATACCCCACCCTCAACTCAAACCGGAATGGCTTTCGTTTGCTCCCCCAACCTCCGTTCGTTTCGAGCGAAGTCGAGAAACCGCACGCAGCCGTTTCTCGACCTAACCAGACACGAAAGGGTCGAGGTCGATCTGCCCTACCCTCGCTAGATCAAGGATTGCGCCGCAACACCCGGTCGCAGGTCGAGTTCGTCCCCTCGCTCTTGCCGATCACCCGGCCCGCCAGCGCCCCGGCGCCCGCGCCCAGCAGCGTCTCGCCCAGGCCACCACCGGCGACCAGCCCGACGCCGGCACCCCCAGCCGCGCCGATCACGGTGCCCTTGTCGCGCCCCTTCTTCCCCTGGATCAGGCAATAGCGCACATCGTCGCGATCGCGCGGTGCCGCCCTCGCCACCCGCGCCCGCTCCTTCGCGCTCAGCGTCACCGCCATCACCGGGGTAGCCACCAGCGTCGCCCCGACCAGCGCGCCCAGAATTTTCGCCATTTTCATGTTATGCGCTCCAGAACCCAAATCTCCATGGCGGCAAAACGAAGCGTTTATCCAAACGGTTCCGCCATCTTTGGGTCAGGGCGTCGCCACCACCGGCGCTTTAACGACAATATCTCCCGCCACGAAACTCATCTCCATCTCGACGCCATCGCGGGCTTCCGGCGTAAAGCCGACTGATCTGACCAGCGCACGCACGCCCCAATTGGGCGCGGATGGCGTCGGGTTCATCTTCACCAGCACATGCTGCTCCAATGTGGCGGGTTTAACCGCAGGTCGCGCAACGACGACCCGCCACCCACGCTCTGCCATCTGCTCGACCAAGGTAGCGGCGACAGGATCGACGCTGCCCGTCACCATCACATTGCAGGATCGGGTTCTTTGCCCGATCACAGCCCAGGCCTCGCCCGACGCCGCAGGATAGCGCATCATCATCGCGGGCGCTTCCATAGCGCGCCAAGGCAGCGTCGAAACGAACCGCTGGACCAGCGCCGGTGCTGTGGACTGCATCCGGGCAATATTCGGCTTGCCAGCGCGCCCCAGCAAATCCTCATATAATTCCGCGCCTTTTGGCCTGTCGAAACGCACAGCGCCGTCGGTCTGCACCGCCCGTTCGCACAACGTCACCGCATGAAATACAGCCTCACTGATCGAGGATGGCGCATCAGCCGCCATTGCCGACGGGGCCAGCACACCAGCCCACACCGCAACCAAGGCATATATCCGCACCATCTTGTCTCCTTCGCCTCAGCAATGGCAAAAGCCCATTACCAAAGGATGAACCCTCACAACCCCCGCACCCGCGCCTCGCCCCGCCGCCCCAGCATCAGTTCGGTCAGCGCCCATACCAGCGCGTCGGCGCGATCAGGCGATCGTCCCGGCCCCACATAGCCGCCCCCGGCCAGCAAGCCGCACATCTCATCCTCCAGCCGCGCAAACGCCCCGCGATGCGCCACCCGCCCGGCTTCGTACAGGGCCGCCACGGGTTCGGCCCGCGCCACTTTGCCGCGCGAGGCATGGACCAGCTTCACCGGCAGCATGGCGTCCGCCGCGCGCAGCACGCTTTCCACCATCGCCCCGCCATTATTCGCTTCGGCCACCACCTTGTCAGCGCCATGCACCAGCGCCGCCGCAGCCACCGCGCGCGCCCATTGTTCGGGCGAGCAGCCCTCGACGCTCGCATCGGCAATCACATAGGCGCGCCCGTCACCGCCCACGCCCGCCACCACGATCCCGCACGCATCGCCATGGGCGGACGCAGGCGGATCGACCGCCACCACCACCCGATGCAGCGCCGTCCCATCAGGCCCGCCCGGCACATGCGCCACCCGGCATCGTTCGATCAGGTCGCGCGACCAGAGCGCACCCTCAACCTCCTCGATCAGCTCGCCGTCCAGTTCCTGCCGCCCCAGCCGCGTGCCGCCATAGCTGCGCTCCATCGCCTCGACAAAGCCCTCGGCCAGGTTCGCACGATTATCCGCCGTCCGCCCCCGCGTGACGATGACATCCCCGTCCGCCACCAGCCGCCGCACCAGCGCCACCGGGCGCGGCGTCGTCGTCGCCATGACGCGCGGACGTTTCCCCAGCCGCATCGCCATCATCAGATTATCCCACGCGCCCAGCGCAAAGGGCCATTTGGCAATCTCGTCGGCCCAGCCATGGCTGAACTGCGGCCCGCGCAGGCTTTCCGGTTCCGCCGCGCCGAACAGGGTCGCCACCGCGCCATTGGGCCATGTCAGCTTGCGCAGCGCCGGGGCAAAGACCGGGCGACACCACCAGGGCGCGACCGCCAGCAATCCGGACGCCCCTTCCACCATCACCCGCCGCGCCTCGCCCAGCGTCGCGCCGACCAGCGCGATCCGCGCGCCGGGGTGGGCCTCCGCAATGCCCCGCACCCATTCGGCCCCGGCCCGCGTCTTGCCAAAACCGCGCCCGGCCATCATCAGCCAGATACGCCAATCACCCCCCGGCGCCTTCTGCCCCGGCCGCGCCAGCCAGTCCCATTCACGGCTTATGCGTTCGCGGCCAGCCTCCTTCAG
This sequence comes from Sphingobium xenophagum NBRC 107872, assembly GCF_000367345.1. Lineage (GTDB taxonomy): Bacteria > Pseudomonadota > Alphaproteobacteria > Sphingomonadales > Sphingomonadaceae > Sphingobium > Sphingobium xenophagum. Next base: position 5,437 of record NZ_BARE01000015.1, read on the forward strand.
CTGCCGCAACATCCTCGCCTGCGTCTGCTCTTGCTGGTCCAGCCATTCGTCATGCGAAGTCTCCATCGCCCTCCCCTTGCCGGGGCGGCGACAGGCGCGCCCCTATTTGCGCGGCGCCATCCCGCCGAACGTCACGATGCTCTCGCTTCCATCCCTGGCCACGGCCGCCACGCCGATGAAATGATCGTCCACCACCACATCTTTCAGCAGCAATTCGGTCGCCCCGGTCACCAGTCGGCTATCCGTCCAGTCCTGCGCATCCGCCCGCCGCCAATAGACGCGATAGGCCGCCGCCCCCGGCACCGCGTCCCAGAATACCCGCGTATCCATCGACAGCGCGCCATCCAGCGACACGCTCGCCGGCGCCGCAGGCGCGCTTGCCAGAACACGCAACGCCGCGACATTCAGCGCCGTCACCTTCGCCAGATAGGGAAAGTCCATGCCGACAACTGTGTCGCCATAGTCGCGCCCGCCCTCGACCCGCAGGTCCTGATGCTGCCGGTCGTAATTCTCGATCCCCACCGAAAAACGCACCGCCGGATAGCCCGCCTCCAGCAACGGGGTATGATCGCCACCGCGCCCGAAACGGTCGGGCCGCCGCACCGCAAACACGTCCAGCCCGATCTGCGGATTGGCCTCCGCAATCCCGTCGATCGCCTTGGCCAGCGCCCGCGAAGGCCCGTCATCCTCGCCGCCGATGCCGCGCCGGGTCAGCCCCGCCCTGCCATCCTCGGACGATCGTATCCCTTCGGAAAATACCCGCACCCGGTCCGCCACGATCTGGCCGTTCAGCCCGGTCGTGTTGCCGACAATATCGTTGTTCAGCATCGCCCGCACCTGCCAGCCGCGCGCCTTGGCCGTGTTCGCCAGCAATTTGCCGCCCAGCAGCCCTTGCTCCTCGCCGGACAGCAGCGCGTACACGATCGTCCCGTCAAACGTCTCGCCCGCCAGCACCCGCGCCGCTTCGATCACCAGCGCGCTGCCCGATCCATTGTCGTTCGCGCCCGGCGCATCGCTGGTGAAGTCCATCACATCGCTGACCCGGCTGTCGATATGCCCCGCGACGATCACCACCTGATTGGGATCGCCCGTCCCGGTCTGGATCGCCAGCACATCGACAATATCCGCGCCATCGGGCACGCGCGGCGCAGTGAAGCGCTCCGACACGCTCTCAACCTTCAGGCAGCCGCCGCACCCCTTGGAAATCCGCGCAAACTCCGCCGCCGCCCAGGCCCGCGCCGCCCCAATCCCGCGCTTGGGATCGGTCGCCGACGACAGCGTATGCCGCGTCCCGAAACTCACCAGCTTCTCAACCGTCGCCTTCAACCGCGCGGGATCAGGCGCCTTCCCCTCCGCCAGCGCGGGCGAAGCCAGAAGCGAAGTCGAAAGCGCCGAAGCAGCAGCGAGCAGGATCAATTTTCTCATGACCCACAGGTCTATCGCCAATCGGACAAGTGTAAAGAGACGAAGCCGGTTCGCCCTCACGCATCACGTCCCCGTCGCTGCCCTCATCCGTTCGACCTCTTCCACCATCCGCCGCACCCGTCGTACCACCGCGGGGCTATCGGGCCGCTCCTTCTGCGCCGCCGCGCTCGTGCGATAGGCCAGCACCCGGTCGCGATGCCGGGTCAGCAGTTGCAGCGCCAGTTTCAGGTCATGCCCGCGCTTGATCTTGCGGCTCTTCACGCTCCCCTCGCCATCCAGCAGAATTTCCTCGCTCTCGCTGCCGAACAGGGCTTCGCGCATCAGCATCGCCTCGATCTCGGCATAGCCAATATCCATCGCCCGCTCCCAGTCGGCGGCAAAGCGCCGGTTGCGCTGCCTGCGGTCATAGGCGCTGGTCCGGCACACGCCCGCCACCCGCGCCGCCTCGCTGGTGTTGCAGGTCATCGCCAATGTCTGCAGGAACAGCCGCTCCTGCTCCCTGGTCCAGCCGTCCTTGCGCGGACGGCGCATTTGCGCGCGCTCTGCGCCCGCCATCTTCCGGCGCGCCGGTTCCAGCATCTGCGCCTCCGTCCCCTCCGCCATGCTCATCCCTTCCCCGCCTGCGCCCCCGGCCAACGCAAAAGGGGCCGACCCGTCCGGATCAGCCCCTTTTGCGTCGCCCCGTTGGCGACTCACATTTTTCCACTATGGCCATCTCTGCCAGAACAGCGTGACGCTGTCAAGGAAAATGTTCCAAATGGGTTAGTTTTTGGCGATCATCCCTTCCACTATCGGCGCCTCCAGCACCAGCGCCTCCGCCACGCTGGGCCACGCCTTCACCGCCTCGATCCACGCCGCGACCTTTGGCCAACGCCCCGTCGCCAGCTGGTCCGAACAATAGCCCAGGTTGATGATCGGACAGGCTGCCGCCAGATCGGCCAGGGTGAAACGATCCTCGACCAGCCAGCCACTATCGGGCAAAACCCCTTCCAGATAGTCGTAGATGCGCGGCATTTCCTCCGCCTCGGCCTTGTCCGCCGCCCCCAGATCCTGCGGCACCTTCATCGCCTTCGCCACGACCCGGTTGAAAAATATCTTCTGCCCCGCCGGCTGGACGATCGTGTCGCCAAATTCCTCGAACCATATCGTGCGCGCCCGCGCCTTGGGTTCTGCCGGGATCATCTCCTCGCCGGGGCGCAGGGCATCCATATAGGTTATGATCGCGCTCGAATCGCATAGCAGGAAATCGCCATCTTCCAGTGCCGGAATCTTGCCGAACGGCGACCCCTTCTGATAGCCTTCCGCCCCGCGCCCGAAACCGGCCGCCTCCACCTCTGCCGCAATCCCCTTCTCGGCTGCAAAGACGATGACCTTGCGCACAAAAGGCGACGGCCGCGCACCATGGATGATCATGCAATCTCTCCTTGTCCTGTTCCGGATCGGAAGATGCCAAAACAGTATCAAAATGCAACTATTTAATGCAGGCGCTCACTCGCCGCCCGCGCCAGCGCCACCCCCGGCACGCGCCACCGACCGGGTATAATCTATCCGTATCCGCACCCAGCTGCCGACCAGCACCTTGCCATTCTCGCGCGGCGGCAGCACCAGAAACTGCCACGCCGCCAGCCGCACCGCGCGGGCAAAGCCGGAACCCAGCGGCGATTCCCCTAGCGTCTGGCAATTATCGACATGATAATGATCGACCGTCTTGCACGCGACCATGCCCCACCCATTGGGCGGCGCATTGGCGGGCAGGAACGGGGAAAGCTCCGCATCGGTGGGCCGCCGATACCATTCGGCGTTGAACAATTGCACGCCCCCCGGCCCCTCGCCCGGTCCCGCGATCGCGGCGCTATTGCCCTGCCCCGCCGCACTCGCCCCTTTCGCCGCCTTGGGCATGCGGCCAATATCGGCCGACGCCATCTGCTCCCGATCCAGCGTCAGAAAGGGGAAGGGCGACGGCGGATCTTCGGCGGGCTTGGCGACCGGCACGGGTGGCCGCACCACCGCCTCGGCCTGTTTGGGCGCCGCCGCATCCTCCTTCTCGCGCCGCTCCGCCTTGGGCGCGCGCTTCTGCTCCGTCTCCGCCTTCTGCCCGGTCTCGACGTCGAACGTCACCGGCATCCGGTCGTCCATCCTTTTGGGTTCGGGCTTGGGGGCCAGCGTGAACAGCGCAAGCAGCAGGATAGCGTTCAGCACCAGCGCAAACGCCATGCCGCCCGCGCGTTGCCGCACTCTGGCCCAGGATATGGTTGAAACTGTCAAACGCGCCGACCGAACAGGACTGATGATGGCTCATGCCCAGACGTCGCCGTCCCGTCAACGCCGTCGCGCCAGGCTGAGGCCATGACCCGCCAGCGCCGCGCCATCGATACGCCATGGATCGCCGCCCGCAAAAGGCGCTGGCGACCGGCCATCATCTCGGCTAGGGGTCGGCCCCGATGCTGACCAGGCTTTACCAATGGATGCTGGCGAAAGCCGCCCACCGCCACGCCGAACGCTGGCTGTTCGCCTTCAGCTTCATGGAATCCAGCTTCTTTCCCATCCCGCCGCATCCGCTGCTCGGCCTCATGTGCCTCGCCCGCCCGGAACGCGCGCTGCGATTCGGCTTCATCTGCACCCTGGCTTCTGTGCTGGGCGGACTGATGGGCTATGCGATCGGCTATTTCCTGTATGAAACGGTCGGCCAGCAATTGCTCGCCGCGCTCGGCCTTGCGGCCAAATTCCCGGTAGCGGCCTGCTATCTGCGTGAATTCGGGGCGGAAATCATCCTGATCAAGGGCGCGACGCCGATCCCGTTCAAACTGATCACGATCACCGCGGGCTTCATCGGCCTGCCGCTCTTCACCTTCATCTGGGCCAGCCTGCTCAGCCGCGCTTTTCAATTCATGCTGGTCGGCTTCCTGTTCTGGAAATTCGGCCGCCCGATCAAGGCGTTCATCGAAAAATATCTCGCCCTCCTGTCGGGCCTGTTCCTCGTCCTCATCGTCGGCGGCTTCATCGCCGCGTCCATGCTGACCGGCGGCCCCGGCAAGAACGACAGTTGCAGCGCCGCAACGATGGAATCGATCCGCTGACGTGCTGAAGCAAGCCTTCGCTCGCCATCCCAAAGTCGCGGCGCTGCTGGCGGGGTTCGCCTCCGCCACCGGCTTTGCTCCTCTCAATCTCTGGCCGGTAACGCTCGCCTGTCTGATCGCGCTGATCCTCCTGATCCAGCACGCCCCGGACCGCCGCGCCGCCTTCACCCGCGGCTGGCTCTTCGGGCTTGGCCATTTCACCCTCGGCCTCAACTGGATCGCCCACGCCTTCACCTTTCAGGACACGATGCCGCACTGGTTCGGCTATGGCGCGGTGCTGCTGCTGTCGCTCTATCTGGCGGTCTATCCGGGCCTCGCAACGCTGGGGACATGGTGGATCACCCATTCCTCTCCTGCAAGGGGAGGGGGACCACGAAGTGGTGGAGGGGTGTCACCCTATCGTGAGGGCGACCCCCCTCCGTCATCGCGACGCGATGCCGCCTCCCCTGCAAGGAGAGGATGGATGGCACTGCCCCCCCTCCTCCTCTTCGCCGCCTTCTGGCTGGGCACGGAATATCTGCGCGCCTGGGCTTTCACCGGCTTCGCCTGGAACCCGCTCGGCGTCACCCTGCTCCCTACCGGCATCGCCATCGCCGCCACCCTGATCGGCACCTATGGGCTGAGCGCCCTCACCATCCTCGCGGCGGGCGCGCTGCTTCTTGCGTTCCAGCGCCACTACCGCCCGGCCGCCGCGATCGCAGCCCCGCTTCTTCTCCTCGCGCTCTGGGGCCATCTCGCCTCCGCCCCGGTCACGCCCCCCGGCGCGCCGCGCGTCCGCGTCGTCCAGCCCAATATCGGCCAGGACCAGAAATATTCGGTCGAAAACGAAGTCGCCAATTTCCGCAAGCTCGCCGCCCTCTCCGGCCAGCCCCGGCCCGCCCCGCGCCTCATCTTCTGGCCTGAAGCCGCCATCCCCGCCTATCTCGACATGGAACCGGGCTGGCGCGCCCGCCTCGCCAGTCTGCTTGGCCCCGGCGACCTGCTCATGACCGGCGCGGACAAGGTCTATTTCAAGCCGGTCGAGGAAAATGGCGTCATCACGCAGAAACTGGCGGGCGCGAACAACAGTGTCTGGATCGTCACCCCCGACGCCCGCTTGCTTGGCCGCTACAGCAAGGCGCATCTCGTCCCCTATGGCGAATATCTGCCGATGCGGAACATCCTCGAACCGATCGGCCTCTCGCGCCTCGTACCGGGCGATGCCGATTTCTGGCCCGGTCCCGGTCCGCAAAGCCTCCCGCTGCCCGCGACGCTTGGTCGCCCCGACCTCAAAATGGGGGTGCAGATCTGCTATGAGATCATCTTTTCAGGTCAGGTGATCGACCGCGCCAACCGCCCCGATTTTCTCTTCAACCCCTCCAACGACGCCTGGTTCGGCAGCTGGGGGCCGGTCCAGCATCTGGCGCAAGCCCGCCTCCGCGCGCTGGAAGAAGGCATCCCGATCATCCGCTCCACCCCCACCGGCGTCTCCGCGATCATCGACGCGCGCGGCCATGTCGTCCATGCGCTGGGCCTCAACCGCGCCGGTTTCCTCGATTCCGGCCTGCCCCCGCCGCTTGCCCCCACCCTCTTCGCACGGGTCGGCAACTGGGCGCCCTTCGCCCTCATGCTGCTGCTTGCCGGACTGGCCATTGCCATGCGGCGCAGCAAAAGCTAATAGCCACATAAACTATTCTTTATATCGTTTTCCGGTTCAGCCGTTTACGGGAGTCCCATGCGTAACCAATTCCTCTTCACCTCGGAATCCGTGTCCGAAGGCCATCCCGACAAGGTTGCAGACCAGATTTCCGACGCCATCGTCGACCTCTTCCTGTCGAAAGACCCCGAAGCCCGCATCGCCTGCGAAACCCTTACCACGACCCAGCTCGTCGTCCTGGCCGGTGAAATCCGCTGCAAGGGCGTCTATGAAAATGGCGCATGGGCACCGGGCGCGCAGGAAGAGATCGAAGCCACCGTCCGCGCCACGGTAAAGCGCATCGGCTATGAGCAGGACGGCTTCCACTGGCAGACCTTCCGCTTCGAAAATAATCTCCACGGCCAGTCCGCCCACATCGCGCAGGGCGTCGATGAAAGCGGCAACAAGGATGAAGGCGCTGGCGATCAGGGCATCATGTTCGGCTATGCGTCGGACGAAACCCCCGACCTCATGCCCGCCACCCTCTATTACAGCCACAAGATCTTGGAACGCATGGCCGCCGACCGCCACGCGCAGGTCGTCGACTTTCTCGAACCCGACGCCAAGAGCCAGGTCACGCTCGAATATATCAATGAAAAGCCGGTCCGCGCGACCGCTCTGGTCGTATCGACCCAGCACGCGGCGGGCATGGACAATGACGAAAGCCGCGCCAGGCTGCGCGACTATGTGAAGGGCGTCATGGCCGACATCCTGCCCGAAGGCTGGATGCCCGGCGAAGAAGCGATTTACGTCAACCCGACCGGCCTGTTTGAAATCGGCGGGCCGGACGGCGACGCTGGCCTGACTGGCCGCAAGATCATCGTCGACACCTATGGCGGCGCGTCGCCCCATGGCGGCGGTGCGTTCAGCGGCAAAGACCCGACCAAGGTCGACCGCTCGGCCGCCTATATCACCCGCTACCTCGCCAAGAATATCGTCGCCGCCGGGCTCGCCCGCCGCTGCACGATCCAGCTTTCCTACGCCATCGGCGTCGCCGAACCGCTTTCGCTCTACGTCGACCTGCACGGCACCGGCACCGTCGAAGCCTCGGCGATCGAAGCGGTCCTGCCAACGCTGGTGCGCCTGACGCCCAAGGGCATCCGCACCCATCTCGGCCTCAACAAGCCCATCTACCAGAAAACCGCCGCCTACGGCCATTTCGGCCGCACGCCCGAAGGCGACTATTTCCCTTGGGAAAAGACCGATCTGGTGGACGCGCTCAAGGCCGCTCTGGCCTGACGCCCATATACTGACACCGCCTCGCGCGCCCTTCATGGTATAAGCCTGTACCGAAACGACTCGGACAGGCTGACCATGGGGGTGCGCATATGGCTTATCGTCGATCCGGTGCCTTGCTGGCACTGACGCTCGCGACATCGGCCACGGCCCAGACAAAGCCTGCCCCCGCCATCAGCAAGGCCGAAGCCGCACAGCTTTATGCAGCGGGCGGCTTTCCGATCGTCAATGACCAGCCGACCGACGCCTGCGGCGCACCGGCCCGGCCCAGCATCCGCTTCATCGACATGAATGGCGACAGGAAGGCCGAAGCCCTCTTCCTCCATCACTCGGCATGCGCCGCGCCCGAAAAGGCCACCTTCGGCATCGCGGCCAAGGGCGCCGATGGCCGCTGGCGCAAGCTGGTGGCGGGCAATGGCACCGTCCGCGCACTCCCCACACGCACCGGCGGTTGGCTGGATCTGGAATGGATCCATGGCGGGCGTACCGATCCGCTGCGCTATAATGGCAGCCTCTATGTCGTAACGGGCGGGAAGGACAGAGCCACCGCCATCGCGCCGTCGACAGCCCCGAAGCCCGCCCCTGCCCCTGCCCCCACCACCGCTGCGACTGCCGCGCCATCGGGCGATGCCGCCATATTCCGCGCCGCCGGCTTCACCCGGCGCGGCAATCAATGGCGCAGCGGTTGCGATGATCCGGGCACGATCAGCTATTCCCCCGGCACGATCGAAAAACGCACTGACCTCAACGGCGATGGCCGCCCCGAAGCGGTCGTCACCGAAGGCGGCAGCTATTGCTATGGCAATACCGGCATGGCCTTCTGGCTCGTCAGCCAGCAGGCTGACGGCAGCTGGAAACTGGTGGTCAACAGCACGGGCATTCCGGAATTCCTGAAAAGCAAAGGCGTCGGCGGCTGGCCGGACATTGCGATCGGCGGACCGGGCTTCTGCTTTCCGGTCGTTCGCTGGAACGGCAAGGCCTATGTCCCCAACCGGCGCGAATATGAAGGCAAGCCCTGTCGCTAGCCCCGATTGCCTCCCGTCGCCTTGCCACAATCCACCATACCCTTCTGCGCCCCCCTCCTTTTACAGAGCCGTCGTCCCACTTGTCCCTGGCACCCCGTCCCGCCGGTCAAACGCTTGTTATTCTAATCCTTTCCGTTACCTTGCTGCTCCATATGGGTTCGGGAAGGGGCAACTGATGATTAGATTTTTTGCTCTGACCATCGCGCTGGCGGCGTCGTCGCTTGCTGCGCCGCTATCAGCCCAGCCTGCCGCGCCTACAGAGATCACGGCTCCTACCGACCAGCCGTGGCTCCACGAACCCAGCAATATCCTATTCCCCGCCGCGATCGACCGTTTCGCCCGTACCGAAGTAAAAGACCTCAGCAACGGCCGGCTGCTCGACGTCTCGATCGCCTATGACGACCCCGTCGCCAAAACCCATGCCAATTTCTATGTCTACCATGCCGCTGAACCCTCGACCGCACTCTGGTTCGATGTCGCAGCGACCATGATCGCTACCAACAGCAAGTTCGGCACCGTAACGCCGCAGGCCGACCCAGTTGCCTTCGCCATTCCCGGTGCCACCCTTGCATCGGGGCTACGTCAGAGCTTTTCAGTTACCCAACTGGGCCACAGTAGCGGCGTCGCCCTGATCGCTCTCGGCGAATGGATCGTCAAATTGCGCATGACCTTACCAGTCCACGACGCCGCTCAACTCGACGCTGCGATGGACGGGATGATCCGGCAGATCGGCTGGCCCAAAACGCTCCCGCCGCTGGCCGCCGCGACACCTTTCCACGCCTGCGAAAAGGCCCGCCCCTTCGGCCCGGACGCCAAAAAGCGCAAACTGGACGGCGCGGCCGTGCTGCTCGGTGCCATGGCCGGTAAGGTCGATACCGACGATCGCAGCAAGGCGCGGGACAAAGGTGAAGCGCCCGCTCCGCTGGCGCTATGCATCCATAGCGATCGCATATCCGGACGCCTACCCATTTATCAGGGTGAAAAGCGCGAAGACGGCTATCTCATTCCGCTCGGAGATTCCGGTGAATTGCTTGTCGTAGAGCGCGACACACTCTCTGGCCTGCTGCTAGGCAGCAATGGCCCTGCCCCCTGGTCGCTCACGGTCAAGAAGCATGACAAATGGCTGCAATATGCCAGCTATGATGCAATGCCCCCGCCCGCTCAGGCGATACTGGCTGTCCAGTCGGAACATCCCGTTTCGGTTACGACCGTCTATGGACAGGACAATAGCATCACCTTCTCCCCTGATGCGATCAGGGACAAATAGGCAGCCTTGCCCCCACCCCTCCTACCCGCTAGTCAGCCGCCCCATGACAGCGCATAAATCCGGCGATCCCACGACCCTCAACCGCCTCTATGGCCGCCAATCGGGCCACAAGCTGCGGCAGGGGCAGCAGGAACTGGTCGACACCCTCCTCCCCGCCATCTCCGTGCCCGAAGAAGGCGACATCACCGCCGCCTCCCTCTTCGGTTACGATCGCCCGCTCCATTTCGAGATCGGCTTTGGCGGGGGCGAACATCTTGCCTATCGCGCCGACATGCTGCCCGACCATGGCTTTATCGGCTGCGAGCCTTTCCTGAACGGCGTCGTCACCGCGCTTGGCCATGTCCGCGACGGTGCGCTCGGCAATGTCCGCCTGCACATGGGCGATGCGCTTGAAGTGCTCAGCCGCATTCCAGACGGCGCCTTGAGCTTCGTCTATCTGCTCCACCCCGACCCCTGGCCCAAGGCGCGCCATGCCAAGCGCCGGATGATGAACCCCGGCCCGGTCGCGATGATCGCCCGCAAGCTCAAGCCGGGCGGCGAATTCCGCTTTGGCACCGATCATCCCATCTATCTGCGCTGGGCGCTGATGGTGATGAACGGCCATCCCGATTTCGACTGGCTGGCCAACGACCCCGCCGACTTCCTCACCCGCCCCGGCGGCTGGCCCCAGACCCGCTACGAAGCCAAGGCGCGGAAAAAGGGCCACGAAGTCTGGTACTTCCGCTACCGGCGCAAATGAAATCCTCCCCTGCAAGGGGAGATGGCAGGGCGCAGCCCTGACGGAGGGGTGTCAGCTTTTCGATGGGGCAACAGCCAACCCGATGACTTTACCCTGCTCCGTTCGTTTCGAGCGAAGTCGAGAAACGTTGCGCACAGGTTGGTGCTCCCCCCCTAAAACGCCTCCGCCGCCAGCGCCATGATCGCCCCTTCGCCAGCCGCGATGCTCGCCGCCAGCCCGCTCGCCTGCGGCAACACCCGTCGGGCATAATAGTCCGCTACCGCCAGCTTGCCTTGATGCAACGCCGTCTCGCCAGACCCGGCGGCGACCGCCATCCGCGTCCACATCCATCCCATCGCGACCAGCGCGAACAGCCGCAGATAATCGACCGCCGCGGCCCCGGTCGCGTCCACGCCCGCCCCGCGCAGCGATGCCGTCGCCTCGCGCAGCAAGGCCAGCGCCTCGCCCGTCCGCACCGCGATCACCCGGTCGCCCGCCGCCGCCACATCGGCCGCGATCCCGTCGAAAAAGCCCTCGACCACAGCGCCGCCTGCCATGGGCAGCTTGCGCCCGACCAGGTCCATCGCCTGCACCCCGTTAGTGCCTTCGTAAATCTGCGCGATCCGGGCGTCGCGGACAAATTGCTCCATCCCCCATTCGCGGATGTAGCCATGGCCACCGAACACCTGCTGCGCCTGCACCGCGCATTCAAAGCCATAGTCGGTAAAGGCCGCCTTGATCACCGGCGTCAGCAACGCCACCAGCGCGTCCGCCTGTCCCCGCTCGCCCGCATCCTCATGCGCCTTCGCCCGGTCGAGTTGCAGCGCGGTCCATCCCGCCAGCGCCCGGCCCGCCTCCACGAATGCGCGGACATTCAGCAGCATCCGCCGCACATCGGCATGCTCGATGATCGCCACCGGGCCGCGCGCCCCGTCCGCGCTGCGCCCCTGCAACCGGTCCCGCGCATAGGCAACCGCCTGCTGATAGGCGCCGCCTGCAATCCCCAGTCCCTGAATGCCCACCATCAACCGCTCGGCATTCATCATCGTGAACATCGCCGCCAGCCCGCGATGCGCCTCTCCCACCAGCCAGCCGGTCGCATCGTCATAATGCATTACGCAGGTCGGCTGGGCGTGGATGCCCATCTTCTTTTCCAGCGACCCCACCGACATGGCGTTGCGCACGGTAAAACCGCCATCGGCGTCCGGCAGGAACTTGGGCACCAGAAACAGGCTGATCCCCTTCACGCCAGGCGGCGCATCGGGCAGCCGCGCCAGCACCAGATGGACGATATTGCCACCAAAATCATGGTCGCCCGACGAAATGAAAATCTTGGTCCCGGCCACCGCATAGCTGCCGTCCCCCTTTGGCGTCGCCCGCGTCTTGAGCAGCGCCAGATCGGTCCCCGCCCCGCTCTCGGTCAGCGCCATCGCGCCCGTCCATTCGCCGCTCACCAGCGGCTCCAGATAGGTGGCCTTCAGTTCGTCGCTGGCATGGGCCGCAATCGCCTCGCACGCCCCGCGCGACAGGCCGGGGAACAGGCCGAAAGACAGGTTGGTCGCCGACATCATCTCGTCGAACCAGAGTTGCAGGACAAAGGGCAGCCCCTGCCCGCCATGCGCCGGGTCCGCCGACAGCGACGTCCAGCCACCCTCGGCAAAGTCACGATAGGCCTGCGCAAAGCCATCGGGCGTCTGCACCGCGCCATCGACCAGACGGCTCCCCTGCTCGTCCCCTTCGCGGTTCAGCGGCTGCAAGCGCTCGGCACAGACCTTCCCCGCCTCCTCCAGCACCGCCACCGCCAGATCGGCGTCCACCTCTTTCCCCAGTTCCGCCATCGCCTGGTCGAAACCCAGTACGTCGTTCAGCAGAAATCGATAATCGTCGATCGGCGGGGTATAGCTTTGCATGGCGGTTCCTCTTCTATCGCACGAACATTACACCAAACATATGTTACAGTCAATTTTCACGCGCCCGTAAGCCCGCCGCAAAAGGCTGGATCAAGGCCCACGACGAAAGACGCCCGAAAAAGAGCGCCAGTCTGCAAGCGACCAGCAGCGCCCGCACATTCCTCCCCTGCAAGGGGAGGGGGACCACGAAGTGGTGGAGGGGTGTCGCCCTATCGAGAGGCTGATACCCCTCCGTCTGGCCTACGGCCATCCACCTCCCCTTACAGGGGAGGATGATCGGGAACGACCGTTTGGCGACAACAGCGGCAGATCGCGCGCGTCCAACAAGCAGTCATTAGGCGAAGCGTCCTTGCTTATCTGTGCTTGAAGGTCCAGCTTCGATCTTCGCCCGGATCGCCGTTGAAAAGATACTCTATATCATCGATTTTGCCGTTGGGCCACACGACAAGCTCGCGCTCGTTTATGAAATCGATCTGCATCGCATCGCCGCTATCATCAGCATCCCATTTCAACGTGAGCTTATCGCCCGGTTCTAGTTCGAAGCATTGAGGCCAAGGTTCGACCGATATGTAGATTGGGCCGTCCTTCTTATTGCTGAACGTATGTTGGGTCTGCGCCATGCGTTCGTTCTGGAGCCGTTTCGTTGAGAAGGCAACGTCCGCTTACGAGCCTTAGCCCCTCGACAACAGAACGTCGCCAATCCCCCCCTTAGGCGACCCACCCTCCCCGCCTCCCGCAACCTGCCCGCTAATCCCGCGGCTTGTGCGACGACAGTAGGTAGCGCCAGACGCCGACCATATTGATGCCCAGCATGGCGACATTCTGCCAGCCTATCCCCTCGCTGTCCTGCGCCAGAAACCCCCACAGGATCAGCGCGATCGAACTGGTGACGAATAGTACGAACGCCCATCCCGTCACCCGCCGCCCGATGTTGAGCGACACCAGCAACGCCGCCAGCGTCGCCGCCGCCGCGCCATAATATTGCAGCCCCGTCAGCACAGCCTCATCCATCCCGCCCTAACGCGCTGCCGCCCGCCAAGGTTGCAGCCAGGCTCCGCCCCCTCTAGGCAGGCGGCATGATCGCCAGCATTGACCCGTTCCACGCCATCGCCATCAGCCGCGAAGCCCACAGGCTCGAAGCGGCGGGCCGCTCCATCCTTCACATGGAATTTGGCCAGCCCTCCACCGGCGCGCCGGCCGCATCCATCGCCATGGCCCATCATGTGCTGGATACCGACCCGATGGGCTATTGGGAAAGCCAGCCGCTCAAGGACCGGATCGCCCGCCATTATCGCGACAGCTATGGTCTCGCCATCGATGCCGAACGCATCCTGCTCACCTGCGGCGCGTCCCCCGGCCTGGTCCTTGCGCTGACCAGCCTGTTCGCACCCGGCGCGCGCGTCGCCACCGCCCGCCCCGGCTATGTCGCCTATCGCAACACGCTCAAGGCGCTCTACCTCTCCCCCGTGGAGGTCGCCTGCGGTCCGGCGGAACGCTATCAGATCAGCGCCGACGCGCTCGCCGCGCTTGATCCAGCGCCCGACGGCCTCATCGTGGCCAGCCCGGCCAACCCCACCGGCACCATCATCCCCGCCGACGAACTGGCCCGCATCGCCGCGACCTGCGCCGCGCGCGGCATCGCCATCGTCTCGGATGAAATCTATCACGGCCTGTCCTTTGGCGACCCGGCCCGCTCGATGCTGGAATTCGCGCCCGACGCGATCATCGTCAATAGTTTCTCCAAATATTTCAGCATGGCCGGCTGGCGTCTGGGCTGGATCGTCGTGCCGCCATCGTTGATCGACGCCGCCCGCGCGCGCATGGGCAACCTGTTCCTCACGCCCCCGGTCCTGGCTCAGCAGGCCGGGCTACAGGCGTTTGAGGAAAGCGCCGAACTGGACGGCCATGTCGCCACCTACCGCCGCAACCGCCAGTTGCTGCTCGACGCCCTGCCGGCGCTCGGCCTCGCCAGCATCGCCCCGCCCGATGGCGCATTCTATCTCTATGCCGACATCAGCCATCTGACCGACGACAGCCTGGCCTTCTGCCACCGCCTGCTACAGGACACCGGCGTCGCCACCGCGCCCGGCATAGATTTCGATCCGGTCGAAGGGCGCCACTTCATCCGCTTCAGCTTCGCCGTCTCCACCGACCGGGTAGAGGACGCCATCGCCCGGATGGTGCCATGGTTTCAGGCGCAAGGCAGGCGTTGAACGCTGGAAATCCTCCTCTGCAAGGGCAGGCTTTTCGCATATGAACTGCCTCCTCCTTCATCGTCATCCTGAACTCGTTTCAGGATCCATTTCTCCTTACGAGCGGCGGCCTGTGGGGCACGATGGATGCTGAAATAAATTCAGCATGACGTTGGATGGATAGCGGAAAGTCATATGCAACCGCCCTGCCCTTCCATGGAAGGATGCACTTCGATCTGAATTGCAATGTCGGAAACAAAGTCCGGCCAAAAAATGGTGCGGGCGGTCGGAATCGAACCGACACTCCTTGCGGAACCGGATTTTGAGTCCGGCGCGTCTACCAGTTTCACCACGCCCGCACGGCCTGGGAGCCGCCAAATGACAAAATCCGGCTCCCTCGTCCAGCCGAAAATCAGTCCGGGCCATAATCATCGCCCAAAGCGCCACGCCAGCCAGACTTTCACCATGCGATAGCAAGCCGTTGCAGCATCGCCGCCGGGACGATAGCCTCCTTGCGCTATCATCCGCGCGCGCTATAAGGGCGTCATCGTGCAGATATAGATATGTTCAACGGAAAAGGACCATCCTTTGGCCGAATCATCTGCTACGTTCCTATTATTCGGCGCTACGGGGGATCTCGCGCGACGGATGATCTTCCCTTCGCTCTATAATCTCCTGTCCGACGGGCTGCTGCCTGACGATTTCCTGATCGTCGCCTCCGGCAGGTCGGAACTGGACGACGACGCCTTTCGCGACGATGTCGACGCGGCGCTGCGCCAGTTTCTGGCGGCCGACCGCTATGACAGCCAAGTCGCCGCCACCTTCCGCGCGATGATCTGCTATCAGCCGGTGGAGGCAGGCAATGCGACCCAGTTCGCCGCCCTTGCCGATCGGATCGACGGGCGGCTGGAACGCGGCCTGTCGGTCTATCTTTCTACCCCGCCATCGCTGTTCGCCCCCACGGCGCAGGGTCTGGCGGACGCCGGCCTCATCACCCCGCTGACCCGGATCGCGATGGAAAAGCCGATCGGCAAGGATCTGGCCTCCTCCAAACAGGTCAATGACGGCATCGGCGCACTGTTCGAAGAGGATCAGATTTTCCGCGTCGACCATTATCTGGGCAAGGAAACCGTCCAGAACCTGCTGGCGCTGCGCTTTGGCAATCTGATGTTCGAACCCTTGTGGAACGCGACCGGCATCGACCATGTCCAGATCACTGTCGGCGAAACCGTGGGTCTGGAAGGCCGCGTCTCTTATTATGACGGCGTCGGCGCGCTGCGCGACATGGTGCAGAACCATATGCTCCAGATTCTGTCGATCATCGCCATGGAGCCGCCCGCCCGCATGGACCCGACCGCGGTGCGCGATGAAAAGGTGAAGGCGCTGCGCTCGCTGCGCCCGATGACCGCCGAAACCGTCAAGACGCATAGCGTGCGCGGCCAATATACGCCGGGCGCCGTGGGCGGCCAGATCGTCACCGGCTATGCCGACGAACTGGGCAAGCCATCGACCACGGAAACCTTCGTCGCGGTAAAGGCCTATATCGACAATTGGCGCTGGCAGGGCGTCCCCTTCTACCTGCGCACCGGCAAGCGGATGCCGGAACGCCAGTCCGAAATCATGATCCAGTTCAAGCCGGTCCGGCACTCCATCTTCGGGCGGGACGGCCATGGATCGGGGCTTGAATCCAACACGATGGTCATCCGCCTTCAACCCGAAGAATATATCCGCCTGACCATCATGTCGAAACGGCCCGGCCTCGAACGGCAGGTGCATCTCGACGAAGTGACGCTCGACGTCTCGCTGACCGCCGCCTTTGCCGGGCAGCGCCGCCGCATCGCCTATGAACGGCTGATCCTCGATCTTCTGGCCGGCGATCCCACCCTGTTCGTCCGCCGTGACGAGGTGGAGGCGCAATGGACCTGGATCGATTCGATCATCGACGGGTGGAAGGAAGCCAATATGAAACCCGCCCCCTATTCTTCCGGGAACTGGGGTCCATCCTCGGCCATTGCCCTTATCGAACGTGACGGAGCCAGCTGGCATGACTGAACTGAACCCCATCATCGCCAAGGTGACGGAACGCATCGCAAAGCGCAGCGCCAGGAGCCGCCGCCATTATCTCGACCTGATCGAGCGTGGCCGCGACGCTGGCACCAACCGCGATCAGCTAAGCTGCGGCAACCTCGCCCATGCCTTTGCCGCCAGTGGCGAGGACAAGCCGGTCATTCGCACCGGCGCGGCGATGAATATCGGCATCGTCACGGCCTATAACGACATGCTCTCGGCGCATCAGCCCTATGGCCGCTATCCCGAAGCGATCAAGCTGGCCGCCCGCGAAGTCGGCGCCACGGCCCAGGTGGCGGGCGGCGTCCCCGCCATGTGCGACGGCGTGACCCAGGGGCAGGCGGGCATGGACCTTTCGCTCTTCAGCCGCGACACGATCGCGCTGTCGACCGCCATCTCCCTGTCCCACGCCATGTTCGAAGGCGTCGCCCTGCTCGGCATCTGCGACAAGATCGTGCCCGGCCTGCTGATCGGCGCGCTGCGCTTTGGCCATCTGCCCACCATCCTGATCCCCGCCGGGCCGATGCCCTCCGGCCTTGCCAACAAGGAAAAGGTCCGCATCCGCCAGCTTTATGCCGAAGGGAAAGTGGGCAAGGACGAACTGCTCGAATCCGAAAGCGCCAGCTATCACGGCGCTGGCACCTGCACCTTCTACGGCACGGCGAACAGCAACCAGATGATGATGGAAGTGATGGGCCTTCACATGCCCGCCGCCGCCTTCGTCAATCCCGGCACGAAGCTGCGCCAGGAACTTACCCGCGCCGCGACTCACCGGCTGGCGTCGATTGGCTGGGCCAAAGACGGGCAACCAAATGACGATTATCGTCCCCTGGGTCACTGCGTCGACGAAAAGGCGATCGTCAACGCCATCATCGGCCTGATGGCGACCGGCGGATCGACCAACCATGCCATCCACCTGCCCGCCATCGCCCGCGCCGCCGGGATCAGCATCGACTGGACCGATTTCGCCGAACTCTCCGATGCCGTCCCGCTGCTCGCCCGCGTCTATCCCAATGGCTCGGGCGACGTGAACCATTTCCACGCCGCTGGCGGCATGAGCTATATCATCCGCGAACTGCTCGACAATGGCCTGCTCCATCGCGACATCATGACCGTCGCACGCGGCGACCTCACCGATTATGGCAAGGAACCCGTGCTGGAAAATGAAGCGCTCCAGTGGCGCGACGTCCCCGCCTCGCGCGATGAAAACATGCTCCGCCCCGTTGCCAATCCGTTCAGCGCCGATGGCGGGATGAAGCTGCTGGCGGGCAATCTGGGCCGCTGCGTCATGAAGGTCAGCGCCGTCGATCCCGCGCTCTGGACCATTGAGGCGCCAGCCGCGATATTCCACGATCAGGACGACGTCCTGCGCGCCTTCAAGGCGGGCGAACTGGAACGCGACGTCGTGGTCGTCGTCCGCTTCCAGGGGCCAAAGGCCAACGGCATGCCCGAACTGCACAAGCTGACGCCTGCGCTTGGCGTGCTGCAGGATCGCGGGTTCAAGGTCGCGCTGGTGACCGACGGGCGCATGTCCGGCGCATCCGGCAAAGTCCCCGCCGCCATCCATCTTTCGCCCGAAGCCTTGGGCGGCGGTGCCATCGGCAAGCTGCGCGATGGCGATCTTGTCCGGGTCTGCGCGCAGAGCGGCACCATCGACGCGCTGGTCGACGCCGCGACCTGGGACGCGCGCGACATCCCCGCCGCGCCGCCCCCGCCCTATGATACGGGCCGCGAACTGTTCGCCCTGTTCCGCCATCATAGCGACCTGGCCGAACAGGGGGCGTCCCCCATTCTCGCCGCCATGGAAGCCGAACTATAATCTCCACCGTCATCCCGGCCAACGCCGGGATCTCTCTTCTGCTTGCGCCACGCAAAGGAAGAGGGATGCCAGCCTGCGCTGGCATGACGGACATAATGATAGGATGTCCTGATGACCAACATCATCGCTGCCGACATTGGCGGCACCAACGCCCGCTTCGCGCGCGCCTCGCTCGATGAAAGCGGCGTGCCGACGCTCGGCACGGTGCGCAAATATAAGGTCGCCGACTATTCCAGCCTGCAATCCTGCTGGGCCGCCTTCACGCAGGATGAGGCGGATAGCGGCGCGGGCGACCTGCCCGACGCCGTCTCCATCGCCTTTGCCACCGCCATTGGCCGCGACGTCATCAAGCTGACCAACTCCAGCTGGGTGATCCGCGCCGATACGCTGGCCGAGGATCTGGGCGTTCGCACGGTCAAGCTGGTCAATGATTTCGAAGCGGTCGCCCATGCCGTCTCTCGCCTTCCGCAAGACAATCTGCCCTTGCTGTTCGGCGAGGATCGCCCCTTCCCCCGCGATGGCGGCGTCACCATCCTTGGCCCCGGCACCGGCCTTGGCGTTGCGATGATCGCCTATGACAATGGCCACCCCCACGTCATCGCGACCGAAGGCGGCCATCTCGATTTCGCCCCGCTCGACAGTCTGGAAGAAAAAATCCTCGCCTATCTGCGCGACAAGTTCCTGCGTGTTTCGACCGAGCGGATCGTGTCCGGCCCCGGCCTCAACAATATCTACAAGGCGATGGCGACGATCGGCCATCATCGCGTGATGTTGATGGAAGACCCCGAATTGTGGCAGGCGGCACTGGATGACAGCGATGCCTTCGCCCGCAATGCGCTCGAACGCTTCTGCCTCTGCTACGGCTCGGTCGCGGGTGATCTTGCGCTGGCCCATGGTCCCCATGCCGTCGTGCTGGCCGGTGGCCTGACCCAACGGATGCGCGATTTCCTGCCGCACAGCGGCTTCCACACCCGTTTCAAGGCCAAGGGCCGGTTCGAAAGCCTGATGGCATCCGTTCCGATCCGCATGGCCGTCCATGATGAAATCGGCCTTTTCGGGGCCGCCGCCGCCTTCAGGGAGCAATGATTATGAGCGAATTGACCGTCGAACAGGTGATGGAGCTGGCCCCGGTGATCCCGGTGCTGGTGGTCGATCGGGTGGAGGACGCCCTCACCATCGCCCGCGCGCTCGTCGCCGGTGGCCTGCCCGCGCTCGAAGTCACGCTGCGCACCCCCGCCGCGCTCGACGTGATCCGCGAAATGAGCCAGGTGGAGGGCGCTGTCGTCGGCGCCGGCACCGTCCTCAATCCCGATCAGCTCGACGCCGCGATGGCGGCAGGCGCGCGCTTCGTCGTCAGCCCCGGCCTGACCGAACCGCTGGGCAAGGCCGCGATCGCCGCGAACATCCCCTTCCTGCCCGGCACCGCCACGGCGGGCGACATCATGCGCGGCATGGACATGGGCCTTACCCATTTCAAATTCTTCCCCGCCGAAACATCGGGCGGCCTGCCCGCGCTCAAGGCGCTTGCCGCGCCGCTGCACACCGCCCGTTTCTGCCCGACCGGCGGCATCACGCTGGAAAGCGCGCCGACATGGCTGGCCCAGCCCTTCATCAAATGCGTCGGCGGCAGCTGGGTCGTGCCCAAGGGGCCGGTCGACGGCGCGAAGATCGAGCAACTGGCGCGCGCCGCCGCCGCCCTCCCGCGCGGATGATCGTGCGCGGGTGACGGGGCCATTGCGCGCCGTCACCCGCCACCCTAGATGCAGGTTCATGATGACCCGTCGGCTGCTGCCCTATCTCGCCCTGCTCCTGTCCGGCTGCACCGGCGGACAGCTGACCTATCCCTCGCTCGCCAAGCGGCCGATCGAGAGCGCCCCGGTAGCGCAGGCCGCGCCGCCCCCCGCCCCGGTCGCCGCCGACGCCCAGCTGACCGAGCAGATCGCCCGCTTCACAGCGCAGGCGGAAACCGGCCGGACCGGCTTCGACGCCGCCTATGCCAAAGCGGAAAAAGCCGCCCGCGCCGCATCTGGATCGTCCGTCTCCAGCGACGCCTGGGTCGCCGCGCAGGTCGCCATCAGCGCGCTGGAAACCGCCCGTAACGACAGCGTTTCCGCCCTCGCCAGCCTCGACACCCTCTATGTCAATCGCACCAGCGCCATTGCCGATGGCAAGGAAAGCGGCGGCCTCGACGCCCTCGACTCCGCCCGCACCACGGCCCTCGCCATCGTCGACAGCCAGAATGACCGCATCGACGCGCTCAAGGGACAACTGGCCCAGCCTTAGGGCGGAATAAACCCCACTCCGTTCGTTTCGAGCGAAGTC
This sequence comes from Sphingobium xenophagum NBRC 107872, assembly GCF_000367345.1. GTDB lineage: Bacteria > Pseudomonadota > Alphaproteobacteria > Sphingomonadales > Sphingomonadaceae > Sphingobium > Sphingobium xenophagum. The sequence continues at coordinate 26,170 of NZ_BARE01000015.1, forward strand.
GAGAAACCTGTGCGCGACGTTTCTCGACTTCGCTCGAAACGAACGGGTTAGGATAGAGTCATCGCGCCCTAAACCGCGTCCACCGCTGCCTTATGCGCCCGCGCATAGTCGACATAGCGCGCCGCGCCGCCGCTCAGCTTCTTCACCATCTCGTCGGACAGGTCGCGCATATATTTGGCCGGTCGCCCCGCCCATAATTGCCGCCCCGGAAGGCGCTTGCCCGGCGACAGCAAGGCACCCGCCGCCAGCATCCCGTCACTCTCGATCACGCAGCCGTCCATGACGATCGCGCCCAGCCCGACAAACGCCCGGTCCTCCAGCGTGCAACCATGCACCATCGCCATATGGCCGATCAGCACATCATCCCCGATGATGGTCGGCCATCCTTCCAGCGGCCGGTCGATCCCGTCGCCGGGGCTGTCGCAATGGATCACCGTGCCGTCCTGCACATTGCTGCGCGCGCCGATCCGTATCCGGTTCACATCGGCGCGGATGACGCAATTATACCAGATGCTCGCATCCTCGCCGATCTCGACATCGCCGATGATCCGGCATCCCGGCGCGATGAAGGCGCTGGGGTGGATGACCGGCGCCTTGCCCTTGAACGGGACGATGCTGACGCCCGGATAATCGCTCATCTCAAGCTCCCAGCAGCCGCGCCGCATGCAGCGCATGATAGGTCAGGACGCCCGAACAGCCCGCCCGCTTGAACGCCATCAGCGTTTCGAGCACCAGCGCGTCGCGGTCCCCCGCGCCAGCGGCAGCGGCATGTTCGATCATCGCATATTCGCCCGACACCTGATAGGCGAACACCGGCACCGCGAACTGGTCCTTCACACGGGCGATGATGTCCAGATAGGGCAGCCCCGGCTTCACCATCACGCTGTCCGCTCCCTCGGCCAGGTCCAGCGCCACCTCGCGCAATGCCTCTTGCCCATTGGCCGGGTCCATCTGGTAATTTTTCTTGTCGCCCTTCAGCAACCCGCGCGATCCCACCGCATCGCGGAACGGCCCGTAGAATGCGCTCGCATATTTGGCCGCATAGGACATGATCTGGACATTGACATGGCCCTCGCCCTCCAGCGCCGCGCGGATCGCGCCGACCCGCCCGTCCATCATGTCGCTGGGCGCAATGATGTCCGCCCCCGCGGCCGCCTGATTGAGCGACTGGCCAATCAGCACATCGACGGTCGCATCGTTGAGGACATAGCCCCCATCGTCCAGCAGCCCGTCCTGTCCATGCGCGGTATAGGGGTCCAGCGCCACGTCGGTCAGCACGCCAATGTCCGGCACCGCATCCTTGATCGCCCGGATCGCCCGGCACATCAGATTGTCGGGGTTCAGCGCCTCTGCGCCATCGTCGCTGCGCCGCTCGGCCTGCGTATTGGGGAACAGCGCCAGGCAAGGAATGCCCGCATCCCGCGCTTCCCGCGCCCGCGTGACGATGCCATCCACCGACCATCGCGACACGCCCGGCAGCGCCCCGATCGGCTCCTCCACCCCGTCGCCCTCAGTCACGAACAGGGGCCAGATGAAATCGCTGGGCGACAGGCGATTTTCCGCAAACATCGCCCGGCTCCACGCCGAAGCCCGCGCGCGCCGCATCCGCAGCGCCGGATAGGAAGATTGGGTCATGGCGCGGGTCTAGGCGCGCGAAGCCGGGGGATCAAGCCAGAGTGATCGAACACAAGCCAGCGCCCCGCTCCCCTCGACAGGAAGACCGCTCCATCCCCCATCCCCCATTCCCCCGCGCCTGCCCCTGCGATAGAAGGCCATCATGCACGCCATCCACCATATCGCCGTCATCTGTTCCGACTATGCCCGCTCGCGCGCCTTTTACCGCGACATATTGCAGTTGCCGGTGATCCGCGAAGTGTGGCGCGCCGAGCGCCAGTCTTGGAAGTGCGATCTTGACGCAGGCAATGCCCAGATCGAGCTGTTTTCCTTCCCCAATCCGCCTGCCCGCACCAGCCGCCCCGAAGCCTGCGGCCTGCGGCACCTTGCCTTCACCGTCGCCAATATCGATGCGGAAGTGGCGCGGCTCGACGCCGCCGGGGTCGCGTGCGAACCGATCCGGATCGACGAATATACCGGCCAGCGCTTCACCTTCTTCACCGACCCTGACGGACTGCCGCTCGAACTGTATGAGCAACCAGCGCCCTGACCGCCGCTACCTGGCAAAGCGCCGGAAGAAACTGTCCGCGTTCCAGGTCGGCCGCGCCGCGCCATTGGCCACGCGCAGCGTCACCGCCGTCACATAGTCGTTCAGCTTCGCGCTTTCGGCGGGCATTACCGGCTGGTTCAGATCGTCGAACGGCGAATGGTAGATATTCGCCCGCCACGCCTTTTCTACCGTCGCTTCGGGCGTCCCCGCCTTGAACCCATATTTGAAGAACAGCGCCGGTATGCCCTCGCGGATGAAGGCATATTGGTCCGACCGGATGAACACGTTGCGGTCGGGAAAGGGGTCGGGCGTGATCGGCAGGTTCATCGCCGCGCTCACGGCTTCCGCATCCTTGCCCAGCGAACTTTGGTCATAGCCGATCGGCGTCACGCTGGTCAGCGGGAAGATCGGCAGCGCCATGTCGAAATTCAGGTCCGCAATGATGCTCTTCTGCGGCACGGTCGGGCGGCGAGCGAAATAGCGGGAGCCCAGCAACCCCTTCTCCTCCGCCGTGACGATGGCGAACAGGATCGACCGTTTGGGCTTCACCTTGCCGGCTTTGAGCGCGCGCCCGATCTCCAGCAGGCTGGCCACTCCGGACGCATTGTCCAGCGCGCCATTATAGATCGCATCGCCCTTGATCGGCGTACCCACGCCATAGCCGTCCAGATGCGCCGACAGCACGACATAGTCCTGCCGCAGCTTCGGGTCGCTACCGGGCAGCACCGCGATCAGATTGGGCGATGACAGGTCGGCCCGCGTCGCGCTCACCTGCGCCTTCAGCCGCAGCGCCAGCGGAAAGGACGCCACCGGCGCGGACGCATCCGCCGCCGCCACGATCGCGGCAAAATCCTGTCCCGACCCGGCAAACAGCATGTCGGACTTGGCCGGATCGAGCTGCGCGCTCAGGAAAGGCGTCTGCGTTTCGCGCATGCTGACATCGCTATAATAAAGCGCGGGCGCGCCCGACAGGGCGATCCGCCGTACCCACGGGATCTCCACCTGCCTGGGCGTGACCAGCGTGATCAGCCCCAGCGCGCCCTGCTCCGCCAGCCATTGCGACCGCTCCGAACGCGCATGGGATTTGAGCGCGCCCGAAAGGGTCGCCGGACCACCCGACAGCACGACGACGATCTTGCCCTTCAGGTCCAGCCCGGCAAAATCGTCATGCCCTGCTTCGGGCAGATGCAGGCCATAGCCCGCAAACACCATTGGCGCGTCGACGCTTTCGGGCACCGGCCCGCCCCCGCCGCCAAAGATCAGGTCGCCCGGCATCGCCAGCGGCACCTCCCCCTGCGGTCCCACCAGCGCCGCGCTGGACTTGTCGGACAGGATGCGCTGCTCCACAAACGCCACCGGCTGGCGATAACCCTGGGTGCCAGCGGGTTTCAGCCCCATCGCCTTGAACTGCCCGATCACATAGTCCGCCGCCCGGTCATAGCCCGGCGTCCCGGTCCCGCGCCCCTCCATCGCATCATTGGCCAGCGCCTCGACATGCGCCCACCAGCGCGCGCCCTTGTCCCCCTCGCCCGCGGCCGGCGCGGCGCTGCCCGCCATCAACGCGATCAGGGATATGCCGAAGGAAAGGCCGCGCATGGTCGTGCTACTCCGTTCTAATCTCGTCTCTATCTTGCCTTATCCTGCCTGACGAACAAGGGGGCTTGGAACCGCTACCATGAACGTGTATTACAATGGCAATACAGTATGGAGATGACGATGACCCGTTCCCCTTCCCTGTCGGCTCTGCTGCTTGCCGGGCTCGCCCTGTCGACCGCCGCCTGCTCGCGCCCTGCCGATGATGCCGCGCCCGCCGCGAAGGGCGGCGCGACGCAGGACTGGTCGACGCTCAAGGATTTCAACGCCATCGAAGCAACCGGCCCGGACGATGTCGCCGTGACGATCGGCGATGCCTATTCGGTCCGCGCGGAGGGCGATCCCAAGGCGATCGAAAGGCTCACCATCGCGGTCAAGGGCGACCGGCTGGTGATCGGCCGCAAATCGGACGGCAACTGGGCCTTTGGTCGCAAGAATGACGATGGCGACGTCACCGTCCATGTCACCATGCCCGCCATCCGCGCCGCTGCGCTGACCGGCGCAGGCGACTTCACCCTCGACCGGGCGGAGGGCGACATGCTGGACCTGTCGCTGACCGGCGCTGGCGATTTCGCCATTGGCGCCGTCAAACTGCGCAGCCTCAAGACCGACATTACAGGTGCCGGATCGGTCAAGATCGCGGGCACCGCCGACTCAGGCGAACTCGCCATCACCGGCGCGGGGGACATCGACGCCGACGACCTCAAACTGGGCACGGCCAAAGTGTCGATCCTGGGCGCGGGCAACATCGCCTTTGCGTCGGACGGCGCGGTCGCTATCAGGATCATGGGGCCGGGCGACGTGACGGTGAAGGGCAAGGCGCAATGTACGACCAGTGGCACAGGACCGGGCGAGGCGCGCTGCGCGCCCTGATCGGGGCGACCATCCTGATCGCGACGCCCGCACCGGCGGCGACCCGCGGCTATACCATCACCAGCTTCGACGCGATCCGGGTCGATGCGCCGATCACCGTCATCGTCACCACCGGCGCGGGCGCATCGGCCCGCGCGGAGGGGGATCAGGCGCTGCTCGACCGGCTGAACGTCGCCGTGTCGGGCCGCCTGCTCATCGTCGGCATCACCCGCGCGCGGCCCGGTGAAAAAGGCGGCGGCGCGGCGACCCTGCGCGTCTCCACCGGCGACCTGTCCCGCATCGTCCTGACCGGCGGCGGATCGGTCGCGGTCAGCCGGATGAAGGGGCTGCGCGGGGACATTGTGCTGGGCGGCAATGGCGACGTGAGCGTGGCGGCGGTCGATCTCGACCGGATCGACCTGTCGCTGGCGGGCGGTGGCCGCGCGACACTGACCGGGCGCACCGGCGTCGCTAATATCCGCGTCTCCGGCCCCGGCGCGGTCGCGGGCGAAGGTCTGCGCGCGCGGCAGGCGACCCTTGCCAATGACGGGCCGGGCAGCATCGCCCTCAGCGCAGACGTCACCGCCAAAATCACCGCCACTGGCTCCGGCGACGTCACCGTCGCTGGCAAGGCCGCCTGCTCGGTCGACAATCGCGGCACCGGGCGCATTGCCTGCGGCGGCGACTCCTATTGAACGATAATGACAAAGCGCCGTCGCTCTGGCATCGGCCGCTACGACTGGATGCGAACGGGGCGAACATGACGACTATCGGGATTTTCGGGGCAGCAGGCCGCATGGGCCGCGCCATTGCGCAGGTCGCGGCGGACGCCGGCCTTGGCATAGCGGGCGGCACCGACCGCGACGGCACTGGCGAGATCGCGCCGGGCATCGCCATCACCACCGATCCGCTCGCGCTCGCCGAGCGCAGCGACGTGCTGATCGACTTTTCCGTGCCGAGCGCCCTCTCTGTTCATCTCGATGTCTGCATTGCCGCCAACAAGCCGATCCTGATCGGCACCACTGGCCTTGAAGCCGTCCATCACGCCCTGATCGACGAAGCCGCCGCGATGATCCCCGTCCTCCAGACCGGCAACACGTCGCTTGGCGTCAACCTGCTCGCCGCGCTGGTGGAACAGGCCGCAGCGGGCCTTGGCGATGACTGGGATATCGAAATCGTCGAGATGCACCACCGGCACAAGGTCGATGCCCCGTCCGGCACCGCCCTGCTGCTGGGCCAGGCCGCTGCACGCGGACGCGGCATCACGCTCGCCGACCATAGCGAACGCGGTCGGGACGGCATCACCGGCGCACGGGCGCAGGGCGCGATCGGCTTTGCGGCCCTGCGCGGCGGATCGGTCGCGGGCGACCATCAGGTCATCTTCGCGACCGAAGGCGAACGGATCGAAATCGGCCATCGCGCCGAAAACCGCACCATCTTCGCCCGCGGCGCGGTCAAGGGCGCGCAATGGCTGATCGGCCAGAGCGTCGGTCGGTACGACATGAAGGGCGTATTGGGCCTCTGACGCCCCTGAGCATCGTCATGAACAAGGCCCAGATCTTCGACTTTTTCAGCCGCCTGGCCGAAGCCAATCCCGCGCCCGTGACGGAGCTGGAATATGGCAACCCCTATCAGCTGCTGGTCGCGGTGACGCTCTCGGCGCAGGCCACCGACGTCGGCGTCAACAAGGCGACCCGCGCCCTCTTCGCAGACGTCACGACGCCGCAGCAGATGGTCGATCTGGGCGAGGATGGCCTCAAAACCCATATCCGCACGATCGGCCTGTTCAATACCAAGGCGAAGAATGTCATCGCCCTGTCGGACATATTGGTCCGCGACTTTGGCGGGGAAGTGCCGCAGGATCGCGACACGCTGACCACCCTGCCCGGCGTCGGGCGCAAGACCGCCAATGTCGTCGTCAACACCGCCTTCGGGCAGGAAACCTTCGCGGTCGACACCCACATCTTCCGCGTCGGCAACCGCACCGGGCTGGCGCCGGGCAAGACGGTGCTGGCGGTCGAGGCGAAACTGGAAAAGCGCGTCCCCCAGCCCTTCCGCCGCGACGCCCATCACTGGCTGATCCTGCACGGCCGCTATATCTGCAAGGCGCGCAAACCCGAATGCTGGCGCTGCCCCGTCGCCGACCTGTGCCGGTTCAAGCCCAAGACCCCGCCGCCTGCCTGACGCCTGCTTGTTCTTCCTGCGTTCAGAACCGGTCGGCTAGGACGGTTTTCACAGTCCTGCGACGTCGATTCGTTCAAAGACGTCTCTAAGGAGAGAATATATGTCCGTCCGTTTCGCTTTGGGTTTCGCGCTGGCCCTGGCCGCCGCCCCCGCCATCGCCAAGACCACGCCCGACCCCTATGTCCCGACCGGCGCGAAGGCCATGGATTGCATCCCGCTAACCTCGATCCGCTCGACCAATGTTCGCGATGACCGCACCATCGATTTCATCATGAACGGCAATAAAATCTACCGCAACACCCTGCCCAACAGCTGCCCCAGCCTGGGCTTTGAAAAGCGCTTTTCCTACCGCACCAGCCTGTCGCAACTCTGTTCGGTCGATATCATCACCGTGCTGTGGAACAATGGTCCCGGCCTGCAACCGGGAGCCAGCTGTGGCCTGGGCAAATTCCAGCCGATGAAAAAAGCATCGAAATAAGATGGCCCGGCGGCGATTTTGCCGCTGGCGCGGACGAACGGCCTTTGCTAAGCGGCCTGTCTGACACGGCTCACCGGCCAGCGTCATGCACCCATAGCTCAGCTGGATAGAGCGTTGCCCTCCGAAGGCAAAGGCCAGTGGTTCGAATCCACTTGGGTGCACCACCCCATCAGGGGGCACGCAATTTCCTATATCCCGGCGGCCTAGGCCCGATAGCTTCGAACTCCCGCCGCCATGCGCCGGGCCAGCACTTCGGACAATAGCAGGGCGGTCAGCGACAGCAGGATCGACGCGATCGCCAACCGCGTGACCACGGCCTCCGCGCCGGGCGCTTGCAACGCCGCGTAGATGGCGATGGGCAGCGTGCGGGTTTCGCCGGGAATATCGGATACGAAGGTGATGGTCGCGCCGAATTCGCCGATCGAGCGGGCAAAGCCCAGTATCACCCCCGCCAGCACGCCAGGCAGCGATAGCGGCAGGGAAATGGTCAGGAACACCCGCAACGGTCCGGCCCCCAGCGTCCGGGCCGCGCCTTCCAGCCGTCGATCCACCGCCTCGATCGAAAGGCGGATCGCCCGCACCATCAGCGGCATGGCCATGATCCCGGCAGCCAGTGCCGCGCCGGTCCAGCGGAACAGCAGGGTGATGCCGAACCAGTCCGCCAGCCAGCGCCCGATCGGACCGTTCGCGCCGAACAGCAGCAGCAATAGCCACCCGGTAACTACCGGCGGCACCACCAGCGGCAGATAGACCAGCGCGTCCAGCAGCATCCGGCCGGGGAAGCGCCACCGCGCCAATATCCAGGCCAGCGCGAACGCAATCGGCAGCATCGCGCCGACCGCAACCGCGCTGACCTTAATCGACAGGGCGATGATCGGCCAGTAATCGGGCGGCAGGTCCAGCATCACGTCATGCTCCTGCGCTGGGTCCGGCGGGCGGGCATCATTCGAAATCCATCTGGACGATATGCGCGGACAGGCGCTCCGCCTCCGCCAGGTCGTGGGTGACATACAGGATCGGCACGCCCACCTCGTCCCGCAACCGTTCGACAAGCTGCAATATGTCGGTGCGCCGCGCGCGGTCGATCGACGCCAGCGGTTCGTCCATCAACAGGCAGGACGGGTGCGTCAGCAGAGCGCGGCCAATCGCCACGCGCTGCGCCTCCCCCATCGACAGGGTCGATGGCCAGCGATCGAGCAACCCCGCTATGCCAAGGAAGCGGGCCATCTCCTCCAGCGCCTCGGCAGCATCGGGCGAACGACGCACACCGTAGAGAAGATTGCCGCGCACCCGCAGGTGCGGGAACAGCCGGGCGTCCTGAAAGATATAGCCCAGACGCCGATGTTCCGGCGCGACATTGATGCCCCGCGCGGCGTCGAACAGCGGCACGTCGCCCACATGGATATGGCCGCCATCGGGCCGCAACAGCCCGGCGACCATGTTGAGTATGGTCGTCTTGCCCACCCCCGACGGGCCGAGCAACGCCGTCACGCCCTGCCCGGCATCGATCCTGCACGCGATCCGCCGATCACCCAGGTCGCGCCAGACGTCGATGCGGAAAGTCGACGCGGTCGCAGGCGGCGATGGATCGGGACGGGCTGTCACAGCGGGGCGGGGAACGGACATTGCCGCCCTTGTGCCCCGATCCGCTCAGCCGATGCAAGCGCGCAGCGATGGCGCCCGGCGATCCATCGCGACGTCGGCATGAACCCCCGCTCAGCCGGGCGCAGCGGCCGATCCCGCCAGCAGCCCGCCATCGATATTCACCTCCGTCCCGGTGATATAGGTCGCCTCGTCGGACGCCAGCATGACCGCGACCGTCGCGACTTCATCGCTCGTGCCGAACCGCTTGAGCGGCGTATCGGCGACCAGCGCCGCCATCCGCGCCTCCCGATCCGGGCCATCGCCGATCATGCTTTCCCACATCGGCGTCAGGATCGCGGCGGGGTGGATCGAATTGCAGCGTATGGCCCAGCCCTGCTGCGCGCAATAGAGCGCCACCGACTTGCTATGGTTGCGGATCGCCGCCTTGGACGAGGCATAGGCCGCCGCCAGCGGAATGCCGACCAGCCCCGACCGCGACGAAATGTTGATGATCGATCCGCTGCCCTGCGCCTTCATCGCGCCGATCGCATAGCGACACCCCAGAAAGGTGCCGTCCAGGTTGACGTGGTGGACCGCCCGCCAGTCGGCCAGCGTCGCATGTTCAGGATCATGGGCGACCATGCCCTGTTCGAACCCGGTTACCCCGGCATTGTTCACCATCACGTCGATCACAGGAACTGCCTCGGCCAGCCGCGCCCAGTCCGCCTCCTCCCGCACATCCAGCGCGATGAAGCGGCAGCCGATTTCAGCCGCCGCCGCAGCCCCGCCCTCCTCATCAATATCGGTCAGGATGACGCGCGCGCCTTCGGCATGAAAACGCGCCGCGATCGCCCGGCCAATGCCGCGCGCAGCGCCAGTGACGACGCAAATCTTGTTGGTCAATTTATGCATGATATTCTCGAAACAGAGCCAGATGGGCGGATTGCTCCGCTGCTATAGGTCGTGCCGCTTCAGCGGTTACGCTGGTTCATTTCGATAACTCCTGTTGCCCCTCAGATTAGGCGGATCGCCGCCCTGGCGCAACAGGCTATGGCCTTATGTTCCCAAAACCTGCCGCTCATGGTCCAGCAGCCATGTCTTGGCCGCCAGCCCGCCGGCAAAACCCGTCAGCGCCCCGTTACTGCCCACCACCCTGTGGCATGGCGCAAGGATCGACAGCGGATTGCGGCCATTGGCCGCCCCCACGGCGCGCGATGCGGTCGGCTGGCCGATGGCGCTGGCGATCGCGCCATAGCTGCGCGTCTCCCCGAACGGGATCGCCAGCAAGGCCGCCCACACCCGTTGCTGAAAGGCCGTGCCGCGCATATCCAGCGGCACGTCGAAATGCTGCCGCGCCCCGGCGAAATAATCCGCCAGTTGCGTCGCGGCCTGCCGCAGGACCGGATGGTCGGGCCGTGCCGCCGTCACCGGCAGGCGTACCCGTGCGGGATCGTCATCCTCCCACAACACCGCCACCAGTCCGGCGTCACTGGCCACCAGCGTCAATGTGCCGACGGGCGAAGGAAACAGGGTCGTGGCTAGCGTCATGGAACAGTCTCCCTATCGGTTCCGCCCCTTGCGATCAAAGCCGCCTTATTTCAGGCCGCCGCCCATGGCACGATAGAGTTCGACCATATTGGTCGCGCGGGTCAGCCGCGTCGCCAGCAGGCTTTGCTCCGCCGTGAACAGCGCACGCTGCGAATCCAGCGTCGTCAGGAAGGGATCGACCCCGGCCCGGAAACGCGCGTCCGACAGCGTATAGGCGGCCCGCGCCGAATCCCGTTGCGACGTCTGGGCTTCCATCTGCTGGGTCATCGTCCCCCGCCTTGCCAGCGCGTCCGCAACTTCGCGAAAGCCCGTCTGGACGCTCTTTTCATAGGTCGCCAGCATCGCGTCATAGGTCGCCCTGGCATAGGCCAGATTGCCCTTATTCTTGCCGAAGTCGAAGATCGGCAGCGAAGCTGACGGCGCGACCGACCAGAACTGGCTGCCCGACCCGAACAGATTGGACAGGCCCAGGCTCAGCGAACCGAACGCCGCCGTCAGCGAGATATTGGGGAAGAACGCCGCCCGCGCCGCGCCGATATTGGCGTTGGCGCTGCGCAACTGATGTTCGGCCGCCGCAATGTCCGGTCGCCGCAACAGGACGTCGGACGATATGTCGGCGGGCAGATTGTCGATCGTCGCGCCTGCCGCTGGCAGCGCATCGGGCAGATCGCTGGCCGGGACCGTCGTACCCGCCAGCAGATTGAGCGCATTCTGATCCTGCGCCACCAGCGTCAGCGTCTCGGCGATCGTCGATCGCGCCGAATCATAGCTGGTCTGCGCCTGCCGCACCTCCAGTTCGGACGCGATCCCCTTGGCAAAGCGCGCGCGGTTTAGTTCCAGCGTCTTGCCGAATGCGCTTTCCAGATCGCGCGCGATGCGCAGCCGTTCCTGGTCCGCCGCCATCGTCAGCCACGCATTGGCCACCTCCGCAATCAGCGCGGTCTGCGCTGCATTACGGGTTTCGACGCTGGCGAAATATTGCTCCTGCGCGGCCTTGCTCAGATTGCGGACCCGCCCGAACAGGTCGATTTCCCATGCCGATATGCCGACCTGCGCCTGATAAATATCCGTCCGACCCGACCCGGCGAGCGAAAAGGGCGAATCCTGATAGGTCGCATTGCCGCCTGCCGTCACACCGGGCAACAGGTCGGCGCGCTGCACCCGATATTGCGCCCGCGCCTGCTCCACATTGGCCAGCGCAACACGCAGATCGCGATTATTGGCGAGCGCTGTGTCAATGACCCGCGCCAGCCGCGCGTCGGTGAAGAAATCGCGCCATGCCGTATCGGCCGGAACGATCGCCGCCCCGTCCGCCGCGCCATAGGCCGGCCCCTGCGGGCTGCTCGCCGGAACCGGCAGCGCGGGCCGCACATATTTAGGCGCCATGTCGCAGGCGGCCAGCGCCAGCGACAGGGTGATGGCGCCCAGCGCCTTGATGTTACGCATCTCTTATGCCTCCTGCGGCGTGGCGGGCGTTGCCTGCTCTTGCGCCGCATCATGGGTCTTATGTTCACGGAACAGCCGCTTCACCACGGTGAAGAATACCGGCACGAAGAAGATCGCCAGCACTGTTGCGGACAACATGCCCCCGACCACGGCCCAGCCGATCGCATTCTGGCCACCGGCCCCTGCCCCGGTCGACAGCGCCAGCGGCAGCACGCCGAAGATGAAGGCAAAGCTGGTCATCAGGATCGGCCGCAGACGCAGCTTGCCTGCCTCCAGCGCGGCCGCGCCCGGCGACATGCCCTCGCGCATCTTCTCTTCGGCGAATTCCACGATCAGGATCGCATTCTTCGCCGACACGCCGATCGTCGTGATCAGGCCGACCTGAAGGTAGATGTCGTTGTTCAGCCCTGCCAGCGTGGCCGCGATCACCGCGCCCAAAACGCCCAGCGGCACCACCAGCATCACCGCGATCGGCACCGACCAGCTTTCATACAGCGCAGCCAGGCACAGGAACACGATCAGCATCGACAGGGCATAGACATAGGGTGCCTGCCCGCCGGACGTGCGTTCCTCATAGGAAATGCCGTTCCAGCTATAGCCGATGCCGGCGGGCAATTTGGCGGCATATTCCTCCATCGCCTTCATCGCCTCGCCGCTCGACACGCCGGGCGCGGGCGCGCCCTGTATGTTCATCGACGGCACGCCGTTGAACCGCTCCAGCCGCGCCGGACCCGTGACCCATTCCGTCGTGGAGAAGGCCGACAGGGGCGCCATGACGCCGCTGCTGCCCCGGACATGCAGCGCCCCGATCGAATCGGGGGTGGTGCGGAACGGCGCGTCGGCCTGCACGAACACGCGCTTCACCCGATCGCGATCAATGAAGTCATTGACATAGGCGCTGCCCAGATTGGTGCTGATCGTGTCGTTGACGTCCGCCTGCGCGATGCCCAGCGCACCCGCCGCCGCCTGATCGACGGTCAGCTTCAACTGCGCGCTGTCCTCCAGGCCATTGGGCCGCACCTGCGCCAATCGCTTGTCTTGCATCGCCATGCCCAGCAACTGGTTGCGCGCCTCCAGCAACTTTTCATGGCCCACACTGCCAAGGTCCAGCAACTGGAAGTCGAAACCCGACGCATTGCCCAGTTCCTGCACCGCTGGCGGCACGAACGCGATGACCATGCCTGCGGAAATCTTGTGCAGGGCGGCATTGGCGCGCTCGGCGATCGCCATGACGCTATTGTCCTGCCCCTTGCGCAGCTTCCAGTCCTTCATCGGCACGAAGGCGATGCCGACATTCTGGCCCTGACCGACAAAGCCAAAGCCGGAAATGGTAAAGACCGCCGCGACATTGTCCTTTTCCTGCGTCAGATAATAGTCGCGCACCCGGTCCAGCGTCCGCTCCGTCTCCTCGATCGTCGCGCCGGTGGGCAGCGAAATCTGGTTGATGATGCGGCCCTGATCCTCTTCGGGCAGGAAGCCGGTCGGCAGGCGCAGGAAGATGACCGCCATGCCCACCGTCACCAGGCCAAAGACCAGCATGGTCCGGCCCCAGCGCCGCTCGACCTTCTCGACGCCCTGCCCATAGCGGACAACGCCCTTGTCGAACGTGCGGTTGAACCAGCCGAAAAAGCCCTTCTGCGTCGCATGGTCATGCCGGGCCGGTTTCAGGATCGTGGCGCACAGCGCGGGCGTCAGGATCAGCGCGACCAGCACCGACAGGATCATGGACGAAACGATGGTGATCGAAAACTGGCGGAAGATGACGCCGGTGGACCCGCCAAAGAATGCCATGGGCAGGAACACCGCAGACAGGACGAGGCCGATGCCGATCAGCGCGCCGCTAATCTCGTCCATCGACTTTTTCGCCGCTTCCTTGGGACTGAGGCCTTCATCCTGAATCAGCCGCTCGACATTTTCGACGACGACGATGGCGTCGTCGACCAGCAGGCCGATCGCCAGCACCATGCCGAACAGGGTCAGCGTGTTGATGGTAAAGCCCGCTGCATGCAGGATCGCGAGCGATCCCAGCAGCACGACCGGCACGGCAATGGTGGGGATCAACGTCGCGCGCCAGTTCTGAAGGAACAGGAACATGACGACGAACACCAGCAACACTGCCTCGATCAGCGTGTGGATGACCTGTTCGACCGACAGTTTCACAAAGGTCGAGTTGTCGACCGGGAAGTCATATTTGACCCAGGACGGGAAATTCCTCGACAGCGTCTTGATCTGCGCCTTGACGTCCGTAACCGTGTCCAGCGCGTTGGCGCCCGGCGCCAGCTTGATGCCGAACCCGGCGGCCGGATGGCCGTTGAACTTCGCGCCAAAACTGTAATTTTCCGATCCCAGTTCGACCCGCGCGACGTCAGACAGCAGGACGACCGACCCGTCGCTGTTGCTGCGCAGGCGAATGGCGCGGAATTCCTCCGGCGTGCGCAAGCGCGACTGGGCGGTGACGGTGGCGTTGAGCGCCTGGCCCTTGGGCGATGGCGTGCCGCCGATCTGGCCTGCCGACACCTGCGCATTTTGCGCCTGGATCGCGGCCTTCACGT
>NZ_BARE01000014.1 GCF_000367345.1 Sphingobium xenophagum NBRC 107872
GCCACCTCCCCTGCAAGGGGAGGATGGGTAGCTGCGCAAAGCAAACAGACTTTAATTGAGGGGCTGGGGCGGCTTTCGGAAACGCCAGCGCAACAGCGGGCGCGTCAGCACCAGCCCCACAAGAAAGCCGCCAATATGCGCGGCAATGGCGATCTGGCCAAGCTGCCCCATCCCGCCAGCGGTCGCGATGCCGATCATCAGTTGCAAACCGATCCACGCCGCCGCCAGCCAGAGCAGGCGCACGATATTGGCCGAGATCGGCCCAATGCTGCGAACCGTCTGCTGGCTGTATAGCAGGGCATAGGTCGCCATGATCGCTGAGATCGCGCCGCTGGCGCCCACCATGGGATTGGTCGAACCGGGGTCGATCGCCCATTGCGCGGCGCATGCGCCATAAGCGCCGGTCAGATAGAGGCAGAGCGTACCGCCCTTCCCCAACACCTGTTCGACCTGCCGCCCGCAAAACACCAGCATCAGCAGGTTGAAGCCGATATGCAGCCAGCCTGCGTGGATCAGCGTGCAGCTGAGCGGCGTCAGCCAGGCAGGGACAGCCGCCATGCCATCCAGCAGCGCCGGATCGGCAATGCGCGCAGGAATGAAGCCGCCGATGATGGCCGCATCATCCGTGCGCCCGGTCAGATCAAGCAGCAGAAACGCGACGAAGGTAATCGCCGCGATCCCGTTGGTCATCCTGCCTGCAGGTAATCTCACGATCAGATGAAATCGATTTTTTCGACCTGGTAGAATTTGTCGCCCGACGGGACCGACACTTCCACATCTTCACCGACCGTGCGGCCAATCAGCGCGCGGCCAAGCGGGCTGTTATAGGAAATCATGCCCAGCTTCGCGTCCGCTTCGGCCTGACCCACGATCTGATATTTGACCGGCTTGTCATCCTCGTCCAACAAGGTGACGGTCGCGCCGAACACGATCTTGTCGCCCGACAGGCTTTTGGGATCGATGATCTGCGCGCGCGAAAGCTTGTCCTCCAGATCGGAGATGGTGGCCTCCACCTGACCCTGACGTTCCTTCGCCGCGTGATATTCGGCATTTTCCGACAGGTCGCCATGGGCGCGCGCCTCTTCGATGGCGTCAACGATCAATGGCCGTTCAGCCTTGAGTTCGCGGAGTTGCCCCATGAGCTTGTCATAGCCCACCTGCAACATCGGCATCTTCTCAACGGTCGCCATTATGCAAATCCTTCGTCAAAACTTCCCTTTGGCGGCGACCAACATGGTGCCACCCGCAGCGTGTGTCCTTGTGCAGGGGATCAGGCTTGCGACAGGGGATAATAGGACTGGAGCGACCGCACTTCAAGGGGATGGTCCCGCAAAGCCTCGATTGCATCTGCCGCGGCGACGCTGGCGGCGGCCGTGGTGAAACTGGCAATCTTCGCCCGTAGAGCCGATGTGCGGATCGCCTTGCTGTCCTTCAAGGACTGCCAGCCTTCGGTGGTGTTGAAGATCAGTTGCACGTCGCCGTCGGTGATCCGGTCGACGATGTGCGGACGGCCCTGCGCCACCTTGTTGACGGTTTCGACCGCGATGCCATGGTCGGCCAGGAAGGTCGCGGTGCCGCCGGTCGCGATGATGCGGAAGCCCATATTGGCGAGCTTCTTGGCAGCGGGCAGGATGACCTGCTTGTCGCCGTCCTTCAGCGATATGAACACCGTGCCGCCAGTCGGCAACATGGTGCCAGCGCCGATCTGCGCCTTGGCGAAGGCGGTGGCGAAATCGCTATCGATTCCCATGACTTCGCCGGTGCTCTTCATTTCCGGTGACAGGACCGGATCGACGCCGGGGAAGCGGCCGAAGGGGAATACCGCTTCCTTGACCGCGACATGGTTGATCGCGTTGCGATCGATCGTGGGCAGCGTTTCCAGCATCTCGCCCGCCATCACGCGCGCGGCGATCTTGGCGATGGGGGTGCCTATCGCCTTGGCCACGAAGGGGACGGTGCGGCTGGCACGCGGGTTCACCTCAATGAGGTAAACCGTGCCATCCTTGACCGCGAACTGGATGTTCATCAGCCCGCGCACCGACAGGGCATGGGCCAATATTTCGGTCTGCCGTTCGATTTCCGCGATGATGTCATTGCTCAGGCTATAGGGCGGCAGCGAGCAGGCGCTGTCGCCCGAATGGACGCCGGCTTCCTCGATATGCTGGAGCACGCCAGCCACGACGACATCGGTGCCATCGCACAGGGCATCGACGTCGACCTCTATCGCGTCGCGCAGATACTGGTCGATCAGCACAGGCGATTCGCCCGACACCAGAACGGCGGTCGTGATATATTCTTCCAGCTGGGCCTGCCCGTCGACAATCTCCATCGCCCGGCCCCCCAGAACATAGCTGGGGCGCATGAGGACGGGATAGCCGATGCGGTTGGCGACCGCGATCGCCTCTTCCCGGCTGCGGGCAATGCCGTTGGCGGGCTGACGCAGCTTCAGCTTGTCGATCAGCGCCGCGAAACGCTCGCGGTCTTCGGCCAGGTCAATGGCGTCGGGGGACGTGCCCAGGATCGGGATGCCCGCATCTTCCAGCGCCTGCGCCAGCTTGAGCGGGGTCTGGCCGCCAAACTGGACGATGACGCCCTTGAGCGTCCCTTTCGATTTTTCGATGTCGAGGATTTCCAGCACATCCTCGGCGGTCAGCGGCTCGAAATAGAGGCGATCCGACGTGTCATAGTCGGTGGACACGGTTTCGGGGTTGCAGTTGACCATGATGGTTTCATAGCCAACGTCGCTCAATGCAAAGCAGGCATGGACGCAACAATAGTCGAATTCGATCCCCTGCCCGATCCGGTTCGGCCCGCCGCCCAGAATGACCACCTTCTCGCGATCCGTCGGGGCGGATTCATTTTCCGCTTCCCCAAAGATCGGCGCTTCATAGGTCGAATACATATAGGGCGTTTTCGCCTCGAACTCGGCGGCGCAGGTGTCGATACGCTTGAACACCGGGCGCACGCCAAGCTTGTGGCGCAGCGCGCGCACTTCATCCTCGGTCACACCGCCGGTCATCGCCTTGACCGCTTCGTGGATCAGGCCGGAGCCGCGCGCGATGCCGCGTTCCATGCCGCGCAGATTGGCGGATTTGAGCGCGAGATAGGCCAGCCGCTTGTCGGAAAAGCCCATGGATTTCAGGCGACGCATCCCGTCCGCATCGCGCGGCAGGCCGTTTTCCAGAACCTCGCCTTCCGCATCGATAATTTCCTTGATCCGCTCAAGGAACCAGGGATCGAACTTGGCGATATTGTGGATTTCGGTGACGCTCAGCCCTTCGCGCAATGCCTGGGCCGCGACCAGCAATCGGTCGGGCGTGGGCTGCGACAAGGCGGCGACGATGTCATCCTTGGGCGCGCCGACAAGATGATCGACATCGTTAAAGCCGCACAGGCCGGTTTCCAGTCCGCGCAGCGCCTTCTGCATCGATTCGTGGATGTTGCGGCCGATCGCCATGACTTCGCCGACCGATTTCATCGCGGTGCCAAGCAGCGGTTCTGCGCCCTTGAACTTTTCGAAGGCAAAGCGCGGGATCTTGGTCACGACATAGTCGATGGTCGGCTCGAAGCTCGCTGGCGTCGCGCCGGTAATGTCGTTGGTAATCTCGTCGAGCGTGTAGCCCACGGCCAGCTTGGCCGCGACCTTGGCAATCGGGAAGCCGGTCGCCTTCGACGCGAGGGCCGAGGAGCGCGAGACGCGCGGGTTCATCTCGATCACGATCAGGCGGCCATCCTTGGGATTGACCGCGAACTGTACGTTGGAACCGCCTGTTTCGACGCCGATTTCACGCAGCACCGCAATGGATGCGTTGCGCATGATCTGATATTCCTTGTCGGTCAGCGTCAGCGCCGGGGCGACGGTGATGCTGTCCCCGGTATGGACGCCCATCGGATCGACATTTTCGATCGAGCAGATGATGATGCAATTGTCGTTGCGGTCCCGCACGACCTCCATCTCATATTCTTTCCAGCCGAGCAGCGATTCCTCGATCAGCACTTCGGTGGTGGGCGAAGCGTCCAGGCCACCGCGCACGATGGTCATGAACTCATCGCGATTATAGGCGATGCCGCCGCCGGTGCCGCCCATGGTGAAGCTGGGACGGATGATCGAAGGCAGGCCGGTAAACTCCAGCGCCTCCAGCGCCTCTTCCATCGAGTGGGCGATGCGCGAACGGGCGGATTCAAGGCCGATCTTGTCCATGGCGTCGCGGAACTTGATCCGGTCCTCCGCCTTGTCGATGGCTTCGGCGTCAGCGCCGATCATCTGGACGCCGAACTTTTCCAGCGTGCCGTCATTGAACAGCGCCAGCGCGGTGTTGAGCGCGGTCTGTCCGCCCATCGTCGGCAGCACCGCATCCGGCCGCTCCTTCTCGATGATCTTCGCCACGATTTCGGGCGTGATCGGCTCGACATAGGTGGCGTCGGCAAATTCCGGGTCGGTCATGATCGTGGCCGGGTTGGAATTGACCAGGATGATGCGATAGCCCTCCTCTTTCAACGCCTTCACCGCCTGCGTGCCCGAATAATCGAACTCGCACGCCTGGCCGATGATAATCGGACCAGCGCCGATGATGAGGATGGAGGAGATGTCAGTGCGCTTGGGCATTGGAAGCCTCTTCTTTATAGAGTTCGTTACCAACAAAGCCCATTTTCAATGGATAGTTGGCTTTTTTAAGTTCTTTGAGGATGCAATCGACCGCTTCATATTTTGCGTCCAGTGGCGGCTGGAGTTGAAGCTCGTCCTTGCCCCTCAAATTCAAAGTTGATCGCGGCAAGCCACATTTATCGGAGATCTTATCGAAATCGCTTTGAGAAAATTTGCGATCACTTGCACATCCCGCAAGCGCGATTGCGATCAAAATCCACGGTACTTGCCTCAATGCACCGCCCCCGTCCGCGCCTCACACCCCCAGCCGTCATATTCGACGCCGCAGAGTATTTCGATCTGGAGGCATTTCTTGGTCAGGGCGCGGATCGAGGCTTCGTCGACTGCCTGTTCGCATTCCAGGAACAGGAACAGGTCGCCTTCTTCATCTTCCTCCCGGTCCAGTTCGACCATGCCGAACTGGCTGGCGATGGTCAGAACGCGTTCGAAATCCTTTTCCGATCCGCGAAAGCTTACATCCACCGGGCGCGGGATCATCGCCTTGTCGCCATTGGCGGCGAGGTTGGCGAGGACTTGGCGGTCCGCTTCCCATTCGGCGGCCAGCCGCGCTTCATCGACGGGAGGCAGCTTGATGCTCATGCCGCCACGGCTTTTTTGAGGCCATCGACGAAGCGCTGGAACAGATAGAAGCTGTCCTGCGGGCCGGGCGAGGCTTCGGGGTGATACTGGACCGAGAAGGCATTTTTGTCAGTGAGCGCAATGCCGCAATTGCTGCCGTCGAACAGCGAGACATGGGTGGCGCGGACATTGGCGGGCAGCGTCGCCGCGTCGACCGCGAAGCCATGGTTCATGCTGGTAATCTCGACCAGCCCGTCCTCCAGCCGCTTGACCGGATGGTTCGCGCCGCGGTGGCCCTGATGCATCTTGATGGTCTTTGCGCCGACGGCAAGGCCCAGCAACTGGTGGCCAAGGCAGATGCCGAACACGGGGATGTCCGCGTCCAGCACCTGCCGGATCACCGGCACGGCGTAAGCGCCGGTCGCGGCGGGATCGCCCGGACCGTTGGAGAGGAACACGCCATCGGGCGACAGGGCCGACACCTGATCGAAGGTCGCGGTGGCGGGCAGCACGGTGACGCGCGCGCCAGCCTTTACCAGGTTGCGGAAGATATTGTTCTTCGCGCCATAGTCGATCGCGACGACATGGGGGCGATCAGCGCCCGCCTCGCCATGGCTATAGCCCGCGCCCAGCGTCCAGCCGCCATCGTTCCACAAGCGGCTGTCCTTGCCTGTGACTTCGATGGCCAGGTCCATGCCCTCCAGCCCCGGCCAGGCGGCGGCCTTGGCAGCCAGCGCGGCGATGTCGAACTGACCGTCGGGATCATGGGCGATGACGATGTTGGGCGCGCCCTTTTCGCGGATCATGCGGGTCAGCGCACGGGTATCGACGCCCGACAGGCCAATGCGGCCATGATCGCGCATCCATGCGTCAAATGGCTGGACGTTGCGGAAATTGCTGGGTTCGGTGACGTCCTGCCGCACGACGCAGCCCAGCGCAAAGGGCGTGTCCGCTTCCACATCGTCGGCGTTGGTGCCGACATTGCCGATATGGGGAAAGGTGAAGGTCACGACCTGACCCGCATAGCTGGGGTCGGTCATGATTTCCTGATAGCCGGTGATGGCGGTGTTGAAGCAAAGTTCGCCCACCGCTTCGCCCACCGCGCCGAAGCCACGGCCGAACACGGCGGAACCATCGGCAAAAACCAATACCCCTGTCGCTCCTTTGGGCACAATGAGGGTCTTGGCGTCAGCCATGGTCGGGTGGTCCTTTTTTGCTTTTGCGGGGTCCCGTCTGGTGCGGGTTAAACGGCCGGTCACCTATGCCTGTGCGACGTCGCGGTCAACGCCTGTTAAAAATCTCTTTTGGCGTTATATCTACTTCTTTCCCGATAAGAACAGGATTCGCTTCGCCATGATTCGCGATACCATCAAGAGCGCCCAGATCACAGCCATGAAGGCGGGCGACAAGGAACGTCTGGCCGCCGTGCGCCTGATCCTGGCCAAGCTGAAGGACCGCGACATCGAATTGCGCGTGGCCACCAGCGTGCCCGACGACGATGTGGTGGTGGTCGAAGTGCTGCAAAAGATGGTCAAGCAGCGCCGCGAATCGATCGACATGTTCAAAAATGGCGGGCGCGACGAACTGGCCGCCAAGGAACAGAGCGAGCTGGAGGTAATCGAAAGCTTCCTGCCGCAACAGTTGAGCGAGGATGAGACGAAGGCGGCGATCGAGGGGATCAAGGCCGAAGTCGGCGCGGCGAGCGTCAAGGATATGGGCAAGGTGATGGCGGTGCTGAAGGAACGGCACGGCCAGGTGATCGACATGAGCAAGGCAAGCGCGCTGGTGAAGGCGGCGCTGGGGTGACATTATATAGCCCCTCCCGTCCAAGGGAGGGGTTGCCCACAACCGCCGTTCGTTTCGAGCGAAGTCGAGAAACGCCGGGCATGACGCTCGACTTAAAGGCCGGTTCAGGCATATTCCGCACATGGCTTTCTGGACCTACATGCTGAAATGCTCTGACGGTCGATATTATACCGGCCACACCGACAATCTGGATCACCGCTTGGGCCAGCATCATAATGGTGAAGGCAGTGCGTTTACGCGAAAACGCCGTCCGGTAGCGCTGGTCTGGAGCGAAACGTTCGGCACGCGGATCGAGGCGTTGGAAGCCGAGCAGGTCATTGGCGGCTGGTCGCGCGCCAAGAAAGAGGCGCTGATTGCCGGGAACTGGTCAATGGTATCGCACTTCGACAGACCGCCGCACGAGCGAAATCCGTCCCGCACCCCGTTCGTTTCGAGCGAAGTCGAGAAACCGCAAATGCCGCGTGCGGGTTTCTCGACTGCGCTCGAAACGAACGGCGGTAGTGAAGTGCCGCCGGAGGGGAGTTAAATGTCCCTGACCCCCGCCTTTCTCGATGAATTGCGTGCGCGTACTTCGCTGTCCACGCTGATCGGGCGTACTGTGAAGGTGCAGAAGGCGGGGCGCGAATATAAGGCGTGCTGCCCGTTCCATAACGAAAAAACGCCCAGCTTCACGATCAATGACGAGAAGGGCTTTTATCACTGCTTCGGCTGCGGCGCGCATGGCGACGCGATCCGGTGGATGACGGACCAGCGCGGCCTGCCCTTCATGGAGGCGGTGAAGGAACTGGCGCAGGCGGCGGGGATGGACGTGCCTGCGGCCGATCCGCGCGCGGCGAAACGGGCGGAGGCGGCCAAAGGGCTGCATGACGCGATGGCGGCGGCACAGGGCTTTTTCGAGGAGCAACTGGGCGGGATCGAGGGCGCGGAGGCGCGGGCCTATCTGGGCAAGCGCGGGATCAGCGATGCGACGCGACGAGCGTTCGGCTTTGGCTATTCGCCCGATGGACGCGGGCGGCTGAAAAGCGCGCTCAAGGAATTTGGCGAACCGATGCTGGTCGAGGCTGGCCTCCTGATCGACCCGGACGGTGCCGAGCCGGATGGCGGTAAAACCAGAAAGCGCGACACGTACGATCGTTTCCGCGGGCGGCTGATGCTGCCGATCCGCGACATTCGCGGACGCGTGATTGCGTTTGGCGGGCGGACATTGGGCGCAGGGGAGCCGAAATATCTCAATTCCCCCGACACGCCTTTGTTCGACAAGGGGCGCACCCTCTACAATATCGACCGCGCCTCCCCCGCCAGCCGCAATACCGGCCGGGTGATCGTGGTCGAAGGCTATATGGATGTGGTCGCGCTGGCGCAGGCGGGCTTTGCCGATGCGGTTGCGCCGCTGGGCACGGCGCTGACCGAGCATCAGATCGAACGATTGTGGAAGATGGTCGAGGTGCCGATCCTGTGCTTCGATGGCGATTCGGCGGGGCAGAAGGCGGCGATCCGCGCGGCGATGCGCGCCCTGCCCCTGCTGCGCCCCGGCCATAGCCTGGCCTTTGCGACGCTGCCTGCGGGCAAAGACCCCGACGACCTGATCCGCGCCGAAGGGCCAGCGGCGATGGAGGCGGTGCTGGCCGCCGCGCAGCCGCTGGTCGAACGGCTGTGGAGCCACGAACAGACTGTCGCGCCACTCGATACGCCCGAACAAAAGGCGGCGCTCAAGCAAAGACTGGCCGCCATTACCGAGGCGATCGACCATCCCGACGTGCGCGCCCATTATGCCCATGCGTTCCGCGAGCGCTATGACGCGCTGTTTTTCGCCCGGCCCGCCTTCAACAACGCCCCGCGCGGGCAAGGTGCCAATAATGCTGGCCGTTGGCAGCGCGACAGGAAGGGGAATTGGAAACCGCCGATCGCTCCGGTCGGCCAGGAAGCTCGCGCGATCGGCGCAACCGGCATGGAACAAAGGCTGTTGCGCGCGATTCTGGCCAGTTTGCTGCGCCATCCCGACCAGATTGTTCGCCATCGCGAGACATTGGCGAGCCTGCAAGTGGCGGATCGGGCGCTGGGTCAATTGCTCGCCGCGATGATTGCTGCATCCTTTCGCAAAGAAACAGTTGAAACCGATGGCCTCCTTACCATATTGGGGCCAGGTGAAGTGTATAATATGGCGAAGGGGATGCTTCGGGCCGACACGTTCACATTCACCCCCCACAGGATGACAACCGACGCCGATCGCGTGACCCGCGATCTGGAGGAGGCCATTCGGGTGATGGCGCAGGGACCGGAGCTGGACGCTGCATTGGCGGAGGCGACGAGACGGGCGAGGGAAGACCTCAACGAGGCAAGCTATGCCGAGCAGCAACGGGTCCATCGGCTGAAAATGGACCATGAAAGCCGCTTGGCGGAACTCGCGCAGTCCGACGACATTGAGTGATATGATCGTCCCGTCATGGGACGAGGGATTTGAATGATCGCTCCGGCAAGAAGGAGCGGCGGAGTTAAGGCGAATAAATGGCGACCAAGGCGAACAGCAAAAGTGCGGGTGCGGGTGATGGCGGAGATGAAGGTGGCGATGCCCCGCTGCTCGACCTGAACGAAGCCTCGGTCAAGAAGCTGCTCGCCCGTGCCAAGAAGCGCGGCTACATCACCTATGACGAACTGAACAGCGCCCTGCCCCAGGACCAGATGTCGTCCGAGCAGATCGAGGATGTCATGTCCGCGCTCAACGACATGGGCGTCAACATCGTCGAAAATGAAGAAGCCGGCGATGATGGTGAGGACCAGCAGCGCGAGGATGACAATGACGACGCCAATGAAGTGGCGGAGGACGATGACGGTTCGCCCCGGCTGATCACCGAAAAAAAGAAGGAAACGGTCGATCGCACCGACGATCCCGTTCGCATGTATCTGCGCGAAATGGGCGCGGTGGAACTGCTCAGCCGTGAAGGCGAAATCGCCATCGCCAAGCGGATCGAGGCCGGTCGCGACACCATGATCCTGGGCCTGTGCGAAAGCCCGACGACCTTCAACGCGATCATCGAATGGTCGACGGCGCTCAACAATGGCGAAATGCAACTGCGCGAGATTCTGGATCTCGACGCGATGCTGTCCAAAGACCCTGCGCCTGAAAGCCTGGAAGAAGGCGCCGAGGATGATGATGGCGAAATAAGCGAAAAGACCGCCGGTCCCAGCTTCAAGGAAGAGGAGGAGCCCGAAGAGGAGTCCGCCGACGCCGACGAGGATGAGGATGGTTCGGGCGAGCGCCGCACCCGCCGCGCCGAAGAGGAAGAGGAAGAGGACAACACCCTCTCCCTTGCGCAGATGGAAGAAACGCTCAAGCCGATGGCGCTGGAGAAGTTTGCGACCATCACGGAGATTTTCCGCGCCTTTTCGAGCATCCAGGCCGCGCGCATGCTGGCCATGGGCAATGGCGACGCGCTGAGCCAGTCGGAAGAGGATCGCTATCACGAACTGCGCGAAAGCCTGACCGCCGAGGTCGAAAGCGTGCAGTTCCACCAGCAGAAGATCGAATATCTGGTCGATCAGCTTTATGCCTACAACCGGCGCCTGACCGCGCTGGGCGGCCAGATGCTGCGTCTGGCCGAGCGGCACAAGGTGCCGCGCAAGGACTTTCTCGACCGCTATGTGAACCATGAGCTGGACGATGGCTGGCTGGACCGGGTTGCGGGTATCGACAAGAAATGGACCGCCTTCGTCGCTGCCGAAGGGCGCGCGGTGGAACGCATCCGCACCGAGGTCAGCGAAATCGCGCAGGCGACCGGCATGTCGCTCAGCGAGTTCCGCCGCATCGTCAACATGGTGCAGAAGGGCGAGCGCGAAGCGCGGATCGCCAAGAAGGAAATGGTCGAGGCGAACCTGCGCCTCGTCATCTCCATCGCTAAAAAATATACGAACCGTGGCCTGCAATTCCTTGATCTTATTCAGGAAGGTAATATCGGCCTGATGAAGGCGGTCGATAAGTTCGAATATCGCCGCGGTTACAAGTTCAGCACCTATGCGACCTGGTGGATTCGTCAGGCGATCACCCGGTCGATCGCGGATCAGGCGCGGACCATCCGTATTCCGGTCCATATGATCGAAACGATCAACAAGCTGGTCCGCACCAGCCGCCAGTTCCTGCACGAGCAGGGCCGCGAACCGACCCCGGAGGAGATGGCCGAGCGCCTGTCCATGCCGCTGGAGAAGGTGCGCAAGGTGATGAAGATCGCCAAGGAACCGATCTCCCTCGAAACGCCGATCGGCGACGAGGAAGACAGCCATCTGGGCGACTTCATCGAGGACAAGAATGCGATCATCCCGGTGGATGCCGCGATCCAGGCGAACCTGAAGGAAACCGTCACCCGCGTGCTGGCGTCGCTGACCCCGCGCGAGGAACGCGTGCTGCGGATGCGCTTTGGCATCGGCATGAATACCGACCATACGCTGGAGGAAGTGGGCCAGCAGTTCAGCGTGACCCGCGAACGTATCCGCCAGATCGAGGCAAAGGCGCTGCGCAAGCTCAAACATCCGAGCCGCAGCCGCAAGATGCGCAGTTTCCTCGACCAGTAAGCTGCTGCTTATTGCTAAGTATCAAAGGGCGGTCTGATTGGGCCGCCCTTTTCCATGGCGATCATGTCGTTTGCCGACACGACATTGGCGGATTGAACAAGCTCATCCTCCGTTAGTATCGCATCTGATTTCTCGTCATGACACAACGTCATCCTGAATTTATTTCAGGATCCATTTCCCGTCACAAGCGGTCCGATTCTGACATTTGCTACCTTATGGGATAAGGCGTGTTCAAATGTCAGAATCTTTTCGGACCACTAGCAATCTTTTGATTCTAGTGGATTTTACGATTTTGACATTTGCAGGGCCATCCCAGCCGCCAGGGGATGCAAATGTCAAAATCAATCCACTAGCGGCGACCTGTGGTGCACGATGGATGCTGAAACAAGTTCAGCATGACGATGAAGGAGCAGACAGTTCCCTATGCGATACCCCTTTCCCGCCGGGGGAGGATGAACGCTTTCCAAAACGCCATTAGCGGCTTTGCAAAGATCGTGGTCGCCTTTTTTCTCGTCCGTAAACCGCTCCTTTACCCCGTTCCCGTAGCTTGACCGTCAAATCCCCGCTGGCGGACCGGGGCGAACAGGGAATGGCATATGAGCGAAGCGGCACCACGCTATCAATTTGGCGATATATCGCGGATATTGGAGGCGCTCGTCGCTGCCGATGGCACGGCGGCCCATGCCTATGCCAATCGCGCGGGCGCCAGCGTGGCGCGGGATTCGCTTCTGTCGCTGGGTGATCTGGCGGATGGTGCCTATTATCTGTGCCTGCTGCATGGCCGGCATCCCGGCGTGATCGATCATGCCGCCACGCGATCGGCCGACAATGCCGCGCGTGCATGGTTGATCGAGGCCGCAGATTCCTTCGCATCCGAACGCGCCTATCTGACCCAGGTTTCGGTCGCGGTCGGCCCCGCCCCCAGCACGGCGGGCCAGGCCGATTGCGAAACCACCGTTGGCCAGCAACGCCATGCGCTCGACATGCTGGCCCAGTCCGACCGGCGCGGTTGCGCCATGGGCGCGGCGATGGCGCTGATGCTCGACTGGCGCGCGGTGCGTCACATTCTCGACATGGCGGCGCTTCGTGCCGGCATGGAGCCGCACCGCTGCACCCTGCCCGAACGGGCCGCCACGCTGGAGGTCGCGCGCGCGATCGGCGGGGATGACGTGGTCGACCGGGCCATCCAGTTCGGCGCGCGCCAGTTGCTGAACCAGCATCGCGGCCTGTGGGATCTGCTGGCCGCCCGCGCCGACATCCGCGCGCGCCAGAACTGATCCTGGGGCTATATCGCCCGCGCGGCTTGCGCACCCGCATCGCTTTGCCTAGTCCGGTAGCCATGACAGGCAAGCGGACGAACTATGATGCGTTTTGAAGGCACCCAGGATTATGTCGCCACCGACGACCTGAAGGTCGCGGTCAATGCCGCGGTGCTGCTGCGCCGCCCGCTGCTGGTGAAGGGGGAGCCGGGCACCGGCAAGACCGTGCTGGCGCAGGAGATTGCGACCGCGCTGGGGGCGCCGCTGATCGAATGGAACGTCAAATCGACGACCAAGGCGCATCAGGGGCTTTATGAATATGACGCCGTCGCCCGTCTGCGCGACGGCCAGCTGGGCGACGAGCGCGTCCACGACATTGCCAACTATATCCGCAAGGGCAAGCTGTGGGAGGCATTCACCTCCCCCACCCTGCCCGTGCTGCTGATCGACGAGATCGACAAGGCCGACATCGAATTTCCCAATGACCTGTTGCAGGAACTCGATCGCATGGCGTTCCATGTGTATGAGACTGGCGAGACGATTGCGGCCAAGGATCGCCCGATCGTCATCATCACATCGAACAATGAGAAGGAATTGCCCGACGCCTTCCTGCGTCGCTGCTTCTTCCACTATATCAAATTCCCCGATCGCGACACGATGCAGGCGATCGTCGACGTGCATTTCCCCGGCATCCAGAAAATCCTGGTGTCGAAGGCGATGGATATTTTCTACGACATCCGCGACGTGCCGGGCCTGAAGAAAAAGCCCAGCACCAGCGAGTTGCTCGACTGGCTCAAGCTGCTGCTGAATGAGGATATGCCGCTGGACGTCCTCCAGAACAGCGATCCGACCAAGGCCATCCCGCCGCTTCATGGGGCGCTCCTTAAAAATGAGCAGGATGTGATGATGTTCGAACGGCTGGCCTTCATGGCCCGGCGTCAGGGGCGCTGACATGGCGCATGAAGGCGGATGCCTGTGCGGTGCCGTCCGCATCAGGATCGACGCGGAACCGATGGCGGCGCGGCAATGCTGGTGCCGCCTGTGCCAATATCTGGGCGGCGGGTCCAGCACGGTGAATATCTGCTTCCCCAGCGAGCATGTCATCACCACCGGCGAGGTGCGCTGGCATGACAGTGTCGCCGACAGCGGCAATGCGATGAAGCGCGGCTTCTGCCCGACCTGCGGCACGCCGTTGTTCAGCCTGGCCGAATCGCGTTCGCACCTGACCTTCATCCGCGCTGGCGCGCTGGACGATCCGGCACTCTTGGGTCCGCAGGCCATTATCTGGACCGATGCAGCCCCTGCCTGGGCCTATCATGATCCCGACCTGCCCCATTATCCGGCACAAATCCCGCCTGTCGCCTGATTTAGACTCTTGCGCGCACGCGCTTTGCCTGTAGCCTTTCCTTCACATTCAAGGCCGCGCCAAGACGGTCTGGATCTGGAGAAGGATGCCGATGCCCAAGCGCGCCCTCATCATGGTTTCAGCCGCCCTCTGCCTGGCCGTGCCCTCGCTGGCGCGCGCGGCGGATGACGCGGAAGCATGGACGCCAACCGAAACCGCTATCCGCGCCACGACAGCGGGGATCAGCCTGCCGCAGACCATCGGCGGCCTGTCCCTGACGAAGAGCGGCGAGGCGTCCAATGGCGGGCGCGCGGTCGACAATTATGCGCAATTCCTGTCCGACGACGGCGCGATCCAGGCGACGCTGTACGTCTATCTGCCCACCTATGCCGACGCATCCCTGGCCGCCTATATGACCGACAAGGCGATCATGGAGCGGTTCGGATCACGCACGCGCCGCACCGCCTATGCCAGCGCGCCAGTGGCGGGCAAGGCGGACAGCGCGATCCGCGCCGTCTATGACGATGCCGCCGACGGCGAATTGACGACGGCAGCGGGCTTTGTCCATGCCGGGCGCTGGATCGTCAAAATCCGCGTGACCGGGCCGACGGAACGCCGCGCCGATGTGCTGGCCGGGCTGGACGGCATGCTGGCCGGACTGGCGCTGGACGATCCCGCTTCGTTGCACACTACCGGGCCAGCGCGCTTTGACGCCTGCCCCGCCGCCGACATGCGCGACGCGCAGTTGACCAAGGATGCAGCGACGCCAGCCACGATCCCGCAGGAAGTCCGCATTCCGCGCGATGGCAAGGACATTCTGTGCGTGCGCGGATCGGTGACCACCGCCGATGGCAGCTATGACATGCTTCAGCAGGCCGGGCGCAGCGACGGCGCGATCATCGTGCCGGTGGATGACAGCGGCACGGTGCTGGCCTTCGATCCGGCGGCGGCGGGCAAGGGATATAAGCTGTCGATCCATATGGTCGGGCAGACCGACCTTTATGGCGTCTATGACCGCGTCCCCAGCCCCCGCCAGATCGCCGCGATCCTTGACGGCAAAGACCCCCAGACGGCGCAGGCAGAGGCGACCGCCGCCTATGCCGCCAATGGTGCCGTTACGATGGTGCGGCACTGACGCGCCACAGCAACCGTCCGTAGCGGATTGCGGCATCGCCCATGCGTACCGCACCATCATGCGGCTGTTGATGGCACGATCATTCCGAAGCGCGCCTGACGATGGCATCTGGCCACTGGATTTTCGTCCCGACTGCTGCCATGCAGGAATGATAACGGTAACATTGGGGAAAATGGGTCATGGTGACCGACATTGAGGGCGGCCTGCCCAAGCATCATGGCGCAACCCAGAATGAGAAGCTGGTCATCGCCGCCTCCTCGCTCGGGACGGTGTTCGAATGGTATGATTTCTATCTCTACGGGCTGCTGGCCACCTATATTTCGGCGCAATTCTTCTCCGGCGTGAACGAAACGACCGGCTTCATCTTCGCGCTCGCGGCCTTCGCGGCGGGCTTTGCGGTGCGACCGTTCGGGGCGATCGTGTTCGGGCGGATCGGCGACATGGTCGGGCGCAAGAATACATTTCTGGTAACGATGGGTATCATGGGCCTGTCGACCTTCGCGGTCGGCCTGTTGCCAAGCTATGCGAGCATCGGCATGGCCGCGCCGATCATCCTGCTGGTCATGCGGTTGGCGCAGGGGCTGGCGCTGGGCGGCGAATATGGCGGGGCGGCGACCTATGTGGCCGAACATGCGCCGGAAAATAAGCGCGGCCTCTATACCAGCTGGATTCAGACGACGGCGACCTTCGGCCTGTTCGCTGCGCTGCTGGTCGTGATCGGCTTTCGCTTCGCGCTGGGCGAGGACGCCTTTGCCGCCTGGGGCTGGAGGCTGCCCTTCCTCATTTCCATCCTGCTGCTGGGCGTGTCGATGTGGATACGGCTGCAACTCAACGAAAGCCCGGTCTTTCAAAAGATGAAGGACGAAGGCACGACGTCGAAGGCACCGCTGACCGAGGCGTTCGGGCAATGGGGCAATCTGCGCTGGGTGATCATCGCGCTGCTGGGCGCGGTGATGGGTCAGGCGGTGGTCTGGTACACCGGGCAATTCTATGCGCTTTTCTTTCTGGAAAAGACGATGCGGATGGATGGGGCGACGGCCAACATCCTGATCGCGATCGCGCTGGCGCTGGCGACGCCCTTCTTCATCTTTTTCGGCTGGCTCAGTGACAAGATCGGGCGCAAGCCAATCATCCTGGGTGGCTGCGCGCTGGCGGCGATCAGCTATTTCCCGCTGTTCGGTGCGCTGACCACTGCCGCCAATCCGGCACTGGCGGCGGCGCAGGCGTCGGCCCCCGTAACGATCGTCGCCCATGGCGGCGAATGTTCATTCCAGTTCGATCCGGTCGGCAAGAACCGTTTTGACCAGACAAGCTGCGACGTCGCTAAAGCCTATATGGCCAAGAGCGGGGTGAGCTACGCCAATGTCGAGGCGGCAGCGGGCAGTCCCGCCGTGGTGAAGGTGGGCAGCGTCAGCTTCACCGCGCCCGACGCGGCGACCCTGACCGGCCCCGGCAAGACGGCGGCAATTGGCGCTTTTCAGGACGCGCTAAAGGCCGGGCTGGCGCAGGCCGGCTATCCCGAAAAGGCGGACAATGCGCGGATCGACAAGGTAGCGGTGGTCGCGATTTTGTGGGCGCTGGCGATGCTGGTGACGATGGTTTACGGGCCGATCGCCGCGATGCTGGTCGAACTGTTCCCCAGCCGCATTCGCTATACGTCGATGTCGCTGCCCTATCATATCGGCAATGGCTGGTTCGGCGGGTTCCTGCCCACGACCGCCTTCGCGATGGTCGCGGCGACGGGCAATATCTATTATGGCCTCTGGTACCCGGTGCTGATCGCGGCGGCCACTGTCGTCGTCGGCTTGCTGTTCCTGCCGGAGACGTTCCGGCGCAATATCGACGAGTGAGACAGTGAAGCCGACATGGTGATCGGCCTGCTCAGCCGATCATCATCAGGCTGGCATTGCCACCCGCCGCCGTCGTGTTGATGGAGGTCGACACTTCCTCCATCAGCCAGTCGAGGCAATAGCCATCCGGCCCCGGCGCATGGACCGGGACGATGCGGCCCGGCCAGTCGGCGACGGCCCGCACCATGGCGGAGACTATGTCCGGCTCACCGTCGACCAGCACGGCGGCGACGGGCGTGTCGGCGGGTTTGGCGAAGCGCGCGGTCACATCGGCTGGCAGGCCGGGGGGCAGCGCCATGTCCTGCACCAGCGCGTCGTTGCCGGTAGCGAGGATCGCGGCCATCTGCCGGAACAGGCCCGCGCGGGTTGCGGGGCGCAGCAGCATCGTGCCGCGCGGGTGGAGGCTGTAGAGATTGCGTTCCCCCACCGGGCCGGGCAGCGTCAGTTCCAGCCCCAGCGCGGACCTGTCGCCAATGCGGCGGACCTGGGTGGCGGCCTCGCCCTCCCCTTGCGCGTCGAGCCAGTCCGCAAAGCTGTTGAGCGGGGAGATGAGCGGCGTGACCCGCGTGGCGCTGACCGGGGGCGTGGTGACGAGGCGGCCAAGATAGAGCGGACCGCCCGCCTTTGGCCCGGTGCCCGACAGGCCGCATCCGCCAAAGGGCTGAACCCCGACGATCGCGCCGATGACGTTGCGGTTCACATAGATGTTGCCGACCTTCACGCGGCTCGTGACCCGCGCGATGGTTTCGTCCAGCCGCGTATGCAGGCCGAATGTCAGGCCATAGCCGGTGGCGTTGATCGCATCGACCAGTGCATCGATCCGGTCTCGCCTGAACCGCAGGACGTGGAGGACGGGACCGAAAATCTCCCGATCGAGATCGGCCAGGCTATCGATTTCGATGATGGTCGGCGCGACGAAGGTGCCATGCGCGGTTTCGGGCGGGAGCGCTTGTTGCTCGACCTTGCGGCCCAGTGCGCGCATGGCGTCGATATGCGATGTGATGCCGTCGCGGGCTTCTGCGGTGATGACCGGGCCTATGTCCACCCGCAGCGCGTCGGTGCGGCCAATGCGCAATTCGGCCAGCGCCCCCTTCAACATGGTGAGGGTGCGGTCGGCCACTTCCTCTTGCAGGCACAGGACACGCAAGGCCGAGCAACGCTGGCCCGCACTGTCGAAGGCGGACGCAATGACGTCGGCCACCACCTGCTCGGCCAGTGCGCTGCTGTCCACGATCATCGCATTCTGGCCGCCGGTTTCTGCGATCAGCGGTATGGGATGGCCGGTGGGTGACAGGCGGGTGGCGAGCTGGCGCTGGATCAGGCGGGCGACATCGGTGGAGCCGGTGAACATGACGGCGGCGGTCTGCGGCGCGGCGACCAGCGCGGCGCCGATGCTGCCGTCGCCGGGGACCAGATGAAGCGCGTCTGTCGGCACGCCCGCTTCATGCAGCAGGCGCACGGCTTCAGCGGCGATCAGCGGCGTTTCCTCGGCAGGCTTGGCCAGCACGGCGTTGCCAGCGACCAGCGCGGCGGCGACCTGGCCGGTGAAGATGGCCAGCGGGAAGTTCCACGGGCTGATGCAGGTGACGACGCCCAGCGGCATCTGTTCCGCGCCAAGGCGGGCGCGGGCCTGCTGCGCGTAATAGCGCAGAAAGTCGATCGCCTCGCGCACTTCGGCGATGGCGTTGGGGATGGACTTGCCCGCTTCGCGCACGATGAGGCCGAGCAGGATGGGCATCCGTTCCTGCATGGCGTCCGCCGCCCGTTCCAGCGCGGCGGCGCGATCGGCGACGGGCGTGGTGGGCCATGCGGACGCGGCGGCGCGGATGGCGGCGGCCTGGGCCTCTTGCGCCGTGGCGTCGATGACGGCGCCGACGATGTCGCGATGGTCGGCGGGGTTGCGGACCGGACGCGCCACCCCTGCCCCGCCAGCGGGCGCGGCGCTCCAGTCGAGCGTGGCGCTGTGCTGGAGCGCCTCGGTCAGGCTGGCGAGTGTGGTTTCGTCGCTAAGGTCCAGCCCATCCGCATTGCGGCGGTCGGGATAGATGGCGGCGGGGAGCGCGATGAGATCATGATGCGCGCCCGGTCTTGGCATGGCTTTGACCATATCGACCGGGTCGGCGATCATCTCCTCGACCGAGACGGCGGGATCGGCGATGCGATTGACGAAGCTGCTGTTCGCGCCATTTTCCAGCAGGCGGCGGACGAGATAGGCGAGCAATGTTTCATGCGTGCCGACCGGCGCATAGATGCGGCAGGGGCGGTTCAACCTGGTCGGCCCGACCACCTGTTCGTAAAGCGGTTCGCCCATGCCGTGGAGGCACTGGAATTCGTAGCTGCCGATGCTGAAATCCGGGCCTGCCATCTGGTAGATGGTGGCGAGCGTCTGGGCATTATGGGTGGCGAATTGCGGAAACACCGCATCGGGCGCGGCGAGCAGTTTGCGGGCGCAGGCGATATAGGCGATGTCGGTATGCAGCTTGCGGGTGTAGACCGGAAAGTCGGCTAGGCCATCGACCTGCGCACGCTTGATTTCCGCGTCCCAATAGGCGCCCTTCACCAGCCGCACCATGATCCGGCGGTCGGCGCGGCGCGCGAGGTCGACGATCCAGTCGATGACGAACGGGCAGCGCTTGCCATAGCCCTGCACGACAAAGCCAAGGCCGTTCCAGTCGGTGAGCGCGGGATGAAGCGCCAGGCTTTCGAGCAGGTCGAGCGAAAGCTCCAGCCGGTCGGCCTCCTCCGCGTCGATGTTGAAGCCGATATTATAGCCCTTCGCGAGCGCGGCGAGTTGCTGCACGCGGGGCAGCAATTCGGCCATGACCCGGTCCGCCTGCGCGCGGGCATAGCGGGGATGGAGGGCGGACAGCTTGATAGAGATACCCGGCCCGGCATAGATGCCGCGTCCGCCCGACGCCTTGCCAATGGCGTGGATCGCCCGTTCATAATCGGCATAATAGCGTGCGGCATCGGCCGCGGTGGTCGCCGCTTCGCCCAGCATGTCATAGCTGTAGGCGAACCCCTTGGCCTCCATGATCTTGGCGCGTTTGAGCGCTTCCTTGATGGTTTCGCCCGTGACGAACTGTTCCCCCATCATCCGCATGGCGAGATCCACGCCGCGCCGGATCACCGGCTCGCCCGCGCGGTTGAGCAGGCGGGCCAGCGCCGCGCCCAGCCCGCGATCATCAACGCTGCCGACCAGCTTGCCAGTGACCACCAGACCCCAGGTGGCGGCGTTGACGAACAGCGACCTGTCGGTGCCAAGATGCGATCCCCAGTCGCCATCGGCGATCTTGTCGCGGATCAGCGCGTCGCGGGTCGCGGCATCGGGAATACGCAGCAGAGCTTCGGCCAGGCACATCAGCGCGACCCCTTCCTGACTGGAAAGGGCATATTCCTGCACCAGCCCTTCGACCCCGCTCCCCTTGTGATTGGCGCGCAGCGCGGTGACGAGCGTGCGGGCGGTTTCGCGGGCCGCGGCGCGGGTCGCATCGGGAAGGGTCGCAGCGGCGATCAGCGGCGCAAGCGCCTCTGCCTCGTCCCGGCGATGGGCGGCGGTAATCGCCTGCCGCAGCGGAGATTGCGCGCGGATGGCAGGGGCAAAGGCGGCGAAAGGTGGCTGAGCGGTCATGGCGTGCAGACTATCGCATTTCATCAGGTCAATCCGCCTTTTCATCCGCGCAGTTATGATCGATATGACCTATGATTGAACCATGTCAGGCAATATGAATGGGTAAACCGCCGCAAATAGTCGATCTGGATGATTTCGATCGCCGGATCATCGCCGCGCTGGTGGAGGATGGGCGGATGACCGTGACCGACCTTGCCATGGCG
Source organism: Sphingobium xenophagum NBRC 107872 (assembly GCF_000367345.1). Lineage (GTDB taxonomy): Bacteria > Pseudomonadota > Alphaproteobacteria > Sphingomonadales > Sphingomonadaceae > Sphingobium > Sphingobium xenophagum. The sequence continues at coordinate 21,017 of NZ_BARE01000014.1, forward strand.
GTCGGGCTGTCCAAGACCCCCTGCCAGGTAAGGCTGCGGCGATTGCAGGAAAGCGGCGTGATCCGGGGGTTCCGGGCGATGGTCGATCCGGCCAAGCTGGGGATGGACCATGTCGCCTTTGCCGAGGTCAAGCTGTCCGACACGCGGGAAAGCGCGCTGACCGAGTTCAACGACGCGGTGCGGCGCATTCCCGAAGTCGAGGAATGCCATATGATCGCCAGCAGCTTCGACTATCTGCTCAAGGTGCGGACGGCGGACATCCGCCGCTATCGCACCGTGCTGGGAGAGAAGATTTCCAGCCTGCCCCATGTCGCCAGCACATCGACCTTCGTGGCGATGGAAACGGTGCTGGAGGCCGGAGGCAGGCGGAAATAGGCAGCGTCAATTGGGGCGAAAAGTCTCCAGCGCGGCGCGCGCGCCATAGGTTTCCAAAATGGTCAGCCAGCGGACCAGTATATCGCGGAACAGCGGATTTGCGCCCAGAGCAGGCGGCACGACCGCGTCGAAGGCGAGGATGGCGGCGACCCGATCCTGCGTCGTCGCTGCCGCGCCCAGCATGGCGGCGATCGGCACGGCCAGCGGATCGTCCACGACATGCAGATTGCCCAGATCGTCATGGCCCACCTGCCAGCGAATCCAGGCGGCGACCGCCAGCGACAGGGCGTCGATACCCTGCCCCGCCTCGATCCGCGCGGCGATGGTGGCAAGCAGACGCTGGGGCAGTTTCTGCGATCCGTCCATCGCGATCTGGTGCGTACGGTGGCGCAGCGTAGGATTGTCGAAGCGGGCCATCAGCTCGCGGCGATAGGCCGCCACGTCGAGTTCCGCCGGGGGCGAAAGGGTCGTTTCTGCCTCGTCCCATAGCGTTTCGACGAAGATGCGGGCTTCGGGCAGGGCTAGGACGTCATGGACATAGTCGATCGCGGCAAGGCCACCCAGATAGGCGATGCCGCTGTGCGCGCCGTTGAGCAGGCGGAGCTTGGCTTCCTCCCACGGGGCGACGGCCGCGGTGATCTGAACGCCTGCGCCAAAATCCGGGCGCGGGCCGCAGAAATCATCCTCGATCACCCATTGGATGAACGGTTCGGTCTTGACCATGGCCTGATCTTCAACGCCCAGACGCATGGTCAGGGCGGCTATGTCGTCGGGCGTGGTCGCAGGAACGATACGATCGACCATGGTTTCAGGGAAAGCGCCTTCCGCCGCGATCCATTCCGCCAGAGCGGCGTCGTGACGACGGGCGAGCGCCAGTACGGCATTGCGCAGGCGGGTGCCGTTATGGGGAAGATTGTCGCAACTGATCGCGGTGAAGGGAGGCAGTCCCGCCACTTTGCGCCGTGCCAGCGCCGCGACGATATAGCCGGGCGCGGTCTGCGGCTGTTCCAGCGACAGGAGGTCGGCGGCAAGTTGCGCGTCATCCTCGATCAGCGCGCCGGTGGCAGGGTCGAGCTTATAGCCTTTTTCCGTGATGGTGAGCGTGACGATATGGGTGTCGGGCGCTGCCATGGCGGCGATGAGCGCCTGCGGCGCCCTGGGCGCGACGATGACGTCCTGCACCGCACCGACGATGCGCGCCTGTTCCGATCCGCCATCGCGCACCAGCATGGTATAAAGGCCGTCCTGCGGCACCATCTGGTTGCGCACGGCAGGCGAACGCAGAGAGGCGGCGGTGATGCCCCAGCGCAGGTCGCCTGCGTTCAGGGCGTCGTCAAACAGCACCGCCTGATGCGCGCGGTGGAACGCGCCGATGCCCAGATGGACGACTCCCGGCTTGACCTGGCTACGGTCATAATTTGGGCGAAGGACGTCGGCGGGAAGCGCCGCGAGCATCTGACTCGACAGGCGGGTCACAGCTTGTAGGCCTGCTTGACGAGGTCATAGGCCAGCGCGCGGGCGACCTCGAACGCTTCATCCTCCTCCATGCGATGTTCGACCACCAGTTGCGCCAGCCAGCCGCAATCCATGCGGCGGGCGACGTCATGGCGCGCCGGGATCGACAGGAAGGCGCGGGTATCATCGTTGAAGCCGACCGTGTTGTAGAAACCGGCGGTTTCCGTCGCGCGCTCGCGAAAGCGGCGCATCCCTTCCGGGCTGTCATGGAACCACCAGGGCGGGCCAAGCTTGAGCGCGGGATAATGGCCGGCCAGCGGCGCCAGTTCGCGCGAATAGACATCTTCGTCAAGGGTGAAGAGAATGAGGGTCAGGCGCGGGTCGGTGCCATAAAGGTCGAGCAAGGGCTTCAACGCGGTGACAAATTCCCCTGCGGTCGGGATGTCGGCGCCCTTGTCCTTGCCAAAGCGCGCCAGCACGGCGGCATTATGGTTGCGATGTACGCCGGGGTGCAACTGCATCACCATGCCGTCCTCAATCGACATGCGCGCCATTTCGGTGAGCATATGGCCGCGGAACAGTTCCGCCGCCGCCGCGCTGACCGGACCGGTGGTGACCCTGGCGTAGAGCGCCTCAATCTCCGCGCGGGGCAGATTGGCGGTGAAGGCGGACGGATGGCCATGATCGGTCGAGGTCGCGCCCGCCGCGCGAAAATCTGCGCGGCGCTTTTCATGGGCGCGCAGATAGCCGGCATAGCTGCCCGCATCCTCGCCCGTCATGGCGCAGAAACGCTGGACATTGGCGATGAACTTGGGATCGTCGGGGTCCAGCACCGGATCGGGACGATAGGCGGTGACGACCTTGCCGCCCCAACCGCTGGCGCGGATCGCGCGGTGATGGTCGAGCGGGTCAAGCGGGCCTTCGGTGGTGGCGATGACTTCGATATTATAGCGATCGAACAGCGCGCGCGGGCGGAATTGCGGCGTTTTGAGCGCGGCGTCGATCAGGTCGTAATAATGATCGGCCGTCTCCGCCTCCAGCCGGACGTCGATGCCGAAGGCCTCGGCAAAGACCCAATCGAGCCACATGCGCGACGGCGTGCCCCGGAAGAGATGATAGTTGGCGGCAAAGATGCGCCAGATGGCGCGCGGATCACTGGCGGTTGCGCTGCCATCGACGGTGGGAACGCCCAGTTCGTCCAGCCTGACGCCCTGGCTGAACAGCATGCGGAACACATAATGGTCAGGGACGATCAGCAAATCCGCCGGGTTGGCGAATGGCTCGTCATAGGCGAACCAGCGCGGGTCGGTGTGGCCGTGGGGCGAGACGATGGGCAGATCCCTGACGCTGGCATACAGCGCGCGGGCGATGTCGCGGGTGCGCGGTTCGGCCGGGAACAGACGATCGGGATGCAGAATGAGAGGCTTAGGCAAGAATCATGCTCCTTCGACGCGGCCTATGCCAGCGGTGGTGACGACCTGATAACGCGGAATGACAAGGTGGATGGCGCATAGCGCGACGAGATAGGCACAGGATGCGACGGCGAAGATCGGTCCGTAGCTGCCGATATTTTCCAGGATCGTTCCGGCAAATTTCGCCATCATCATGCCGCCGATCGCGCCCGCCAGGCCGCCAAGGCCGATGACCGATCCGGCCATCCAGCGCGGAAACACATCACCCGGCAATGCGTAGAGATTGGCGGAAAAGCCCTGATGCCCGGCGCAGGCCAGCCCGATCAGGCCGACCGCAACCCACATGTTGGGCGCGTGGGTCGCAAAGGCGATCGGCACGGCACACAGGGCCGCCAGAAACATCGCGCTCTTGCGCGCGCGGTTGACGCTCCAGCCGCGCCCCATGAAGCGCGAGGATGCCCAGCCGCCAGCGACCGACCCGACATCGGCCAGCAGATAGACCGCGACCAGCGGCGGGCCGAAATCCAGCATCTTGACGCCATATTGCTTGTTGAAGAAGTCCGGCAACCAGAAGAGGAAGGTCCACCAGACCGGGTCAATCAGGAAGCGGCCCAGCATATAGGCCCATGTCTGGCGCAGCCGAAACAGCGCGGTCCATTTGACGGGGCGCTGTTCTTCGACAGGGTCGGTTTCGATCCAGGCCAGCTCCTGCGCGCTCAGGCTCTTTTTCTCGCGCGGGCGACGGTAGAAACCGAGCCAGGCGGCCAGCCAGACCACGCTCAGCAGGCCGGTGAGGATGAAGGCCCAGCGCCAGCCCATGGTGACGGCGATGACCGGCACGATCAACGGAGTCAGGATCGCGCCGACATTGGACCCGGCATTGAAGATACCGATAGCGAGCGCCCGTTCCTTCTTGGGAAACCATTCATTGGTTGCGGCGATCGCGGCGGGGAAGGTTCCCGCTTCGCCCAGCGCGAGCGGGATGCGGGCGATCAGCATGCCCGCGGTCGAGGTGAAAAAGATGTGGGCGACATGGCCGATCGTCCACAGCGTCACCGCCACCGCATAGCCCGCGCGCGCCCCGATCCTGTCGATCAGTCGGCCGAAAAGAACATAGGCGATGCCGTAACCGGCCTGAAACCAGATGGCGAGGTCGGCATAGCCGCGCTCCGTCCAGCCATAACGTTGCTAAAGATCCGGCTTGAGCGTCGGCAGGACGAGCCGATCGATATAGGAGAGCACGACCGCCGCGAACAGCAGGGCACAAACGATCCAGCGTATTTTACCCGATGGCTTTGGGATGTCGGTCATGCAGACGCTCCAGGGAAAATCATTCGTCCTTCCGACGAAGGCGGGGGTACCGATTATGTTTGAGCGTCACGCCCGCTCGACCGGTCATGGGAAGGGTGAGGGCCGGCGTGCAGACCGCCCCCACCCTTCCGCGCCAATGGCGCGCTTTCCCTCCCCCGGCAGGAGAGGAAAACTCTGTTCAGCGTCGCTATCACTCGTTCGCCATGACGGCACCGCCATCGCGGCGGTCACAGGTGACGAAATGCTTGGCCTTAATGTTCTTTGCCATGGAACGGTCCTGCTGCGACGCTTCCGGCGGTGCGATCCGAGTGATGCCGCCGCGCGGTGATGAATAAATGATAGCGGTACCATTGGAACAAGTGCAGCAGGCTTGTCAATCGTGCAGCGCAGCATGAACAACTGGCGCGCAATCGCGCCGGATGCTCGGCCAATTCATGTCTATTGTGGCGTGTCATTTTGCGCTTCGCGATGAACGCCAGATTGCGCTACGAACCTCGCCGTAAAACATTTAGCATGACAAGGCCCAATCCGTTGAGTGACAGCAGAGCATCCCGCCGCCAGCGCAATGCGCCAACGATCAATGACGTGGCCCGCGAGGCCGGGGTGTCTCCGATGACGGTCTCACGCGTCATCAACGGGGAAAAGGCCGTCCGCCCGGCAACCCGCGCCAAGGTGGACGTAGCGATTGCCGCCCTGAATTACGCGCCGAGCGCAGCGGCGCGCAGCCTGGCCGGTGGCGAGGAGATGCGGATCGGCCTGCTCTACAGCAACCCGTCCTCATCCTATCTGAGCGAATTTCTGGTCGGCAGCCTGGAGCAGGCGAGCGGTAGCGGCGTGCATCTGGTGGTCGAGAAATGGGATGAGCAAACCTCCATCAAGGCAGTGATCGACCATCTGCTGCGCGGGCGAATCGATGGGGTGATCCTGCCGCCCCCGCTCTGCGACCTTCAGGACATGGCGCATGCCCTGGTCGCGGCCAATATTCCCGCCGTCGCCGTCGCCACCGGGCGATCGGATGGCGAACTGGCGGCGGTGCGGATCGACGATCGGCAGGCCGCCTATGAAATGACCCGCCACCTCGTCTCGCTGGGGCACAGCCGCATCGGCTTCATCAAGGGCCATCCCAATCAGAGCGCCAGCATCCGGCGGCTGGAAGGCTATGTCGATGCGCTGGATGAAGCAGGCATCGCCGTCCAGAATGATTATATCGCCCAGGGCTATTTCACTTACCGATCCGGGCTGGACGCCGCCGAACATATATTGGCGCTGCCCGATGCGCCGACGGCCATCTTTGCCAGCAATGACGATATGGCGGCCGCAACCGTGGCGATCGCCCATCGGGGCGGACTGGACGTGCCGGGCGACCTGACCGTATGCGGCTTTGACGACACATCGCTGGCGACCACGATCTGGCCCGAACTGACGACGATCCGCCAGCCCATCAGCGCGATGTCGCGCGCGGCGGTGGAGTTGCTGGTCAAAATGCTACGCGCACGGCGCGCGCAGGATGAAGACATGCCCGCGCATCTCGTGCTGGACCATCAGTTGATCCGGCGCCAATCGGACGCTCCGCCGCGGGTGCGGCCAAGGGTAGTCGGGCGGTAGCACCATCGGTTCGTTTCGCACGAAGTCGAGCAACATCCGGCACGGCGCCTTGTGTTTCTCGACTTCGCTCGAAACGAACGACTGTTCGATAGTTATGCTTCGCCGAACACCCGGCGGAAAATGGTGTCGACCTGCTTGAAATGATAATCGAGGTTGAACTTGTCCTCGATCTCGGCAACCGGCAGCGCGGCGGTGACGTCAGCGTCGGCCTTGAGCAGTTCGAGCAGCGAGAGTTGGCCGTCTGATTCCCAGACCTTCATCGCGTTGCGCTGGACATAGCGATAGCTGTCCTCGCGGCTGACGCCCGCCTGGGTGAGAGCCAGCAGCACGCGCTGCGAATGGACAAGCCCGCCCATCTTGTCGAGATTCTTCATCATCCGCTCAGGATAGACCAGCAGCTTGTCGATCACGCCCGTCAGGCGAGCCAGCGCGAAGTCGAGCGTGATGGTCGCGTCGGGACCGAAGAAACGCTCGACCGACGAATGGCTGATGTCGCGTTCGTGCCACAGCGCGACATTTTCCAGCGCGGGCACGACTGCGGCGCGCACGACGCGGGCCAGGCCGGTCAGATTTTCGGTCAGCACCGGATTGCGCTTGTGCGGCATGGCCGACGAACCCTTCTGGCCGGGCGAGAAATATTCCTCCGCCTCCAGCACTTCGGTGCGCTGGAGATGGCGAACCTCGACAGCCAGGCGCTCGATCGAACTGGCGATGACGCCCAGCGTCGCGAAGAACATGGCGTGGCGATCACGCGGGATCACCTGGGTCGAGACAGGCTCGACGGAAAGGCCCAGTTTGGCCGCAACATGCTCTTCAACCGCGGGGTCGATATTGGCGAAGGTGCCGACCGCACCGGAAATGGCGCAGGTCGCGACTTCGGCGCGCGCAGCGATCAGGCGCGCCTTGCAGCGGGTGAATTCGGCATAGGCTTCCGCCATTTTGAGGCCAAAGGTCACCGGCTCGGCATGGATGCCATGGCTGCGGCCAATGGTCGGGGTCAGCTTATGCTCAAACGCCCGGCGCTTGATCACGTCGAGCAGCTTGTCGAGATCCTCGATGAGAATGTCGGACGCGCGCGCCAGTTGCACCGCCAGGCAGGTGTCGAGCACGTCGGAGCTGGTCATGCCCTGATGCATGAAGCGGGCTTCATCGCCCACCTGCTCGGCCACCCAGGTCAGGAAGGCGATGACGTCATGCTTGGTCACCGCCTCGATCGCGTCGATCGCCGCGACGTCGATCACCGGGTTGGTCGCCCACCAGTCCCACAGCGCCTTGGCCGCCGATGGCGGCACGACGCCCAGTTCGCCCAGCTTCTCGGTCGCGTGCGCTTCAATCTCGAACCAGATTTTGAAGCGGGCTTCCGGTTCCCAGAGAGCGGTCATTGCGGGGCGGGCGTAGCGAGGGACCATGGGCGAATCCTGCATAGGAAGGGAAAGGTGCCGCGCGCCTAGCAGCGTCCTTGCGCCGGGGCAAATCGCGCCGGTTGCGCCAAAGAAAATCGAGTTAAACGCTTCGGCTGATCGCAATTGGAACAGCAAAGACAGTCGAATCGAGTATATTCCCAAGACAAGCTGTTAGACATGAACGGATGTTCAGGAACATTACCCGCTTTTGGGTCATTATCCCCTCGTCATTCAATGCTGCACAGATTGTTTTATTCTGTGACGGCCAAGTAACCGAGGAGATTGCCATGATCCGCACGCTTCTAATCACGAGCGCCCTTGCTATCGCCGCTCCCGCCATCGCGCAGGAGACGATGCCATCACAGGGCGCAATGCCCGCGACGCCTGCCCAGCCTGCCATGCCGGGCGATCCGCAGGCGGGCATGCCGCAGGCCGAAACGCCAGCGACTCCCGCAACGCCAGCCAATCCCGGCAATGCAGTCGCATCGATCGTCGACACCGAATTTCCGGCCTATGACGCCAATAGCGACGGCCAACTCGACCAGGCGGAATTTTCCAAATGGATGGTTGCCCTGAAGGATCAGGAAATGAAGGCAACCGGCAAAAGTTTGCCTGCCGAGCAGGTCACGGCATGGGCCAGCGGCGCATTCACCACGGCGGACACTGACAAGAGCGTGTCCATCAGCAAGCCGGAACTGGTCGCCTATCTGAGCGGCGGCGCCGGTTAAAAAGACGCAGAGATCCTCCCCGTCGCGAAGGACGGAGAAGAAGAGCCCGAAAGGGTCGCAACAAATGGGCGGTATGGTGAAAACCATGCCGCCCTTTTTGCGTGGTCAGGATTTGTTCTAGCTGCGTTTCCGCGCGTACAGCAATGCCGCGACGATCGCGGCCGAGCCGATGCCGACAGCCGCGCCGGTCCAGGCGACTTTGCCAGCGGATTTACGCGCCGCGCTGGCAAGGTCGCGCTTGTCGTCGACGGGTTGCACGGGGGTGGCGGATGGAGCGTCGGTGTCCGGCGCAGTCTTTTCGGTTTTGCTCATGACAGGGACAGCTATGCCGCAAAGCGGCGGCGGGGAAAAGATGAAAGGCGGCTACATGACAACTATCCGTCGCAATCCGCCTGTGCCACCATCCTTGTCCAACCTGCCCCTTGACTTCCAAGCAATGACGATGTTGTTAGCGCTATCAGTAACGGTCGCATGGCCGGGGCATGTTGCAACGAGATAAAGATGGGAAGGACGCGAGAGGATGAGTGAGGGTAGCGCGCAGAAGGTCAACATGGCCTTTATCGCGGCGATCGTTGCGGTGGCGACGATCGGCGGTTTCATGTTCGGTTATGACAGCGGGGTCATCAACGGCACGCAGAAGGGGCTGGAAAGCGCCTTTGACCTCGGCAAGCTGGGCATTGGCATCAATGTCGGCGCGATCCTGGTCGGGTCGTCGATCGGTGCCTTTGGCGCGGGACGGATGGCCGACATGATCGGGCGGCGCGGCGTCATGATGCTGGCGGCGATCCTGTTTCTGCTCAGCGCGCTGATGGCGGGGGCCGCCGGTTCTTCCGCCATCTTCATCCTTGCGCGGATCATCGGCGGACTGGGCGTCGGCGCGGCGAGCGTGATTTCGCCGGTCTATATTTCGGAAGTCACCCCGGCTGCCGTGCGCGGGCGGCTGTCGAGCGTCCAGCAGGTCATGATCATTTCCGGCCTGACCGGCGCGTTCGTCGCCAATTTCGTGCTGGCGCGTCATGCCGGCGGATCGACCGCCCCGCTCTGGCTCGATTTCCCGGCATGGCGCTGGATGTTCTGGCTACAGGCTATTCCGGCAGCGATCTATTTGCTCGCCCTGTTGTTCATCCCCGAAAGCCCCCGCTATCTGGTGGCGCGCGGGCGCGAGGACGAGGCGCTGGCGGTATTGACCCGCCTGTTCGGCGCGCAGGAAGCTGCGCGCAAGGTGGTGGAGATTCGCGACAGCCTGGCCGCCGACCATCATCGGCCCAAATTGTCCGACCTCATTGAAAAAAGCAGCGGCAAGATCCGCCCGATCGTGTGGACCGGCATTGGCCTGGCCGTGTTCCAGCAGCTGGTCGGCATCAACGTCGTCTTTTATTATGGCGCGACACTGTGGGAAGCCGTCGGCTTTTCGGAAGATAATGCGTTGCAGATCAATATATTGTCTGGCGTACTCTCGATCGGCGCTTGCCTGGGGTCGATGTTGCTGATCGACCGGATCGGGCGCAAGCCACTGCTGCTGATCGGATCGGCGGGGATGGCGGTGACGCTGGCGATCGTCGCCTATGCCTTTTCCACCGCCATCACCGGCGCGGACGGCGGGGTCACGCTGCCGGGGCATAATGGCCTGATCGCCCTGATCTCGGCAAATCTCTATGTGATCTTCTTCAACATGAGCTGGGGCCCGATCATGTGGGTGATGCTGGGCGAGATGTTCCCCAACCAGATTCGCGGATCGGGTCTGGCGGTCGCGGGTTTTGCCCAATGGATCGCCAATGCGGCCATATCGGTCAGCTTTCCCGCGCTGGCTGTATCGCCGGGGCTGGTCATGACCTATAGCGGCTATGCGCTGTTCGCCGCGATCTCCTACTTCTTCGTGCGCAAGATGGTGCAGGAGACCAAGGGTCGCGAGCTTGAGGAGATGGTTGGTTGAGCAACGGGCCGCTTGTATTGCGGGCGGGGGCGCTGGAAGCGGCGCTTTCCCCCGCTGCGGGCGGATCGCTGCTATGGCTGCGCCACGGGGGCGAGGATGTGCTGCGCCCCGCGCCGGAGGATTGCCACGATCCCCTGGGCATGGCGAGCTTTCCGCTCGTCCCCTATGCCAACCGGATAGCGAATGGGCGGTTCAGCTTTGACGGGCGCGACTATCAGTTGCCGCGCAATTTCGGCGATCATCCGCACAGCATCCATGGCACTGGCTGGCAGGCGGCCTGGACCGTCGCCGATCAGGGGGCGGATGCGGTGCGGCTGGTTCAGGATCATGCGCGCGGCGCGGCATGGCCATGGCCCTATCGCGCCGAGCAGCATGTGGCACTACGCCCCGACGCGATCGACATGCGCCTGACGCTGACCAATATCGGCGATGCGCCGATGCCGGCCGGGCTGGGATTTCACCCCTATTTCCTGGCCGACGCCGGAACGCAGCTGCGCTTCGCAGCGACCAGCCTGTGGCTTTCGACCCCCGACATGCTGCCGGACCGGGAAGTCGCCGCCGACACGCTGGGCGACTGGTCGCGCGGGGCCAGGGTGATGGGCGACACGCTGATCGACAATGCCTATGGCGGATGGGACGGGCACGCGATCATTGCGCGCGGCGATGGCCTGCGCGTCGCCGTGACAGCGAGCGGCGCGGATTGGCTGCATGTCTATCGTCCGCCCAATTCGGCCGATTTCTGTATCGAACCAGTGAGCCACTGTCCCGACGCGATCAATCGGGCGGACGGCATGAGCGTGCTGGCACCGGGTGACGCCACCCAATTGTCGATGACGATCCGCATCGACAAATAGGATGAGACGCTTCCGAAATGTGACGGGATCGCCTAAGCTGCCCCTATTGAGCAGCAAGAGGACATGCCGATGCAATTTTTGCGGACTGCCTTCTGGGTCGTAATCGCGGTCGTCCTGGCCTTTTTCTGCATGGCGAATTATGTGCCCGTGACCGTCCGCCTGTGGGGCGACATGGTGATGGAAACCAAGTTGCCGGTTTTGCTGATCGGTGCATTTCTGCTGGGCGCGCTGCCCTTCTGGATCATGGCGCGCGCGACGCGCTGGCGGTTGAAGCGTCGGCTGGACAGCGCGGAACGCGCGCTGGCCGTCACCGCCGCCGCCACGCCGCCTGCGGTCGTCACCCCGCCTCTGGACGCGGACGTCCCCTCTCCGTCCCTTTCCCCTCTCAATCCTACAGGACCCGTATGAGTAGCCCCCTCTATGTCGCGATCGACACGCCGGACCTCGGCAAGGCGCAAAATCTGGCGCAGCAGGTGCGTCATCATGTCGGCGGGCTGAAACTGGGTCTCGAATTCTTCTGCGCCAATGGTCATCACGGCGTGCATGAGATGATGAAGTTCGGGCTGCCGATCTTTCTGGATCTGAAGCTGCACGACATTCCCAATACGGTGGCCAAGGCGGTGCAGGCATTGCACATGCTGGAACCGGCGATCCTGACCGTCCATGCCGCAGGCGGACGGGCGATGCTGGAGGATGCGAAGGCCGCGGCGGGCATCAAGACCAAGGTGGTGGCGGTTACGGTGCTCACCAGCCTGGACGATGCCGACCTGCTCGACATCGGCGTAGGCGGCAAGGCGGAGGATCAGGTGCGGCGATTGGCGGACCTGGCGCAAAATGCCGGGCTGGACGGCATCGTCTGTTCCGGCGAGGAAGTGGCGATGGTCAAGAAACATTGGCCCGACGGCTTTTTCGTCGTGCCCGGCGTGCGCCCGGCGGGCGGCGCGATGGGGGACCAGAAGCGCGCCGTGACGCCGCGACAGGCGCTGGATCGCGGCGCATCCATCCTGGTCGTCGGGCGGCCGATCAGCCTGGCGGAAAATCCCGATCTCGCCGCGCGCGAGATTGAAGCGACGCTGTAGGGTATAATGCGTTCACGATGATGTTGGACGTTGCATCCTGTAACGAGAAACGGGGCGGGATTTCTCCCGCCCCGCCCTGCTTTTAGAAGCGCCAGCCGACGCTGGCCACGACCTGATGCCGGTCAGTGTCGATGTCGAATTCGCTGCTGGTGGCGCCGTCCATAAAGTCGATATGGGCGCTGTCATATTTGGAGTAGCGATATTCCAGCTTGGCAAAGGTGTTCTGGTTGATGGCGCGCTCCACGCCGCCACCGATGCGCCAGCCGTCGAGCTTGAACGCGGTGTCGGTCGTTTCGTCGGTATCGCCCGCCAGCACGTTGAGCTTGGTGTTGGTGTAGCCGCCTTTCACATAAACCAGCGTATTGGGGCTGGCGAGGATACCGGCGCGCGCGCCGATATAGAGGTCACGGCCCTGGCTCACCCGGCCGAAACCGAACTGGTCGGTCAGGTCGTAACGATCGCTCTTGGCGGTCGAGTCGGTATATTCGCCTTCGACGCCTACGACCGCGCTGCCCAGATTAATGTCGTAGCCAGCGCCTACGCCGTAGAGCAGGCCGTCGATCGACTGATCGTCGCGACCATTATTATTGTCGATATCGCTGCCCGCGCCGACATGGTCATAGCCCAAAATCGCTTCGACGCGCGGGCCGGTAAAGGTCGGGCCGACGTCCTGGGCCAGAGCAGGTGTGGCGACCGCGGTTCCGGCCAGAAAGGTTGCGACCACAAACTTACGCATATGCTTAACTCCAATTGTCATTCACGCCCCGCAGGGGTGAGACGTTGAAGCCGGAACAAAGCCGTTGGTTTCATGAACCTAAGATAAACAAGGACTTATGTTGCCGAATTGGCACAGTTCAGGCCGTTTCGTCCCCGTCCTGAGTGCTGGGAACGACGAGCCGATCGCACGCCGTTCAGCGTTCCACCGCATCGACGGCGTCGATGTGATCAATAATCCTTCGACACGCGCACGTTGGCGCTTTCGCGGCCCAGCGTCGATATGGCGCCAAGCAGCGATAGCCAGCGCGTGACCTGATATTCGATCCGGGTCGCGCTGTATCCCTGCCCGTCGGTGATCAGTTCGACATAGGTTTTGCGGGTCAGATATTTGCCCGCCGCGATCGACGTCCCCTGCCCCTGCGTCGGATCGGCAGCGATGATGCGCAGCCGGTCCAGCCCCGCTGCCTTGCGCACCGCATTGATCGGGTCGAGCCCGCCGCCGCCCTGCAACGAACCGACCGCAGAAGCGAGTTGCAACGCTTCGGGCGCGGACAGGTTGGTGATCGACGTGCCAAAGAGGATGCGGGACAGAAGTTCGTCCTGCGGCAGCGCGGGAACGCTGGTGAAGGTGATTTCGGGCTTCAGGCCGGTACCGCCGACATGGATGGTGGCGGTAAGATCACTGACGTCGGCCTGCGCGTCGATGTCCAGCGTCGGGTTGACGGGGGTCTTGCCGTCAAACTGGATGCGCCCTTCGCGCAGGTCGAACCGGCGCCCGGCAAATTCATAGCCGCCGCGCACCAGTTCCGCCCGGCCCGCGATCGCCGGGTTGGTGACCGTACCGCCAATGTCGAGAATGGCGCGCCATTCGCTGTCGAGGCCAAGGCCGGTGACGGTCAGGCGGTTGCGCGCCCGCGCCTTGATCGCCAGCGCCCAGGGGACGTTGGCGCGCACCCGCTCAACCTCCTCGCCACGCCTGTTGATTTCGGTCACCGCCAGTTCCGGAATCTGCGCCACGGCGGCGGCGCGGCCCAGCGTGAAGCGGCTCTTGTTGAGCGTCAGGTCGCCGCCGATCGTCCCGCCCACACCATCGGAACGCAGGGTGATCGGCCCGGTGACCGTGGCGGCAATATCGTCCCGTTCCAGCAGGGCGGCATTGTCCGCCTGCATCGCAAGGTCCATGCCGACGCCCGCTATGCCGTTGAAGGTGAAGCGCCCGGTGCCGCTTACGCTGCCGCCATTTTGCGCGGTCGCGGCAAAGCTGGAAATGACCAGTTGCGCGCCGGAGAAACGCCCGCGCGCCTTGACATTTTTCAGGCGCATGCCGGTGACGGGGCTGTTGATCGCGGCATTTTCGGTCGCCAGCGATCCGGTGATCTGCGGGTTGCCCAGCGTGCCGCGCATGTCCGCGGAAACATCGACCGGGCCACCGATGTCGACAATTTCCACCCCGGTCAGCCGCCACAGCGTGTCCGCCGTGCCGCCATAGCGCAGCTGCGCGAAGAGTGGCGCGCGGTTGAGCCGTTCGACCAGGCCGCCTTCGCGCCCCAGCGGATTGAGCAACGCCTGCGCCCGGCCGATCGTCTTGCCATCGGCAACGAAGATCATGCGGGTGGCGAGACGATCCGCCGTCAGCGCGGCGTTGACGCCGACATCGACCGGGCGGGAACTCAGGGACAGGCCAGACCGCGACAGGCCACGGATGCGCAGTTCCGCGGTCCCCGTCGGCAGGCCGCCGCCGCGCGGCTGGGCGTAGCTGAGCGAACCTGTCGCGGTGCCGCCCAGACCCAGATTGTCATAGCCAATGTCGAGCAGGGACAGCGGCAGTTTCTGCATCCGCGCCTCGACATGGGTGGACGCGCTGCCCAGTTCGCCCGCCAGCTGCAATGATCCGCCCGCATAGCTGATGGTAGCAGGCGACAGGCGCCAGCCATCATCGGTACGGGTCAGCAGCGCCGCGCGGGTCAGGCGGATGGGACGCTTGTCGACAGTGCCGCCAGCGGTCAGGCGGATTTGCTCGGCATCGACCTGCGCTTCGCCCTGTATGTCGAAGATGCGGCCGCGCTGCCCGGACAGGCTGCCGCGTATCTTGCCCTGACCATCGACCAGATCGGCATTGGCGGCAAAGCGCCCCAGCAGCACCCCGCCGACGCGCAGGCCCCGCGCCTGCGCCGTGGCTGTCAGCGTCGTGCGCGAAGGATCAAGCAACATCGTCGCATCCAGCGTGCCGCGTCGCACCGCGATGACGGTCGGTCCGTCGAAGCTGGCATCGTTGGCGGTCAGTTTGAGCTGGACCTGCTGGATCGCATCCACTGGCTTCAGGCTGATATAGCCCGTCACCGGGCCGTTAACCGCCAATTGGCCGTCCAGCCCGCCGGTCACCGGGCGAATATCACCGCTGGCGGTGACGCCGGACACGTCGATCCGCGCGATGCGGACCACCGCCTGTCCGCCCTGCGGCAGCAGGATGACGCCCCGGCCGGTGAAGGGACCAAGGGTCGATCCGCCCGCAGCGGTATAGCTGTATCCGCTTGCATCGGGGATCAGCTTTGCGCGCACGTCGCGCAGGCCCAGCGCCTTCATCGGGCTGGCCAGCAGCACATCGATGGTCGGGCGGTCGATCCTGCCATCCAGCGTCAGCCTGACCGGACCATATTGGCCATGCCGCCCCTGCCCCTCCAGATGCATCGTGCCGTCGCGATGGCGCAGGCCATTGCCCGTCAGCGTCAGCAGCGGCGCATCAAGCTGCAAATTGGTGAGCGCCAACTGGCCATCGGGGCGCAGCGCGAGCGCGCTGCGAACGGTCGGCAGGCCGCCGCCCAGCGTACGCAGAAATTCATTGTCCAGCCGCCGCACCCGCGCCAGCGCATTGCCGCTCAGGCCAAAGCTGCGATTGGGACCGGGCACTGCGCGCAATTTCGACGTCAGGTCGACGATGCCGAAGCCACGAATGGCCAAACCGACAATCTGGCCATCCAGACCAAAATCATACCGACCTGTCTGGAGGTCGGCGAGCATCAGCAGCTTGCCGCGCAACTTGTCCGACCGCACGTCCATCGGATTGCTGACAATCTGCTGGCCCTTGATCTGGAGCACGCCGTCGAGCGCGAAATTGCGGACGATCCCTTCGACCAGTTCGCCCTGCCCATCGAGCCGCGCGGCGCGCAGGCGTACCGGGACCAGCGCCGGGCCATTTTCCGACCGACGCCCCTTGCCATCCATCCGCACGGTGCTGATCACCGTCTTGTCGAACGCCAGTTGGCGGGCGGTGAGCAGATATTCATAGCCCAGCGTCGCGAATGCACCGTCCAGACGGATTTTCGCCGCGACATCCTGCCCGCGCATAGTCTTGAACAAGGCCTGTGGACGGGCGAGCTTCAACTGCACCAGCATATTGTCGAGCGCATTGTTGCGCAGGTCGATCGCCCCGTCGGCTTCCAGATCGATCGCGGCGGAACGGAGCCAGAGGCGACCGTCAATCACCCGGTCCACCATCGTCCCGTTGGCGCGCACGACCAGGCGCGGCGCGGCAATACGCTGGACAAGGCCATTGCCGACGATCGCGCCGCCCTCGATCGAACCACGGGCCGAATAGGCGCCCTGGCGCGCGGCCAGCACGAAATCGGCGACGGGCTGGGCATCGAGCGTGGCGGACAGGCGACCGTCCCAACGGCTCCAGCCGCCCTTGCCGCCGATGCGCAGATTGGCGTCCTGCTTCAGGCCCGCCATCGCCGCCAGGACGCCGCCCCTTGGCGCATTGACCGTGACGTCCAGGCGGAAACGATCATCGTCGGGGCGACTGTCGAGCGCGATGGTCAGCGCGTCCTGCCCGTCGATCACGCGGGCGGTCAGATCTATGATCGCACGGCCGCCGCGAATGTCCGCGTCGCCCGCCATCGTCGCCTGCTGCGCACGGCCAGTAATGCCCGGCGCGATCGTCAGCCGACCGACCGAAAATTCCATCAGCCGGATGTCGAAACCGGGAAGGATCGGCCCCTGCTTCCGGCTGGGATTGAGCTTGGGCAATTTGTGCAGGGTGGCGCGCGGGATCACCAGCCGGTCGATGTCCAGCCGGTTATAGGCCCAGGCGAAGGGCCACCAGTCCAGTTCGACCCGTGGCGCGTCGAAGAAGCGGCCCGTCGGGTCGGACAGGGTCAGATTGTGGAGAACGGCCTTGTGATAAATGCTGCCATCGATCCGGTCGACCTGGATGCGCAGGCCCGATGGCGGTTTGATCGTCGCGATCCGGCTGATGAGGAAGCGATGGCCGGGCGCCGTGTCGAGCCAGGCCAGCGCGCCAGCGACGATCAGCAGCAAAGTGACGATGATGCCCAGCACCCAGCGCTGCCAGCGTCCATCCCAGGCGCGGCGGCGATGCGGCTTCTCGGCGGGCGCTTCGTCCACCATCAGAAGGCTTGCCCCAGCGACACATAGACGGCGACGCGCGGATCGCCCTTTTGCGGGTTGATCGGCGTACCGACGTCGATGCGGATCGGGCCGAAGTTGCTATAATAGCGCAGCCCAAGCCCGGTGCCGATGCGCAGGTCGCGGAAGCGCGGCAGGAAGGTGGTGGAGATATTGCCTGCATCGATGAAGGGCACGACGCCGAAATTGCCAAAGCGCACCCGCCCCTCCAGCGAGAATTCCGCGAGACTCTTGCCGCCGACCGGGTCGTTGTCCACGCCGAAACGCGGGCCGATCGCCTGATAGCCATAACCGCGAACCGACGCGCCGCCGCCCGCATAGAAGCGCCGCGACGGCGCGATCTGATCGACGGTGGAGCCAAGGATCGTGCCAAAGCGCGCACGGGCCGCGACGACGAGCTTTTCGCCCATCGGCTGATAGATGCTGCCATCCACCTGCACCTTGGCATAACCGAAGGTTTTGTCCTGAAAGGAAAGTTCGGGACTGAACCGGCCACCCAGACGAAAGCCCTTGGTCGGGTTGAGCAGATCATCGCTGCCGTCATAGGTCAGGCTTAACGGAATTGCGCCGATCAGGAAGGTGCGCCGCGCACCGCCGCTGAAGGCATCGGCTTCGTCGGAAGCGATGAGTTCCGCGCCGATGCGCCACACCCAGTCCTTCTGGAACAGGATGTTCGTCTGCCGCTCCAGCCCGCCTGCCAGGGTGATGGTACGCGCGTCATAGGCGTCGCGCCGGATGTTGCTGACCGACAGCAGGCCGGTCAGCACATTGTCGCGGCGGTGGAAATTGTTGCGGCGATAGGTGAAGGACGCGGTCTGTTCCTGCGTGCCGACGACGCCGCGCACCGTTACCGCGCCTTCGGGCGGGAAGAAATTGCGGTGCTGCCAACTGACTTCAGCGCGATAGCCTTCGCCCGTGCCATAACCCAGCTGCCCCGCGATGGTGCGTAGTGGCGCGGGGCGGACATCGACTGCCAGATCGACATGGGAACCATCGCCCGCCTCTTTGGGCGTCAGGTTGACCGAGGAGACAAGCCCGGTTGCGACGATGGCGCGGCGCAGATCCTCGACATCCGACGCCTTGTAGGGATCGCCGGGATGGAAGCGGGCGATTTCCTGAACATGGTGCGCGCTGAACAATTTTTCGTTGTTCATGCGGATCGCGCCAAAGCTGCGATAGCCGCCCGGCGTGATGATGATGTCAAGGTCGCCCTTGCGCTCCTCATGGTCGATCCGCACTTCGGGTTCATCGACCTTGGCAAAGGGGAACCCGGTTTCGGCCAGCACTACGGACAGCGCGTCGCGCCCGGCCAGAATGGCGTCGGCATCGACCGGATCGCCAACCTTGGGCGGGAAGGCGGCGCGCAATTGCGCTTCCTTGTCGCCGGTTTCGGCAAGGCCGGTCAGATCGACCGAATCGAGCAGATATTGCGTGCCGGGGACAATGTCGAAGCTGACGGCCAGGCGATCGCTGCCCGCTGGCGGCGCGGCAACCGCGCCCCGGATGCGCGCGGCATAATAGCCCTTGGCGCGCAGCAGCCGGTCCAGCAGTTCATTATCCTCTTTGATGCGACGATTGATCTGCGCGAGGTTGGCGGGCTTGCCATCGCCCTGCCGCAGCGCCGACAATTCCTCGAAGCGCTGCTTGAAGGTCGCATCGGCAATCGTGTCGATGCCGTTCAGTTGTACGGTGTAGCGCCGCTCCTCCCCCGCGTCAGCAAAGGTCGCGGCTTCCTCGACCGGCTCGACCGGCTGGGCGGCGTCAGGGAGAGCGTCAGGCGTCGCCACCTGGGTATCAGCCGGGTCGGCGGGCAGCGGCTTCACCCTGTCCTCCTGCCCCATGTCCGGCCAGTCCAGGCCGATGTCGGGCATGGTGTCGAGCGACTGGTCCGGCACGGCTTGCGGTGGCGCGACGGACTGCGCCAGCGCCCCGCCCGGACAGGCGAGCAACATAGGAACAAGCAGGAGCCGTGCGGAATGCGGGCGGCCAGGAGGGCGGCGAAAGGTCCGCAAACCATGGGTCATGGCGATGGTCTAGACCAAATATGGGCGAAAGCGCCAGCCTTAGAAGCGGTAGAATGCGGCCAGTTGCCGCGACACGATCAGAAGGCGCTGTGCAGGCGATCGATCAGCGCGCGCGCCGGATTGGCGTCCCTGACCGTGGCCGGACCCAGCATCATGTCCATCCGGTCCTGCAATCGCGCGACGCGATCGTATAATTCCTGGCTCGCATCGATCAGCGACCGCGCCATGAAAGGAAAATCGGCGGCGAGTTCGGGCGGCGTCTGGGTCGCGCGGCCAAGCCGATATTTCTCGTCCGACAGATCGGCATCGCCAATCTCGCCCCGCTGCCAGGCCCGCTGGCTGAGCAGCCAGGCGATGATGTGCATCAGCCGGGTGGTCACTTTCAGCGATTCGCAGGCGAAGGAGACGCGGCGCAGCGGATCGCTCATCCCCTCGTCCAGGCTGTTGCTGCCGTCGAAATAGGACCGTGCCTCGTCAGCCATGACCATGGCTTCGAGATACAGGCCGTCGACCAGCCGCCGGTGAAGGCCACGATCCAGAAAAGCTGCGCTCTGCATGCAGGATGACTGACATATTATCGCAACCTTGTCAGGCCCATCGATGCGCTTTTAGCGGGGGCTGTCCCATTCAGGGCCGGTTAGCGCGACGTTAACCACAAAATCCCGCGCCAGCACCGATTTACGCGATGATGTCGGGCACCAGCCCGTCTTCCAGCTGCGCAATCTCGTCGCGCAGGCGCAGCTTGCGTTTCTTGAACCGGGCAATCTGCATCTGGTCGCCCGCACCCGACTCCATCAGCACGGCAATCGCGCTGTCGAGGTCGCGATGCTCCACCCGCAACAATTCCAGGCGGCGCATAATATCTTCCCTACTCACTGCGCCCCCGATCCGTCACCCACGCTCGTCATGTCCCCTGATACCCTGCCGCCCGGACGCGGGCCATCGCAAATTTTTCTCATTCAGGCGCAGCGTGCGAATCAGCGCGAGACACGATGATTATTTCATGATCTACTTCGTCGTCCATCACCCCTCATCTGGAGAATGTTATGGAAAACAGCCACATTTCAGCTCTTTCTGCCAAGCACGCAGGTATCGACGCCCGAATCAAGGCGGAGACGAGTCGGCCTATGCCCGACGCTATTTTGGTGGCTTCGCTCAAGAAGCAGAAATTGCGGTTGAAGGAAGAACTGGAAGCGCAGCACTAAGCATCAAGCGCGCTACGGGAGGAGGCCGGGACACGGCGGCTACAGGCTGCCGGTCCGGCCCTTCGCCTTCATTCCGCTCCACATTTTCAGACAATAAAAAGCCCCGCAACCAACAGGTAGGCGGGGCTGTTTATTTCCGGACTGGATCAGCGGCGCAGCAAGCCGCGCTGGTGCAGCCGCAGATAATCGGGCACCGTCTGTTGCGCCGCGCCCGTCGAAACAGGCTTGCGCGCCAGTTGCGGGTCGATCGGCTCGTCAAAGGCCAAACCAATCTTGTCCCCGCGCGCCCAGGCGACGGTGCCGGTCATCTTGCCGATGCCGCGCAGTTCAAATTCCACCTTGATGCCCGCCGGAACTCCCCGTTCGCAATCGGCCATCAGGCCGGTGGCCGACAGGTTGCGGACGCGGGCCTTGCCCAGCGGTACGCCTTCGGGCGTCATGAAACTGGTCAGCAGGAACAGGCTGTCACGCGGCGCGGCGCGGGCCGGTCCCCGATCGGAAGATTCCTGTTGGTCGTTCATGCCAAGACCCGCGAATAAAATGCCAGATAATTGGCGGGCACCATAGGCGCGGGGGGATGGAGAAAGGGTTAATCGTCGCGGGAAATCTTCTCTTGCCGCTCATGCCGTTCCTGCGCTTCGACGGTCATGGTCGCGATCGGCCGGGCCTCCAGCCGACCCAGCGAAATCGGTTCGCCGGTGACTTCGCAATAACCATATTCGCCGTCCTCGATCCGGCGGAGCGCCGCCTCGATCTTGGAGATCAGCTTGCGCTGGCGGTCGCGGGTGCGCAGTTCGATCGACCAGTCGGTCTCGCTCGATGCGCGGTCATTCAGGTCGGGTTCGCGAAGCGGCTCATTCTGAAGGACGGCAAGCGTCCCTTCGGCTTCGGCATGGATCTGCTTTTTCCAGTCCCACAAGCGCTGCCGGAAATATTCCAGCTGCAACGGGTTCATGAATTCCTCATCGGCGGAAGGCCGGTAGTCTGCAGGAAGTTCGACAGTCGATTTGGGCGGCTTGTCGCCGTCTTTATCGGAATTCAGGACCGATGCCATCTGGCTCTCCGACTCGGAGGACGCCGGCGCTTAACGACCGGGCGCCCATGACTTTTCATTGAAGGCGCGTCATAGCGACGGGCGAAGGGCGACACAAGCAGGCAATATTGCTGCGGTTCGTTTTCATCGGGGCTTGACGCCGGCGCAGCCGAGTCCCGCGCGCAAGGCAAATCGGCGAAACGCATCAAGCGATTTTTACCTGGCTCGCGACAGTCGTTCCATAGTGGGACGTTAACCATTTCCCTTTGGAAGAAGGTAGGATTTTCCTCGACTTGAATATCACATTCAGGGTTAACAGCGTTGCAGTTAACGCTTTCTTTTGCGTTCTTACGCATAGGAAGTTCCTACCAGCCCATCATTGGAAAAAGCCAATGCCGGGTCAGGGGGCAACAAAGTAAAGAGTGGATCCTATGTCGGTACGGATGGCATTGGCTAAGTTATGCGCCTGCACTTGCGGCGGAGCGATCATTGGCGGTGGCGCGGTGCATGTCGCCGAAAATGCGCGGCCGGCAGTGGTTCATAGCAGCAAGAGCACGAAGGCGGCAGCGCCGCGCAAACGCTATGCCGTGCGGACAGTGAAGCGCAAGGTGGTGCGTACGGTGAAAACCAGCACGCCGCGCACCGTCACGGTCGTCACGCAACAGGCTCCCATTCCCCTGCCTGCGCCGATGCCGATGGCCGAAATGCCGGTCATGTCCGGCGGCGGTGGCGCGGTTCCTGTCGTCATGGGCGGTGGCGGCGGCTTTGGCGGCGGCGGCTTCATCGGCGGCTTTTTCGGCGGCGGTGGCGGCGGCAGCGGCGGCGGGTCGGTGGTGATCTCCTCGACCAGCAGCTCGACCGGCGGCATCAGCAGCTCGACCAGCTCGACCACTGGCGGCGTATCGACATCGACCGGCGGGGTTTCGACTTCCACCGGCGGCGTGTCCACGTCAACGGGTGGCGTGTCCACCTCCAGCGGCAATGTGTCGACATCGAGCGGCGTTTCGACGTCGAGCGGTAATGTCTCCACGTCGAGCGGCAATGTCAGCAGCAGCTCGTCCTCGTCCAGCTCCAGCTCGTCATCCTCCTCCTCCTCGTCCAGTTCTTCATCGAGCAGTTCGGGCGGATCGAGCGGCGGCAAGCCCGGCAAGCCCGGCCATGGTCATGGCCATGATCACGGGTCGAGTGGCTCCAGCGGCAGTTCGGGATCGAGCGGCAGCAGCGGTTCGTCGGGCAGTTCCGGGTCGAGCGGCAGCAGTTCGTCGTCCTCTTCTTCGTCATCCTCGTCGAGCAGTTCCTCCTCGTCGGGCGGATCGTCCAGCTTCGGCAGCACGGGCAGCAGCGGATCGAGCGGCAGTTCGGGGTCGAGCAGTTCCTCCTCGTCGAGCAGCAGCAGCTCTTCTTCCTCGTCCAGCAGCTCCAGCGGTGGATCGAGCAGCAGCAGCGGCGGCACGGACGTCCCTGCCCCGCCGATGATCCTGCTGTTCGGCGCAGCCGCGGTCGCACTGGTCGCCCGCCGTCGCTTTGCCGATCGCAAGGCCGACAAGGCCGCCTGACCCGTCAGGCGATGACATGAAAAAGGGCGGCTCCCGGTATCGGGGGCCGCCCTTTTTCGTTTGATGCTGATGCGCTTTTGCAAAACCCGTTACCGGAACGGTCCTCCCCTTGCAGGGGAGGATGGGCGCAAAGGGCACAGGATCAATTGTCGGCAATGATCCGTTCAATGTCCGCGATCGGATGATTGACCAGATCCTTGGCGATCTCGCCTGCCAGGCGGCTTTCGACTTCCTTGTGATAATGTTTGCGCATTTCGCCCAGCGTGCCGGGCGGGGCGACGATGATCAACTTTTCATAATCATTGGCGAAGGCGCGATGCTTGAGGATGTCGGCGGCCTGCGCGGCAAAGCGATCCTCCTCCAGATCGTGAAAATTGGTTTCCGACATGGCGCTGCGATGGCCGCCCACCGAATTGAACGCGCGGCCGGGCGTGTCGCTGCCCTGTTCGCGATCGGCCGGGTTATCCTGCTTCTCGACCTGCTCGGTTTCCAGGCTGGGAATGGCGGCGTCGCCCTTGTTCCGGAAAAACAGCATCTTGCGGCCGTCAGCTACCAATATGAGCGCGTCCTGTTCTATCTGCATCGCCTGGTCCTTTTCATTTTAACGGATGCCTGTTCAACGATCGGCAGCGCGCAGGGTTGCGTGGCTCGTCGCACGACGGCATAGGACTGGCCCATGCACGACATCCGTTTCATCCGCGAAAATCCCGCCGCTTTCGACGCTGGCCTGGCCCGGCGCGGGCTGGCCCCCTTGTCCGCCGAGATATTGGCGCTGGACGAGCAAAGCCGGGCGATCAAGACGCAGTTGCAGGTCGGACAGGCCCGCCGCAATGAGGCGAGCAAGCTGATCGGCCAGGCCATGGGCGCGGGCGACAAGGACAAGGCGGAAGCGCTGAAGGCCGAAGTCGCGGCGATCAAGGAAAGCACCCCCGCTCTGGAAGCGCAGGACCGGGAAGTCGGCGACGCGCTGGGCGCGATGCTGGCCGCCATCCCCAACCTGCCCGCCGACGATGTGCCGCAGGGCGACGATGAAGCCGACAATGTGGAAGTCAGCCGGTGGGGCACGCCCCGCGACTTCGACTTTGCGCCGCAGGACCATGCCGATTTCGGCCCGGCGCTGGGGCTGGATTTTGAGGGCGGCGCGGCCCTGTCCGGCGCGCGGTTCACTGCGCTGCGCGGCCAGATGGCGCGGCTGCACCGGGCGCTGGCGCAATTCATGCTGGACCGGCAGACGGCCGAGAATGGCTATGAGGAGGTCAACCCGCCGCTGCTGGTGCGTGACGAGGCTTTGTTCGGCACCGGGCAATTGCCCAAATTCGCCGAGGATCTGTTCAGGACCACCGATGGTCGCTGGCTGATCCCGACCGCCGAAGTCAGCCTCACCAATCTGGTCGCGAACCAGATCGTGCCGCTCTCTGACCTGCCCGTCCGGCTGACGGCGCTGACCCCCTGTTTCCGTTCCGAAGCCGGGTCCGCCGGGCGCGACACGCGCGGCTTCATCCGCCAGCACCAGTTCGAGAAGGTCGAGCTTGTCGCGATCTGCGCGCCCGACGAGTCAGAGGCGGAGCATGAACGCATGTGCGCGGCGGCGGAGGGTATCCTTCAGGCGCTTGGGCTTCCCTATCGCAAGATGCTGCTCTGCACCGGCGACATGGGCTTTGGCGCGCGCAAGACATGGGATCTGGAAGTCTGGCTGCCCAGCCAGAACACCTATCGCGAGATCAGCTCTGTTTCCAACTGCGGCGATTTTCAGGCGCGGCGGATGAACGCGCGCTACAAGCCGGAGGGAGAGAAGCAGACCCGTTTCCTTCACACGTTGAACGGATCGGGTCTGGCCGTGGGCCGCACATTGGTAGCGGTGCTGGAAAATTACCAGCAGGCCGACGGCAGCGTGATCGTGCCGGAGGCGCTGGCGCCCTATATGGGTGGGGTGACGCGCCTGACGCCAAAGGCTTAGCCGTTCGCCCTGAGCGAAGTCGAAGGGCCATGCCGAGCGCTAGCGAGGCGGCTTCGCTTCGCTCAGCGGAAGGCTTCGACAAGCTCAGCCCGAACGGAGTTGTTTATTCCATGCGTATCCTGCTCACCAATGACGATGGCGTTCACGCGCCCGGCCTCAAAGTGCTGGAAGCCATCGCCCGCCAATTTTCCGACGATATCTGGATCGTCGCGCCGAGCGAGGAACAGTCGGGCGCGGGGCATAGCCTGACGCTCACCCGGCCCCTGCGCATCCGCAAGCATGGCGCGCAGCATTACAGCGTCACCGGCACGCCGACCGACGCAGTGATGATGGCCGTGGGGCATTTGATGAAGGACGCGCGGCCGGACCTCATCCTGTCGGGCGTCAATCGCGGCGCCAACCTGGCGGAGGATGTGACCTATTCGGGCACCGTCGCCGCCGCGATGGAAGGGGCGATTTCGGGGATCAGGTCGATTGCGCTGAGCCAGGTCTATGCGCGTGAGGGGATGGGCGACACGGTGCCCTTTGCCGCTGCGCAGGCATGGGGCGCAAAAGCCATCGCCCCGCTGATCGCCATGCCGCCTTCGCGCCGGATGCTGTTCAACGTCAACTTCCCGGCGATAGAACCCGACGCGGTCAAGGGCATCCGCGTCGTGCGGCAGGGCTTTCACGATGTCGATCGCACGAAGATCATCGAAGGGACCGACCCGCGCGGCTACCGCTATTACTGGTTCAGCCTGGGCAGCAGCGATGCAGTGCCGGAGGGGAGCGATCTGGCGGCGATCGCGCAGGACTATGTCACCGTTACGCCCCTCCATTACGACCTGACGCAGGACAGCGCCATGGCGGCGACTGCAGCGGCGTTCGGGCAATAGCGGCAGGGGGTGGCAAGCGCGGCGCGATGCGATAGACAGGCGGCGATGTCACGTCCGCTTCTTCCATCCGCCATGTTGCTCGCGCCGCTGATACTGGCCGCCTGTATCCCCATGGAGGCCCGCAACGAAACGCCCCCGCCCCGGTTGAATGCCGACGCGGCCACTGTCGAACTGGTGGAAGCCGAGCCGGTATGGACCGCGCAGCAGGTGGTCGCCAATGCGCAAACGGTGGCGACGTCCACCTATGTCGTCCAGCCCGGCGACACGCTGCGCGGCATCGGCAATCGCACCGGCGCGGGATCGGAAGCGATTGCGCGCGCCAATGGGCTGACACCGCCCTTTGCCATCCGCATCGGCCAGAAACTCACTATTCCCGGCGGTCGCTATCATCTGGTGGCGGAAGGGGAGACGGGCATCGCCATCGCGTCCGCCTATGGCGTGGCGTGGAGCCGCATCGTTGCCGCCAACGGCCTGACGGAACCGTTCATGCTGCGGCGCGGACAACGGCTGCTGTTGCCGGGCGAGGCTCCGGCGACGGCCCCCAGCCTGGAGCAGCGCGCCGCCGCGTTCCATATCGACATTGATGATGTGCTGACCGGCGGCCAGCCAGCGGCGGCAGAAAATGCGCCGGTGGCGGTCGCTTCGTCGCAGCCGCGCCCGCTGCCAAGCAACGTGCCGATCGCCCAGCCCGGCAGCTTTGCGGGGCGTTTCGACTGGCCGGTCAAGGGCAAGCTGCTATCGCGCTTTGGCCCCGGCGAAAGCGGCGCGAAGAATAATGGCATCGATATTGGCGTCCCCGCCGGCACGCCGATCCGTGCGGCGGCGGACGGCGTTGTCGCCTATGCGGGCGACCGGGTGGCGGTGTTTGGCGGGCTGGTGCTGATCAACCATGGCAGCGGCTGGGTCAGCGCCTATGGCCATGCCAGCCGCGTGGATGTGGTGCGCGGCCAGAAAATCACGCGCGGCCAGACCATCGGCCTGACCGGCGACACCGGCTATGCCAGCCAGCCCAAGCTGCATTTCGAATTGCGCAAGGACCGGGTGCCGGTAAATCCCGTTACGCATCTGCCGACCGCGCCATGAGGATAAACCGGGGATCATCGCGGACTACCGAAGGCTTTTTGCGGCGGCGCTCCTCCCTGCCGATGTGGATGGACCTGAGCTGGCGCGTCGGCCTGGTATTCGCGCTGATCGCAGTGGTGCTGCTGCTCCACTGGGTCGGGCGGGACGGGCTGAAGGACAATCTCGACAATCATATCAGCTTTGTCGATGTGCTCTATTTCACGACCGTCACCGTGACGACGGTGGGCTATGGCGACATTGTCCCGGTCACACCCGAAGCGCGATTGTTCGAATCGCTGTTCGTCACGCCGATCCGGCTGTTCGTGTGGCTCATTTTCCTCGGCACAGCCTATTCGCTTTTCCTCCGCAACATCCTCTACAGGTGGCGCATGGCCCGCATACAAGCCGATCTGCACAATCACATCATCGTCACCGGCTTTGGCACCAGCGGGCAGGAAGCGGTGCATGAACTGCTGGCGCGCGGCACCGACCCGCGTGAGATCGTCGTGATCGACGGCAGCGAAGCCGCGCTGGAACTGGCCGAGGCGCAGGGGTGCAATATATTGTGCGGGGATTCGACCCGCGACCGGACGTTGAAGGATGTCGCGATCCACCGCGCGCGCAGCATGATCGTATCGGCCGGGCGCGACGATACGTCGATCCTGATCACGCTGTCCGCCCGCCACCTCGCCCCGCGCCTGCCGATCAGCATCGTCGTGCGGAACGAGGATAACGAACTGCCCGCGCGGCAGGCAGGCGCGACCACGGTGATCAACCCGGTCAGCTTTGCCGGGCTGCTGCTGGCGGGCAGCACCAGCGGCAAGCATATTGCCGACTATATGGCCGATCTGGCGGCGTCTGGCGGACGGGTGAAGCTGAACGAGCGCTTCGTTAGCCCGCAGGAAATTGGCGGGCCGCTGTCCGCCATCACCACCGGCCTTGGCGTGCGCATCTATCGCGACGATAGGCCGATCGGTTTCTGGGAGCCGGGCGCGCAGCAGCTTCAGACCGGCGACCTGATCATCGAGATTGTCGAGAGCGACGGTCTGGGGACAGGCGGCGAACCGGCCTGAAAGAGCGCGCCAATCGCGCGGCGTGACATTCCGCGCAAAAATCCCTATGTGCGCGGCCATCATGGCAACCAAATTTCCTGACGCGCCGAAAATCGGCATGGTTTCGCTCGGCTGTCCCAAAAACCTGGTGGACAGCGAACGCATCCTGACGAAGCTGCGCTCCGACGGCTATCAGATGTCCGCCGACTATGCCGGCGCCGACGTCGTGCTGGTCAATACGTGCGGCTTTCTCGATTCGGCTAAGGAGGAATCGCTGGAAGCGATCGGCGAGGCGATGGCCGAAAATGGCCGCGTCATCGTGACGGGCTGCATGGGGGATGAGGCAGACCTGATCCGCGCGAAATTCCCGCAAGTGCTGGCCGTCACCGGCGCGCATCAATATGAGCAGGTCGTCAATGCGGTGCATGACGCATCGCCGCCCGTCCCCAACGCCTTTGTCGACCTGGTGCCCGAAGGCGGGCTGAAACTGACGCCGCGCCATTACAGCTATCTGAAGATTTCCGAAGGCTGCAACCATCGCTGTTCCTTCTGCATCATCCCCTCGATCCGGGGCGATCTGGTGTCGCGGCGGATCGACGCGGTGCTGCGCGAGGCGGAGAAGCTGGTCGCGGCGGGGACCAGGGAATTGCTGGTGATCAGCCAGGATACGTCGGCCTATGGCGTCGATACGCGGCATGAGGCGCGGTCGTGGAAAGGCCGCGACGTGCGCGCGCACATGACCGACATGGCGCGCGAACTGGGGCAGCTGCGTACCGCCGAAGGGCGCGCGCCCTGGGTACGGCTGCACTATGTCTACCCCTACCCCCATGTCGATCAGGTCATCCCGTTGATGGCCGACGGGCTGCTGACGCCCTATCTCGACATTCCCTTCCAGCACGCCGCCCCCAGCGTATTGAAGGCGATGAAACGCCCGGCCAATGAAGCCAAGGTGCTGGACCGCATCCATAAATGGCGCAGCATCTGCCCGGACATCACCATCCGCTCGACCTTCGTGGTCGGCTTTCCCGGTGAGACGGAGGCGGATTTCCAATATCTGCTCGACTGGCTGGATGAAGCGCAACTCGACCGTGTCGGCGCGTTCCGCTTCGAGCCGGTCGAGGGTGCGGCGGCCAACGCCCTGCCCGGCGCGGTGCCCGACGAGGTCAAGGAAGAACGCTATCAGCGGATCATGGAAAAGACCGCCGCGATCAGCGCCGCCAAGCTCTCGGCCAAGGTCGGCCGCGTGCTGCCGGTAATCGTCGATGAAGTGGGCGAACCGGACGAAGAGGACGGCTCGATCGGCGCGACTGCGCGCTCACAGGCCGACGCGCCGGAAATCGACGGCAATGTTTTCCTGCGCGATGTCGGCGAAGGACGGAAGGCTGGCGACATGATCGACGTCACAATCGAGGATGCCGACGAGCATGATCTCTATGGGGTGCCGGTTTAACATTCATCCTCCCCTGCAAGGGGAGGACTAACGCGCATGACTTTTCGTTATTCCTCCAACGTCATCCTGAATTTATTTCAGGATCCATCATGCGCCAAAAGCCGCCGCTGGGGACGAGAAATGGATGCTGAAACAAGTTCAGCATGACGATGAAGATAGGGGCAGCAGTTCCATTTGCGATAACTCTGCCTTCGAGGGTAGGATGGGAAAGCAGGGCAAATCACCTTACCCTGCCACGAACCCGTCCTGATATTCCGTCTTGATCGCCTTGCGCATCGTCGCATCGACCGGCAGCGCGACCTCATATGTCCCTTCCGCATAAGGCCCGGCGCTGTAGGGGCCGACCACGACGGTCACGCCGTCGATCAGCTTGCCGTCCTTGGACGTCAGCACCAGCACCTGTTCCATCGGATCGATGCACTGGCTGAATTCATCGGCGTCCCGCACCACCGGCGCACCGCGTTTTTCCGCGCGTTGCTTGTCGAGTTCGGCGCAGAAGCGGTCGCGGATGGCGGCGGCGAAGGCGGCGGGCGTGGTCATCACCGCCTTGACACTGGTTTCGCGGCTGCGCGCCTTGTCCCATAGCAGGCTGTCATAGCCGGTCATGCCGTGCGCGCCGCCGGTAAAGACGTAGGTTTGCGACTGGAGCGCCAGGAAGCGCGGGGTATCGGCCGACACGCTCCATTCCGTTTCCAGGCTGTGCGCGCGAAACGGATAGCCGGCCTGCTTGGCGGACGCGCTGTCATCCTTCGCCATTTTGAGCGCATCGGCCTTGGACGTCGTCAATTGCTTGTCGAACTTGTCGACCAGCGCGGGGATGGCCGCCGCCTGCGCCGGATAGGCATAGGCGAATTCCAGCAGCGCGCTCTTGTCCGTCTGCTTGAAGGGTTTGGCCGGGGGAGCCGGTGGCGGCGTTCCCGCCATCCTGTCGGCAAAGCGCGTCGCCGCGACATTGGCCGCATCATTGCCGCCCGCCTCCTCGTGCGAGGGGCTGCAAGCAACCAGCAGCATCGCGGCGACACCCAAAAGCCCCGCCGACCGGGCCAGTTCCCCCTGCCGCATCAGTGCGCCCGCGCAGCGCGGCAGCGTTCGCCGATCGCCTTGCGCGCATAGTCGCTTTGCAGCGCCTGCCCTGCATTGGGCCAACCCTCGGCGATCAGCGCCTGTTCGACGGCATGGCCATTTTCAAAACGGCCGCTTTCCGCCAGCACATAGGCACGGGCGCGGGCGGCCTGGAGGCCGCGGTCATCGGAATGAATCATCGTCTCTCTCCTTGGCATTTTGCGATGCGGATGAAGCTAGGCCTCAGCGGCGCGGGACGCAAATGGGGAAAGGGCGACATGTGCGATGCGGGCGATGAAATTTCGCGCTTTCCATCCCTTGCGCCTTTCTCCTAAACCGACCCCATGACCGATTATTCAGCCCTGCTTAAAGCCGACAACGACCAGCCCGCCCGTTCGATCCACCTTGTCGAGGCGGCGGGCTATGACGACTGGCTGGCGGCCCAGCCGGATCGGGTCCGTGCGATCGCGGCGGCGCAGAAATTTCAGGGGAAGCCGGGTGAACTGGCGATCGTGCCGGGCGAAGCCGCAGGCGACTGGTGGGTGGTGGCGGGCATCGCCAACAAGGCCGCGCCCGGCCCTTGGTGCCTCGCGAAACTCGCCGAAACCCTGCCCGAAGGCATGTATCGACTGGCCGAAGGATCGCCCGATGCGGCGGCCCTTGGCTGGCTGACGGCGCATTACCGGTTCGATCGCTACCGCAAGGACGAAAACCCGGTCGCGCCCCGCGTGCTGCTGACCAGCGACGTGGCACGGATCGAATCGACGGTGCAGCTGGCGCAGGCGATCGCGCTGGTGCGCGACCTGGTCAACACGCCTGCCGCCGACATGGGGCCGCCCGATCTGGAAGCCGCCGTGACGCAACTGGGCAAGACGTTCGGCGCCAGCGTCAGCACGACCCGCGGCGATGCCCTGGAACAGGGCTATCCGATGATCCATGCAGTGGGCAAGGCTGCGGACAAGAGCTTCGCGCCGCGCCTCATCGAACTGACATGGGGCGATCCGGCAGCGCCCCGCATCGCGATCATCGGCAAGGGCATCTGCTTCGACAGTGGCGGGCTGGACATCAAGCCTTCGTCGGGCATGCGCCTGATGAAGAAGGATATGGGCGGCGCGGCCCATGCCCTTGCGCTGGCGCAACTGATCATGGGGGCGCGTCTGCCGGTGCGGCTGCACCTGCTGATCCCGGCGGCGGAAAATGCCATCAGCGGCAACGCCTTCCGCCCCGGCGACATATTGCGCACCCGCAAGGGGCTGACGGTCGAGATCGGCAATACCGATGCCGAAGGAAGGCTGGTGCTGGGCGACGCGCTGACCCGCGCTGGCGAGGAGAAGCCGGAACTCATCATCGACTATGCCACGCTGACCGGCGCGGCGCGGGTCGCGGTGGGACCGGACCTGCCCGCGCTGTTCGCCAATGACGATGCGCTGGCGACGGAGATGGCGGCGGCTGGCACGGCGGTAGATGACCCGACCTGGCGGCTGCCCCTGTGGGACGGCTATGCC
This sequence comes from Sphingobium xenophagum NBRC 107872, assembly GCF_000367345.1. Taxonomy (GTDB): domain Bacteria; phylum Pseudomonadota; class Alphaproteobacteria; order Sphingomonadales; family Sphingomonadaceae; genus Sphingobium; species Sphingobium xenophagum. The sequence continues at coordinate 53,095 of NZ_BARE01000014.1, forward strand.
GACATGCTGAAGTCCGACATTGCCGACATCAACAATGCGGGCGAAGGCGGATTTGCCGGGGCGATCACCGCCGCGCTCTTCCTCAAACGCTTCGTGCCGGACGATGTGCCCTGGCTGCATCTCGACACGTTCGCCTGGCGACCGAGCGCGAAACCGGGCCGGGCGAAGGGTGGCGAAGCATTGGGATTACGCGCGGTTTTCCGACTGTTGCAACAGCGATACGGGCGTGATTGATATTGCACGAGAATGTCGGCGTCCGTTACGCAACCGGATTGTGCATCGTGCGTTAAGGCCACATGAACGCTCATCCCGCCACCGATCTTTCGCCCGCAATCGACCGGCCCGGCCTGCTGCCGCTGACCCACTGGATGCGCACCCTTGTTGACTATGTCCGGTCGGGCAAGCCCGATCTGACCAACCGGCAGATGGCGCTGATGCTGACCGTCTATATTGCCGCCGGGCCACATACGGTAAGGGGTCTGGCCGAGGCGCTGCATGTGTCAAAGCCCGTAATCACCCGCGCGCTCAACAAATTGTCGGCCCTTGGCTATCTGCGCCGCGAACGCGATGTCAGCGACCGGCGCAATATTTTTATCACCCGGACCACCAAAGGGGCGGAATTTCTTGACGCCTTTCACCTTTTCATCGCAGGAACCGCGCGCGATGACAGGTACGAACAACCCCGCGCGGAACGAACCGCCTGAAAGAACCCGTTTCAAGCTCGACGGGCGTTCCGTCGCGCTCGACCGCCGCGTTCATGCGGCGCGGGGTGACCTGGCCGATCTGGCGCTGGCGGGGACGTTATTTTCCGCCCATTACGCCCGCGCCGTCCCGCTCACCTGCGTCGCGCCCGGCTCGCCAATCCTGACCGCGCCATCGGCGACGGGCGAAGCCGTCAGCGAATTGCTGCGCGGCGAGACATTTCATGCGCTGGACGTGATGACCGACTGGGCCTGGGGCTTTTGCGGGCATGACGGTTATGTCGGCTATATCCGTCGGGAAGCGCTGGACGTGCTGGAACCAGTGAGCCACCGGATCACCGTCAACACCGCTCCGCTGTTCAGCGCGCCGGACATCAAGGCGCCGATCGCTGACTACTGGCCGGGCGGCGCGCTGTTTTCGGGTGAGGCGGAGGATGGCTTCATCGCCTGCGCCGAAGGCTTCATCCATATCCGTCATGCCACCCCGCTCGACACGATCGCCGCCGATTGGGTCGCCGTGGCGGAGCGCTATCTGGGCCAGCCCTATGTCTGGGGCGGGCGCGGGCATCGCGGCATCGACTGTTCGGGGCTGGTGCAGGTCGCGCTCGGCCAGTGCGGCATATCCGTACCGCGCGACACGGACCTGCAATGCGAAGGGATCGGCAATCCGATCGACAGCGAGGCCGTGTTGCAGCGGGGCGACATCCTCTTCTTCCCCCGCCATGTCGGCATCATGATCGACGGCAAGACCCTGCTGCACGCCAATGCACACTGGATGGCGGTGGTCGCGGAACCCCTGGCCGACGTGGTCGCGCGGCTGGCCGGGGATCATGCCCAACCCATCATCGCGCGGCGGAGGATCGGCGCATGACGACACAGGTTTTCATCGACGGCGGCGTCGGCACCACCGGCATCGAAATCGCCGACCGGCTGGCCGGACGCCCCGAATTGTCGCTGATCCGTCTGGACGAGAAGGATCGCAAGGATGCGCGCGCGCGCCGCGATGCACTGAACGCGGCTGACGTCGTGATCCTGTGCCTGCCCGACGATGCTGCGCGCGAAGCCGTGGCGCTGATCGACAATGACCGCACCTGCGTTATCGACGCATCGACCGCGCATCGGGTGGCGGATGGCTGGACCTATGGCTTTCCCGAACTGGAACCGGGGCATCGCGAGAAGCTGGCCGCCAGCCGCTTCGTCGCCAATCCGGGCTGCTGGCCGACCGGCTTTCTGGCGCTGGTGCGGCCGCTGACGCTGGCCGGTCTCCTGCCGGCCGACTGGCCCGTCACCGTGTCGGGCGCGTCGGGCTATTCGGGCGGCGGCAAGGCGATGATCGCGGAATATGAAGGGGCCAACGGCGCGCCGACCGCTCTGCGCGCCTATGGCCTTGGCCTAGCGCACAAGCATGTGCCGGAAATGACCCGCTATTCCGGGCTGGCTCACGCGCCGCTGTTCGCGCCCGCCGTCGCCAACGCCTATCGCGGGATGCTGGTGGAAGTGCCGTTGCAATTGCGCGCGATGCCCGGATCGCCCACGCTGGCGGACGTCCATGCGGCTTTGGCGTCGGCCTATGCCGGATCGCCGATCGTGAGCGTCGCCGCGCTGGCCGACAGCGACGCCATGGGCAAGATCGATCTGGAACAGGTTGGCGCGACCGACCGTCTGCAACTGTTCGTGTTCGGCAACGCTGCCGCCGGTCAGGCGCGGCTGGTCGCGGCGCTCGACAATCTGGGCAAGGGCGCGGCGGGCGCGGCGGTGCAGAATCTCAACATATTGGCGGGACTGCCCGAAACCGCCGGATTGCGCCTCTAGGACTTCAAACCCGTCGCGGGTCGACCGTCAGTGAATCGTGCCCAGCGGCTGATCATGGGTCAGCAGCACGATCAGGCGTTCGATCTGCCGCCAGTGGCAAAAATGGATATGGTTGCCCACGTCCAGGCTGCGGTCGGCGCGGGCAGCGGCTTCATAACCGGCATTTTCGCCGAACAGCGCCATCAGTTCGGCGGCGTCCTCATAGCTCTTTCGGCCCGAAAGATATGGCAACTGCATTGCGACCCCCATTATATTTCCGGCGACACCCATTGGTTCGCTCCCTTGTTCAATCCCCGTGCCATTTCAACGCTTTGACGGGGTTGGCGGCATGCGAGGGTGAACAGGTCATTAGCCAAGTCCCACGATGGGACAAACATCCCGCAACGGCACGGCCAGTCCCGAAACGACGCCCGTGGCCCTGTGACAGCAAAGCCGCTGGCCTTGTCGCATCGTCCATGGCAAGGGGCTGCGCATGAGCAATGACAGGAAAGAACCGACCGGCGCGGGCGCGATCATCGCCCTCCTCATCCTGGGGGGGGCGATCATTGGCGGGATGATGGGCCAGCCCAGCATCGGCCTGCTGGCGGGCGTGGCCGCTGGCGTGCTGATCGCCGTGCTGTTGTGGCTGCGCGACCGGCGCAAATAAGCGTCGAAACTGCCGCCCATCCACCTTGCCCGATGCGGCACGGCGACATAGATGTGGGGGATGAACAAGCATCTGATCGCCCTCCCCCTCGTCGTCCTCACGCTGGCCGGCGGCGCATTCCTCTATCTTGCGCAAGGGGACACGGCCCAGTTGCCACCCGGCGCGGACACGGGGCGCGAACCGGTATTCACCGGACCGCGCAGCGAGATGATCCCGACGGTCAATATCGCCGAAGTAAAGCCCTGGACCGCTGGCGAAGCGCCGGTGCCCGCCAAGGGGCTGGCCGTCGCCCGTTTTGCCGACGGACTGTCCCATCCCCGCTCCATGCTGCGCCTGCCCAATGGCGATGTGCTGGTGGCCGAAACCAACAGCCCGCCCCGCCCGACCGGCGGCATCGTCAACCGGGTGATGAATTATTTGATGAACAAGGCGGGCGCTGGCGATCCATCGCCAAACCGCATCTCGCTGCTGCGCGACGCCGATGGCGACGGGCGGGCCGAAACCAGGACAGCCTTCCTGACCGGGTTGAATTCGCCCTATGGCATGGCGCTGCTGGGCAATACGCTGTTCGTGGCCAACACGAACGCGCTGATGGCCTTCCCCTACAAGCCGGGCGATACGAAGATCAGCGCACCGGGCCGCAAGATATTGAACCTGCCCGCGCAGGCCCCCAACATGCACTGGACGCGCAGCCTGACCGTCAGCCCCGAAGGGATGCTCTATGTCGGCGTCGGGTCCAACAGCAATATCGGCGAAAACGGGCTGGAAACGGAAGCCAATCGCGCAGCGGTGCTGGAGGTCAATCCCAGGACCGGCGATTATCGCATCTGGGCGTCGGGCCTGCGCAACCCGGTGGGCCTGGCCTTCGAACCCAAGAGCGGCGCGCTGTGGGGCGTAGTGAATGAGCGCGACATGCTGGGCAGTGACCTGGTGCCTGACTATCTGGCGCGGATCGAATTTGGCGGCTTCTATGGCTGGCCGTGGAATTATTGGGGCGGGTATGAGGATCGTCGTGTCCAGCCGCAGCGCCCGGAAATCCGCGAATATACCAAGCGTCCCGACTATGCGCTGGGCAATCATGTCGCCGCGCTGGGTCTGACCTTCGCTGACAAGGTGACGCTGGGCGCGCCCTATACCGACGGCGCGTTCGTCGGCCTGCATGGCAGCTGGAACCGCAAGCCTGCCGCAGGATATAAGGTGGTGTTTGTCGGCTTCACCGATGGCGAGGCGGGCAAGGCCAAGCCGGTCGATGTGCTGACCGGCTTCCTCGACCAGGATGGCAAGGCCCATGGTCGCCCGGTCGACGTGACCGCCGACGCCAAGGGCGCGCTGCTGGTCAGCGACGATGTCGGCGGCGTGGTGTGGCGGGTGACGAAAGGGAAGTGATCCCCAGATCCGTTCGCTTCGAGCGAAGTCGAGAAGCCTTGGCTAGTGGTCCGATTCTGACATTTGCTACCTTATGGGATAAGGCGTGTTCAAATGTCAGAATCTTTTCGGACCTCTAGCAATCTTTGATCCTAGTGGATTTTACGATTTTGACTTTTGCAGACCCATCCCAGCCGCCAGGGGATGCAAATGTCAAAATCAATCCACTAGACGTTTCTCGACTTCGCTCGAAACGAACGGATATATGCTTGTTACACGCGCAACCCGTTGCGGCCCGCCAGTTCGACGACATATTGCCATGCCACCCGCCCGGACCGGCTGCCGCGCTGGGTCGACCATTGGACCGCCTCCATCGGATCGAAACAGATGCCAAGCTTGTCCGCATAGCCGCGCACGATCGCGACATAGGCGTCCTGATCGAGCGCGTGGAAGCCCAGGCTCAAACCGAACCGATCAGACAGCGCCATCCGGTCATCCACCACGTCGCGCGGATTGATCGGGTCATCCTGCTCCGACAGATGCCGGGGCACGATATGGCGGCGGTTCGACGTCACATAGAGCCGCACATTGGCCGGGCGCGCCGCCGTGCCCCCCTGCAACAAGGATCGCAGCGACCGGGCATCGCCCACCCCTTCGTCAAAGCCCAGATCGTCGAGGAACAGGATGAAGGGCCGGTTCGTGCCGCGCAGCAAAGAGAAAAGCGTGGGCAGGCTCGCCAGTTCGTCGATCGCGCATTGCAGCAGGGCGATGTCCCGGCCCTCCCGCTGCAACTGGCCGACGACGGACGCCACCACCGCCGACTTGCCCGTCCCGCGCGCGCCCCATAGCAGCACGTCATGCGCCGCGTGGCCCGCCGCATGACGGCGGCTATTGTCGAGCAGCGCGCCCTTTTGCGCGTCGATCCCGGTCAGCAGGTCGTAATCCACCGGCGCGAATGCCTCCACCGCCCGGATAGCCCGACCGTCCCATACATAAGCAGGCGACGCGGCAAGATCGGCGGACGGCGCGGGCGGCGGCGCGAGCCGTTCCAGCGCCTCGGCAATGCGGATGAGGAGATCGTCGGTCATGCCGGGGACTTACCGGGCGAGCGACAGCGCGGCAAGCCATGGCGCGCCTCGCATCCGCTCCTCTCGTCAGCCCATGTCATGCGACTGACGCAATGGCCTTTTACTCGGTCGGTTCGCCGTCTATATCGCGGGGGCCGTGACCATCCCAAATCCAGCCTATTCCACCCGATCCTGCCGCTACGGCGCAGAATCCCTGCGCGAGGCGGCGTTGCTGATCCGCGCTGGTGAACCAGTCGCGGTGCCCACCGAAACCGTCTATGGCCTGGCCGCCAATGCAACCGACAGCCACGCCGTCGCCGCCATCTACAGCGCCAAGGGGCGACCGAGTTTCAATCCGCTGATCGTCCATGTCGCCGACCGGACGATGGCCGAGCGGCTGGCGGATTTCTCGCCCGTCGCCAACAGTCTGGCGGATCGGTTCTGGCCGGGACCGTTGACGCTGGTGCTGCCGGTCCGGGCCGACAGCGGCCTCTCCCCGCTGGTGATGGCGGGCCTGCCCACGGTGGCGCTGCGCTTGCCAGCGCACCCCGCGATGCGCGCGCTGATCCGCGAAAGCGGACGGCCTCTTGCCGCGCCATCGGCCAATCGCAGCGGGTCGATCAGCCCGACACGGGCCGAGCATGTGCTGGCCAGCCTCAATGGCCGGGTGCGCTTGATACTGGATGAAGGGCCGACCAGCGAGGGCGTGGAATCGACCATCGCCGCGCCGGAGCATGATCATGTGCGGCTGCTGCGCCCCGGTTCAGTGACGGCGGCGATGCTGGAGGAAGCGACCGGCCTGCCCATCCTGATCGGCAAGGGCGAAACGAAGATCGAAGCGCCGGGCCAGTTAGAAAGCCATTATGCGCCGTCCAAGCCGGTACGGCTCGACGCCATGCGGGCGGAGCGGGACGAATATCTGATCGGCTTCGGCCTGATGCCCTGCCACATCAATCTCAGCCCGGAGGCGGACGTCCGGGAGGCGGCCGCCAATCTCTTCGCCGCGCTGCACATCGCCGACGCGAGCGCGCAGCAGCGCATCGCCGTCGCCCCCATCCCCGAAAGCGGGATAGGCGCGGCGATCAACGACCGGCTGAAACGCGCGGCGGCTTAGAGCGGCGCAATTCCACCTGCGGGGGTCGGGATTGCAGTCGAAAGTCGTTGTTTAATCGCAATTGTCGTAGCCAGCATCCCTGCACTGGCGGCGGCGTTCCTTGTCCGCCTTCTTGCGCGCCTTGCCATCACGCGCTTCCTGCTCGCGCATCTTGCGACCATAATTGCGGTCGGCCTCGTCCTGGCTGGTCGTTGCCCAGTCCGCCGCCTGCGCGCCCGCGCGCACCGGCATGGTGGCAATGTCCAGCGCCGTCTTGGCAATACAGCCGGGCAGAGCCAGCAGCATCAGCGGCGCGGCCAGCATCATCATCTTGTTCATCTTCAGTCCCCCGACGTGGTTCGCCGCCCTACTGGCATAGCCCATCTTAACCATAGCCTAAGCTGGCTACAAAAAGCGGTAAAGCACGTCGCGGAAAATCAGGCGTCCATCTTTTCGGCAAAGCCCTTGCGCAACTTCGCGAGCTTGGGCGGGATCACTGCCATGCAATAGGGATTGCGGTCGCCGACCCGGTCCCAATATTGCTGATGATAATCCTCCGCCGGATACCAGGGGCCGTCCGGCTCGATCGTGGTGACGATTGCGTCGGCATGATCCGGCTGCGCCCGGCCGATCGCGGCCTTTGCCTCGGCCTCCTGCTCAGGAGAATGAGGGAAGATGGCGGATCGATATTGGGTGCCGACATCATTGCCCTGCCGGTTCAGCGTCGTCGGGTTATGCGTCGCAAAGAAAATGTCGAGCAGATCGGCATAGCTGATCACGTCGGGATCGAAACTGACGCGGATGGCCTCGGCATGGCCGGTCGTGCCGGAACAGACCTGTTCATAGGTCGGGTTGGGCCGCTCCCCGCCAATATAGCCGCTCTCGACGGCGCTCACGCCTTTCAGATTCTGATACACCGCCTCGGTACACCAGAAGCATCCACCTGCCAGCGTCGCGATTTCTTGCGCCATGATTATTCCTTCCAAACCTGATTAGTCCCCGCCGCCATTCGCCCGAACGGTGGCAGGGGCTATGCTTGGACATGCAGATAGGAAGGCTCAGGCCGCTGTTCCAGCCTCCGCAGCGCGCGCGGCCGCTTTCGCGCGTTCCTCGGCGACCAGTTCCTTGCGCGATAGCTTGCCGACCAGCGTGCGGGGCAGGTTCAGCCGCACCTCGACCTCGCACACCCGTTCATGCTTGCCCAGTTGCGGATTGAGCCAGTCCTTCAACGCCGCGCCGTCAATCTCCGCATCCTCGGCCAGCGTCACGAACGCCTTGGGCTGTTCGCCGCGGTAACGGTCGGGGATGCCGATGACCAGCGCCTCCTTGACCATCGGATGATGGTAGAGGACCGCCTCGACCTGGCTCGGAAACACTTTGAAGCCGCCAACGGCGATCATGTCCTTCAATCGGTCGACGATGCGGACATAGCCATCCTCGTCAATCTCGCCCACATCGCCGGTGCGGATGAAATCGCCGATAAAGACATCGGCGTCGGCATCCGGCCGGTTCCAATAGCCTTTCATGATCTGCGGCCCGGCGAACAGCAATTCGCCCGGCTCTCCGGGCGGCGGCGGCCTGGTAGGGTCTTCGCGATCCACCAGCTTCACCCGCGTCCCCGGCACCGGCTGTCCCACCGTCCCGGTCTTGTTCAGCCCCTCATAGGGATTGGAACAGACGATCGGGCTGGTTTCGGTGAGGCCATAACCTTCGATCAGCTTGGCGCCCGTCGCCGCCTCGAACCGTTGCCGCACTTCCAGCGGCAGCGGCGCACCGCCCGAAATACAGGCCCGCAGCGACGAAAAGTCGATGTTGCGGATCGCTGGATGATCCAGCAGCGCCTGGAACATGGTCGGCACGCCCGGCAGCGATGTCGCCTTGACCCGCTGCACCGCCGCCAGCACCTGCGCTGCGTCGAAACGGGGCAGCATGACCATCTCGCCGCCATTGATCACGGTGCGGTTGAGCGTGCAGGTATTGGCGAACACATGGAAGAAGGGCAGCACCGCGATGATGCGATCCTCCTCATTCGCGTGCGGGTCGATCGCCTGCGCCTGCCGCGCATTGGCGGTCAGATTCTGGTGGGTCAGCATCGCCCCCTTGGGCGTGCCTGTCGTCCCGCCTGTATATTGCAGCAGGGCGATGTCCCGCTCCGGGTCGATCGAGGGCACCGTGCAGTCGCCCGCATTGGCGATCAGCCTGTCATAGCGCAGCACGCGCGGATCGTCCGGCAAGGGCACGGACTCGCTCGCCTTGAACAGGCGGAACAGCAGGGATTTGACCGGGGGCAGCATCTCCGCCACCGATCCGACCACCAGCTTCTCCAGGCTGCTATGCTCCAGCACTTCCAACGCGGTAGGAAGCAGCGCCTTGGCCGACAGGGTGAACAGGATTTTCGTCCCGCTATCCTCGACCTGATGTTCCAGTTCGGCAGCGGTGTAGAGGGGGGAGAAATTGACGACGATCGCGCCAGCGATCAGCGCGCCATAATAGGCCGCGACATAATGGGGCGTGTTGGGCAGATACAGGCCCACCCGGTCGCCCTTTTGCACCCCCATCGCCTGCAAACCGCATGCAATGCGGCGGATTTGCCCGAACATCGTACCATAGCTGAACCGGCGACCCATGAAATCGATCATCGGTGCATCGGGGTGGGCCAGCGCGCTGCTGGTGACCATCTCACCCATCGACAAAGGGGGGAATGTTCGTTCCCATACGGTGGGGTGCTGATAATGCTCCCGCCAGATTTTCTCTATGCTCTCCATGGGGGAAGTCTATGGCCAACGGTCACTTTACGCAAGCGTCAACCTCAGCAAAAAGGCCGCACCGACTGCCCGGCGCGGCCCTGAAAAAATGCTGCATTGCGGCGACTTACGGCCAGTCGCCCAATGACGCTACGGCATCAAACGCTGCCCTTGTTGTTGCTGAACGGATCAAGGATCGTGGCGATGCCCGAAATCAGTTCCGCCTCGCTGCGCAGCGCCTCATCAGCGCGCCGGGCATTGTCGTCACGCTCGCGCCGCAGCTCCTCGATCAGCGCCGCACGGTCGCCATCCAGCCGCGAATCGGCCGGCGCCTCGATGCCCAGCTTCTTGGCGGTCTTGGCCACCAGAGCGTCCAGTTCGCGCTGCGAACACAGACCCAGCGTCACCGGGTCCTTGGGCGTGATGTTGGAAATGTTCCAGTGGGTCCGGTCGCGGATCGCCGCGATGGTGGTGCGGGTGGTGCCGATCAGCTTGCCGATCGCGCCATCGGACACTTCGGGGTGATTGCGCAGGATCCAGGCGATGCCATCGGGCTTGTCCTGCCGCTTGGACACCGGCGTGTATCGCGGCCCCTTGGTGCGACGGACAGGCTCCGGGCCTTTCAGCATCTTCAGCTTATAGTCGGGATTCTGTTCGCCCTTGTGGATTTCTTCCATCGTGATTTCATGGGCGCGCACCGGGTCACGGCCGGTATATTTGGTGCTGGCGGTATCATCGGCGATCGCCTGCACTTCCAGGATGTGAAGCCCGCAAAATTCCGCAATCTGTTCAAAGCTCAGAGCGCTGTTGTCGACCAGCCAGCTGGCGGTCGCATGGGGCATGAGTGGCTGGGACACGGGAACATTCTCCGGCACAAAAACGATAAGGGCCGCCCAAGCAGGGCGGCCGCGACCGTCTGGAGATAGTCGATCATGCCCGTTCGAGCAAGGAAAAGCGTCAGGCCGCGCTGTCCAGCCCCAACCGGTCGATGGTGTGCAGTCCCGCCAGGAACTCGCGCGCGCTGCGTTCCCAGCTAAAGCTGCGGCCATAGGCGGCACAGGCCGCCCGGTCGCAGGCCAGCGCAGTGGCGATCGCCTGCCCCAGATCCTCCGACAGCGCGCCGCATTCGGGGGTCACGATATCGACCGGCCCGGTGACGGGATAGGCCGCGACCGGCGTGCCGCAGGCCAGCGCCTCTATCATCACCAGGCCGAACGTGTCGGTGCGGCTCGGAAAAACGAACACATCGGCCCCGGCATAGGCGCCTGCCAGCGTCTCGCCGAACAATGGCCCCATGAACAGCGCTTCGGGATAGCGCCGCTCCAGCGATGCGCGCGCCGGGCCGTCGCCGACGACCACCTTGGTGCCGGGATGATCGGTCGCCAGAAAGGCTTCCAGATTCTTCTCCACCGCCACCCGGCCAACCGCCAGCATGATCGGCCGGGGCAGATCGGCGAACAGGGCGGGCGGCTGCGCGTCCGGCGTAAAGGCGCTCAGGTCCACGCCCCGGCCCCATGGCAATACATTGTGCAGCCCATGGGCGCGCAATTGCGCGCGCACCGATCCGGTCGACACCAGCACCGCCTGCGCAGGGCCGTGAAACCAGCGGATATAACGCCAGAACCAGGCCGGGGGCAGCCCGGTGCGCTGCGCCACATAGTCGGGGAAATGGGTGTGATAGGCAGTGGTGAACGGCACGCCGCTGCGCAGACACCAGCGCCGCGCCGCCAGGCACAGCGGCCCTTCCGTCGCCAGATGCACGGCTTCCGGCTGGAAGGCGGCGATCGCCTGCCCCACCACGCCCGGTCGCACCAGCGCCAGCCTTATTTCGGGATAGGTCGGGCAGGGAATGGACCCGTACAGATCAGGCGAAAGCACCCGGACCTCATGCCCCATCGCCTCCAGTTCCGCGCGGATCGTCTGGAGCGTGCGCACCACGCCATTGACCTGCGGCGTCCATGCATCGGTGACGATCATAATGCGCATGGGATCACTCCGTCATCTCGCCCTAATCCCGCATGTTCCCGCGCAGGCGGGAACCCAGTTCAGACGTTTGGACTGGACTCCCGCCTGCGCGGGAGCACGACTGCCTGAAATCCTAAGCCGCCATCCGCGCCCGTTCGCCCTGCTGGCCTTGGGTCCGCGCGGCGATTTCATCGGCCCAGTGCAGCACTTCCATCCGCCCGCACTCATGCTCGACCAGCGCGGTGCAGCCTTCCACCCAGTCGCCATCATTATAATAAGCGACGCCTGCAATCTCGCGCATTTCAGCGTTGTGGATATGCCCGCATACCACGCCATCCACGCCCCGCGCGCCCGCTTCATGGGCGACCACTTCCTCAAATTGGGAAATGAAGGATACGGCGTTCTTGACCTTGTGCTTGGCCATTTTGCTGAGCGACCAATAGGGCAGGCCCATGCGCTGCCGCACCGCATTGACCACGACATTCAGCCGCATCAGCGTGGTGTAGGCGGCGTCGCCGACAAAGGCGAGCCAGCGATGCGCCAGCATGATCGTGTCGAATTCATCGCCATGCAGCACCAGCAGCTTGCGCCCGTCGGCCGTCATGTGGATCGCCTTGCGCCGGATTTCCACGCCACCGAAATTCATGCCGGTGAACTGGCGGAACATCTCGTCATGATTGCCGGGGATATAGACGACCCGCGTGCCGCGCTTGGCCCGCTTCATCAGCCGCCACACCACATCATTATGGCTGGCGGGCCAGTAAAAGCGCTTCTTCAGCCGCCATCCGTCAATAATGTCGCCCACCAGATAGATCGTGTCGCTGTCCACATTGTCGAGGAAATCGATCAGCATCGCCGCATTGCATCCGCGCGTGCCAAGGTGGATGTCGGAGATCCAGATGGTGCGAAACCGGCGGCGCTCGCCCTGCGTCCGTTCGGGTACGGAAAATGGCTCGGCGCCGTCCTCCGGCAGGTCCGCCAGAAATGGCAGGCGCGTGATGGCGTTCATGATGCGATCCCCAAAGACTGATGCCCTCAGGACCGGTTCCCTACCGCTGCAATGTTACAGTTCCGAAGCGAATATGACGGAAATACTACGGTTTGCGTGGGTTTTACAGCTCCCCTCCCGCCCACGGGACGGAGCTATCACAGATTGAAGGCGCGTCATTTCACTTCGTCATGCTGAACTTGTTTCAGCATCCATCGCGCGCCATGAGCCTCCGCTTGTGACGAGAAATGGATGCTGAAACAAGTTCAGCATGACGTGGGGATAGGAACGACGCCCTGCACGGTATTCATGCTGCGGGAAGCGCGTTTAGCCTACGCCGCCAGCTCCACGCCCCCCTCAAACCACCAGCACAATCTTGCCGAAATGCTCGCCCGCATCCATCCGCGCGTGCGCCTTGCTCGCATCCGCCAGCGCGAACCGCTGGTCCATCGCCGGGCGCAGCTTGCCGTCTTCGACGAAGGACCACACTGTCCGCACCAGTTCGTCCGCGACCAGGCTCTTGAAGCCCACCGACCGCGCCCGCAGCGTCGATCCGGTCAGTGTCAGCCGCCGCTGCATGATGGCCGGAATAAACACGTCCGCCTTCGGTCCGCCCAGCACCGCGATCGACACATGCCGCCCATCCTCGGCCAGGCACTCCAGGTTGCGCGGCAGATAATCGCCGCCCACCATGTCCAGCACCGCCTGAACGCCCTGCCCGCCGGTGATCCGCTTCACCTCGGCGACATAATCCTGGGTCTTGTAATTGATCGCCTCGTCCGCGCCCCATGCCCTGGCGGCCGCGCATTTCTCGTCCGATCCGCAGGTGACGATGATCTTCACGTCGAACAGATTGCACAGCCGGATCGCCATGGTGCCGATCCCGCTGGTTCCGCCATGCACCAGCACCGTGTCGCCGCCCACCGCATAGGCGCGCTCGAACAGGTTGGTCCATACGGTAAACAATGTCTCCGGCAGCGCCGCCGCCTCGATCAGGTCATAGCTCGCCGGCACCGGCAGGCATTGCCCCGCGGGCGCCAGAGCATATTGCGCATAACCGCCCCCGGCCAGCAGCGCACAGACGCGCTGCCCGATCAGCAACTCGCCGCCCTGCCCGGCCGCCACGATCGTGCCGGATACTTCCAGCCCCGGAATGTCCGAAGCGCCGGGCGGCGGCGGATATTTGCCCTGCCGTTGCAGCACGTCGGGCCGGTTCACCCCGGCGGCGGCCACGCGGATCAGCACCTCGTCATCGCCCGGTACCGGCACTGGCCGCGTCTGCGGCACCAGCGCATCAGGCCCACCGGGCACGGGAATGGCGATCGCCATCATCTCGCCCGGTACGCGGTTGCCATCGGCCATCGTCGCTTCCCCCCAAAACCTGCTCATGCTGCATCGCACCAAAATCGACCGGCGGAATGCGCGCCCTTATTGACAGAGTGGCCCGCAGGGTCAACATTACCGTTCATGGACAAGGATGATGATCTCCCTCACCGGGCTGACGATCCACTGGCCCGGCTGCTGATGCAGGATCTGGACCCCTTGTCCGTGGCTGAACTGGACGCCCGCATCGCCGCCCTGAAGGCGGAAATAGCGCGGACAGAAGCGAAAATGGAATACGCCGTTAACCATAAGGCAATAGCCGAGGCGTTATTCAAGCGATGAACCCGCGCCTTGCCCCACGCACCCTGACGAAGGGTTCTACCGGGCACGGTCAGTCTGGCAATTCCGCAGGTCAAGGCGCGCGTCTTGATCCAGCGTCGAGCAATGCCGACATAAGGTTCAATACCGCCCTCTCATCGGGCCAGGAGTAGAACAGACATGCCTTCTTTCGCACCCGCTCTGGAAACCACCTTGCACAATGCGCTGACCCATGCGTCGGAACGCAAGCATGAATATGCGACGCTGGAGCATCTTCTGCTGGCGCTGATCGACGATGAACATGCGTCGAAGGTGATGCAGGCATGCGGCGTGGAAATCGGCGAGCTGGGTGATGCCGTCACCCAATATCTCGATACCGAACTGGACAGCCTCAAGGTCGAAGGGGCGAGCGACCCTTCCCCCACCAGCGGTTTTCAGCGCGTGGTCCAGCGCGCCATCCTCCACGTACAATCCTCCGGCAAGGATGAAGTGACCGGGGCCAACGTCCTCGTCGCGCTCTTTTCCGAACGTGAAAGCTACGCCGTCTATTTCCTGCAACAGCAGGATATGAGCCGTCTCGATGCCGTGAGCTTCATCAGCCATGGCGTCGGCAAGGGTACGCCCACGCCTGAGCGTCAGGAGACCAAGGGGGCAGCCGAAGAGGAGAAGAAGGTGCAGGACGGCAAGGGTAAGAAGGACAGCGCCCTCGATCAGTTCACCGTCAACCTGAATGAAAAGGCGGAGCGGGGCAAGGTAGACCCCCTCATCGGCCGCGCATCGGAGGTTGATCGCACGATCCAGATCCTGTGCCGCCGGTCGAAGAACAACCCGCTCTATGTCGGCGATCCCGGCGTCGGCAAGACCGCGATCGCCGAAGGTCTGGCGCGCAAGATCATCGAAGGCGAAGTGCCCGACGTGCTCAAGGAAGCCGTCATCTACTCGCTCGACATGGGCGCGTTGCTGGCCGGCACCCGCTATCGCGGCGATTTTGAAGAGCGGCTGAAGGCCGTCGTCACCGAACTGGAAAAGCTGCCGCACGCCGTCTTGTTCATCGACGAAATCCACACCGTGATCGGCGCTGGCGCGACCAGCGGCGGCGCGATGGATGCCTCGAACCTTCTGAAGCCCGCTTTGTCCGGCGGCACGATCCGGTGCATCGGCTCGACCACCTACAAGGAATTCCGCAACCATTTCGAAAAGGACCGGGCGCTGCTCCGGCGCTTCCAGAAGATCGACGTCAACGAACCCTCGGTGGAGGATACGATCAAGATCCTCGCGGGGCTGCGCTCGGCGTTCGAGGAGCATCACCACGTCAAATATACGCCGGACGCGATCAAGGCGGCGGTGGAACTGTCCGCGCGCTACATCAACGACCGCAAATTGCCCGACAAGGCGATCGACGTGATCGACGAAGTCGGCGCGATGCAGATGCTGGTCGTGCCCTCCAAGCGTAAAAAGACGATCACGCCCAGGGAGATCGAGCAGGTCATCGCGACCATGGCCCGCATCCCACCCAAGACCGTGTCGTCCGATGACAAGAGCGTTCTGGAATCGCTGACCACGGACCTGAAGCGCGTCGTCTTTGGCCAGGACAAGGCGATCGAAGTGCTGTCCAGCGCGATCAAGCTGTCGCGCGCGGGCCTGCGTGATCCCGACAAGCCGATCGGCAACTATCTCTTCTCCGGCCCAACCGGCGTCGGCAAGACGGAGGTGGCACGTCAGCTTGCGACCCTGCTCGGCATCCCGCTTCAGCGTTTCGACATGTCGGAATATATGGAACGCCACTCGGTCAGCCGCCTGATCGGCGCGCCTCCGGGCTATGTCGGCTATGATCAGGGCGGCCTCCTGACCGATGCCGTCGACCAGCAACCGCACAGCGTCCTGCTGCTCGACGAAATCGAAAAGGCGCACCCGGACCTGTTCAACATCCTGTTGCAGGTGATGGATAATGGCCGCCTGACCGACCATCACGGCAAGACGGTCGATTTCCGCAACACCATCCTCATCATGACCACCAATGCCGGTGCGTCGGACATGGCGAAGGAAAGCATCGGCTTTGGCGAACTCACGCGCGAAGATGTGCAGGAAGACGCGGTGAAAAAGCTTTTCACCCCCGAATTCCGCAACCGTCTCGATGCGATCGTGCCGTTCGGCTATCTACCGCCGGAAATCGTCGCCCGCGTCATCGACAAGTTCGTGCTGCAACTCGAACTGCAACTGGCCGACCGCGACGTCCACATCACCCTGGACGAAGAGGCGAAGGCCTGGCTCACCAAGAAGGGCTATGACAAGCTCTACGGTGCCCGCCCGATGGGCCGCCTGATGCAGGAAAAGATCAAGCAGCCGCTGGCCGAGGAACTACTCTTCGGCAAGCTGGTCCATGGCGGCGAAGTCCATGTCCATATGAAGGAAACCGACGGG
Organism: Sphingobium xenophagum NBRC 107872; assembly: GCF_000367345.1. GTDB lineage: Bacteria > Pseudomonadota > Alphaproteobacteria > Sphingomonadales > Sphingomonadaceae > Sphingobium > Sphingobium xenophagum. The sequence goes on from NZ_BARE01000014.1 coordinate 69,538, forward strand.
GTTGGGGCCCTGGCCTTCGAAATCACCCCCGCCGCCCCCAAAAAGGGCAAGAAGGGCGGCAAGGCCAAGACGCCGGAAGGCACCAAATAAGCGCGCTTACAGTCGCAAACAAAAAGGGCGGCCCGCAAAGGCCGCCCTTTTTCATGCCACCCCACCAATCCCCCAACCCCGTCATCCCCGCGGAGGCGGGGATCCATCTTTCGCCACGCAACTAGGTTGGCGATGGCAGAGGAGTCAGATCGCTAACGCTATATGGGTGGGTAGCCGAATAGCGGCTTTGCGGGTGCAAGCACCGTAAAGGAGACATGCATTTCACCGTCACCCCAGCGAAGGCTGGGGTCTCAGGCATAGATGCGCTATAGTCGGATATGGCGCGAGGCGGCTACACCTATGTCATGACCACTGAGCCAAGGGGCGTCCTCTATATTGGTGTCAAAGCCGACATCGCTACGCTCCGCAACTTCCAACCGGGACATATGAACCGCTCGATGACGACGGGAATGTCGGTGACTGAAGGCATCATCCTCCTCCACGGCTTCGGCGGCCATCATCTCCAGACAGCCCTGCTCGCGCGTCGTTTGCGTGAAGCAGGCTATCTCGTCGCGAATATCGGTTACCCTAGTTGGCGCTGGCCGCTCGACCGCGTACTGGACCATCTGCACGATCGCCTCGCAGCGTCGCCCATCGCCCATGCCGCCCGCATTCATGGCGTAGGTCATTCCATGGGCGGCCTCATATTGCGCGCTTATATCGCCCGCCATCGTCCCATCCGGCTCGGTCGCGTCGTCATGCTGGGCACACCCAATAGCGGCAGTGAGATCGCCGACCTTCTGTATCGCCTGCGACTGAATCGCCCGATCCTCCACCATGCCGGCGACCTGCTGCGGACCCGACGGCTCCCAGCGGTCGAGGCGACGTTGGGCACCGTCGACTATCCTGTGGGAATCATTGCGGGCGACAAGCCCATGAACGGCATGACATCCAACCGGATATTTCGCGCAGCCAACGACGGCAAGGTTAGTGTCCGCGCCACCCACCTTGCTGGGCAGAGCGACCATATTGTCATGCCCGTCGCCCACACCGCCATGATCTACACGCGGCCGGTCGCTGATCAGGTCATGCATTTCCTGCGCGACGGCAGCTTCCAGCACGCATAGCGCATGCCGCCGAAGGCCCTCTCAATCCGGTCTGGTCACACGATCATGTTTTCGTTATGTTCCAGCCGCCGTCATTCCAGAGGATATATGTCATGACCCTCACCTTCTACACCAACCCCATGTCGCGCGGGCAGATCGTCCGCTGGATGCTGGAGGAAGTTGGCGTCCCCTATGACCCCGTCATTCTCGACTATGCGACGACCATGAAGGCTCCCGACTATCTCGCGATCAACCCGATGGGCAAGGTACCCGCGATCGTCCACAACGGTACCATCGTCACCGAATGTGCCGCCATCTGCGCCTATCTCGCCGATGCCTTCCCCGCCGCCAACCTCGCCCCGCCAGCCCAAGCACGCGGCGCCTATTATCGCTGGCTCTTCTTCGCGGCCGGGCCGCTCGAAGCCGCGATCACCAACAACGCTATGGGCTTCGTCCTGCCGGAAGGGCGCGAACGGACCGCAGGCTATGGCTCGCTCGACGACGTGCTGAATACGCTCGAACAGGCCGTGTCGGGCGAGGCATGGATTTGCGGCGACCAGTTCACCGCCGCCGACGTCTATGTGGGGTCACAGATTGATTGGGGCCTGTCCTTCGGCACCGTGCCGGAGCGGCCCGCCTTCACCGCCTATGCGGAACGTCTGCGCGCGCGCCCCGCCTATCAGCGGCAAAAGGAGATCGACGGCGCCCTGATCGCGGCAATGCAGAATCAGGGTTAAGTCTCCCCCGCCCCGTTCGCTTCGAGCCTAGTCGAGAAGCAAGCAGCGCAGCATTCGCGCCTGACACGCCTCGTTTCTCGACTGCGCTCAAAACGAACGGATGTTGGCGCAAGACTTGTACAAAAAAAGCCCGGCGGAGGTGTCTCCGCCGGGCCTTCCTTTATCTCGCTATCCAGGCCAATCAGTCGCGATTGCCCATGAAGCGCAGCAGGAACAGGAACATGTTGATGAAGTCGAGATAGAGGTTCAGCGCCCCCATGACGACCGACTTGCCCATCATGTCCGTGCCCGCGACATGCGCGTAGATGCTCTTGATCTTCTGCGTGTCATAGGCGGTCAGGCCCGCGAACAGCAGCACGCCGATGAAGCTGATGACCAGATCCATCGCGCTCGATTTCAGGAACAGGTTGATGAGGCTGGCGACCAGCAGGCCAACAACGCCCATGATCAGGAAGGTACCGAAACCCGACAGATCCTTCTTGGTGGTATAGCCAAACAGGCTCAGCCCCGCGAAAGCGGCTGCCGTCGCAAAGAAGGTCTGGGCGATCGATGTGCCGGTATAGACCAGGAAGATGGACGAGAGCGACAGGCCCATCACCGCCGCATAGGCCCAGAACAGACCCTGCGCCGCCACCGTCGACAGCCGGTTGATGCCAAAGCTCAGCACCATCACGAACACCAAAGGCGCGAACATGATGACATATTTCAGGATGCCGGGACCAGCCAGCACCTGATAGGCCAGCCCGCTCGACGCAAACAGCACCGCGACGATGCCCGTCAGCAAAACGCCGCTCGCCATATAATTATAGACCGACAGCATGTAGCTGCGCAGACCGGCGTCGAACGCCTCGCCCCGCGCGACGCTATTACCGCCAAAGCCCGCAATATTGGAACGGGGATCGGACCAGTTGGCCATGAAAATTCTCCTTCGTCGGCGTCATTGTCGCCGCTGATTCCATTATCGGCGCTTATGGCCGGATATTCAAGCGCTCTCGTAACCGCACTGGCCTAACGCGCGGTAAAGCCTATAGTCGGCCCGTCATGCATCGCCTGTTCGTCGCCATCCGCCCGCCGGCCGCCCACCGCGCGCAACTGCTTGCACTGATGGGCGGGGTCGCGGGCGCCCGCTGGCAACGCGACGATCAGTTGCATCTGACGCTGCGCTTCATCGGAGAGGTCGATCGGCACCGCGCGAGCGACATTGCCGACGCGCTGCGCACCATCCGCTTCGCCCCGTTCGATGCCAGAATTGCGGGCGTCGGGGTGTTCGATCGACGCGGTCTCATCGACACACTCTGGGCCGGGGTCCAGCCGCGCGATCCGCTGGCCAGCCTGCATCGCAAGGTCGATCGCGCCTGCGTCGCCATGGGTCAGCCACCCGAAGAGCGCGCCTATTGGCCGCACATCACCCTCGCCCGCTTCGGGCGAAGCGGCGCTATCGTGGACCCCTTTCTGGCAACCCACGCCGCACTGAACAGCCCACCCTTCACGATCGACAGCTTCGCGCTGTTCGAAAGCCGCCTCGGCAACAATGGCGCACACTATCAGATCGTTGAGGATTATGGCCCCGGCAGCCCGGACTGATGAATTGGTTCTGATATTTGCAACCCATGGCACGGACATGGGCATGCAAATATCAAGATCCGATCATTAACTCGCCTTCAGGACACCGCAGGCGACCCGTCCGCCGGCATTGCCAGCCGGATCGCTGACATTGTCGTCGGCCTTCGCATGGATCACCACAGCCGCGCCATCGGCGTCCAGCAACGGCATCGCCCCGCTGCTGATGGTCCCGTCGGCGATGACATATTCAATCGCGCCGGTCCCGTCCGTTCCGACCGTCATGTTGGGCATGTCACCCATATGCTTGCCCGCCGGATTATCCATGCCATGCTGACGCCCGGTCGGATTCCAATGGCCCCCGGCACTGGTGAAATCCGGTGCCGTGCAGGCGCCAGTCATATGCACATGGACGGCGTGGATACCCGGCGTCAGCCCCTGCGCCTTGACCAGCACATGCAGCCCGTCCGCCGCCTCGGTAACGCTGGCGGTGCCGCGCGCCGATCCATCTGCTGCCATCAATTTGGTGCCAGCCATCGGCGCAACCGCGGGTGTTGCCGTCGTTGCGCAAGCTGAAAAGGCGAAGGCGAGCGGCAGCGCGAACAGGATAGGGGCAAATTTCATGATACACTCCTGGAGACGGCGAATATGAAAGCGAACGCCGAAGCCTCGCTTTTGTTGCCGATCGTTACGGGGCTGTCACTGTGATTTCGCCCGACAGATTCCTATAAACCTGATCCGGCCTCCCCCGGCCCGTCACACGGACGGACATATTTCCGCGCCACACAGTAGGCCAAGACCTTGACCCTGCCGGGATCAGGGAAACCCACGCCCGCCTACTATCCGCACGGTACCGGCTAAGTCAGGCACACAAGGCTTGGTGCATGGCGCAAACGCCAATCGCCCGACCCCGCGCTGCCGACGTCACCCGGAGCGCAACGAAAAAGGGGCCGGTCTTTCGACCAGCCCCTTCAACGGCTTTCCATCCTTGCGGACGGAAAAGTCTCTTACATGCCCGAACCCGGACCGTAGGTGATTTCCACGCGACGGTTCTGCAGTTCGCGAACACCGTCGGCGGTTTCGACGCGGGGGTTCGATTCACCGAACGCCTGGGTCGTCATGACGCCGTCGGGGATGCCCTTCGAAGCCATGTAAGCCTTGACGGCGTCAGCGCGACGCTGCGACAGGCCGACGTTGTACGAAGCCGAACCCGACTTGTCCGCATAACCCGCCAGCATGACCTGGGCGCTGCCGCAGTTGCTGTAGGCCGAAACCGCGTTGTCCAGAATGGTGGCGGCGTCAGGCGTGACGTCCGACTTGTCCCATTCGAAGAACACGATGTACGGTCCGGGGCTGCACTCTGCCACTGGCGGCGGAGGCGGCGGCGGCGGAGGCGGCGGGGGAGGCGGCGGCGGGGGCGGCGGAGGCGGCGGCGGAGCAGCCGGTTCGCCGAAGTTGTAGGTCAGACCCAGCAACAGGCTGTGCGTACGCAGCTTGGTGTCGGCGGTCGAACCTGCAACGCCGTAAGGGGTGGTGTAAGCCGGGATCAGCTTGATATCGTCCTGGTTGAAGAAGCGATACTTCAGCGAAACGTCGACATTGTTGGTCACCGGATAGCGAACACCGGCGATTGCCTGCCAGGCAAAGCCCGTATCGCTGTCGTTGACGATGTCCGAAGCAACCTTGCCACGCGAAACGCCGACGCCGCCGCCGACAAAGCCCTGCAGGCCATCGTCGGGACCGAAGTCGAGCAAGCCGTTCAGCATGAACGACAGGGCCGAAGCCGCGCCTCCAAAACCGCCACCGGTCTTGTCGAGATCAATCTTTGCGCGCTTGTAAGCGGCTTCGGCTTCCAGACGGAAACCGCCGAAATCATAGCCGATGTTGGCGTCGAAATCATAACCCTTATGATAATCGATCGAAGGGACCGGACGGCCACCGGCAGGCACTGCCGAGAAAGTCATGTCCTGGTCTTCGACCAGCAGCACACCGGCGTCAACGCCGACATACCAGCTGTCGTCACGTGCCATAGCCGGGGTGGCCAAAGCAGTGGTAGCAAGAGCAGCCGCGAGGGCAAGCTTCCGCATCTGAATTCCCCTTTCAAAAGTGTCACGAAGGACTGCTGAAACCCTGTATCGGGAAGAAAGTTTCATGGCAAGTCCACAAATAGTGAAACCGTTGCAAAAATAACGCAGTAGCGCCTGGGAACGCCAGCTACGAGGCTAATCGCAAGGTTTATCGCTCCAATAGCCAGAGGTCATGACAATAAAAAGTAAATTCTGCCAAACTCAGCTTTCGATCAGCCCATGTGTCCTTAAAGCAACTAGGACAGCGCCCAGTGTAGTGCGCGCCTCAACGTCAATCGTCGCCCCGTCCGTGGGTGCCGCGATCGCGGCCTGCCGCGCGCCGACCACTTTCTGCCCGTCCAGATACAGCCCGTCGCTCCGCAATAATGCGTCGCGCCAAAGGCTGCCATCATGAAAAAGCGCATGCCCCCGGTCGGCGACATCCATCGACAGACCGGCACGCGGCGCGACGAACCGCCAGCCACCCTCGCTCCAGCAGGCGATGCAGCCCACCTGCTCCGCCCACGCCCCGGTCGCGCCCGCCGCCACGATCCAGCATTGCCCGATCGTCGGCGTTTCGGGCGGCGTTGCGACGTCCGCACTCTCTACCCTGCCGTGCAGCAGCGCGTCGATCCGCGCCAGCGCTTCATTGTGAAAAACTTCCTTCTGCGCCTGCCCGGCAAACAGCATCGGCATCGCCCATCGCGCCGTCATGTCCATCACCCTTGCTCCCCTATGCTTGAATTTCCGCGTCAGATCGCGATGGCGACCGTCGCTGCCCGCCCGGTCGCAAAAGTGCCGACCTGCCGCACCTCCACGCTCAGCGCGCCGTCATGCCCCGCGCCGCTGTCCACAGCGATCATCGCCGCATCATAGGTCCAGCCCGGCGCCATCGTCTCGGCGCTGCGCACCACGGCATCGCCGTTCAGCACCCGCACGGCATAGCGCTCGCTCTCCTCGCCGAGCGGCACATCGCCCCCGCTGCTCCATCGCCATCCCGCCCGGCTGCGCCGCGTCCAGGCGACCTGCCAGCCGCCACCCTCCACCTGCGCCCGCATATGCACGGGCGCAGGCGGCATCAGCGCCTCGCCGGTGATGGCCGCACTGGCCACCACAGGCTCCACATCGCCCAGCCCGATCGCCGACAATTGCACCGTCCCGCCAATCTCGCCCGCCACGCCCAGCATCGCCAGCGGATCGACGAGTCGCTCTTCCTCGATCAGCAGGAACGGTTCGCCCGCCACATGCGCGTCCATCGCCCATTCGGTCCCGCGCAACCCCCGGCGCAAATCGCTCAGGCGATAGCGCGCTTCGCCGTTCTGCACCGCCGCGCCGAACTGGATCAGTTCGCGCCCCACCAGACACAGGTTGCGCCCCTGCGCCAACCCTTGCTCGTCCGCAGACAACAATGCCATGTCCGCAGCCAGCAATGTCACGTCCAGCGCATTGCGCCCGTCCACCATCGTCACGCTGCCAGGGGACAGAGCATGATCCGCCACGCCCATCACCGCCCGCGGCGCGCTCCGGCCGATCGGTATCGCCTCGCCCGTTCCGCTCATCGCAAACAGCGCCGCGCTGCGCCACCCCGGCCCGCCACTGGCCGCCGCGATCACCAGCGGCGCATCGGCCACGCCCTCGGTCAGTCGCGGCAGGTCGGCCAGCATCAGGCTTGTGACGCCATGGGGCGCGTCCACCTGCCGCACGATCGCGCCGGACGAAGCGCCGCCCGGCATCACCCCGCCAGCCCCCGGCACCCGCCGCAGCGACAGCCGCACCGCCATCGCCTCCCATTCCCGCTCCTCGATCCGCCACAGCCCCGGCGCATCGCTCACCCGCACCACCTCGCCCGGTTCCAGCCCCAGCGCGGCCCAGCCACAGCGCAGCACCATCGTCGCCCGCCCGGTCCAGCCACTTGCCAGCCGCGCCCCCGCCAGTTCCCGCGCCGCATCCGCCGCCAGCACCGCGGGCAGCTCGATCCCGCGCTCGGCCCGCCCCGGCCCCGGCCGCGTCACGCGCTGCACGCCTGCCTGATAATCGCGCGCCGCATCATAATGGCGCAGCGACAATGCCACCGGCACAGCGTCGGCCGCCCCGCCGGCATGTTCCACCGCGTCGATCGTCCGTCCATTGACCCGCGCCGCCAGAGCCGCCGCGCCGATCTCGCCCGCGCTCTCGCCGGCCGCCGTCAGCTGCAACCCCTGCAACGCCAGCCCATGCGACTCGACCAGCGGCGTGATAGCCTCGCGCACGTCCGCCCCGCTCGCGGCATAGCCCTCGACACTGGCCAGCCCGGCCCCGCCAATCCGCCCGTCACTCACCACCGCCGCGATCGCCTCGATCGCCACGGCTTGCGCATCCGCTACCACCTCGAACGTCAGCGACGGGATACGATTGCCATAATCCTCCAGCGCCAGATCCTCGAACACCACATAGGCCATGCCCCGATGGGCCGGAGTCACCGCCACGCCTTGCGCCGCGGCGATCAGCGGATCGACCGCCTGATCCGCCCCGCCGTCATGCACCCGGAAAGCCGACAGCGCGCTCTTGAAATCCCCCGCCGCCCCGCGCAGCAAATTGCCATCGGCCCATATCCGCCCGATCGACCCGATCGCCCGCGCTGACAAGGCGACCGCAAAACTCGCCGAATAGCTGTAGCTGGTCACGCTCGGCCGCCCCTTGCCGCCGCCGCTCTTGCTCTTCGTTTCACGCAGATCGGTCGCCCAGATCACCGTTCCCGCCACCCGCATCGTGCCGAACAGCCGCGGCACCTGTGTCCCGTAACTCGACGTCTGCACGTGTAACTCGCTCAGGCGCGGCCCTTCCCGGCCCTTGGGCTTGAACAGCACCGCATGGTCGATCGCATTGCCGATCAGCGCGCCGACAGCCCCGCCGATCGGCCCGCCAATCACCGTGCCCACCGCGCTCAGCACCACTGTCGCCATAACAATCTCCCAAAACGCATCCTGCTCCCGCGCAGGCGGGCGCACGTTCATATCAACGCCCACCAACCCATCACCCGCCAGGGCGATGGCCCCGGCATCTCGACCACGCGGCGCAACCCGGCATGGGCATGGACGAACCCGCCCGGCACACAGATCATCAGATGCAATTGCAGGGGACCGGGCCGCACCAGCGCAACATCGCCCGGCGCGCCGCCCGCCACCGGCACCAATCCCGCCGCCCGCAGCCAGCCTGCGGCCCGCCCGGCATCGCCGCTGCGCAAACCATAGGCGCAGGGCGCATTCCGCCCCAGCGCCAGCGCGACCAGCCCGACGCAATCCAGACCGCTCTCGCTGCGCCCATGCAGGCGGAACGGCACGCCGACCAGCGCCCGCGCCCGCTCGACCGCGCTCATGCGCCGGGATAACGGGTCAGCAGATCCATCCCCGGCAGATAAGGTTCGCCCCGGAAATTCACGCCATTGCCAAAGCGCCCGGCGCAGGTCGCCATCTGCCGGTCGCACCCCTCCGTCAGCAGCGCCAATGTCCCCGCCGCCACCGCAAAGGCCGGCGGGTCGGCCAGCGTCACCGCGTCCGCCCCATTGTCCGCCACGGCCTGCACCAGCCCGACATTCGTCCCGCCCAGCCAGCGCAACGTCCCGAACGCATAGTCGCCGGGCGTCAGCCCGGTCGCGGCGACCACCGCCCCGTCCACACCCGACACGCTCACCACCCGCCGCCGCGCCGCCATGTCCACCCGGCACGCCCGGTCGCCCAGGGTCGCGCGACAATCGGGTGATGTCGATGGCGCGACCGCCGCCCCCAGCACCGCCGCCGCGCCGATCAGTTCCGCGCTGAACGCCGCCCCCTTGCGCGCCACCGCGCCAATCTCGCCCCGCGCCAGCGACAGCCACAGGTCGCCCGGCGCTTCGCCCAAAGCCCCCCATTGCGTTAGCCACACTTCCAGCGCCGCGCCATCCCAGCGCCCCGCCATCAGATCCGCCTCGCTGATCGCATCGCTGGAAAGCGCCCCCGCCAGATCGCTATCCTCGCCCTCCAGCCCGATGCCGCTACGGATCGCCGATGGCGTCATCCCCGGCGCGGCGCGATAGGTCAGCCCGCCGATCAGCAGATCGCGATCATGGCTCGTCAGCCCGATCGTCACCCCGTCCCGCCGCTCGATCCGCCAGCAAAAGGCCAGCGTGACCAGCGGCTGCTCCAGCGCCTCGATCATGCCCATTCGCGTATCTCCACCAGCGGCACCGACGGCGCTTCCCCGGCGGCAAAGGTCGCGCGGTTGATGTCCAGCCGATCCTCGGCAAAGCGCACCGGCACGTCGAAGCGAAAGCCAGCGGTCAGCAGCACGCCATCGGCAGGCGCGTCGTCAAAGGCGATGATCCCCATTCCCGCATGGCTCCACCCGCTGGTCAGTTCCACGCCATCGGCCGCGACCCGGATCGTCCCTGCGACCGGCCGGGTGATGATCCGCGCCTGCGCATCCTCGCCCGCGCCATAATAGCGCATCAGCTGGAACGAGGCCTGCACCCCGTCCCCCACGCCCAGCCTCTGGTCGATCGGCCCCGGCGCCTGCCCCGGCGCGCCGCTGCGATCGTCATAGGGATCGCTGAACCGGAACCCCCGCGCCGCGCCCCGGCGCGCCCGGAAAAAGCCGATCAGCGTCGCTATGTCCGCCTCGGACCGCACCCCCGGTCCCGCGTCGAAGGACAGCCGCGCATCCGCCCAGTCGCTGCTGCGCCGTTCATGCCCCGACGGGCTTTCGACGATCTGCGTCGAAAAGGCGGGCGACAGGCTTGCCTCGCGCCCTATGCCCAGCGGAAAGACAATATCGTCAAAGGCTTGCATCGCACCCTCTCCATTGATCCTGAACGCGGTAAAGCCATCGCGGCACGCCTGGGGCAGCGCCCAGATGAAGGTCGCCGCCGTCCCCCGGTCCACCGATGCCTGCGCCGCCGCCGCAATCGCGCGCCACTGGCCCGCTTGTTCGGGCAACAGCACGAAGCCCGAAAAATAATGCTGCTCCTCGATCGGATAGCCCAGCCGCGCCGTCGCCAGCTCTATGCCCCGCGCCGTCAGCCCTGGCCGCTCCTCCGTCACCCAGTCATAATCTTCCAGTTGCAGCACATCGAAGGCAGGCGAGGCCCAGCCCAGCGGCATGTTCGCCCGCTTGGCCTGCGGCGCGCGCGGGTCCAAAATCGTCGGCAGATAGGCCAGCAAATGCGTCACCGCGCCCGGCGCGACCGCCTTCACCGCCGCGCATAAGGCCGCGGTGGACGCCGCCAGCACCGCCCCCGCCTGATCCAGCAAAGCGCATTGCGCCTCGTCCAGCGCACCCCAGATGCTCGCAATCGACACCGGACTGCCGCCAAAGGCCGCCCGCGCCGCATCGTCATAAATGCATATTCGCCCGTCGCCCGGCACGACCCACCACCATGGCTCACCGACCTGAAACAGGATCGGCAAACCGACTTCCAACCCAATGGAAACAAAGGCGCTTGCGACGGCCTGCACATATCCCATCGCCCCGCCATGCGCGGGCGACAGCAAAGTCGACGGCGGCACCCAGCCAGTCAGCGCCGGGTCGCCATTTTCCGCCCGCTGCTTCCAGTCGTTCCAGCAATGCGCGTCGAACAGTTCATAGGATAGCGACCAGATGACATCGAAGCCCAGCGCCTTCGCGTGGCGCGCGAAATCCCGGTGCCATGCCGCGCAGGGCGCGTTCAGCGCCCCGCCGGTCAGACTGACGTACAGCCCCTCCGCGCTGGAAGGATCGGGCCGTTCGAGCCGGAAATAATGGCTCATGCCCACATAATGGTTGATCGCCCCGCGATAGCCCAGCGCATGGATCGCCGCGACCACACGTTCGGGCGTCTGGTTGAAACAGTCGTCATAGCCGGTCGCCATCGCCAGCCCATGGTCCGGCACCATGATGTCACCTGTCGCCAGCACGGAACCCGCCCCATCGCACGCCATGTCGGACAGTTCGGCCCAGCCCTCGACGCCGCTGGCAAAGGGCGTGTCCCCCGCATCATAATCGGGCGGCACCAGCGATATGAACATCCGGTCCACATCCCCCGCCCACACCGGATCGGCCTCCTCCGGCAACAGGAACCCGCCGTCCAGCGCCGCGAAATCCAGCGTGATAACCGCGTCTTCCGGCCCACCGTTCGCATAATTCCACAGCCGCACATACCAGGCGCGCGGATTGCCCGCCGCATCCCGCCCCTCGATCGTCAGCGTCGGCCCATGCGTCTCGTCCAGCGTGCGCAGGCCGCCGCTCCGCCACCGGAACCGCAGCACGCATGCCCTGAAATCCCGCGCCGTCTCATAGGCCAGCAGGGGATGGCTCCACCCGTCCACCGCCTCCCAGATCAGCCCCGCCAGATCGCCCGACCCGTAAAAGGTCGCATCCACCCGCAAGGCATCCGCCCCGGTCGTGACCACGCTCGCCATCATCGGGCGCGGAAAATTGACGGTCCAGTGGCTCGGCGCAAAGCGCTTCATCCAGCGCGTCTCCTGCCCCCGCCGCGCATCCGCCAGCCAATAGTCCAGCTTCCCCATCAGCCCAGCGCCCCCTTCACCGCCCGCGCCACCTGCCGCGCGCTTCGCGCCAGCAGCCGCGCCTCGCTCTCCTGCCCCCGACCATTCACCGCAATGCTCACCCGCACATCGCGCGCGCCACCGCCATGCGCGACCACCTGCCCGCTGCTCGTCGGCACGAACATTTCCGGCCCGCGCTCGCCGACCATATAGGCCCGCCCCGGCGCCACCGGCCCGCCCGTCGCCCGTCCCGGCAGCCCCAATGCCGACGTCAGCAGCGACGCCCCCAGATTGACGAGCCCGCCAGCGCCGCCACCAGCGCCACCCATCGCCCCGCGCAACGCGCTGCCTGCAATCTCGTCCAGCACGGACAGGGCGATCCGCCGCAAATCCTCAAAACCGAACTTGCCCGTCCGCACCGCGCGCAACAGCCCTTGCTCGATCCGCCGCCCGGCCCGCTCCGCCCCGTCGCCCAGCGGCCCCTCAATCCCCGCCCGCATCGCCTCCACGTCCCGGCTCAACCCCTGCGTATCGGCCCGAACCCGCACCACCAGCGTCTCGATTTCCTCGTCCATCCGGGTCACTCCCTTTCAATTTCCGTTCGCCCTGAGCGAAGTCGAAGGGCCGAACGGCACTGGGTCAATCCGGCATCGCCCCCGCCACCTGAACCCAGTGCTCCCGCGCAGGCGGGAGCCCAGTCCCGCCCTCTCGCCTGTGCTCCCGCGCAGGCGAGAGCACGCCGCGCTGCTAGTCCGGCATCGCCCCCATCAACCGCTTCAGCTCATGCCCATCCACCCCCGCATCGACCGCCTCGTCCCCGCGCGCGGCCGCCAGCACCGCCGCCAGTTCAGCGGGCGTCGCGCGCCAGAATTCATCGGGCCGCCAGCCCAGCAGCCACCCGGCCACCCCGGCGAGCCGCGCCGCGCCTTGCGCAAAGCGCGTCATTTGCCCGCCAATATCTGCTGCAAAATCGCCTTGAGCACCGGCGTCACCTTGGCCAGTCCCACCGCCAGGATCGCCTCGCCCAGCGTATCGCGATCCATCCGGTCGCGATCGACCAGGCAATGCCAGAACAATGCCACCAGATCGCCCAGCGACAGCTTGCCGTCCGCCGCCCGCTCCACCAGCGCGAACAGCGGCCCCAGTTCCGCCTCCGCCGCCACCAGCGCCGCAAAACTCGGCCGCAACGCCAGCATGTCGCCGCCAATCGCCAGCGCCGCCTCGCCCCGTTCGGGATTTGGGCGCTCCGCCTTAGCCCCGCTCATTCCGACACCACCGCGCCGGAGCTTTCCAGGCTCAGCGCATAATTGCGCTCGCCATTATAGTCCCCGGCATAGTCGAGCCGCGTCACCAGAAAGCGCCCGCGCATCCGCTCGCCGCTCTCGAAACTCAGCTCATAATCCTCGATCGTGCCGGACAGCGCATGGTTGCGGATTGCCACCTCCGCCGCCGATCCGGTGAACAGCCCCGCCGCCGACACGCTGACCGATCGCACCCCCGCGCCCGACAGCAATTCGCGCCACCCGCCCGAATCCTTGGACGTGATGTTCACCGCCTCGCCATTCACGGACAATTGCGTAGTGCGCATCCCCGCAACCGTGGCATATGTTGCCGGAATGTTGCCATCACCAACCTTCAACAGAAACGCACTTCCCTTTTCGACGCCCATGGCGCATCCTTTCTTCCGATAAAGCGTGCAAAACGCTGGTTAAGGAGAGTCTCAATGATCTTCATCGCACCGCTTATGTTGCTGGTCACAACCGCAGCCGCCGCCCCCGCCGATCCTGTCGGCATGGGTCGCAAGGCCTATTCGCAATGCCTGTCGGCCCAGATTCAGCCGGGCCTGGAAAAGAAGCTGACGCTGGGCGATTTTCAGACCGACATGAAAAAGACCTGCGCCGCCAAGGAAACCGCCTTCCGCACCGCGATCGTCGCGGCGGACAAGGCTGACGGCATGTCCGAAAAAGCCGCGCAGGCCGACGCCGACGACCAGATTTCGGAATATGTCGACAAGATCACCGCGGAATATGAGGATTACAACGCGCCGGGCTGAAGCAGCAGTTTGCCAGCGTCACGCCGTGCATGCTGATCACCTACGAGAGTATTCATCGCTCAAAGAGGCAGAGAGCATGGTCTACAAACTTGTGTCAGCGCAAAAGCAGTGAGCGATAAATCGATACAAGAGAAATTCATTCGGGAGATTTCGTTAAATCTCTTGGGTTCTCAATCGGTTTTCAAGCCTTCACATTACGGCATGGGAAAAGAACCAGCTGACCTTGTTTGGGCGGCGGGTCGCTGCGTTGCCATCATGTACATGACCTCTGGCAAATCCGACTTCGAGAAAAAGCGCAGGCATAACCATGCACAGATGCATGAATGGATTCGAAATTGGCAGCAAGGGCAGGTGCTTCAGGGGCCGAAAATCGCTCTAGGCTATGGCGATGTAGACTACATCGTTGGCATATCTATCGTTGGCGGCTTCCAATGCGGTTCAATGATAGATGACACACAGGTCAAGTACGGCGAATCCAACCATCGATTTGGAAAACAAAAGCTCTATGCCTGTGCAACAATATCGGATTCGGTTTTTTTGCGCTTATCCAAGAGAAGTGTGGGCATCCGCGACATAATCCATTTCTTCGATTATCTACGCGGTCGCGGGGATGTGGTCAGCGATGAGGACGCCATTGCATGGATTGACCACTGGGAACAGGCGCAGGCGGCTCAAGCCCGGAATTGCTTTGAGCCGATACTGCCGCCAAGTGAATCTCTAAATGAAGCTTGGCAACAAACCCGAATGCTGTTCCATGCGATAAGGACTCAGCCTATCGGCGAAGGATATGTAAATCATGGGCTAACGTTAGATTTATCCATGGGCGATGCAGTCTGGCTAAGCGTTGCGGAACGCTCGCTTGCTCTGCAAATCGCTTCTCCTGGAGAAACCGGACCTGTACTCATAGGATCTAGCAGAGGAGTAAGCGTTTATCATTTAAATGTTTTAGTCGCTGCCCAAACCAAGTTTATACCAAAACATGCAGTTTATTTTCAAAGGCCAGGTATTACGATGATTTCCTCGTTAGATTTTGGCACTGATAATCCTGTCAGAATGTTTTTTATCGGTGGGAATTATTTTGGAACTGGCGTTTACAATGCTCTAGATGAATTTCGACAGAAGATGGCAGCTTAAAAAGACCCCAAGCCGGCACCCATTCCTGTCGCGTCAGGGCTTGGACCCGTTGATGTGAACTTCTCACCCCTCCCACACCGCCCGCAACCGATAATCCACCACCGCCGACCAGCCCGCGCCCTGCCGCGCAACCCGCGCCACCCGTGACCGCACCAGCCGCGCCGTGACCACCCGCCACCCCTCGCGCACCGCCACGCCCGCCAGCACCGGGTCGATCCGCGCGATCATCCCCGCCAGCCGCGCCGGCGTCTCGCCACCGTCATGCAGGCCGATCGTCAGCCGCAACTCGCGCCCCGCCACATCCTTGCCGCCCCAGTCCGCGCCGATGCACTCGCCCACCACGCCATAGGGCTGGCTGGCCCGCACCGGATCGCCGTCGAACAGGCCGTTCAGCCCGTCCATCAACAGCGTGTCCGCCCGCAACGCATCGATCACCGCCGCGCGCACCGCCACTTCAGCGCTCATAGTCCGCCCCTCCCCGCTTCCCGCAGCGCCATATCCCGCCACCAGCGTGCCACCAGGCCGCGCCCGGACGCCCGCACCAGTTCGCCCTAGATACTGACGTCCAGCCCCGCCTCATCCAGCGCCGCCGCCACCGCTGCCCGTCGCCGCGCCGCCCGCTGCGCCACCATCCGCGCCAGCGCCGCCCTCATCGCAACCGCATCCGCCGCCATGGCCGCCACAGCGCGCTCACCACGGCGGGGGGCGCGGCCCCTTCCGTCCCGCGCGCGGAAAAATGCTCCGCCGCCAACCGCACGATCCCCTGCCGCAATGCTTCGGGCAGGCCGTTCATCTCGCTCGCCATGCCCGCCGAATAGCGCACCAGCAATCGCCGCCCGCCGCCCGCGCGCATCGATCGCACCCACCCCTCGCCGGTCGCATCGATGTCGATCGCATAGCCATCGACCGGCAGGGCGACCGCCATGCCATCCGCCTCCACCGCCTCGACGCTCTCGATTCCCACCACGGGCCGCGCCGTCAGCCGCTGCCAGCTCCCATCGCCCGCCACCATCTCCTGCGCGCCCCGCACGATCAGCCACTGCCCGACAAATTGCTCGCACAGCGCCGACGCGCTGCGCAGCAACCCGGCCAGCACCCCATCCTCGCCACTCGTTTCGATCCGCAAATAGGCCTTCAGCTCGGCCAGCGACGCCGCCAGCGTCCCGCTCTCATCCTGCGCCAGCATCAGCATTCCTCCACCCGAAATGTCACCGACCGCGCATCCACCTGCCCGTCGGACAAAGTGACCCGGTTCGTCAGTCGATAGAGCCGCCCGATCAGCCCGCCGCTCACCCGCACGCTGGTCCGCAAGCCCTCGAACGCGGAAGCCTCCACGCTCAATCCGCCCGCTTCGACCGGCGCCACGCTCCACAGGCTGGCGACGATGCTCTGCCCCGCCAGATGGGCGGACCAGTCGATCCCATGATCGATGCTGCTGTCGGCATCCTTCAGATACAGGCTCATCGCCGCTTGCTCCCCCCAAACAAAAAGGGGGAAGGCCAAACGCCTCCCCCCAAAACCTTCTCCCCTGGGGGGAGAAGGATACGCAGCCTTACTGGCACAGCCAGTTAGGCGAAGCTGGATGAGGGGGCACAACGCCGGCCCCCTCGCCCGTCAAGACGCCGCAAACTTCATCAATTTAATCGCCTCGCTATTCGCCACGGCCCCGCCGATCCGCTTGACCGCGTAGAAATGCACGAACGGCTTGTTGCTGAACGGATCGCGCAGGATGCTGGTGTCGCTGCGCTCGGCAATCACATAGCCCGCCTGGAAATTGCCGAACGCGATCGACAGGCTGCCCGCGCTGATGTCCGGCATATCCTCGGCCTCGACCACCGGATAACCCAGCAGCGTCGCGGGCTGGCCAGCGCTCATCGACGGCTGCCACAAAAATGCGCCATCGCTGGTTTTCATCTTGCGAATGGCGCTCAGCGTCGCGCTGTTCATGACAAAGCTCGCCCCCTGCCGGTAGGGCGCGCGCAGGCTCTGCACCAGGTCGATCAACCTGTCCTGCGGGTTGGACGCGGCAAAAGCCCCCGCCGCGCCCGACGCGACATATTGCAGCGATCCGAACGCCCGCACGCTGTCCGCCTCATTGGTCGTGGTATAGGTCAGGAATCCCTTGGGCTTGTTCGTGCCATTGCCGGTGATGAAGGCCGCACCCTCCGCCACGGCAAATTCACGGGCAATCTCGCCCGCCAGCCAGCCTTCGACATCGAACTGCGCATCGTCCAGCATCGCCTGGCTCGCCGCCGGATTGGCGAACAGTTCGCCCGATGGCGGCGCGATCTCATTGAAGCTTGGCGTCCCCGTCTCGCCCCGCGCCCCCGTCTCGCTGGCCCAACCCGACACGATCCCGCCCGCACTCACCAGCTTGCGATAGCCCGCCGTCCCGGTCCGCACGACGTTGGCAATGGCGCGAACGGGTGAAATGCTTTTCAGCGTCGCATCGATCAGCTGATCAATCTCGCGCGGCACCGCATATCCCCCGCTCCCGCCCGAAGCCCCGGAAAAGCTCTTCAGCTCCACGCCCGCTTCCTGCCCCTGCCGCAAATAGCGATCGACAAAAGCGCTACGGGCCGGATCACCAAAATTTCCTGGCGCCCCGCCCTTCACCCCATCGAGCGCAGGCCGCTGCATCGCCACCCGCATCGCGCTCAAATCCGCCTCCAAAGCCGCAATCCGCTCCCCCTGAAGCACCACATCAAAGCTCCCCTCCAGAGCATCCGTCACGCCGTCCGTCATGTCATTCTCCCGCTAGAAAACACAAAAATGGGCGGCCCCGGATGGGACCGCCCTGAAAAAAACAAACCTTCTCCCCACGGGGGAGAAGGATACGAAGCCTTGCCAGCTTGCTGGCTAGGCGCAGTT
>NZ_BARE01000013.1 GCF_000367345.1 Sphingobium xenophagum NBRC 107872
GCCAACTTGGGCTGGGCCGAAGCCTTGATCGTCATCGTCTCGCCGGTGCGCGGGTTGCGACCGGTCGACGCCTTGCGCTGCGAAACGGAAAATGTGCCAAAACCAACCAGGCGCACTTCGTCGCCCTTCTTCAACGCACCGGTGATGGCGTCGAATACACCTTCGACGGCCTTGCTGGCGTCGCTTTTGCTGAGACCGCTGCTGTCCGCGACAGCGCTGATAAGATCCTGCTTGTTCATGCCTTGGGAACCCCCTGTGCTATTTGGTTGTATAGGAATCGCGGCGTAGGCGGCGCAATAAGGCGCAGCTTCCAGCGCCTGTCAAAGAGAAAGCGACGAAGTCACCGGCTTCGATGCAAATTATCGCTCCCAGGCGTACAATCGATCGAAACCGGCGGATATGCGCCGCTTTTCCCTCCCATCAATGCCGCAGTGCAGCATCCCCATCCCGACTCGACCCGCTGCTTGGCTGCGCGGCAAGGTCATCCTCTTCGGTCCAGGCAATGGCTTCGGGCACCGAAACCAGCGCCCGCGAAAGCACTTCATCGACATGCGACACGGGCACGATTTCCAGCCCGTCACGGATGTTGGCCGGAATTTCCGCTAGGTCTTTCTCGTTTTCCTGCGGGATCAGCACCGTCTTGATGCCCCCGCGCAACGCCGCCAGCAGCTTCTCCTTCAGGCCGCCGATCGGCAGCACCCTGCCACGCAACGTCACCTCGCCGGTCATCGCCACGTCCTTGTGCACCGGGATGCCGGTCAGGGTGGACACGATGCAGGTGACCATGCCGATACCTGCCGAAGGCCCGTCCTTGGGCACCGCCCCTTCGGGCAGATGGATGTGGATGTCCTTGCGATTGAACAGGCTGGGCTTGATCCCATAGCCGGGCGACCGCGCGCGTACATAGGAGAAGGCCGCCTGGACCGATTCGTTCATCACCTCGCCCAGCTTGCCGGTGGTCTTGATCATGCCCTTGCCCGGCACGGTCACCGCCTCGATCGTCAGCAATTCGCCGCCAACCTCGGTCCAGGCCAGACCCGTCACCGCGCCGATCTGATGCTCGTCCTCACCCACGCCGTGGCGGAACTTACGCACCCCGGCATAGTCGGCCAGATTGTCGGGCGTAATTTCGACCTTCTCGTAGACGCCCTCCAATATCTTGCGCAGCGCCTTGCGGGCGAGACGCGCAATCTCGCGCTCCAGCGTGCGGACACCCGCTTCGCGCGTATAATAGCGAATGAGGTCGCGCACGGCCGCTTCTGTCACGACGAACTCGCCGTCCTTCAGGCCATGGGCATCGATTTGCTTGGCGATCAGATGGCGTTGCGCGATCTCGACCTTCTCATCCTCGGTATAGCCCTCCAGCCGGATGATCTCCATGCGGTCGAGCAAAGCTTGCGGCAAATTCAGCGAGTTGGCCGTCGTCACGAACATGATGTCTGAAAGATCGACGTCGATCTCCAGATAATGGTCCTGAAACTTGTTATTCTGTTCAGGGTCCAGCACTTCCAGCAGCGCCGACGCGGGATCACCCCGGAAATCCTGGCCCAGCTTGTCGATCTCGTCGAGCAGGAACAGCGGGTTCATCGTACCGGCCTTTTTCAGGTTGGTCACGATCTTGCCCGGCAGCGATCCGATATAGGTGCGGCGGTGGCCGCGAATTTCCGCCTCGTCGCGCACGCCGCCCAGCGACTGGCGCACGAATTCGCGCCCTGTCGCCTTGGCGATCGAACGGCCAAGCGATGTCTTGCCCACGCCCGGCGGGCCGACGAGGCACAGTATCGGCCCCTTCAGCTTGTTGGTGCGCGCCTGCACGGCCAGATATTCGATGATCCGGTCCTTGACCTTCTCCAGCGCGAAATGATCCTGGTCCAGGATATCCTGCGCCTTTTTCAGGTCATTCTTGACCTTGCCCTTCTTGCCCCAGGGCAGGCCCAGCAGCACGTCCAGATAGTTGCGCACGACCGTGGCTTCGGCCGACATGGGCTGCATGCCCTTCAGCTTTTTCAGCTCCGCCGTCGCCTTGGCGCGGGCTTCCTTGCTCAGCTTGGTCTTGGCGATCTTCTCGGTCAGTTCGGCAAGCTCGTCGCCTTCCTCACCATCGCCATTGCCCAGTTCGCGCTGGATCGCCTTCAACTGCTCGTTGAGATAATATTCGCGCTGGGTCTTTTCCATCTGGCGCTTCACGCGGCCACGTATCTTCTTTTCGACCTGCAGGACGCCCAGTTCGCCTTCCATGAAGGCAAATACCATCTCCAGCCGCTTGACCGGATCGGCCTCCACCAGCAACGACTGCTTGTCGGACACCTTGACGTTGATGTTGGCGGAAATCGCGTCCGCCAACCGCCCGGCATCCTCAATCTCGCGCAACTGCACCGGCGTTTCGGCAGGCAGCTTCTTGTTGAGCTTGGCGTAATTTTCAAACTGTTCGGCAACCGAGCGCATCAGCGCGGCCGCTTCCGGTCCCTCGGCCTCGATATCCTCTATCGTCTCGACATCTGAAACCAGATAGCCGTCCTTGCTCTCCATCGTCTGCAACCGGGCGCGATGCTTGCCCTCCACCAGCACGCGAACGGTGCCGTCAGGCAGCTTGAGCAGTTGCAGCACCATGGCGACGACGCCAGTGTCATAGAGGGAATCGCGGCCCGGATCATCCTCTGCCGGGTCAAGCTGCGACACCAGGAAGATTTCCTTGGAGCCTTCCATCGCCGCTTCCAGCGCGGCAACGCTCTTGTCGCGACCCACGAAGAGCGGGACGATCATCTGCGGAAAAACGACAATGTCACGCAGCGGCAGAAGGGGATATTGCACGGTCATTCACTCTCCGGGGCCAAAAGAAGCGGCCCTGTCCTACGGTTCACCGCCTTTATGGGGATGACCGTCGCACCAATCAATCGTCACATGTCATAATGCCGCAA
Organism: Sphingobium xenophagum NBRC 107872; assembly: GCF_000367345.1. Taxonomy (GTDB): domain Bacteria; phylum Pseudomonadota; class Alphaproteobacteria; order Sphingomonadales; family Sphingomonadaceae; genus Sphingobium; species Sphingobium xenophagum. The sequence continues at coordinate 2,919 of NZ_BARE01000013.1, forward strand.
CGATGAACCGATGGTTATCGGAATTCGGCAGGGCAGACAGGCCCCTGATTCCATCAGAAAGGCAGCTTGAAGCCGGGGGGCAAAGGCAGGCCGGACGTCATCTTGCCCATCTCGGCATTGCTGACTTCATCCGCTTTCTTGCGCGCATCGTTGAACGCAGCGGTGATCAGATCCTCCAATATCTGCTTTTCGGACGGCGCGAGCAGCGTGTCGTCGATCGAAACGCCGATGATCCGGCCCTTGGCCGACGCCCGGACCTTGACCAGCCCGCCACCGGCCGCGCCTTCGACTTCCAGCTTGTCCAGATTATCCTGCGCGCGCTGCAATTCCTCCTGCACGCGGGTGGCCATGCCCAATATTTCGTTCAGATCCTTCATGCCTCATGCACTCCATTGTTCCGGCTGATCGGTTTCGACCAGCGCAGCATCGGGGAAAGCGGCCATTGCCGCCTTGACCACCGGAATTTCCAGAATTTCGGCGCGGGCGTCGGCCTTGGCCGCTTCCTCCCGTTCCAGCAAGGTCGGTTGCGCCGCCGCATCGCTCGCCGCCACGCGCCAGCCGATGCTCGTCATCTCCCGCAACGCCTGGGTCAGTCGCGCCGCGAAATCGGACGGCAATTGCGGCGTCGCGCGATAATCCAGTTCAGGCGGCGCATAACGGACCAACCCGACGCAGTCATGCAGTTCCTGCGCCAGTTGCCCCTTGCCCCTTTGCCACAGCGCCTCGATCAAATCCTCGAACGTCGCAGGCAGCTTCGCGGCAGGGCCAGCCGATGGCGCGGCGGCAACCGCGCCCGGCGTCGCGGCTGCGACAGGCCCGCCCTCGCGCAATAGCCGCGCCAGTTCGCCCGGATCGGGCATGGTCGCCGCGTGCATCACCCGCAACAGCGCCATTTCGCAGCTTTCGATCGGCAGGATCGCGCCCGCCACCTCGTCATGGCCTTTCAGCAGCAACTGCCACAAGCGATGCAGGGGCGCGAAGCCGAGGTGCGACGCCCAGTCGGCCAGCATCTCGCGCTCCTCAGCCGACTGGCCGGGGCTGGCAATGTCGCGCCCCGCCTTCACCAGCGTTACGGCATGCACCAGTTCCAGCAGCCCGCGCATCAGCGCCAGCGGCTCCACCCCCAGCGCATATTGATCGCGCACCCCGCCCAGCAAGGCGGCGGTGTCGCCCTCCAGCAACAGGCCCAGCAACCGGCGCACCGATCCGCGATCCGACAGGCCCAGCATGTCGCGCACCTGGGTCGCTGTGACCATCGGCTCGCCTTCGCCCATCTCGGCATGGGCAATCGCCTGGTCGAGTATCGACAGCCCGTCGCGGGCCGATCCTTCGGCCGCCTGCGCGATCAGCGACAGCGCATCCGCCTCCGCCGCGACGCCTTCAGCCTCCACCACATGCGCGAAATGCGCCGCCAGCAATTCAGCCGGAATCCGGCGCAGATCGAACCGCTGGCAGCGCGACAGCACCGTCACCGGCACCTTATTCACCTCGGTCGTGGCGAACAGGAATTTCACATGGGCAGGCGGCTCCTCCAGCGTTTTCAACAGCGCGTTGAACGCATTTTTGGAGAGCATGTGCACTTCGTCGATGATGTAGATCTTGTAGCGCGCCGATACGGCGGCATAGCGCACCGCCTCGATGATCTCGCGCACATCGTCGACGCCGGTATGGCTGGCTGCATCCATCTCGACCACGTCGATATGCCGCCCCTCGGCAATCGCGCGGCACGGCTCGCACACGCCGCACGGGTCGATCGTCGGCCCGCCCTGCCCGTCCTCGCCAATGCAGTTCAGGGCCTTGGCGATCAGCCGCGCGGTCGATGTCTTGCCGACCCCGCGCACCCCGGTCATCAGAAAGGCATGGGCCAGCCGTCCCCGCCTGATCGCATTGCCCAGCGTCTGGACCATCGCGTCCTGGCCGATCAACTCGCGAAAATTGCGCGGCCGATATTTGCGCGCAAGGACGCGATAGGGCTGGGGGGAATCGGACATGGGGCTTGTCTAGCCGTTCGGATGGCTATTGTCGAAGCTGGATGATGGCTGGAAGGTGGGAGCCGGAACGACCCGCGGCAAAATCACTGTGGCTGCTTCCGTCAGGACCTGACCAGGTTGGCGACGACCTCGTCCGCCCGACTCCCGGCGCGGCATATGGCGAAGAAGGATGGGGATGGCAAGGGGCCACACACCATGTCCGTTCGTGTCAAGCGAAGTCGAGACACAACAGCGCAACGGCTTCTCGACTTCGCTCGAAGCGAACGGACTGTGGTCAATCCAGCCCGCTCTTCTGCGCCTTGGCCAGAAAATCGAGCGCGGCCTGCGCCGCCTGCGCGATCGCGGCCTCCGCCGCCTTGGCATCCACGGTCGGTCGATCGAGATAGATGGCAAGGATATATTCCTCGCCCGACGGCGCCTTCACCAGCGCCACGTCATTATAGGCGGTGCCGCACGATCCGGTCTTGCTGCCCGACGTCCAGCCTTCGGGCAGCCCCGCCTTGATCCTGTTGTCGCCAGTGGTGCTGGCGTTGAGCCAGCCACGCAAGCGATCTGCGCTCTCGCCCTTCATGTCGCGGAACAACAACCGCCCCATCAATTCCGCCATGGCGGCGGGGGTGGTGGTGTCGCGCGGATCGTCCGGGGCATTTTCGTTCAATGCCGGTTCGTTGCGGTCCAGCCGGGTCACGCTGTCGCCATGGGCGCGCATGAAGGCGGTCAACCCCTGCGGCCCGCCCACCATCGGCAGCAGCAGGTTCGCCGCGCTGTTGTCGCTCACCTCGACCGCCGCCTGCGCCAGTTCGGCCATGCTCATCCGGCCGCGTTTCCTGTTCTTTTTCACCACCGGCGCATAATCAAGTATGTCGTCCTTGCCGAAGGGGATTTCCCCCTCCAGCCCGAATTTCCCGCCTTCCGCGCCGATCAGCACGGCAGCGGCCAGCGGCGCCTTGAAGGTCGAACAGAGCGCAAAGCGATCGTCCCGGTTGAACCCCAGGATCAAGGCGCCCTTGCTGTCGACCAGCGCAATGCCGAGCCGCCCGCCCGTTTCCTCTTCGATCGACCGGGGATTGCGCACCGACGCCAGCGCCGATTGCGGCACCAGATAGCGGGGTGGCGGCGGCAGCAGCGAATCGAGCCGCCCTGTTGGCACTGGCTCTGGCGCGGCCTTCTTCGGCGCGGCGGGCGCGGTTGTGGCCATGCACATAAGAGCGGCCAGCGCGGCGATGCGGAATGGTCGGCCCATGACGATGCTCACATGCCCTGCATGTTGTAGGATTCGGACGGGATACGGACGGTCAGGCTTTCCAGCCCTTCCGGCAGCACGATCTGGCAGGACAGGCGGCTGGTGCGCGTGGCGGATGCCGCCAGGTCCAGCATGTCCTCCTCATCCTCGCTCGCCCGGCTGAGTTGCGGAAAATCCGCCGCGTCGACGATGACATGGCAGGTGGAACACGCCATCTGCCCCTCGCACGTACCCTCCAGTGGCTGGCCCGCGGCCTGCGCTACATCCAGCAGGATCGACCCCGCCGGAGCATCGACTTCCTGCCGTCGCTCGCCATCGGCGCTGATGAAAATGATCCTGGTCATTGATGCGACGCTCCCTGTCACGGCGCCGCTTGTGCGGCTGCCGCCATGTTCAATGCTTCCGCAGCGCTCTCCAGTTCGGCCGGTGTCGTGTAGCGGCCAAAGCCGATCCGCACCGATCCACGCGCCTGTGCATCGGTCAAGCCCAGCGCGCGCAGCACATGGCTAGGACGCCCGGACCCGCTTGCGCAAGCGCTTCCCAACGAAAAAGCAACATTGCGGCAATATGACAACAACCGCGCGCCGTCGATCCCGTCCCTGCGCAGGTTGAGATTGCCGGGATAGCGCGCGTCCGCGCTGCCATTGAGCGTCCAGTCGGTAAACAGCCCGCGCGCCAGAGCGGCAAGCGCTTCGACATGCGCCCGGTCCGCCTCCGCCCGCTCCCGCATCAACCGCGCCGCCACCCCAAACCCCGCACACAGCGCAGGCGACAGCGTACCGGACCGCAATCCGCCCTCCTGCCCGCCGCCATGGATCAGTGGGACGGGCTTCACCCCGTCGCGCAGCCACAATGCGCCCACTCCCTTGGGACCATGAATCTTGTGCGCGCTGATCGCCACCATGTCGCATGTGTCGGGGATAGGCACCCGGCCATAGCCCTGCACCGCATCGCACAGGAACAGCGCGCCTGCCTCATGCGCAAGGTCGGCGAGCGCCGCGACCGGCTGGATCACGCCAATCTCGTTATTCACCAGCATCGCCGCCACCAGCGCGACACCCGGCCCGATCGCCTGCGCGGCGGCATCCATATCCACCAACCCATCGCGCCCAACCGGCAAAATAGTGACCGTCCGCCCCGCCCTGCCCAGTGCCTCCACCGTATCCAGCACGGCCGCATGTTCCGTCGCGATCGTCACAATGTCACCCGCTGGCGCACCCTGTATCGCGATATTGAGCGCCTCGGTCGCCCCGGACGTGAAGATCAGCCGTCCGCCGCCCGGCAGCAATCGACCTATCTCCTCCCGCGCCACCTCTACCTGCGCCGCCGCCGCCCGGCCCAGCCGGTGCGCGCTGTGCGGATTGGCGAACTGGTCACGCAGCAACGGCACCATCGCCTCGAACGCTTCGGGGGCCAGCGGCGTCGTCGCCTGATAATCCAGATAGATCATCGGCCTGCCCGCGCCGCCATGGCGGTCCATTGCCCCAGAAACCGATCGACATCGGCCTCATCCGTTTGCGGCCCGAAGCTGACCCGCACTACCTCGCCCGCCGCCGCCTCGTCCCAGCCCATGGCGTGCAACACATGGCTGGTCTTGAGCGACCCGGACGAGCAGGCGCTGCCCGCCGACACCGATATGCCCGCCAGATCGAACTGTATCAGTTGCGCCCGCGCCGACAGGCCCGGCATGCGGTAACTGGCTATGGCGGGAATGCGCGGCGCGGCGCGCGCGACCACCTGCCCGCCCGCGGCCTCGACACCCGCGTCCAGCCGTGCGCGCAGCCGCTTCGCATCGGGCAACCAGTCCGTGCGCGCCTCCAAGGCGGCTGCCATCGCCAATATGGCAGGCAAATTCTCCGTCCCCGCCCGATAGCCCTGCTCCTGCCCGCCCCCGGCGTGCAGCAGCCCCAGATCACGCACCAGCAAGGCGCCGATACCCGGCGGTCCGCCAAATTTATGCGCGCTGATCGCGATCATGTCCGCATTCGGCATTGGCAATTTTCCAGCACTCTGGGCGCAATCGGCAAACAATAACGCGCCGTCACGGTCCAGCGCTTCGAGCGGCTGTATCACCCCGGTTTCATTATTGACGTGCTGGATGGCGACAATAACCCCGTCATCCCCGCCTTCGGGAGAATGACGAAACCTACAAACGCACCCGTCCGCGTCCACAACCAGCCGCTCCGCGCCCGGCGTCACCCGCAATACCGAATCATGCTCGACCGGCGACGTCATCACCCGCGCCGCCTTTGCCCGCGTCAGCCCAATCGCAATCGCCTCGCTGGCCCCGGACGTAAAGATCACATGCCCCCGCCATCCCAGCGCCCCGGCGATCCGCGCGCGCGCCGTTTCCAGCGTCGCGCGCGCCGCGCGTCCGTCGGCATGGGGGCTGGACGGGTTGGCCCAGCGGTCCATCGCATCCACCATCGCCGCCTTGGCGGCGGGCAACATCGGCGTGGTCGCGGCATGGTCAAGATAGAGGCGTTGGGCAGCCACGATGCGATGCTACTCATTGATTGCGGAAATGGCGGCGGCTTCTATATAGGCGGTCTGCCGCGCAGCGCCAGCTTATGGCGTGGCGCGCGTCCTTTTGCCACCGACCGCCGGCCTGACAATGGTGTTCGGTGGCCATAACGATAACAGGTACCATGCCCGACGTAATCTTTACCGGACCCGAAGGTCGTCTCGAAGGCCGCTTCAGCCCCCCGCCCCGCCCGCGTGCGCCGGTCGCCATGATCCTGCATCCGCACCCTCAGGGCGGCGGCACGATGAACGACCGCATCACCCAGGCGCTCTACAAGACGTTCGTAAAGCGCGGCTTCGCCGTGCTGCGCTTCAACTTCCGCGGCGTGGGCCGCAGCCAGGGGACGTTCGACAACGGCATTGGCGAACTGTCCGACGCCGCAGCGGCACTCGACTGGGTGCAGAGCTTCCATCCCGAAGCGCAGACCACCTGGATCGCGGGCTTCTCCTTTGGCGCATGGATCGGGATGCAACTGCTGATGCGCCGCCCGGAAATTCGCGGCTTCATCTCGGTTGCGCCCCCCGCCAACATGTATGACTTCTCCTTCCTCGCCCCCTGCCCCTCATCGGGCATCATCGTGCAGGGAACCTCGGACGAAGTCGTGACCGCCAGCGCCGTGCAAAAGCTGGTCGACAAGCTGCGCACGCAAAAGGGCATCACCATCCACCACGACGAAATCCGTGGCGCGAACCATTTCTTCGAACATGAACTCGACCAGCTGATGAAGTCGGTCGACAATTATCTCGACATGCGCCTGTCCCCGGATTCGCCGATCCGCTGAGGATAGTGGGAGGCAAGGGGCTTCCCCTCCCTATGCCCGTTCGCCCTGAGCGAAGTCGAAGGGCTTGGCTGAGCGCAGTCGAAGCCACTTCGCTTCGCTCAATGCAGGGCTTCGACTTCGCTCAGCCCGAACGGTGTTAACACGGGCCGTTTGCCCCTTGCTCGGCCTTGCCCGTATGGCTCAGCGCTGCTCCAGCCCCGGCAGGTCCGGCCCGGGAATCGCCGTGATCGCCACATTGCCGAACATAACCAGCCCCGCGACGATCATCAGCGCGCCGCGCTTGCGATCGCGCAGCTTGACCATCACATACAGCCCGCCGCCTGTCAGCAGCAGCCCGGCCAGCATCAATATGGATAAAATCGTGCCTGTCATGGCCCTTCCCATAAGCGCGGCGGTCCAAGGTGGCAATTGCCGCCCTCACCCCCTATGAGGCGCGGGAACGAATCACCCCCGTGGTGAAGGGACACATTCCATATGAAAATCGCCATCGCATCCGATCATGCCGCCGTCGATCTGAAAGCGGAACTAGCCCAATGGCTGCGTGATGAAGGGCATGATGTCGCCGATCTGGGTCCGGCCACTGCCGACCGGGTCGATTATCCCGATTATGGTTACAAACTGGCGACAGCCATAGCGTCTGGCGACGCCGAACGCGGCATTGCGCTCTGCGGCTCCGGCATCGGCATCTCGATCGCGGTCAATCGCAACCCGGCCTGCCGCGCCGCGCTGGTCGGCGAACCGCTGTCCGCCGCACTGAGCCGCGAACATAATGACGCCAATGTCCTCGCCATGGGCGCGCGCCTGACCGGCGTGGACATGGCCAAGGCCTGCGTCACCGCTTTCCTCACCACCGAATTTGGCGGAGGCCGCCACACCGGCCGCGTCGAAAAACTGTCCCAACCCGCAATCTGACCCGCGCTCTGAAAGGAATTTTCGATGAGCATCGACACCCTCGCCCCCGCCATCCGCCAGGACGGCTTTTTCAGCGAAAGCCTTGCCAGCGCGGACCCGGAAATCTTCGGCGCGATCGGCAATGAGTTGAAGCGTCAGCAGGACAAGATCGAGCTGATCGCGTCGGAAAACATCGTGTCGAAGGCGGTGCTGGAAGCCGCTGGCTCCATCTTCACCAACAAATATGCCGAAGGCTATCCAGGCAAGCGCTATTATGGCGGCTGCGAATATGCCGATGTGGTCGAAACGCTGGCGATCGAGCGCGCCAAGCAATTGTTCGGCGCCAATTTCGCCAATGTGCAGCCCAATAGCGGCAGCCAGATGAATCAGGCCGTGTTCCTGGCGCTGCTCCAGCCGGGCGATACCTTCATGGGTCTCGACCTGTCGTCGGGTGGCCACCTGACCCATGGGTCGCCGGTGAATATGAGCGGCAAATGGTTCAACCCGGTTCCCTATGGCGTGCGCGCCGACGATCATCTGATCGATATGGACGAAGTCGCCCGCATCGCGCGCGAGTGCAAGCCAAAGCTCATCATCTGCGGCGGCACGGCCTATTCGCGCGTATGGGATTTCCCGCGCTTCCGCGAGATTGCCGACGAAGTGGGCGCCTATCTGCTCGCCGACATGTCGCATTTCTCCGGCCTGGTCGCGGGCGGCGCGCATCCCTCGCCCGTCCCTCATGCCCATGTCACCACCACCACGACCCACAAGTCGCTGCGTGGCCCGCGCTCCGGCATTGTCCTGTGCAATGACGAAGCGATCGCCAAGAAGATCAACAGCGCCATCTTCCCCGGCATGCAGGGCGGCCCGCTGATGCACATCATCGCGGCCAAGGCGGTCGCATTCAAGGAAGCGCTCAGCCCTGAATTCAAGGCCTATGCCCACCAGATCGTCGCCAATGCGCGGACGCTGGCCGCCACGCTGGCCGATGCTGGCCTGTCGATCGTATCGGGCGGCACCGACAATCATCTGATGCTGGTCGATCTGCGCGCCAAGAACACCACCGGCAAGGCCGCTGAAAAGGCGCTCGACCGCGCTTTCATCACCTGCAACAAGAATAACGTGCCGTTCGACACCGCCAGCCCGTTCGTGACGTCGGGCGTCCGCCTTGGCACCCCCGCCGGCACCACCCGCGGTTTTGGTGAAGCGGAATTCCGCGAGATCGGCGAACTGATCGCGCAGGTCGTCGAAGGTCTCAAGCGCAACGGCGACGAAGGCGACGGCCAGGCCGAAGCCCATGTGCGCGACAAGGTGCTGGCCCTGACAAGCCGCTTCCCGATTTATTGAGCAACGTGAAGCCCCTCTCCTTCAGGGGAGGGGTTGGGGTGGGGACTGTCCGGCTTAGGCAGCGTTAGGACAGGCCCACCCTCTGGCCCCCTCCCGCAAGCGAGAGGGGGAACTTGTGGGAGAATGTGAATGCGCTGCCCCTTTTGCGCCCATGAGGACAGTCAGGTGAAGGACAGTCGGCCGACGGAAGATGGCAATGCCATCCGCCGTCGCCGCCAGTGCGAAGCCTGCGGCGCGCGCTTCACCACCTTCGAACGCATCCAGTTGCGCGACATCTGGGTAGTCAAGAGCGAGGGCCGCAAGGAAGCCTTTGAGCGCGACAAGCTGACCCGTTCGATCGGCATCGCCTGCCGCAAGCGCCCGATCGACCCCAGCCGGATCGAAAAACTCATCTCAGGCATCCAGCGCCAGCTCGAAACCAGCGGTGACAGCGAAGTCTCTGCCCGCACGATCGGCGAACTGGTGATGGAAGGCCTCAAACGCCTCGACAGCGTCGCCTATATCCGCTTCGCCAGCGTCTATAAGGACTTCACCGACGCCAAGGATTTCGAGGAATTTGCGAGCACGGTGAAGGAAGTGGGGGGGTGAGTATGAGACGCGCAACCCCTCACCCGTTCGCCCTGAGCGAAGTCGAAGGGCTCGACCGAGCGCAGCGAGGTTCTGATAGGCAATGACTTTTCACGCCTATATGCTGCGCTGTTCAGACGGTTCTTATTATACTGGCCACACAGACAGTTTTGAGACCCGGATTGCCCAGCACCAGTCAGGCGCCATCAAAGGTTACACATTCGACCGTCGCCCTGTTGAACTTGTCTGGTGTGCCGAGTTTGGAACCCGCGCAGAAGCGCTTGCCAGTGAATTGCAAATAAAGGGCTGGTCTCGCAAGAAAAAGGAAGCCTTGATCGCGGAAAATTGGGATTCGTTGAAGAAGGCTTCTGTTTCCCGCACTTCGCCTTCGCTCAGTGACACCCTTCGACTTCGCTCAGGGCGAACGGAGGATAAGACTGATCCTTCTGACCAATCGGAACCCGTCATGTCCCCTCCCCCCGTCACCACCCCCCCCGTCATCGTCCTGGTCCGCCCCCAGCTTGGCGAAAATATCGGCAAGGCTGCGCGCGCCATGCTCAATTTCGGTCTTACCGAAATGCGGCTGGTCGCGCCGCGCGATGGCTGGCCCAATCCGGATGCCGGCCCTTCAGCCGCGGGCGCAGACTTCATTCTCGATCAGGCGCAGGTCTTTGAAACTCTTGCCGACGCCGTGTCCGATTGCGCCCATGTCTATGCGACCACCGTTCGCAAGCGTGGCGTGACCAAGCCGGTCGTCACGCCAGAGGAAGCCGCCCGCGAAATCCACGCCGCTCAGGGCCGCTGCGCCTATATTTTCGGGCCGGAGCGATCCGGTCTGGAAACCGAGGATGTGGCGCTTGCCCGCAAGATATTGACCGTGCCGATCAACCCGGAATTCGGTTCCCTGAACCTTGCCCAGGCGGTTATCCTCTGCGCCTATGAATGGTCGAAACAGGCCGATCTGTCGCAACCGACCGTCACCGACCTTGGCGAACCCGCGCCGCAGGTGGAGTTGGAAGGGATGATCGAGCAGCTCAACACGCTGCTGGAAAAGGTCGGCTATTTCTTCCCGCCCGATCGCGCGCCCGCAACCAAGCTGACGTTGCGCAACCTGCTGACCAAGCCGGGTTGGAACCATCTGGAGGTGCGGACGCTGCGTGGCGTCCTGTCCCACCTCAATCGCCCGCGCGAACGCTAAGGGTCTGACACCCCCTCCTGCGAACGGATCGGGATTCTATCCCCGCGTCCGGTCGAATTCGGCCATTTCATAGGCAATCGACGCTTCGACCAGCTGCTCCCAAAGATCGGCGACGATTGCCACCGGCACGCCCAGTTGCGCCGCCTGCGCGCAGGCCTGATCGATCACCTGACGCTTGCGCGCCTCGTCCCGCACGGCGCCGCGATCCGGCTTGATCCGGGCGGCGGCGCGCATATGGGCAAAGCGTTGGGCCAGCAACGCTACCAGATCGCGGTCAATCACATCGACGCCCGCCCGCACCTCTGCCATGCTGCTATAGTCATCAGGGTTCATGCCCCGCCAATTAGGCGCAGCCTGCGCCCCTGTCGAGGGTTGACATGCCGCCCCCTTGTGGCCATAGGCGCGCCTTCGCAATTGGCCTCGCATCCCGGTGAAGCGGCGGCCCTGCCCCTGAGCGTGCAAACGCAAAACGGACGTAGGCGATACCGGGAATGATGCTCACCCTTTCAGGGCGGGCTTAGTTGTTAGCATTTGTAAGGAATTATCTATGACGAAGCGCACAAGCGCCAAGTATAAACTCGACCGTCGCATGGGCGAGAATATCTGGGGCCGTCCCAAATCGCCTGTCAACAAGCGCGAATATGGTCCCGGTCAGCACGGCCAGCGCCGCAAGGGCAAGGTGTCCGACTATGGCATCCAGCTGCGCGCCAAGCAGAAGCTGAAGGGCTATTACGGCGACATCACCGAAAAGCAGTTCAAGAAGAACTATTTCGAAGCCAGCCGCATGAAGGGCGATACCGGCCAGAACCTCATCGGTCTGCTCGAACGCCGCCTGGACGCCGTCGTCTATCGCGCCAAGTTCGCGCCGACCATCTTCGCGTCGCGCCAGATCGTTTCGCACGGCCACATCTATGTGAACGGCGTGAAGTGCAACATTGCCTCGCGTCTGGTAAAGCCGGGCGACGAAATCACCCTGGGCAAGAAGGCGCAGGAAATGGCGCTGGTGATGGAAGCGCAGGCTCTGGCCGAACGCGACATCCCCGACTATGTCTCGCCCGATGGCGCTGCCAAGGTCACCTATGTCCGCGTTCCCACGCTGGACGAAGTGCCCTATCCGGTGAAGATGGAACCCAATCTGGTCGTCGAATTCTATTCGCGCTGATCGGCTTTCACCCAAGGCTTTACAAAAGGGCGGCCCCGCAAGGAGCCGCCCTTTTTCATGCACAAGGTTCCACCACAGACCATGACCGACACCGAAAGCGCGTCGCCGATCGGCAGGACGCAACGACGCCTGCTCAGGCGAATCTATAATGGCCGCACCGTGCCGATCATCGCCGATGGCAAGGATTTCCTGACCTACAAGGCCGCGATCAAATATCTGGAAGCGCTGGAGCCCGATGCGCGCGACGTTGTCTATGAAGAAATGAAGGCATCAGCGAAACATGGCAAAGCGCCACCCGCACAATCCTGAACGCGCCGCTTGCGCGCGCGCGCCACAGTTGTAAGCGCAGCCCATGGCGACCGCGATCCTCCATCTCTATGCCCTGGCGCTGGGATCGAACCGCGCCCTGTCCGCTCGCCTGACGCCGCGCAGGCTATTGGTCGAAGCGACTGCGCGAATCGCGCAGCACGGCCGGGTGATCGCAATTTCGCCGACGATCGAAACGCCGCCCATCGGTCCGTCCCGCCGCCGCTACGCCAACGCCGCGCTGCTGGTCCAAAGCCCGCTTGCCCCGCCCGCCATGCTGGCATGGCTCCAGTCGATCGAACAGGCGCTGGGCCGGCGCCGCTACCGCCGCTGGGGCGCGCGCAGCATCGACATCGACATCATCCTGTGGTCGGGCGGCGCATGGGACAGCCCTGCACTGACGATCCCCCATCCCGCCTTTGCCGCGCGCGATTTCGTTTTGACCCCGCTCTACAGCATCGCCCCCACCTGGCGCGATCCCCGCTCAGGGCTCAACGTCCGTCACCTCCGCACCCGCCTGCAAAAAGCCAGCCAAAGCATGCCACAAGAGGTTGACCATCCCCGCCGCCCCCTCTAGGGCGTCCGCACCTAAGCAGTTGGGGTCCATAGCTCAGTCGGTAGAGCAACTGACTTTTAATCAGTAGGTCGCTGGTTCGAACCCAGCTGGACTCACCACATCATTGCTGGCCGGGCAGCAGTTCCAGAAACAGCCCGTCGGCATCGGCGCACAGCCGCTCGCCATCCTTCAACTCCCCGCGTACGAACCGCTTTCTGCCTTCGATTGCATAAACGGTCGCGGTCACCGTCAATGGCCGGTTCATGGGTGTGATCGCGCGATAATTGATGTGCAGATAGGCAGTGCGCGCCACGCCACCCGGACCAGCATTGGCCGACATGCCCAGCAGTTCGTCGAACATGAGCGACACCGCGCCGCCATGAGCGGCCGCATTGCCCCCCAGAAAATAGTCGCCAAAGGTCACCTGCGCCCGAACAGACGTCTCATCCAGCTCTTCGATGTCGATGGCGGGACACATGACCTGACCATGGCCCGGCACATTGTCGACCCGCCCGAACATCCGATGTTCCTCGCTCGCCTTCAACGGTGCCAGTCGCCCGCGCCATTGCTGCAGCTCCGCTGCCAGCGCCTCGATCGTCGTTTCATCAAGCTTGGCAGCGGCGAGATCGTCCAGAAAATCGCGCAGCGTGTCGATCATCGCTGGATAGGCCGAACCCGGCATGGCCCCCCTGATCTTTCCGCGCCGATAGCCTCGAAATATGGGGGGCTGTTCTTCCGGCATCAGGTCAACTTTCTCTTGCTCGTTCCAATCCCGACCGTCGGGAGACTCACGCCCCTTAGCGGGGTAATGGATCGAGCAACAACAGGCTTCGGCTGGCAACAGTTACGCAACGATCATCGCCCAGGTGAAATTCGCAGGGCGCTGCGCTGCCATTCACGCACAATGTCCATCCCGATCGCAGGAAATGCAGCGCAACGCAGCTTCGCTCCGGCTGCTCCCATTGGGCAACGTCCATGGCGCGGCCGCTTTCGTCGGCCCATGCCACATCCTCCTCACGCAGCATGGCAATATCCTTAAAATCAGGACATCGTGCCCGCAGCGCTGCCAGGGTGAAGGCGTGGGCTTCAATCTCCCGGTCACGCCCGGTCCAGTCGATCCAGCCAATCGCATTATCCTGCGCATAGGCATTATTATTGCCCTGCTGGCTGCGGCCAAATTCATCGCCCGCGCTCAGCATGATCGCGCCACGCGAACAGAAGAGGGTGGAGAGCAGCGCCATCACGTCGCGCCGCCGGGCAGCCATGATGACGGGATCGTCGCTCACCCCCTCGACGCCATTGTTCCAGCTCAGATTTTCGCCATGGCCATCGCGATTCTCCTCGCCATTGGCGTGATTATGCCGCTGCTCATAGGCGGTGAGGTCCGCCAGCGTGAAACCATCATGGGCGGCCAGAAAATTGACGGTCCGGGTAGCATCCCCGCCGAATATGTCGGACGATCCCGTCAGGCGCGTGGCAAATCCACCCAGCATCCCGGCGTCCCCCCGCCAGAAGCGCCGCATGTCGTCGCGATAGCGGTCGTTCCACTCCAGCCACCCCTGCCCGAACCGGCCCAGTTGATAACCGCCCGGTCCAATATCCCATGGCTCCGCGATCATCACCCGGTCGGCCAGCACCGGGTCGGCCCGCATCTCCTCCAGCAACGGCGCATGGGGATCGAACCCGTCCGTCATCCGCCCCAGCGCTGGCCCCAGATCGAAACGGAAGCCATCCACCCCCGCCTGCGTCACGAAATGGCGGAGTGAATCCAGGATCAGGCGGCGCACCATCGGCTGATTGCACGCGATGCTGTTGCCGGTCCCGGTATCGTTGATCAGTTCCCCACTCTTGGCATGGCGGAAATAGTCGCGGGCATTGAGGCCACGCAGCGACAGCGTCGGTCCCCGCATGTCGCTCTCGCCATTATGATTATAGACCATGTCCAGGATCACGCCGATCCCTGCGTCCTGCAAAGCCGCAACCGTGGCGCGCAGTTCCGCCATGCCGCCCGGCGCAAGACGCGGGTCGATCGCAAACCAGCTGACCGGATTATAGCCCCAATAGTTGGTCAGGCCGATCGGCCCCAGATGCCGCTCGTCGATCCAGGCGTTGATCGGCATCAGCTCCACGGCGGACACATGCAACTGCTTCAAATGCGCGATGATCGCCGGATGGGCCAGCGCGGCGACGGTCCCGCGCAGCGCCTCCGGCACATCGGGATGCAGCATCGTAAAGCCGCGCACATGCAGTTCGTAGATCAGGCCGCCCGGCGCAAAATGCGGCGGCCTGGCGGGGACAGGCATCGACGGCGCAACCACCACCCCCTTCGGGCAAAGCAGCGCCGTGTCCTCGCCCTCCCCCCGCTTGGCCGTCAGCGCCGGGTCATAGACGAAGGCCCGGTCGACTGCCGGAGCATAGGGATCGAGCAGCAGCTTGTCGGGATCGAACCACAGCCCCGCCGCCGGATCATAAGGGCCATCCGCGCGCACGCCGTACCGCGCGCCCGCCCCGACACCGGACAGCTCGACATGCCACACGCCATCGACGTCGCGCAGCATCGGCACGCGCCGCTCCCGATCCGCGTCATCGAACAGGCACAGCCATAGCTGTTCGGCCTCCGGCGCCCAGATCGAAAAGCGGGTGGCGGTGGCGCCGGTGACCGGCGCACATCCGCCCCCGCTCACGCCACCTCCGCCAGCAACGCCCGGTACAGCGCCGCATAGCGCGCCGCGCTATGATCCCACGACACTTCGCTGCGCATCCCCGCCCGCTGCATCGCCTGCCAGACCGGCCGTTGCCCATGCAATCGCACCGCCCTGCCGATCGCACCATGCAAGGCCAGCGGATCGGACGGGGCAAAGACGATGCCTGTCGCCGCCCCTGCCGCCAGCGCCGCCTCATTGGCGTCGATCACCGTATCGGCCAGCCCGCCGACCCGCGCCACCACCGGCACGCAGCCATAGCGCAGCGCATAAAGCTGGGTCAGTCCGCACGGCTCGAACCGCGACGGGATCAATATGGCGTCTCCCCCCGCCTGCATCAGGTGCGACAGCGGCTCATCATAGCCGATCTGCACGCCGATCCGTCCGCGATGCCGGTCCGCCGCGCCCAGAAATGCACCCTCCAGCGGATGGTCGCCCGATCCCAGCACGGCGAGCTTCGCGCCCAGCCCGACCAGATGATCGATCGCGTCCACCAGCAGGTCCATCCCCTTCTGCCAGGTCAACCGGCTGACGATGATGAAGATGGGCGCGCCGTCATGATCCAGGCCAAATCGGCTTTCCAGCGCCCGCCGGTTGGCCATCCGCCCGCCAAGCGACCGTGCGGAATAAGCCTTTGAAATCAAGTCATCATTTGCCGGATTCCAGATGTCGGTATCGACCCCGTTCAATATGCCATGCAGGCGGTCCACCCGCCCGTTGATCAGGCCGTCCAGCCCCATGCCGTGGACCGGCGAGCGAATTTCCTCCGCATATGTCGGGCTGACTGTCGTAATCGCATCCGCCGATACCAGCCCCGCCTTCAAATAACCGATGCCGCCATAATATTCGACGCCATCCACCCCCCACGCCTCCTGCGGCAGGCCCAGCGCGGCAAAGATGTCCGCACCGAACCGCCCCTGAAACGCCAGATTGTGGATCGTCACCACCTTGGGCACGCCATGGGCCGGGCCAAAGCGCATATAGGCCGCGGTCATCGCCGCCTGCCAGTCATGGACATGGACGACATCGGGCCGCCAGCCCTTCAGTCCCTCCGCTGCAATATCCGCCCCCACCCGCGACAGGGCCGCAAAACGCCGCCAGTTGTCAGGCCACTCATTGCCCGCAGGATCGCCATAGGGACCGCCTTCGCGCGCATAGAAATCGGTCGCATCCAGTACCAGCAGGTCCAGTCCGTCGACGCTCGCCGCCAGCACCGTCGCGGGAACGCCGAACAGCGCCTCATAACGACGCACCACCTTCGCCTTGCCCACACGCGCAATCACGCCGGGATAACCCGGCACCAACGTGCGCACCAGCACATCCTGCGCCGCCAGCGCCCCCGGCAGCGCACCTGCGACGTCGGCCAGACCGCCCGTCTTGACCAGCGGATAGATTTCGGACGCAATCGACAGCAATTTCATCGCCATGCGACCGCTCAAGCCACCAGCCGCTCGATCATCGGCTGCGTGACCAGACATATGCCGCTGTCGGTCCGGCGGAAGCGTTGCGCATCCTCCTCCGGATGTTCGCCGATGATCAGGCCGGGCGGGATGATGATGCCGGAATCGAGCACGCATTTGTGCAACCGCGCCCCGCGCCCGATCTCGCAATTGGGCATGATCACGCTGTCGGTGACCGACGAAAAGCTATGCGTCTTGACCCCGGAAAACAGCAGGCTGCGATGCAGCGATGAACCCGACACGATGCAACCGCCCGCCACCAGCGACGATGTCGCGGACCCGCGCCGTCCATCCTCATTGTGCACGAACTTGGCGGGCGGAGTGACTTCGGAATAGGTCCATAGCGGCCAGCTGCGGTCATATAGATCCAGCGAGGGTACCACGTCGGTCAGGTCGATGCTCGCCTGCCAATAGGCATCGATCGTCCCCACGTCGCGCCAATAGGGAACCAGCTCGCTTTCGGCACGCACGCAACTGCTCGAAAAACGGTGCGCCACCGCTTTGCCATGCTTGACGATATGGGGGATGATGTCGCCGCCAAAGTCGCGCTTGCTTGCCGGATCGTCCGCATCGCGGCGCAATTGCTCGATCAGGAACCGGGTCTGGAAAACATAGATACCCATCGACGCCAGGGCCATGTCGGGCTGGCCGGGAATGGCAGGCGGGTCTTTCGGCTTTTCGACGAAGGCAGTGATCCAGTCCTTTTCATCGACATGCATCACGCCAAAGCCGGACGCCTCGCTACGCGGCACTTCCATGCAGCCGACCGTCACATCCGCGCCGCTATCGACATGCTGCTGGAGCATTAGCTCATAGTCCATTTTATAGACATGATCGCCCGCCAGCAGCACCATATATTCGGGCGCATAACTTTCGATGATGTCGATATTCTGGAACACGGCGTCGGCGGTCCCTTCATACCATTGGCTTTCCGACACGCGCTGGCTGGCGGGCAGAATATCGAAGCTCTCATTGCGTTCGGGACGAAAGAAGTTCCAGCCGCGCTGCAAATGGCGGATCAACGAATGCGCCTTATACTGCGTCGCCACGCCGATGCGGCGAATACCGCTGTTAAGCGCATTGGACAGGGCAAAATCGATGATCCGCGCCTTGCCGCCAAAATGGACGGCAGGCTTGGCGCGCTTGTCGGTCAGTTCCGCCAGGCGACTGCCGCGCCCTCCCGCCAGCACATAGGCCATGGCGTCACGGGCGATCGGCTGGTTTCGTGGTTGCTGCATTTCGGGCCTCTCCTCGCATTGCCCCGTCCGTCGCCTGCACGCGCCCGTCGGCTTCCTTAAATATCCAGTTCCAGCATCAACGTCGCGAAGGGGGGAATGGTTACATTGGCCCATCCCTCCTCATCCGCCGTCACCATGCCCATATTTCCTGCATTGCTGCCGCCATAACTGGCCGCGTCGCTGTTCAATATTTCGCGCCACGTTCCGCCCGATGGCAAACGCATCCGGTAACCATGCCGCAGCAATGGCGTAAAATGGCTGATGACGACGATCGGACGCGCGCCGGGCGCCCGCCGCACCCAGGCAAAGACGGAGTCGGCGGCGGCATCCACCAGCACCCATTCGAACCCCTCCGGCTCGCAATCGCGCGCATGCAGCGCCGGACGGGAGCGATAGAGATGGTTGAGATCGCTCACCCATTGCTGCACCCCCTGGTGGGGGGCATGATCCACCAGATGCCAGTCGAGCGCCCGTTCCTCGCTCCACTCCCCGCGCTGGGCGAACTCCTGACCCATGAACAGCAGCTTCTTGCCCGGATACCCCCACATCAGGCCATAATAGGCCCGTAGCGTGGCGAATTTCTGCCAGTCATCGCCCGGCATCTTGTGCAGCAACGACGCCTTGCCATGCACCACCTCGTCATGGCTCAGCGCCAGCACGAAATTCTCGGTAAAGGCGTAGAGCAGGCCAAAGGTGATGTCGTCATGATGATGGCAGCGATGCACCGGATCGCGCTGCAAATAGCGCAGCGTGTCGTGCATGAACCCCATATTCCATTTGAAGCCAAAACCCAGGCCACCGCTATGCACCGGGCGCGACACGTCGGGCCAGCTGGTCGATTCCTCCGCGATCGTCATCACCCCGCCATGGGTGCCGTAGAGGACGGTGTTGAGTTGCTGGAGGAAGGCCACAGCCTCCACATTCTCCCGCCCGCCATGATCGTTGGGCACCCACTCGCCGGGCGCCCGCGAATAATCGAGATAGAGCATGGAAGCGACGGCATCGACGCGCAGCCCGTCGACATGATAGCGCTCGGCCCAGAACAGCGCGTTATTGACCAGATATTGCGATACCTCGCGCCGCCCGAAATTATAGATGGCGGTGTTCCAGTCGGGGTGGAATCCCTTGCGCGGATCGGCATGTTCATACAGCGCCGTGCCGTCGAAATAGGCCAGCCCATGTTCGTCGGTCGGGAAATGCGCCGGCACCCAATCCAGAATAACGCCGATCCCGGCCTGGTGCGCCCCGTCGACAAAACGCGCAAAGCCCGCCGGATCGCCAAAGCGCGCGGTCGGCGCATAGAGACCCAGCGTCTGGTATCCCCAACTGGGATCATAGGGATATTCGCTGATCGGCAGAAATTCGATATGGGTAAAGCCCATGCCGACGACATAGGGGATCAACCGCCGCGCCAGTTCATCCCAGCTCAGAAAATCGCCGGACTCGTCCCGCTGCCATGACCCGGCATGGACTTCATAGATCGACACCGGCTCACGCCGTGCATCAGCATGCCGCCAATGGTCCTTATGCCGTTCGTCGCCCCATTCATGGTCAAGCGGCGCGGCGACGATCGACGCGTTCGACGGGCGCAGTTCGGACTGAAAGGCAAAGGGGTCGGCCTTGAGCGGCAGGATGACGCCATCCGCGCCCATAATCTCATATTTATACGCGCTGCCCGGTCCGACATCGGGCAGGAAAATCTCCCACACGCCAGCATCCGCCCGGTGCCGCATCGGCGCGCGGCGGCCATCCCAGCGATTGAAGTCGCCCACCACCGACACGCGCTTTGCATTGGGCGCCCACACGGCAAAATGCGTGCCGGTCACCCCGTCATGGGTCATTGCATGCGCGCCCAGCTTGTCGAACAGGCGTCCGTGCGACCCTTGCGCGAAATAATAATCATCCATCGGCCCCAGGACCGGGCCGAAGCCATAGGGATCGATCATGACATGGTCGCCGCCATCGCCATAATGGGCGACGTAACGCAACGGCTGGCGCTTGCGGATCTTCACCTTGCCGAAAAACAGCCCGCCCGGGTGGATCGCCGCCAGTTCGCCGACCGGCTTGCCATCCAGCGTCTGGGCGCTGACGCCGACCGCTTCGGGCAACAGCACACAGGCGGTAAAGCCGCTTTCAGCCGGATGCACGCCAAGCGTGGCAAAGGGGTCGTCCTCGCGACCTTGTATCAGCCGGTCAATCTGTTCCGGCGTCAACACCGCTTATCCTCGCATTCCGCTCATGGCTTTATCTTCCAGATGTCGGTCGCATATTCGCGGATGGTCCGGTCCGACGAGAACCAGCCCATCCGGGCAACATTATGTATCGCCTTCTTCGCCCACAAAGCGCCATCCGTCCAGAGCGCATCGACATTGCGCTGCGCGGCGGAATAGCTGTCGAAATCCGCGGCCAGCATGAACCAGTCATGGTCATAGATGCCCTGGATCAGCCCCTTGTAACGATCGGGGTCGTCGGGCGAGAATACGCCGCTGGCAATCGCGTTTAACGCTTGGGACAATTCGCGGCTCTGGTCGATCACCTCACGCGGATTATAGCCATTGGCACGGCGCTCGTTCACCTCCTGCGCGGTCAGGCCGAAGATGATGATATTGTCCTCACCCACATGATCGCGCATTTCGACATTGGCGCCATCCAGCGTGCCGATGGTCAGCGCGCCATTGACCGCGAACTTCATATTGCCGGTGCCCGACGCCTCCATCCCTGCAGTCGAAATCTGTTCGGACAGGTCAGCCGCCGGAATCATGACTTCGGCCAGCGACACGTTATAATTGGGCACGAACTGCAATTTGAGCAGCCCCTGCACCGCCGGATCATGATTGACCGCGCGCGCCACGTCGCCCGCCAGCTTGATGATCAGCTTGGCATTATGATAGCTTGATGCCGCCTTGCCGCCGAACAATTTGACGCGCGGCACCCAGTTCTTTTCCGGGTGCGACCGGATCTGGTCATAGAGCGACACGGCCTCGACGATGTTGAGCAATTGCCGTTTATATTCGTGGATGCGCTTGATCTGGATGTCGAACATCGCGCCCGGATCGATCCGGGCATTCACCTTCTGGCGCAATATATTGGACAGAGCTTCCTTGTTGGCCCGCTTCACGCCCAGGAATTTTTCCTGAAAGGCGCTGTCGTCGACAAAGGGATCAAGGTCGCGCAGCGCTTCGGGATCGTCCATGAAACGGTCGCCAATCGCCTCGCGGATCAGCGCGAACAGCCCCGGATTGCACTGCATCAGCCAGCGGCGGAAGGTGACACCATTGGTCTTGTTGTTGATCCGCGTCGGATAGAGATTGTGCAGATCGGCAAAGACCGTGACCTTCATCAGATCGGTATGCAGCGCCGACACGCCATTGACGCTGTGCGATCCGGCAAAGGCCAGATTGCCCATCCGCACCCGCCGGTCGCCGCCCTCGTCGATCAGGGAGATTGCGCCAATCCCATGGTCGTCAAACTGACCGGATTTGCGCGCTTCGGCCAGCAGGCGGCTGTTGACGGCATAGACGATCTGCATGTGCCGGGGCAGCAATCGCTCGAACAGCGGCACCGGCCAGCTTTCCAGCGCTTCGGGCAGCAGCGTATGGTTGGTGTAGCTGAAGGTGCGCCGGGTGATGTCCCACGCCTCGCCGAAATCCAGCCCATGATCGTCGAGCAATATCCGCATCAGCTCCGCCACCGCAACCGCCGGATGGGTGTCGTTAAGCTGGATCGCGGCCTTGTCCGGCAGGGTCAGGATGCTGCCGAAATATTGCAGATGCCGCCGCACAATGTCCTGCAGTGACGCGGACGAGAAGAAATATTCCTGCCGCAGCCGCAATTCCTGCCCCGCGGCTGAACTGTCGGCGGGATAGAGAACACGGGTCAGCGCCTCGGCACGATTGCTCTCGGCCAGCGCGCCCAGATGGTCGCCCGCATTGAATTTTTCGAGCAGGATCGGATCGATCGGCTGCGCCTGCCACAGCCGCAGCGTATTGACTCGCTTGCCGCGCCAGCCGGCGATCGGCGTATCATAGGGCGTCGCGATCACCCGTTCGGACGGATGCCAGTGCATCTGATGCGGTCCGGCATCCTCGCTCTCGACCGGATCGACCCGCCCGCCAAAGCCGATCTCGTAACTGGCCTCGCGCCGCTCAAACTCCCACGGATTGCCGTGCGCCAGCCAGGTTTCGGGCAGTTCCACCTGCCAGCCGTCGGAAATTTCCTGCCGGAACATGCCGTTCACATAGCGGATGCCATAGCCATAGGCCGGCACGTCCGTCGTCGCCATGCTCTCCATGAAGCAGGCGGCCAGACGGCCAAGCCCGCCATTGCCCAGCGCCGCGTCTGGCTCCAGCGCGGCGATAATGTCTATATCGACGCCCAGCGAGGCAAGCGCAGCCTGCATGTCGTCCAGCATTTCCATATTGGACGCGGCATCGCGCATCAGGCGGCCGATCAGAAATTCCAGCGACAGATAATAGACCCGCCGCCCTTCTTCCTCATAGGTTTTCTGGGTCGACGTGATCCAGGCGTCGATCACCCGGTCGCGGATCGAGAGGATGACGGCGTGCAGCCAGTCGTGCGGCTTGGCGGCGGCGGCATTCTTGCCGATGCGATAGGTGAGCCGCTCGACAATCTCATGGGCCAGGACCTGGGGATCGACCCGGCGCGGTTCGGGGATAGGAAGTTTGGTCTGGCCCTTGAGGTTCATGCGGCTGGTCCCCCTATATTGTCGGGGCGATGATGGCACAGCGTCGCGCCCCAAGCCAAAGGGTTTTTGCGGCGCAGCAAAAAAATCAATGCGCCTGACCGCCCCGATGATCGACGATCGAAGCCCGGACACCAGCGCGCAGGTCGGCCCGCACCGGATAGGCGCTGGACGGGAGCAACTGGGTCATGAAAATGCCGATCAGTCGCTCGATCGGGTCGATCCAGAAAAAGGTCGAAAACACCCCGCCCCAATAATATTCCTGGCTTTTGAGATCCATTGCAAAGCCGAGGCCAAAGCCGACGCCATTATAGTCGGCCTCACTGAACATGCCGGTCGAATAGCGGGCCAGGTCGCTGCCACCCGGCAACTGATTGTCCCGCATCATCGCCACGGTTTCGGGCCGCAACAGCCGCGCGCCATCCAATTCTCCGCCGCGCAGCAACATGCGCGCAAAGCGATGATAATCCGAAACGCCCAATACCAGCCCGCCGCCGCCGGACAGGAAGCGGCCCTGCCGCCGCCATCCGCTACGCGCGCCCAGGTCGGCGATGACGCGTTCGCCATCCTCGTTCAGCCGCCAGGCATCGGTCATTCGCTCCACCTGATCGTCACGCAGGACGAAGCCGGTGTCGATCATGCCCAGCGGATCGAATATGCGGGTACGGAAAAACGCATCCAAATCCATGCCGCTCAGCCGTTCAACCACCACGCCCAGCACATCGGTCGACACGGAGTAGATCCACCGCTCACCGGGAGAATATTCCAGCGGCAGCCGGGCAAGATCGACAATGAATTCGTCTGACGTGCGTTTCTGCTGAAATTCGTCCAGCCCCAGTTGCCGGTATCGCGCGTCGATCGGCGTCTGGCGTTGCAGCCCATATGTCAGCCCCGACATGTGCCGCAGCAGGTCGATCATCCGCATCAGCTGCTTGGGCCGCGCGCGATTGCCCCGTCCGACGCGCAGGTTGGCGAATTCGGGGATGACGTCTGCCACCGGCGTATCCAGCGCGACCTTGCCCGCCTCCACCAGCATCATGAAGGCGACCGACGTGATCGGCTTGGTCATCGACGCAATGCGGAACAAGGCATCGTCCCGCAGCGGCTCGCCTGTCGCCCGCGCCGCGCCGCGCGCCACCGCCAACACGGGTTGTTCATCGCGCGAAATCAGCAATTGCATGTGCGCCAGCTTGCCCGACGCCAGATAGGTCGTGTCGAGATGGTCGATCAGCGCACCGAGCCGGTCGGGGTCCATCCCCGCCGCCTGCGCCGCCGCCTTATCCACGCCATCTGTCATGCCCAACGCTGCTCCCTACAAGGATTAAGAGATTTGAACCCATCCTCCCCTGCAAGGGAAGGTGGATGGCCGCAGGCCGGATGGAGGGGAGCAAGCTATCGATGGCTTGACACCCCTCCATCATTGCTCCGCGCTGACACATCCCCTTCCAGGGGAGGATGTTAAAGTCTGGATCAGGTCCGACCCTAAAACAGCAATGCACGCCCGTAAACAGCTTGCCGATTGCCAAGACCCCGCTCGGCCATCTATGGCAACCTGCCAAGACTTGCCTCGCATTGGACATAGACAGGCATGGCCACCGGCCTCTCCGCACTATTCATGGCAAACCGCGCCGCCTTGCTGCGCTTCCTGCGGGCGCGCGGCGCCGGGGAGAATGCGGAGGACTTGATTCAGGACATGTGGATGAAGCTGGAGTCGAAGGATATCGGCCCGGTCGCCGATCCGCTCCCCTATCTTTATCGCATGGCCAATAATCTGATGCTGGACAGATACCGATCCGCCACGCGGCGCGAACGGCGCGAACAGGATTGGGCGGAAGGGGCAGGCGGCGTGATGGCCGATCCGGTCGACGACATGCCGGTCGACGAACGACTGATCCTCAACCAGACGCTGGATGAAGCGCGCGAGGCGCTGCGCGCGCTCGGTCCGCGGGTCGAGTTGGTGTTCCGTCGCTTCCGTATCGAGGGGGTGGGGCAACGCGCCATCGCAGAGGAACTGGGGGTCAGCCTGACCACGGTGGAGAAGGATCTGCAAAAGGCCTATCGTGCCATGATCGCGCTCAAGCAGAAAATGGATACGGCATGAGCGGGTCGGCGGCGTCAGTCTCTGCAAGGGGCAAGAAATGAACAGGGCTGGAGCCATGATGCAAGAGGAAGCGCTGGGATGGGTCATCCGCACGCGCGATCCCGACTTTGTCGATTGGGAGGCGTTCACGCTGTGGCTGGAGGGCGACCCGGCGCGCGCCGCCGCCTATGACGCATTGATGGCGGCCGACGCCGACCTGGACGCAATCATCCCGTCCAGTCCCGCACCCCTGCCCGCTGCCTTGCCCATTGCCGCCAATGATCCGGGCGAACCCCGGCACCGGACATGGCGCTGGGTTGGCGGTGGCGCGATTGCAGCAGCGCTGGTCGCGACCATTTCGCTGAGCATGATGAACCGTGCCGATATCTACACCATCACCACCCGGCCCGGCGAAACGCAGACCATCGCGCTGGACGATGGCACGCGGATCGACGTCAATGGCGGCACGACGCTGCGGCTCGACCATAACAATACCCGCTTTGCCGCGCTCGACAGCGGCGAAGCGGCCTTCACCGTACGCCATGATGCAACCGATCCCTTCCGCGTGACCGTGGGCGATGCCGTGTTCGAGGATGCGGGCACCGTGTTCAACATCGTCCACACCGGCGGCGCGACCCGGATCGGCGTTTCCGAAGGCAAGGTGATCTACAATCCGCAGGCCGAAGCGATCAGCCTGCCCGCCGGACGCGCGCTGGCCGATGATGGCGATGGATTGCGGGTGATGGACGTTGCGCCTGCCGCCGTCGCCAGCTGGCGGCAGGGACGCCTGGTCTACGCCAATGCCGCCGTGGCCGAGATCAGCCAGGACATCGCCCGCTCGCTCGGCATCGCGCTGACCACCACGCCCGGCGCGCGGGCGATGCGCTTCACTGGCACGATCCGGCTGGACAAGGACCCTGCGCGCTTCTTCGCCGGGGCCGCGCCGCTCATGGGGCTGAGCGCGATACGCACGGGCGACGGCTGGATGCTGAAGGAAGGGAATGGGCCGCAAAGCTGAGCTCCTGATCGTCACCGCCCTAGCGATCGCAACGCCCGCGCACGCGGCGGACAGACAGACTATCAGCATCGCCCCCTCACGGCTGGGCGAGGCCGTGGTGGCGCTTGGCCGCCAAACCGGCGTCAGCGTCGGCATGTCGGACCAGTCGCTCGCCGGCATAGCCACCCCCGCCGTCAAGGGCCGCCTGTCGGTCGACGCGGCGCTCAAACGCCTGCTGCGGGGCAGCGGCGCCAGGGCCATGATGATCGACGCCTCGACCTGGCGCATCGTACGCGCGCGCCCTGTGGCAACCGCCCACGCCCCCGCCCGCGCACCGGCAGCCCCCCTGCCCGATCAACCCGTTGCGGAAATCATCGTCACCGCGTCCAAGCGCTACACGCCCCTGCCCCGCTATGCCGGCATGGTCGAAGCGATCGACGCCAATCTCTTTTCCAGCGGCGAAGCGTCGGGCGGCACGGCCACGCTGCTGGCGCGGGTCGCCAGCCTCAGCTCCACCCATGCGGGCAATGGCCGCAACAAGTTGTTCATCCGCGCCATCGCCGATTCCGGCGTCGCGGGACCAACCCAGGCGACCACTGGCCAATATCTGGGCGACATGCGCCTCAATTATGCCGCGCCTGACCCGGACCTCAAACTCTATGATGTCGGCCGGGTCGAGATATTGGAAGGACCGCAGGGGACGTTGTACGGCGCGGGATCGCTTGGCGGCATCATCCGCATCATGCCCAACGCCCCCAATCTGGGGGAATTTGGCGGGCAGGTATCGGCGGGCCTTTCCACCACACAGCATGGCGCGCCGGGCGGCGATCTGTCGGCGACGATCAACCTGCCGATCATGCCGGAAAAAATTGCGCTGCGCTTCGTTGGCTATGGCGTGCAGGAGGGCGGCTATATTGACGATGTCAGCCGTGACCTGAACGATGTCAATCGCACCCGCACCTATGGTGGCCGGGCGGCTTTGCGCTTTGCCCCGGACGAAAACTGGACCGTCGACCTGAACGGCGTGTATCAGCATATTCATGGTCGCGACGCGCAATATGCGACCCAGTCGCTCGACCGGCTCCAGCGCGCCTCCAGCGTCGCACAGCCTTATTCTTCCGACTATCTGCTTGGCAATATCAGGGTCGAGCGCCAGTGGGACAGCCTGCGCTTCGTCTCCTCCACCGGCTTCGTCCATCATGAACTCGCCGAAAGCTACGACGCCACGCAACAGGATGGACCCAGCGCGCTGTTCCGCCAGCGCAATGACATCGACATCTTCTCGACCGAAAATCGGCTGGTGCGCGATCTCGACAACGGCCTGGGCTGGATATTGGGCGCGTCCTATCTGCAAAGCCAGTCGAAGCTCCGGCGCTCGCTGACCTCCTATGGCACCGCCATGTTCCAGCCGCAGGTGATCCCCGGCGTGCCCATGATCGGCCGCGGCTTGCCCGCCACCGCCACCGGGGTCCGCAACAAGGTCAAGGAAGCGACCCTGTTCGGCGAAGCCTCTTTCGAGCCGGTCAGGGGCCTGATCGCGACCGTTGGCGGACGGCTGACCAACAGCCGCTTGTCGGGCGAGGCGCTCGATCCCATTGCCGCCCTGTCCTTTGCCGATATCGCCCGCGCCGAAGCGCAGGCGGACCGCAGCGAAACCATCTTCCTGCCCTCCTTCGCGCTGCTGACGGACGCGATCCCCGACGTCACCCTCTACGCCCGCTATCAGCAAGGCTTCCGGCCCGGCGGTCTGGCGGTGGATGACCAGCGCGTCCGCCGGTTCCAGAATGACCGCATATCGACGGCCGAGATCGGTTTTCGCAAAGGCGTGGCGGGGCGCGACGCCATCGCGATCAGCGCCAACCTCGCCTATACCGACTGGCGCAACATCCAGGCCGACGTGACCGACCGGATCGGCCTGCCGACCACCGCGAATATCGGCGATGGGCGTATATATACCGCCGAAGGACGCATCGTCGTGCGCGCGATGCAGCGCCTGACGCTGGACGCCAGCATCATCTATAATGACAGCCGCCTGACCCAGCCGGCGCAATTCCTGCGGGCGCTGTCCTTCGAAGGGCGCTCGCTGGACTTGCCCAACGTCGCCAATCTGGGCGGACGGCTGGCGTTCGACTATCGCACCGTGATGGGCAATGGGATGCGTCTGCATCTGTCAGGATCGGCCCGTTATGTCGGCAAGTCGCAACTCGGCGTCGGCCCGATATTGGGGCGGACGCAGGGCAATTATGTCGACACCAGCCTGTCGGCCAGCGTGACGCGCGGCCCGGTGCAAATATCCCTTTCGCTGGCCAACCTGCTGGACAGCGACGGCAACCGTTTCTCGCTCGGCACGCCGTTCGACCTCCATACCGACTATTACACCCCGCTACGCCCCCGCACCCTGCGGATCGGCATGGATTTCGCTTTCTGAACATCGGTTCAGACGGAAATGCCGATCCGGCACCGTCCTTCCTGCACGCGCGCATAAAAATCAGGCGCGGGACGCAGAGGAGACATCATGCGACATCTACTGGCCTGCACGGCCATCGCCCCGGCGCTGGTCGCGCTGACGCTGGCCAATGCAACGGCCGCCGCCACGATCGGCACGTCGACCACCACCCCAGTTAAGACATCGACCGTCGCGAATGGATCGGCGGACGACATCGTCATCAGTTCCGCAGGATCGGTCACCCTGACCAGCGGCACCGGGGTCACGCTCGACAGCAACCATGACGTCAGCAATGCCGGCACGATCACGATCAATGACGCGAACGATGTTACCGCCATCCTCGCCGCACCCGGCACAACGGGGGACATCACCAACAGCGGCACGATCACCCTGACCGAAAACTATACCGCGACCGACACCGACAGTGATGGCGACATAGACGGCCCCTTTGCCAAAGGATCGGGCAAGATCGGCATCCGGGTCCAGTCCGGTGCGCCGCATGTCGGCACTATCGGCCATAGTGGTACAATCACGATCGAGGGTAACCAGTCGGCGGCCCTTCGATTGGACGGTGCGCTGACCGGCAATCTGTCGACCAGCGGCATCACCAACGTCACCGGCGACAATAGCTACGGACTGGTCGCCAATGCCGTCACCGGCAACGTCACGCTGCGCGGTTCGACGTCGGTGCAGGGCGCCAACAGCATCGGCGCGGCTCTGCTGGGCGACATCAATGGCGCGCTCAAAATCCAGGGCAACATCGCCAGCACTGGCTATCGCTCCACCACCCGTCCGACCGACGTGACCAAGCTGGATGCTGACGATCTGTTGCAGGGCGGCTCCGCCGTCGTCATCGCGGGTAATGTGAGCGGCGGCGTGATCTTTGACGTACCGCCGACGCCCAGCAGCACGGATACCGACGTTGACGATGACGGCCTGCCCGACGCCAGCGAAGGCAGCGCCTCGATCGTCACCTATGGCTCCGCCGCTGCGGTGCAGGTCGGCGCTTCCAATGCCGACACCGTCATCGGCGCGGTCGCGGCCGACAGTTCGGGCTACGGCCTGATCGTCAAGGGCCAGATCGGCGGCTTTGGCGTGTATGACGGGGTTGCCGCCAATGGTTTGAGCATCGGCGGACTGGGCGGCAATGTCACCATCGCCAACGGCATCGGGATCGACGGGACGGTGTCCGCCGTCTCCTACGACAGCAACGCCACTGCATTGCGGCTTGGATCGGGCACGAGTACCGGCACGATCAAGATCGGCGGCACGGTCGGCGCGGCAGGATCGGCGCTGGCTGGCACATCGGCTCGCGCCATCGTCATCGACGCTGGCGCGTCGGCCAACGCCCTTACCATCGGCGGCACCGTCAGCGCGTCGGCGGCCAATAAGGAAAAAGGTACGGCGATCGCCATACTCGATTCCTCCGGCACGCTCGCCAGCCTGTCCAACACTGGCCGGATCAGCGCATCGGGCGGCCTGACCAACACCGCCATAGACCTGACCGCCAACAGCAGCGGCGTCACCCTGACGCAGGCGCTCGCGTCCTCGACAGCCGCTGCGCCGACCATTATCGGCGATATTCGACTGGGATCTGGCAATGACGCGCTCACCGTGTCGGCAGGCAGCATCACCGGCAATCTGACGCTGGGCGCAGGCAATGACAGCATCGCCCTGTCCGGCGCATCCAGCCTGACCGGCAATGTCGAGTTCGGTGTCGGCAATGCGAACCTCTCCCTGGCCGACAGCGCCAGATTGGACGGCGCGGTCGATTTCGGCAGCGGCAGCGGCACGCTGACCCTGGGCGGCACGTCGGCGCTGACCGGCGCGATCAGCAACAGCGGTAACATGGCGGTCGTACTGAACGGCGGCACGCTCAATGCCACCAACAGCGGCCCGGTGTCTCTTGCGTCGCTGTCCGCCAGCGGCACATCGACACTGGGCGTCACCATCAACGCGGCGACCAATGCCGCCACCGTCTATAATGTAGCGGGCGCGGCCAGCTTCGCCAGCGGATCGCAGGTGAAGGTCAACCTGACCCAGGTTGGCGGATCGGCGGGCGACTATGTCATCGTCCGTGCCGGATCGCTCAGCGGAGCCCCGGCGTTGGCGACCAGCACCCTGCTCCCCTATCTGTTCAAGGGCAATATCAGCGGCGACAGCAATGCCGGGACCGTCACCCTCTCGATTGCCGCCAAAAGCGTGACCGAACTGGGGCTGACCGGATCGCTCGCCCGTGCCTATCCGGCGATCTTCAATGCGCTCGATAATGATGCCGCCGTAGCCACCGCCTATCTCGGCATCAGCGATGGCACGACTCTGGCCACCAATCTGCGCCAGATGCTGCCCGATCATGCGGGCGGCACGTTCGAAGCAGTGACGTCGGGATCGCGCGCGACCGCGCGCATCCTGTCGGACCCCAATGGCGTCTATCGGACCAAGGACGGGCGGCTGGGCTTCTGGCTGCAACAGGTGGGATTTGGCGGCGCCAAAAGCGTGGGCGACACGGCCTCCTACGACATCAACGGCTGGGGCGCAGGCGGCGGGGTTGAATATCTGACCGATCTGGGCGCGTTCGGCGGCTCCTTCGCCTATATCCACGCCAGCGACAGCGGCGGCAGTTCCAACAATGCGGTCGATTCCGATCAATATGAACTGGCGGCGCACTGGCGCGGCCAATGGGGTCCGCTGCTGGCCTTTGCCCGTCTGTCCGCCGCCCATATCGGCTTTGACGGCACCCGCCGTTTCGACAATGGCGATGTCACCCGCACCGCGAACGGCAACTGGAACGGCAAACTCTATTCCGCTACGGCCGGTGCCTCCTACCAATGGCAGATGGGCCGCATCAGCCTGCGCCCGGCGATCGGCATCGACTATTATCGCCTGAAGGAGGATGGCTATAGCGAGAGCGGCGGCGGCGACGCCTTCAACCTCACCGTGCTGGGCCGGACCAGCAATGAAACCACGGCAAGCGGCACAGTGACGGCGGGCTATGACTTTGGCAGCCTGAAGCGTGAAGATGGCTGGGTCCGACTGGAACTGGAGGGCGGTCGTCGCCAGATCATTGGCGGATCGCTGGGCGACACGGTGGCCAATTTCAAGGATGGCGATCGTTTCACCCTAGTCGCCGACGATCGCACCAATGGCTGGACAGGCCGCGCGCGCCTCTATGGCGGCACCGACACATTCCGGGTCGGCGGCGAATTCGGCGCGGAAGAACAGCAAAATCACGTCGCCATCTCATTTCGGGCGACGGTTAACTTCGTGCTGTGACGTCTTGCCTATGAATGGACGGGCCACACCCCACAGACTTCCCGGCCCGTCCATTTCCGCCCCGGCATGATCCCTCCCCCAGGGGCCGGGCACAAAAGAGGGGCGTCGCCATCCCCCCCGGCGACGCCCCTTAAATTTGCCCCATCCTCGCCAGCCGGAGGATGAATTTTCCGCTTACCCGGCCAATGCCTTCTTCACCAGTTCGTTCACGACCTGTGGGTTGGCCTTGCCCTGCATGGCTTTCATGGTCTGCCCCACGAAGAAGCCGAACAGCGCTTCCTTGCCGCCGCGATATTGTTCGACCTTGTCGGCGTTGTTCGCCAGCACAGTGGCCACCGCCGCCTCGATCGCGCCAGTGTCGGACGTCTGCTTCAGCCCCTTTTCCTCGACGATCTTGCCAGGCTTGTCGCCGGTTTCCAGCATGATCTCGAACACCTGCTTGGCGATCGTGCCGCTGATCGTGCCGTCGGCGACCAGTGCCAGCAGTTCCGCGCCATCGGTCGGGCCGACCGGGCTGGTCTCCAGCGTCTTGCCCAGCCGATTGAGTGCGCCATAAAGTTCCGACAATAGCCAGTTGGCCGATGCTTTCGCGACATCGCTCTCGCTCTTGCCCTGGATGCGCGCGGCTTCGGCCACCAGCGTCTCGAACCAGCGCGCCGTGTCGGCGTCGGCGGTCAGGGTCGCGGCATTATAGGCGGACAGGCCCAGCGCCTGCTCATAGCGCTTGCGCTTGACGTCGGGCAGTTCGGGCAGCGAGGCGCGGCATTCGTCCAGAAACACATCGTCCAGCACCAGCGGCAACAGGTCGGGATCGGGGAAATAGCGATAGTCGTGCGCATCTTCCTTCGAGCGCATCGACCGCGTTTCGTTGCGATCGGGATCGTAGAGCCGCGTTTCCTGCACGATCTTGCCGCCGGCCTCCAGCACATCGACCTGCCGGTTGGCTTCATGTTCGACCACGGCCATGACGAAGCGGACCGAATTGACATTCTTCGTTTCGGTACGGGTGCCGAATTCTTCGCCGGGCTTGCGAACCGACACGTTCACGTCGGCACGCATCGACCCCTGGTCCATATTGCCGTCGCACGACCCGACATAGCGCAGGATCGTCCGCAGCTTGGACAGATAAGCCCCGGCTTCGGCGGGCGAGCGCATGTCGGGCTTCGACACGATCTCCATCAGCGCCACGCCCGACCGGTTGAGGTCGACATAGGAACTGGTGGGATGCTGGTCATGCATCAGCTTGCCCGCATCCTGCTCGACATGGATACGCTCGACGCCGATCACCTTGGTGCTGCTGTCCGGGTTCTTCTCGTCCAGCACGATCTCGATCTGCCCCTCCCCCACGATCGGGTGATAGAGCTGGCTGATCTGATAGCCCTGCGGCAGATCGGCGTAGAAATAATTTTTCCGGTCAAAGCGCGACCATTTGTTGATCTGCGCGTCAATCGCCATGCCGGTGCGCACCGCCTGACGGATGCATTGACGATTGGGCACGGGCAACATGCCGGGCATCGCCGCGTCGACCAGGCTGACCTGCGTGTTCGGCTCTGCCCCGAACGCGGTTGCCGCGCCGGAAAACAGCTTCGCGTTCGACGTCACCTGCGCATGGACTTCCAGGCCGATCACGACCTCCCACTCGCCGGTTGCGCCCTGGATGCGATAGTCACTCATAGTCTTGGTTCCGTTCGGGCTGAGCCTGTCGAAGCCCAGTCCTTTCTTGAAGAAAATAGCAGCCCTTCGACAAGCTCAGGGCGAACGGGAATATAGGTTACCACCACTTGTCCGGCCGCGCCGTGAAGCCCGAACGCTCCTCGATCGCCAGCGAAGCGTTCAGCACAGTCTGCTCGTCCAGCGCCTTGCCGATCACCTGCAATCCGATCGGCAGCCCTGCCGCGTCCAGCCCGCCCGGCACCGCCATCGCCGGCAGGCCTGCCAGCGAGGCCGGCACGGTGAAGACGTCATTCAGATACATGGCCAGTGGATCGGCCTGCTTCTCGCCCAGCGCGAAGGAGGAACTGGGCGCGGTCGGCGTCAGCAGCAGGTCGCATTTTTCAAACGCCAGTTCGAAGTCGCGTGCGATCAGTGCCCGGACCTTCTGCGCCTGGGTGTAATAGGCGTCGTAGAAGCCGGCAGACAGCACATAGGTGCCGATCATGATGCGGCGCTTGACCTCCGGCCCGAAGCCGGCGGCGCGGGTCGCGGCATACATGTCCTGCAAGCCTGCGCCATCGGGCAAGTCGCGCTGGCCATAGCGCACGCCGTCATATCGGGCGAGGTTGGACGACGCTTCGGCAGGTGCGATGATATAATAGGTCGGCAGCGCATATTGGGTATGCGGCAGCGACACCTCCACCACATTCGCGCCTGCGTCCTTCAGCCATTCGATGCCGCGATCCCACATGGCGGAGATTTCGGCGTTCAGGCCATCGGGACGATACTCCTTCGGGATGCCGACCGTCTTGCCCTTGAGGTCGCTCGACAGATTGGCTTCCCACTGCGGCACCGGCAGGTCGAGGCTGGTCGAATCCTTGGGGTCGAAGCCCGACATGACTTCCAGCAGGATCGCATTGTCACGAACCGTCCGCGCCATCGGGCCCGCCTGATCGAGCGAGGACGCAAAGGCCACGATGCCCCAGCGCGAGCAGCGGCCATAGGTCGGCTTGATCCCCGAAATGCCAGTGAAGGCGGCAGGCTGGCGGATCGAGCCGCCAGTATCCGTGCCGGTCGCCGCCGGGCACAGCCGCGCGGAAATGGCCGAGGAAGAACCGCCCGAAGAGCCGCCGGGCGCGAGTGCGGCATTGTCGCCACCGCCACGCTTCCATGGGGAGATGACATTGCCGAAATAGCTGGTCTCGTTGGACGATCCCATGGCGAACTGATCCAGGTTCAGCTTGCCCAGCATCCCCGCGCCCGCCGCCCACAGCTTGCCCGACACGGTGGATTCATAGGTCGGCACGAACCCTTCCAGCATGTGCGACGCCGCGGTGGTCTGCACGCCTTTGGTGCAGAACAAATCCTTCATGCCGATCGGCACACCGGCCAGCGCGCCCGGCGTTTCGCCAGCAGCCTTCGCCCTGTCGGCCGCGTCGGCGGCTTCCAGCGCCTTGTCCGGCGTCTCGACGATGAAGGCGTTGAGCGCCTTGGCCGCCGCGACATTGGCGTTGAACCCTTCGGCCACTTCGCGCGCGGAAAAATCGCCAGCGCGAAACCCGTCGCGGATTTCGGCTACGGTCAGGTCAGTCAGATTGGTCACTCGATCACCTTGGGAACGGCAAAAAAGCCATGTTCGGCCTGGGGGGCATTGGCCAGCACAAGTTCGCGGACATTGCCGTCGGTCACGACATCCTCACGCAGGCGCTGAACATTGGGAATGACGGCGGTCATCGGCTCTATGCCGGTGACGTCCACCTCGCCCAATTGCTCCACCCAGCCAAGGATGTTGTTGAGTTCGGGCACCATCGCTTGCGCTTCGGCGTCAGTCACCGAAATGCGCGAAAGGCTGGCGATCTTTTTTACGGTTTGAAGGTCTATCGACATGGCTTCGCCGCTAGCACTCGGTTCAACCTGCTTCAAGGGGCGACCTGTCGACCATGGTTCATCTTGCGCAGGCGCAGCGCTTGCGCCAGACAGGCGGGGAGAAGGGCGGGCCAGGGTCCGCCCGACATCGGAGAGCAGTCGTGGCGCGCAAATTCCTCTATGTCTTCGCTGGCCTGATTGTGTTGGTGATCGTGGGTAAGCTGGCTTATGGAATCTTGCAGCCCCAATTGATGCGTATTGCAATGGTCCCGCACGAAGCGTTTAGCGACCTTCAACCCCTGCCTGCCGACGCTTATGACAAGCAGGCGATGTGGATCGCCAGGCCCGACATCTTAAAGGATAATCCCGCGCTCTGGACGCCACAGGGGGTCAAGGATGCGCCTGTTCCGGAAAAGGCTGCGGTATTCTTCATCCACCCTACCAGCTACATCACCACCTTTAGCAACGCTCATTGGAACGCGCCGATTGGCGAGAAGGAAGCTGACGCAACCGCGCGCCGCTTCGTGACCGGCCAGGCCAGTGCGTTCAATGCGGC
Source organism: Sphingobium xenophagum NBRC 107872 (assembly GCF_000367345.1). Taxonomy (GTDB): domain Bacteria; phylum Pseudomonadota; class Alphaproteobacteria; order Sphingomonadales; family Sphingomonadaceae; genus Sphingobium; species Sphingobium xenophagum. Next base: position 38,458 of record NZ_BARE01000013.1, read on the forward strand.
TGGCAATATCTGGGCGCCGCGCTATCGCCAGGCCAACTTTGGCGCCTTTCTGACCGACGGGCCGGAGGGGGACAAGGCGCTCGCTGTCGCCTATCGCGACGTGGCCCAGGCGTTCGCCGCTTTCCTGAAAGCCAATCCTACCGGGCCGCTGATACTGGCCGGGCATAGCCAGGGGTCGCGCCACCTGCTGCAATTGCTGCGCGAACAAGTCGCGGGCAAGCCGGTCGAAAAGCGGATCGCCGCGGTCTATGCCGTGGGCTGGCCGATTTCGGTCGAGGCAGACCTGCCCGCACTCGGCCTGCCTGCCTGCGCGCGCGCAGCGCAGGCACATTGCATCGTCAGTTGGCAAAGCTATGCCGAACCGGCCGATCCGTCAGCAGTGATCGAAACATTCGGCAAGAAAACCGGCTATACCGGCAAGCCGCGCAAGGGCACCCACATGCTCTGCACCAACCCCATCACCGGCGCGTTCAACGGCGCAGCGCCCGCCAGCGCCAATCGCGGCACGCTCGATAGCCGCGACGCAGGCAAGCCGCCGCGTCTCCTGTCAGGCATCGTGCCCGCCCGCTGCGACACCAGCGGCGTGCTGATGATCGGCGAACCGGTGGACATGGGCCCCTTCACCCTGCCCGGCAACAACTACCATGTGTATGATTACAGCCTGTTCTGGGCCAATGTCCGCAACGACGCCCGGCAACGGCTGGCCGCATTCCTGAAGTCATGAGCCTGCTGACCACGGATCGCGTCGCCTTTCGCGAATGCCTGCCCGAAGGCGGGCGACTGATCGGCATGGATGTCGGCACCAAGACGATCGGACTGGCGCTGTGCGACGATCGCTGGTCGATCGCCAGCCCGGCCCACACGATCAATCGCGGCAAGTTCACCAAGGACAAGATCGCGATCGCCGCCTTCATCGCGCAGCAGCAGGTCAAGGGCATCGTCATCGGCCTGCCGCTAAACCTGGACGGCACCGGCAGCCCGCGTAGCCAGTCCAGCCGGGCCTTTGCGCAAAATCTGACCGATCTGGGCCTGCCCATCCTGTTGTGGGACGAACGCTGGTCGACCCAGGCCGTCACCCGCACCCTGCTCGAAGCCGACGCCAGCCGTGCCCGGCGCGAGGTGCTGGTCGACAAGCTGGCGGCGAGTTACATCTTGCAGGGCGCGATTGATGGGCTGGTCGCGGGTCTTTAGGCCAGCGAATGCTCCATCCTCAACGTCATCCTGAATTTATTTCAGGATCCATCGTGCCCCAAAAGCCGCCGCTGGAGACGAGAAATGGATGCTGAAACAAGTTCAGCATGACGATGATGGCGGGGGCGGAGTCATATATGATAGCCCCGCATTTGATGCGCCCCTAATCCCCGTCCCGCCCATATACATCGGGCAGAAACTGCACCCCCTGCGCCGTGGGAACGGCGGTCAGATAAGTGAGATATACCGGCACTGGCTGGGGCAGTGGCCGATGCTGTTCCGGCGCGCTGCCGTCCGCCACCGGCTGCTTGCCGAAGAACCAGCGGCCAAGGCGCTGCGCATCCTCCAGACGGACACAGCCATTGCTGAAATGGCGCGCAGGCTTGGCGAACAGGTCGCGCGAGGGCGTGTCGTGCAGGTAGATGCCAAGGTCGTTGGGGAACATGAATTTCACCCGGCCCATGGCATTGTCGCCGCCCGGCAATTGCCGCACCCGCACTTCGCTGCGTCCCGCCGCGACCGACCCCCAGTCGACCGCGCTCTGGGCAAGAGGCGCGGGATTGGCGCTCCAGTCGGTCAATGCCTCATAATGCATGCCCTTGAGCGAGGCGCCTTTCAGGATTTTTGGCGCGACCCGGCTTTGCACCAGATCGGGCGGGATGTTCCAATAGGGGTTGAGCGTGGCGTAGCGGATCATGCCCGCCATCATCGGCGTCTGCGATTCCTTGGCGCCCGCCACGACCTTCATCGTGCCGTCGAGCGCGCCTTTGCTGTAATACCACAGGCGCGCCGATGCGGCATCCACCACGACATGCCGCACCCAGGGTCCGGGCAGCAGCCGGGCTCGCTCCATATTGAGCGCCAACTGCCGGTCATAATAGGCCGGTCCCCGGTTGAGCGCGCTGATCGTCTGCCCGCCCGCTATGCCGTCCGCGGACAGGCCATGATCGCTCTGGAACGCGCGCACACGCGCTGTCAGTGCCCGGTCATAGGCGGCGCCCTGGGCCAGGCCGAGCCGATGGCGCAGCAGCGCAATTTCCGGCGTACTGCCGCCGGGGCGCAGCTTCACCCCTTCCGGCACCGTAACGCCCGGCAGGTCGCCCCAGCGCGCCCGGTAATCGGCGCGGGCCGTGCGCAGGCGCATATAGAAGGGACTCATCCAGCCAGCAGTCTGGATATAGTCGGTGAGCGACGGGGTCACAGCAGCGGCACGCAGCAGGTCCGATGGATCGGGATCGCGCGGTTCGACTTCCGGGTCCAAATAGCGCATGCCTATGCCGCGTGCGGGACGACGCATGTCTGCGACCAGCGCGGCAAAGGCTTTTGACAGCGCCAGATCGGCGCGGGCCAGTGCCTTGGGCGTGGGGCTGGCGTCCGCTTCCTCGATCAGGCGCTGGAGGCCGCGCGGATCATAGTCACGCGGGTCGAGGCCATCGACATCGACGCTGGCGATCAGCGCCACCAATGCGTCCGCCTGCGGCCCGATCGCGTCCTTTTCCACCCAGAGCGGCCAATAGCCGCGCGGGCCATAGAAATCCTTGAGCTTGCCGCTCACGCCCGCGCGAATTTCGCTTGCGACGCTGGCTTTGGCTGCGTCCGCAGGCGCATCGGCGAGCTGGGCACGCGCGGACACAGGCGGCGTGACGGCGCAGGCCGCGATCAGCAGAGCGAGGGGAAAGGCGCGGGCGCGGCGGTGGTGCCGCGCCCGGTTCATCTTACGGATCAGCCGCGTTCTCCGCGACGGGGCGGCGGCGGCGGGGGCGGCGGCGGGCAAGGCGGCCCCTGCACGGCATGATACATGCCGTCCGACGTGTAATAGCCATCGACATAGCCGTCGCCATCGCGATCGGCCGCAACCGTGCCGGCAATCGCGCCCGGCCCGACGGGCGGCGCAACGGTGACGGGCGGTTCATTCTTGGCGCAGGCGCTCAGCGCGAACAGCCCGGCGGCAGCCAAAGCCATATGGTTGATTTTCATATCTTCTCCCTGGGCGCGATGGCGGGGATCGCCGGACGCCGCATTGACCTCTAGCCGCAGCAGGTGCGACGCGAGGGCAACGTGCGAACCGCGCAAAATAATCCATTACCGGAGCGAAATGACGGCGAACAGTGGCTTAACCACGATAATGTGACGAAATGGCCGACAATCAGTCCTGCACCCAGTCGGCCGAGGCGATGCCCTGCGCATAGAGCAGCACCGACAGGTCGCCATGGACGATTTCCGCAGCGGCCGCCGCGCGGGTCTTGGGCTTGGCATGATAGGCGACGCCCAGCCCAGCCCCCTCGATCATCGGAATATCATTGGCACCATCGCCCACAGCCAGCGTCAGCGCGCGATCCATGCCGCCAGCGATCATGGCTTCCAGTTCCGCCCGTTTGCGCGCGGCATCGACGATCGGGCGGGTGACAGTGCCCAGAAGCGCGCCGTCGGCAATCTCCAGCACATTGGCGACAGCAGCATCGAAGCCGATTTCCTCAGCCACTGGTCCGGTGAAACGGGTGAAGCCGCCCGACACCAGCAGGGCTTTGGCACCCCGCGCCTTCATCGTGCGAACCAGTGCCCTGGCGCCGGGCATGATTGTTACCCGTTCGGCGCGGCAGCGGTCGATGGCGCTGTCCTCCAGCCCTTTGAGCAGCGCGACCCGCTCGTCCAGCGCGCCTTCAAAGTCCAGTTCGCCGCGCATCGCCCGTTCGGTGATCTCGGCGATCTGCGGCTTGATCCCGGCATAGTCGGCCAGCTCGTCGATACATTCGACCGTGATCATGGTCGAATCCATGTCGGCGATGATCAGCTTTTTTTCGCGGGTGGCGGCGGGTTGGACGATCACGTCGATGCCCTGCCCCAGATCGGCAAGCGCGGCACGGGCTCCGACCGGGTCGGCGGCGAAAAGGATGTCGGCGGCTTTGCCCGCGTCCAGCCAGATCATATCGCCCGGCCTGCATCCCGCCTGGGCGAGTCTGTCCGCCCCTTGCGCAATATCCCCCTGCCCCATCGAGGCGCTTGCCACTAAGGTCGCGACGAACATGCACACTCCTGAACCACAAGAGGGCGAATCCCGCCCACGGGTCGCGCTTATTGCCGGGCCGACCGCCAGCGGCAAGAGCGCGCTTGCCATTGCGCTGGCCAAAGCCGCCAATGGCATCGTCATCAATGCCGATGCCAGCCAGGTCTATGCCGATCTGGCGATCCTGTCCGCCCGGCCTTCGCCAGAGGAAATGGGCGACGTGCCGCACAAGCTGTTCGGCCATATCGACGGGGCGGAGGCCTGCACCGCACCGCGCTGGGCGGCGGAGGCCAAGGCAGAGATTGCTGCCGTCCATGGCGCCGGACGTCTGCCCGTGCTGGTCGGCGGGACCGGCCTTTATATCCGCACGCTGCTGGACGGGATTGCCCCGGTGCCGGAAATCGACCCGGAGATTCGCGCGACTGTGCGGGCGCTACCGGTCGCTGATGCCCATGCGGCATTGCGCGTCGAAGATCCCGAAGCCGCCGCCCGGCTGGCCCCTGCCGACATGACGCGGGTGGCGCGGGCGCTGGAGGTCGTGCGATCGACCGGCAAGCCGCTCAAAGCCTGGCAGCAGCATAAAAGCGGCGGCATTGGCGACGCCATCACCCTGACCCCGATGATCCTGCTGCCACCGCGCGAGTGGCTGATGGAGCGGTGCGACCGGCGGTTCGGGCAGATGATGGAACAGGGCGCAGTGGCGGAGGTGGAGGCGCTGCTGGCGCGCAACCTGCACCCCGACCTGCCGGTGATGCGGGCGATCGGCGTGCCGGAAATCCGCGGCTGGATCAAAGGCGACACTGAGCTGGACATAGCAATTGAAAAAGGTCGGCTGGCGACGCGGCAATATGCCAAGCGGCAATATACCTGGTTTTCGAACCAGCCGCCGCCAGGCTGGACGCGCGAAAGGCGGCATATTGATGATAAAATTATCGGCGAATTAGCAATTAAATTACAACAATAGTATTTGACACGTCATTTTGTGTCAGATAGTGGCGGCTACCTTGCCATTTCGCGTCGCTTGACGCAAAGGGCCCGGCTTGAACAATGCGAAGGAATCTATCGTGGCCGAAAAGAGCGGCGCGGACATTTTGGTCGAATGCCTGCTGGATCTGGGTGTCGAAGTCGTGTTCGGCTATCCGGGCGGCGCAGTGCTGCCCATCTACGACGCACTCTTCAATCATCCCACGATCAAGCATGTGCTGGTCCGCCACGAACAGGGCGCGACCCATATGGCGGAGGGCTATGCCCGGTCGACCGGCAAGCCCGGCGTCGTCCTGGTCACGTCCGGCCCCGGCGCGACCAATGCCGTCACCGGCATCACCGACGCGCTGATGGATTCGATCCCCATGGTCGTCATCACCGGCCAGGTTCCAACCCAGCTGATCGGTACCGACGCTTTTCAGGAAGCGGATACGGTCGGCATCACGCGCCACTGCACCAAGCATAATTATCTGGTGAAAGACCCGGCCAAACTGGCGGGCGTCATTCATGAGGCGTTTCATATCGCCACGACTGGCCGCCCCGGCCCCGTCGTCATCGACATTCCCAAAAATGTCCAGATCGCCACCGCGCCCTACAAGCGTCCGGCGCCGGTCGCCCATGCGAGCTATCATCCGCAGACCAAGGCGGACGCCGCCGGGATCGACGTTGCGGTCGAGATGCTGGCCGCGGCGGAACGGCCGGTTTTCTATACGGGCGGCGGCGTCATCAACAGCGGGCCGGAAGCATCCACCCTGTTGCGCGAACTTGCAGCCCTGACCGGCGCGCCCGTCACGTCGACGCTGATGGGCCTGGGCGCCTATCCCGCGACCGGCCCGCAATGGCTGGGCATGCTGGGGATGCACGGCACCTACGAAGCCAATTTCGCGATGAACAAGGCGGACCTCATCATCTGCGTCGGCGCACGTTTCGACGACCGGGTTACCGGCCGTCTGGACGCTTTCGCGCCCAACAGTCGCAAGGTCCATATCGACATCGACCGCAGCAGCATCAACAAGATCGTCGATGTCGACGTCGCCATAGTCGCCGATGTCGGCAGCGCGATGGCGGACATGGTGGCGCTGTGGAAGGCGCGCGGTCATGAAGCCGCCGACCTGTCGGCCTGGTGGGCGCAGATTGAAGGCTGGCGTGCGAAAAAATCGCTCGGCTATGCCGAAGACGGCGCCGAAATCATGCCCCAGCGCGCGATCGCCGACCTGTACTCGGCCTGCACCGCGACCGGCAAGGACGTCATCATCACCACCGAAGTCGGCCAGCACCAGATGTGGGCGGCGCAGCATTTCGGCTTCGATGCGCCCAACAAATGGCTGACCTCCGGGGGCCTTGGCACGATGGGCTATGGTTTCCCGGCCGCCATCGGCGCGCAGATGGGCAATCCCGACAGCCTGGTCATCTGCGTCGCGGGCGATGCATCGATCCAGATGAACATTCAGGAAATGGGCACCGCCAGCCAGTATCGCCTGCCGGTCAAGATTTTCATCCTGAACAATGAATATATGGGCATGGTCCGCCAGTGGCAGGAACTGACCTATCAGAGCCGCTATTCCAACAGCTATTCCGACAGCCTGCCCGATTTCGTGAAGCTGGCCGAAGCCTATGGCTGGACCGGCATTCGTATCGAGGGGCCGGACGATCTGGAAAGCGGCATCCGCGCCATGATCGACACGCCCGGCCCGGTGATCGTCGACTGCCGCGTGGCCAAATTGTCCAACTGTTTCCCGATGATCCCGTCGGGTGCGGCGCATACCGACATGCTGCTCGACCCCAGCCAGGTGAAGGGCAGCATGACGGACGAAGCCAAGGCGCTGGTATGAGGATGACGGTGTGACGCAGCATCTGAAACTGCGCATTCACGTCACGGAACCATGGGATTTCGAGCGGAACGTGGGCAGCGCCGAGCTGACCGGCTGGACCATCGACCATGCCGACCCGGACAATGACGAATGGGAAGTGCATCTGGACCAGGGGTTCGACCATCATGAGCGCCATATCGGCACGCTGCTGATCGGCCCGCGCTATGTGGGCGAGCATCTGAGCCGGATGTTCGATGCGGTTACGGGCTTTCCCGTCCGCCTCGCCCACCGGCAGGATGGCGGCTGGCACTATGCCTTTACGGCGATGATTTCGCAGCGACCCGACAAGGCGGACGGGGACGCTGAGCAGGAAAACGGGACAAGCATCTGATGCATATTCAGGAAGAATTGAGCCAGCGACACGTCCTGTCGCTGACCGTCTCGAACGAGGCCGGCATATTGGCGCGCATCGCGGGCCTGTTCACCGCGCGCGGCTATAATATCGACAGCCTGACCGTGGCCGACATCACCCCGGATCATGGCGTAAGCCGCATCACCATCGTCACCAATGGCCCGCCCAAGGTGATCGACCAGATCATCGCCCAGCTCGACCGGCTGGTCCCGGTGCATAAGGTGACGGACCTGACTGAAAGCGGCCCCTTCGTCGAGCGCGAACTGGCGCTGGTCAAGGTGTCGGGCACAGGCGAGGACCGGATCGAGGCGCTGCGCCTGGCGGACGTGTTCCGCGCCAAGGTGGTCGACACGACGATCGAAAGCTTCATTTTCGAAATCACCGGCACGACCGACAAGGTGGACAATTTCGTCGGCCTGATGCGCCAGATCGGCCTGGTCGAGGTTGGCCGCACCGGCGTCGTCGGCCTGATCCGGGGGAAAGAAGCGATTTAACCTGAATTCTCCTTTCCCCGGCGGGGAGAGGAAGCGAGACCAGGCAGTCGATTGAGAGCACATGACTCTGATCGACTGCCTGGTCGCAGCTGGAGAGAGGGCTGACACAGCGGTCCTCCTCTCCAACTTCATCTAGGCACGGCTTGGCCGCGCCAAGATTTCGTATCCTCTCCCCTGAAGGGGCGAGGAAAATGGCACGGTTCGAGGGAAGAGACACTCATGAAGGTTTATTACGATCACGACGCGGACATCGGCCTGATCAAGGGCAAGAAGATCGCCATTCTGGGCTATGGTTCGCAGGGTCATGCCCATGCGCAGAACCTGCGCGACAGCGGCGTTGCGGAAGTCGCCATCGCGCTGCGCCCAGGTTCGGCGTCGGCCAAGAAGGCCGAAGGCGCAGGGTTCAAGGTGCTCCCGAACGCCGAAGCCGCCGCCTGGGCCGATGTCCTCATGATCCTGGCCCCCGACGAACATCAGGCCGCCATCTACGCCGACGACATCCACGCCAATCTGCGCCCCGGCGCGGCGCTGGCCTTTGCCCATGGCCTGAACGTCCATTTCGGCCTGATCGAGCCGCGCAAGGATGTGGACGTCATCATGATCGCGCCCAAGGGTCCGGGCCACACCGTCCGTTCCGAATATCAGCGCGGTGGCGGCGTCCCCTGCCTGATCGCCGTCTATCAGGACGCAACCGGCAACGCCCATGACATCGCTTTGTCCTACGCCAGCGGCGTTGGCGGCGGCCGCAGCGGCATCATCGAAACCAACTTCCGCGAGGAATGCGAAACTGACCTGTTCGGCGAGCAGGCCGTGCTGTGCGGCGGCGCGACTGCGCTGGTCCAGGCCGGTTTCGAAACGCTGGTGGAAGCCGGTTACGCACCCGAAATGGCCTATTTCGAATGTCTGCACGAACTGAAGCTGATCGTCGACCTGATGTATGAAGGCGGCATCGCCAACATGCGCTATTCGATCAGCAACACCGCCGAATATGGCGACATCAAGACCGGCCCGCGCATCATCACCGAAGAAACCAAGAAGGAAATGAAGCGCGTATTGGCCGACATTCAGTCGGGCCGCTTCGTCAAGGACTTCGTGCTCGACAACCGCGCCGGTCAGCCGGAACTCAAGGCCAGCCGCATCGCGGCCAAGCGTCACCCGATCGAGGAAACCGGCGCCAAGCTGCGCGCAATGATGCCCTGGATCGCCGCCAACAAGCTGGTGGATCAGGAAAAGAACTGAACCAAATCCTCCCCTGCAAGGGGAGGATTTTTGATCTCGTGACAGCGCCAGAAGGGGGAACGATCCGTTTCTGGTTACGGCTCTGGAACTTGTCGGGGGCGCTGCCTATTGTGGTAGCGCCCCTTGATCGTTGTGGAGAGTTTTCCCATGCAAAAATATCTCATCCCCGCCGCTGCCCTGATCGCCCTGACCGGCGGCACAGTCCTGATCGCGCAGGCGCCGATGACCGCGCCCGGCACCAAAGACGCTGCCAAGGTGACAGGCGGCACCTACACCGTCGATCCGGGCCATACCCAGGTGGTTTTCGCGTGGGACCATATGGGTTTCACCAGCAATATGGGGACCATCGCCGAACCGACCGGCACGTTGACGCTGGACAAGGCGAACCCGGCCGCGTCCAAAGTGTCCGTCACCTTCACGGTCGCCAATCTGCGCACCGGCGTACCCAAGCTGGACGAGCATCTGATAAAAGCGGATTTCTTTGACGCCGCCAAATTCCCGACCGCGACCTTCGTATCGACCAGCGTGAAGCCCGATGGCGCGACCGGCGCGGACATCACCGGCAATCTGACGATCAAGGGCGTGACCAAGCCCGTGACGCTGGACGCTGAACTTTATGGTGCGGGCAAGGCCCCGGCGATGGCGGGCGGCAAGGAAAATGTCGGCTTCGTCGCGACCACGACGATCAAGCGCAGCGATTTCGGCATGGCCTATGGCGTGCCGATGGTCGGCGACGCGATCGAACTGAAAATCGTCGCCGCGTTCCAGAAGTAAGGCCATCAATCCACCTCCGTCACCCGGACTTGCTCCGGGGTCCAGAGCGTCCGGCGCTGTGTGCCGGACCCTGGATCCTGACTTTCGTCAGGATGACGGATCCGGGTTGGGCAATAACCACTGGACGCCCCGCCACAAAAGCGGCTATGCCGTCCCCATCATGCAGAGCGCGACGCTTCTTCCCCTGCTACGACTTACACGCCCTTAGGCGTGGTTTTTGCGCTGCCTTTCGATTATGGGCAGCAACGATACGCCTAAGGGCTTCCTTTTCGCTGATCATCGTTAACCGGGCCGCGCGCCATCGAATAGCCGCGCGCCCGTTCGCAAAAGAAGTAGCTGACCCATGATGTTGACCGATCCGTCCCAGAAATATCGCGCCTTCCCCCAGATCGACCTGCCCAACCGCCAATGGCCGGGCAATGTCATCACCAGCCCCCCGCGCTGGCTCTCGACCGATCTGCGCGATGGCAATCAGGCGCTGATCGATCCGATGAATGCGGAGAAGAAAAGCCGCTTCTTCGACCTGCTGGTAAAAGTCGGCGTCAAGGAGATCGAGGTCGGTTTCCCGTCCGCGGGCGCGACCGAATTCGACTTCATCAGCGCGCTGGTGAAGGATGGCCGTATTCCCGACGATGTGATGGTGCAGGTGCTGACGCAGGCGCGTGAGGATCTGATCGCGACGACGTTCGAAAGCCTGCGCGGCGCGAAGAAGGCGATTGTCCATGTCTATAACGCGGTGTCGCCCGCCTGGCGGCGGATCGTGTTCGGCATGGAGCGGCCACAGATCAAGGAGATCGCCGTCACCGCTGCCAAGCTGCTGCGCGACAATGCGGCGGCCCAGCCCGATACCGACTGGCATTTTGAATATTCGCCTGAAACCTTCTCCACCGCTGAACTGGATTTCAGCTTGGAATGTTGCGAGGCGGTGATGGACATTTTGATGCCCACGCCGGACAAGCCGCTGATCCTGAACCTGCCCGCCACGGTCGAGTGCGCCACGCCCAACATCTATGCCGACCAGATCGAATGGATGTGCCGCCATATCAGCAAGCGCGACAGTGTCGTCATTTCGCTGCACCCGCATAATGATCGCGGTACTGGCGTTGCAGCGGCGGAACTGGGGCTGATGGCGGGCGCAGATCGCGTCGAAGGCTGTCTGTTCGGCAATGGCGAGCGCACCGGCAATTGCGACCTGGTGACGGTGGCGCTCAACATGTACACGCAGGGGATCAACCCCGGTCTGGACTTCAGCGACATTGACGAGGTCATTCAGACGGTCGAATATTGCAACCAGCTGCCCGTCCACCCGCGCCACCCCTATGCCGGCGAACTGGTGTTCACGGCCTTCTCCGGCAGCCATCAGGACGCGATCAAGAAGGGCTTTGCCGCGCAGGAAGCGCGCAACGACCTGATCTGGGACGTGCCTTACCTGCCGATCGACCCCAAGGATCTGGGCCGCGACTATGAGGCGGTGATCCGCGTCAATTCGCAGTCGGGCAAGGGCGGCGTCGCCTGGGTATTGCAGCAGGACAAGGGCTTCAAGCTGCCCAAGCGGATGCAGGCCGATTTCAGCCGCGTGGTGCAGGGCATGGCCGACCAGTCCAGCCGCGAGCTCAATGCCGCCGACATCTGGACCGCGTTCCAGGACCATTATCATCTGGGCGGCGAACAGGCCTATCGCCTGATCGACTATCAGGAAGGCGGCGCGGCGGGCGACCGCATCTTCACCGGCAAGATCGCGCACAAGGGCGGCGAACGCTCGATTTCGGGGCGCGGCAACGGCCTGCTGTCGTCCGTGCTGGCCGCGCTGCGCGAGGAACTGGGCGTCGAACTGGAAATCGCTGACTATAGCGAACATGCGATCGGATCGGGCAGCGACGTGAACGCCGCCGCCTATGTCGAATGCCGCACGCCCGACGGGCGCACCGTGTTCGGCGTGGGGACCGACGCCGACGTCGCGACGGCTTCGGTGCAGGCCGTGCTGTCGGCTGCCAATGCGGTGGCGCGGGGGTAATATCCTCACCGTTCGGGCTGAGCGCAGTCGAAGCCCTCCACTGAGCGAAGCGAAGTGCCCTCCCGCTGGTCGGGCGAGCCCTTCGACTTCGCTCAGGGCGAACGGAGGTTGCGCTCTACTTCGCCAATGCCCGCAGCACAGTGTCCCATTGCAGCAGCGACTCCCCGATCCCAGCGACCGGCACCCGCTCGTTCAGACCGTGGGCAAAACCATCCTCCGCCTTCATGAACAGGCTGGAGACGCCGTAGCTCGGCACCCCCAGCGCGCGGAAATAGAGGCTGTCGGTCGCGCCCGCCGACATGCCGGGCATGACTATGATGTCAGGCGAACGGGCGGTTACCGCGTCGCGCACCACCTTCATGACGTCGGTGCGAAGGGGTGACGCATCGCTGGCCAGCGGATCGCCCAGCGTTTTGACGGTCGCGCCACTGTCGGCCACCACTTTCACCAGTTCCGCCTTTACAGCGTCAATAGCCACGCCGGGGAAGATGCGACAATTGACCATCACCTTGGCGCTTTGCGGCAGGGCGTTGAGCGCATGGCCCGCCTGCGCCATGGTGGCGACGCACGTGGTGCGGACCTGCCCGACAAATTCCGGCCTGGTCGACAGCAATTCCGCCGCCGCCGCATCGCCCGTTTCGGCATAACGCCGCATCGCCGCGCCAACCTCCCCGCCGATCCGCTTTGCCGACAGCGTCAGCGATGCCCTGGTCAGTTCATTGCGCATCGCGGGGAATTGATAGGCGGCGATCCTGTCGATTGCTTTGGCCAGCCGATAGATGGGATTGCCCGGCGTCGGCGCGCTCGAATGCCCGCCCGGATCGGTGAAGGCGATTTCGAAATCGGCATAGGTCTTCTCGCCAGCCTGTAACTGATAGAGGACCGGCTTTCCCTCCTCATTCAGCAGTCCGCCGCCGCCATCGCCGTTCAGCAGCATTTCCGCGTCCTTATATTGCGCGGCCAGCGCCCTGGTCGTCACCATCGCGGTTTCTTCATCGCCTGACAGCAGCAGGATGACGGTGCGGCGCGGGGTCCAGCCCTGCTTTTTCAGTTGCGCCAGCGTCGCGACCATCATCGCAACGTCATATTTATTGTCCTCTGCGCCGCGCCCGAAAATATAGCCATTTTCCTCGACAGGGACGAAGGGGTCGCGGGTCCAGTCCGCCCGATCGGCCGCCACCACGTCCATATGGCCGATCATCAGCAGCGGTTTGAGCTTGGCGTCGCGCCCCTTGATTGTCGCGGCCAGCGTCGCCGTCTCGCCCATTGGCGTGATGACGATGTCCGCATCGGCAAAACCAGCGCTTTTCAGCACCGATGCATAATAGGCCGCCAGCTTTGGCACCTGCCCCGCCCCCTCGACCGTGCGGAAGGCGACCGAGCGCATCAATATCTCCTTCGCCGCCGCCGGGTCAGCCGCCGCCATCGCCCCTTGTGGCAGCATCGCCGCCGCGCCCACCAACAGCCCCAGTCGCCAGTTCATATATGCCCTTTCGATCCATTTACCCGGCAATGTGGCATAGTGGTGGGCAGCCGCCAATCTGATCGCACGAAAGAACTCTACGTCCGTTCGCCCTGAGCCTGTCGAGCCGAAGGCGACCGAAGATCAACGAACGTCCTTCTTCTCAAGGCAGAAAGGACGAGGCTTCGACAAGCTCAGCCCGAACGGTTGTTGGTGACTGAACGCGAACGGGGGATGCCAGACCCCCGACCCACCCCGGCAAAAACTAAACCCGGCGCAATTTTTGCTTGCGCGCAATTATATGTCGTCGTCCCATATTGATCGGCCTTAGCCCCGCAGGACGTTCAGCCATGGCCCTACCCTATCGCAGTTTCGGATTTCAGGTGATGGTCGGCATGGTCGCCGGACTGGCGCTGGGCGTTGTCGCCCGCCAGATCGGCGCGGGACCGGATGGCGACCTCAACTGGCTGGCGACCACGCTCCAGACGGTCGGGTCGATCTTCGTTTCTCTGCTCAAAGCCATCGTCCCGCCATTGGTATTCGCGGCCATCGTCGCGTCGATCGCCAATTTGCGCGCGCTCGACAATGGCGCGCGGCTGGCCGGACAGACTTTGCTATGGTTTGCCATCACGGCCTTGATCGCGGTCATCATCGGCCTTGCCATCGGCCTGATCGTCCAGCCGGGCGTGGGGCTGAGCACCGCTGCGCTTGCCGCCAAGCAGCCGGACTCCGTGGGCGGCTGGCTCGATTTCCTCAAAGGGTTGGTGCCGGGCAACAGCCTGGCGCTGAGCGGCAGCACCTCGGTCGGTGCGGATGGCACGGCCAGCACCAGCATCGGTTTCAACATCCTGCAATTGCTGGTCATCGCCATCGCCGTCGGGCTGGCGACGCTGAAGGTCGGGGAGAAGGCGGAGCCATTCCTTGCCTTCGTCCGGTCCCTGCTGGCGGTCGTGCGGGCACTGCTGGGCTGGGTCATCCGCATGACGCCGATCGGCTCGGCAGGCCTGATCGGCGCGGCGGTCGCGACCTATGGCTGGGACGCGCTGGCGCGGCTGGGTGTGTTCACCGGCGCCATCTATCTGGGTTTGGCGATCGTCCTGCTAATCGTTTACCCCACGCTGCTGATCGCCCATGGCCTGAAGCCCCTGCCCTTCTTTGCCAAGGCATGGCCCGCGATCCAGCTGGGTTTCGTCTCCCGCTCCTCGGTCGGCACCATGCCGGTCACCGAAGCCGTGACCGAACGGCTGGGCGTCGACAAAAGCTACGCCGCCTTCGCCATTCCGCTAGCGTCGACCACCAAGATGGACGGCTGCGCGTCGATCTACCCCGCGCTGTCGGCGATCTTCGTCGCGGGCTTTTACGGCATCCCGCTGGGCGCAGTCGATTATGCGCTGATCGCGCTGGTATCGGTGATCGGTTCGGCAGCAACGGCAGGCCTGACCGGCGCGACCGTGATGCTGACGCTGACGCTATCGACGCTCGGCCTGCCGCTGGAGGGCGCAGGGCTGCTGCTGGCGATCGACCCGATCCTCGACATGGGCCGCACGGCGGTCAACGTCACGGGACAGGTGCTGGTGGGCGTGGTCGTGGCCAAGCGCGAGGGGATATTGGACGAAAGCGCTTATTATGGCGAGCGCGCGTTGGTGGGGGCTTGAGCGCCCGCCGGTCCGCGCCATGACGATCGCATGGCAATGAAGCTGCATCACTGCCCTGTCCTGCCGCGTCACCTTGGTCTATAGGCCGTGGCCCGAACGGCAGAAGTGCGACATCAAGGCGGATCAGTGACAGAGTATCAGGTGCATATCATCGGCGGCGGTTTGGCCGGGTCCGAGGCGGCGTGGCAATTGGCGCAGGCGGGGGTGAAAGTGCGCCTGTCGGAAATGCGTGGCGCGGGGGATATGACCCCAGCCCACCAGACCGAGGGCCTCGCTGAACTGGTCTGCTCCAACAGTTTCCGATCCGATGATGCCGACAAGAATGCCGTAGGGCTGCTGCATCAGGAAATGCGGCGGCTCGATTCCGTCATCATGGCGCAGGCCGAGCCGGCCAAGGTGCCCGCCGGCTCCGCCCTGGCGGTGGATCGGCACGTCTTTTCGGGCGGCGTCACCCGCGCGCTGGCCGATCATCCCAATGTCGAGATCGTCCGCGAACGGATCGACACGCTGCCCACGTCCGGCATGACCATCGTGGCGACCGGGCCGCTGACCGCGCCTGCGCTGGCGGCCAGCATCGGCCAGGCGGCTGGCATGGAGCATCTGGCCTTTTTCGACGCGATCGCGCCGGTCGTCCACCATGACAGCATCGACATGGATCAATGCTGGATGGCCAATCGCTGGGACAAGATCGGCCCCGGCGGTGGCGAGGGCAAGGATTATATCAATTGCCCGATGAACCGGGAGCAATATGAGGCTTTCGTCCAGGGTCTGATCGACGGCGAAAAGACCGAGTATAAGGAGTGGGAGGCCAACACCCCCTATTTCGAGGGCTGCATGCCGATTGAGGTGATGGCGTCACGCGGCCCGGAAACGCTGCGCCATGGGCCAATGAAGCCGATGGGGCTGGACAATCCGCGCACCGGGCGATGGCCCTATGCCGTCGTGCAGCTGCGGCAGGACAATGCCAGCGGCACGTTGTGGAACATGGTCGGGTTCCAGACCAAGCTGAAACATGGCGCGCAGGTGGAGCTGTTCCGCACCATACCGGGGCTGGAGAAGGCCGAATTTGCGCGGCTGGGCGGGCTGCATCGCAATACGTTCATCCAGTCACCCAAGCTGCTCGATCCGACGCTGCGCCTCAAAAGCGCGCCGCATATCCGCTTTGCCGGGCAGATGACGGGGTGCGAGGGCTATGTTGAAAGTGCCGCGATCGGGCTGCTGGCGGGGCGGTTCGCAGCGGCGGAATTGCAGGGCCGCGTCATGACGCCACCGCCCGCCGACACCGCGCTGGGCGCGCTGCTCGGCCATGTGACGGGCAATGTCGTGAGTGCCGACTATCAGCCGATGAATGTCAATTTCGGCCTGTTTCCAACGCTGGACGAGGTGAAGAAAAAGCAGCGCAAGGAGGCCTATACGGCGCGCGCGCGCGCATCGCTGGGGGCGTGGCTGGGCGAGATGGAGATCGCCTGAACAACAAGGTGCTCCCGCGCAGGCGGGAGCCTAGTTCGGAGCGTGGGACTGGGTTCCCGCCTGCGCGGGAACACGAATCAGCATTTACACTTCGGCTTTGCGCTGCGTTTCGGCGCTGTCGCCGCGAACTCCGCCGGGGTGAGCTTGCCGTCCTTGTTCCCGTCCGCCGCGCCAAAACGATCCGATGTCGCGACCGCCCACTCCTCGAAAGAGAGGAGATTGTCGCCATCCTTGTCGAGCGCCTTGAACGCCTTGGTCCGGCTGCCCATCATCTCGATCCGGGTGATGACGCCATCGCGATTGCGGTCGTAACGGGCAAAGCGCCGCTGTTCGCGGCTTTGCGGGCTGGCCTCGGCGGGCATGGGCGGCGCGTCGCCGATGGCGTCAGGATCGCCCAGCGGCAGACTCTCGACCGGCGGTGGTGGCGGCGGGGCGAATGCGAGTTGCGGGACCGGCTGGTTGCTCGCTCGCCCCTGCCACCAGAACAGGCCGCCCGCGATCAGCAGCAGCATCGCCATCGCGCCTGCCAGCAATCGCCCCATGCCCTCATTCTCCCCGGCTGCTTCGCCAGCCTATCCTAGCGTCCGAACAGCGCAACCCGCAACAGCCGCAACGCCAAGGCGCGCGGCATGGCGGCGGGCGCGCGGCGTCCGGCCAGCACATCCTGCCGGGCGAGCGTATAGGCTATCCGCAGC
Organism: Sphingobium xenophagum NBRC 107872; assembly: GCF_000367345.1. Classification (GTDB taxonomy): domain Bacteria; phylum Pseudomonadota; class Alphaproteobacteria; order Sphingomonadales; family Sphingomonadaceae; genus Sphingobium; species Sphingobium xenophagum. Next base: position 55,663 of record NZ_BARE01000013.1, read on the forward strand.
GGCTTCCAGGCGCGCGGCCAGTCGGGTGGCGGGTCCGTCACGAGTTGCTTGGCCAGCGTCAACGCTTCATCGGCCAGCCGATCATCGCCGACATGGCCCGAAAGATCCCATAATGCCCACACCTGCCCCGCCTGTACCAGCCAGTCGGGGACGTCCGCCTGCCCCGCCAGGGCCCGGAACAGCCCCCCGCCGCGTCCCATCGCATAGCTGCGCAGACCCGCCACATCGATTTCCGGCTCCACCACCAATATTTCCCAGCCATCGATCATCGCGACCAGTCCCGGCGCGGCGGCGGCGCCCGTCGCGCGCATCGCGTCGATCACTGGCTCCCCCTGCCCCTTGATCCCCGACACATCGTCGATGACGTCATTCCACCATGCCAACCGCATCTGGCCGATCGTGGGTTCGCGGGTCGATCGCGCGATATGCGCCAGCCGCCCATCATAGGCCCAGATCGCCCGATGCCGCGCCCCGTCCGCCCCCGCATGAGCGCTGAGCAGCGTCGCCAGCGGGGAAAGGCCATCATCAGGCACGGTAGTTATCGGTCCTTTAACCATCTTCCTCATACACATTCTAACCAGAGTGCCTGCATAGGCGAACAGAATTGCCCCGCCCGGACATGGGGGGTGTTGGGCGCGACATGGGTGATTGCGGACAGATGGGCAAGCAGATCAATCGGACGAACGGGTTTATGGCCCGGTTGGCACATAACGAGGCTGGCAATGTCCTTGCCATCGTCGCCGCGGCGATTTTCCCGCTGGCGGGCCTGATCGGCGGGGGTATCGACGTCAGTCGGCTCTACCTGGCCAAGACCCGCCTTCAGCAGGCATGCGACGCCGGCGCGCTGGCGGGGCGCCGCTCCATGTCCGGCATTACCTGGACGACCGGCGCGAACAGCAATGAAGAAACCGCCAAGAATTTCTTCAATCTGAATTTTCCCGCCAACAAATATGGCGCTGGGGCACCCACGATCCACTATGCCGCATCAGACACCGGCGCCGTGACCGGCACCGCGTCCGTCGCGGTGCCCATGACGCTGATGAAATTGTTCGGCTTCAGCAGCCGTACCATTTCGGCTGAATGCACGGCGGATTTGCAACTGCCCAACACCGACGTCATGTTCGTGCTAGACACCACCCTGTCGATGAACGACGTCAACCCCGGCGACAGCGAAAGCCGCATCGCCGTGCTACGCACCGCCGTCCAGAATTTCTACAATGCCCTGCAACAGGTGAAGCCGGCGGGCAGTCATATCCGCTATGGTTTCGTGCCCTATTCCTCGACGGTCAATGTCGGCATGTTGCTCAAGCGCAACTGGATTCAGGACAATCCAGTCTATGATTCCCGCGTGCCGGACGGAACGTCGGTTATTCCTGGGTCAACACAGGGCGGAACCATCACTACCAACACATCTGTCGTGGATAGTGGCAATACGTCGACGGGCACCAAATATCAGGGCTCTTCGGAAACATGCTCCGCGCCGGCAAATTCGCTGAGCGATACCTACACCGCATGGTCGGCATGGTCGCCGTCCGCCACCGCCCTGCCCCGATCGCGGACACGCGTCCGGACGCGCAACGGCGTCACCTATTCGGCAGGCCTGAATAAAGGCGTGTGCTGGATAACGCCGACCAACTATAATAATTTGATCGAAACCTATACCCAGACCGTGTCAGAAAATCCCAATGCCGGTGACCAGAATGCGGATGGGACAGCCTATCACTGGATCTACAAGCCAGTGACATACCCCGCGGCCGATTTGAAGGGCGCCGGTTCGGGCGATGAACTGGTCAGCGGCGGCTTTTTCACAGCACCAGTATCCAATAATTTCACCGCGGCTCGAAAAATCAGTTGGACTCAGGCCAACGCCTGCATCGAGGAACGCGCCACCCGTCGCAACAATGAAGGGACTGATGTTCCCCGTTACGACATGGACATCGATCTGATTCCCGATCCGGCGAAGCCTGAAACGCAATGGAAGCCATTCCTCCCTGGGGTTGTCTATGGCCGCCGCGCCAGTGGTGCAACCTCGACGTCGGGCTGGGAATATAGCGGTTCGGCCCCGACCTACACCCGCGTCGTGTCGCCCAATTCCACGACCAACTATTACACGCCCAATGGGTCAACCGACCAATATGCCGCCTGTCCGACCTATGCGCGCAAGCTGGCGGAAATCGACTCCTCTACCCTGTCGACCTACATGAAAGGGCTGACGACGGCGGGCTTTACCTATCATGATATCGGCATGCTCTGGGGCCTGCGCCTCATGTCACGCGAAGGCTTGTTCGCGGCCGAGCATGCAGCAGCGGAATCGACCGGGCGCTACGCCCGCAACCTCATCTTCATGACCGACGGTGAAACCGACACGCGCATTGGCAGCTATGACGCATGGGGTGTGTCCGCCGTGTCCCGGCGCCGGACATCCACGGCGTCCATCCCAACCAACGCCGATCAGAATGCCATCACGGAAGCTCGTCTCACTGAATTGTGCACGATTGCCAAGACCCAGAAGAACATCACCGTCTGGGTCATCGCCTTCGGCACCAATCTCACGACGCTACTGTCGAACTGCGCATCGCCGGGCCGTGCCTATCAGGCGGACAATGCCGATCAGTTGACGACGACCTTCTCCCAGATCGCGTCGCAGATCGCCCAATTGCGGATCACACGATGAAACGCGCTGTCTCGCGATGGCCCGGCAGGGGGCTGCTGCGCGCCCTGCGCCGTGACAAGCGCGGGGTGACGGTCCTGGAGTTCGCCTTTGTCGCGCCGGTGCTGATCCTCATCCTGATGTTCCTGTTCGACACTGCCTATTATCTTTATGCACGGGCGATCCTGAGCGGGGAGGTACAGGCAGCCGGGCGCGCATCGGCGCTGGAAACGGCAACCCAAGCCAATCGCGATGCGCTCGACGGGGTTGTGGAAGCGTCGGTAAAGCGCCTCGTGGCGGGCGGCGATTTCAGCTTCTCGCGCATGGCGTATAAATCCTATGGCCGCGCGCAATCGAAGGCCGAAGCCTTTGTCGACGGCAATGGCGACGGCATATGCAACAATAACGAAACCTTCGATGACGCCAACGGCAACAATGTGCGCGATCTGGATTCAGGCGTGACTGGCCAGGGCGGTGCGAAAGACGTGACCATCTATACCGTGACGCTGCGCTACAATCGCATCTTCCCGATGGCCTATCTGCTGGGCTGGTCGCAACAAGTGACCATGGCGTCCAGCACCATCCTGCGCAACCAGCCCTTCGACAAGCAGTCCGAACCCCTCACCGGCAATTGCATATGAAGATCACAGCATGACCGCGATCCTGCCTTCCCCTTCCGCCCTTCGCAACGGATGGCGACATCATGTGCGCAGTCTGCGGCGCAGTGAAAGCGGCATGGCGCTGGTCGAATTCGCCATGGTCCTGCCTTTCCTTATGATCCTGACGACATCGGCGCTGGAACTGACCAACTATGCCATCACGGTAAAACGGGTCGGCGAACTGGGCGTGATGGTATCGGACAATGCGTCCCGCATGGGCGCGCAAAGCGCGATCAACGACAAGCCGATCAGCGAAGCGGAAATCAACGATGTGTTCATCGGCGCTGATCTTCAGGCGTCGGGCCTGAACCTGGCAGCCAACAGCCGCATCATCCTGTCCAGCCTGCAACTGAACGGCGATGGCGGGCAGACGATCAAATGGCAGCGCTGTTTTGGAGCGGTCAACTATGCCTCGGCCTATGGCACGCAGGGCACTGGCGCAACCGGTACATCGTTCGCGGGCATGGGACCGACCGGCAAGGAATTGAAGGCCGCAACCGGAACCGCCGTGATGTTCGTAGAAATCCGATATCGTTACAAAAGGCTGATGCCGTTATTCTGGTTGCCGCTTAGTGACATCACCGAAACCTCAGCCTTCAATGTCCGCGACAGTCGCGATCTGACCCAGGTTTACAATTCGGAAAATGTCACAGCCTCGACCTGCTCCTGACGGGCCGTAGCGACTGAACGAAGAAACGGGCGGCGTTTGTCCGCCGCCCGCTCCCTGATATTTATTTGTAGCAGACCTTCTTGGCCGCCGCGACGACGCGGGCCGAATCGATCAGGGCTGCCTTTTCGAGGTTTGCGGCATAGGGCAGCGGCACGTCTTCGTTCGCGACGCGCAGGACCGGGGCGTCGAGATCGTCAAAGCCCTGTTCCATGACCACGGCGGCGATTTCCGACGCGATCGAGCAGGTCGGCCAGCCTTCTTCCACCACGACAAGGCGGTTGGTCTTTTTCAGGCTTTCCAGCACCGTCGCCGTATCCAGCGGGCGCAGCGTGCGCAGGTCGATGACCTCCGCATCGATACCCTCTGCCGCCAGCGTTTCGGCGGCTTCGAGGGCAAGGCCAACGCCGATCGAATAGCTGACCAGCGTGACGTCGCTGCCCGGCCGCATGATCCGCGCCTTGCCGATCGGCAGGACATAATCATCGATCTTGGGCACGTCGAAGCTGCGACCGTAGAGCAGTTCGTTTTCAAGGAACACGACCGGGTCCTGGCTGCGGATCGCGGCCTTGAGCAGCCCCTTGGCATCGGCAGCGTCATAAGGGGCGATGACGATCAGGCCGGGGACGGCGGCATACCAGGGTCCGTAATTCTGGCTATGCTGCGCACCCACGCGGCTGGCCGCGCCATTGGGACCACGAAACACGATCGGGCAACGCATCTGGCCGCCGGACATGTAATTGGTCTTGGCCGCCGAGTTGATGATGTGGTCGATCGCCTGCATGGCGAAGTTGAAGGTCATGAATTCCACGACCGGGCGCAAACCGCCCATCGCCGCGCCCGTGCCGATGCCGGCAAAGCCATATTCGGTGATCGGCGTGTCGATGACCCGCTTGGCGCCGAATTCGTCGAGCAGTCCCTGCGTTACCTTATAGGCGCCCTGATATTCGGCGACTTCCTCACCGATCACGAACACGCGCTCATCGGCACGCATTTCCTCGGCCATGGCGTCGCGCAGCGCTTCGCGGACCGTGGTTTTCACGAACTCGGTGCCTTCGGGAATGGCCGGATCCTGAACCGACGCCTTGACGTCGCTGGCCAGCTTGGACGTGCCGCTCTCGGCCTTCTTCGGCGCTTCGGACGCGGCGTCCGCCTTGGGCGCTTCCTTGGCTTCGGCCTTGGGTGCGGGCGCAGCTTCCTCGCCGCCCTCGCCCGCCATCTCGGCGATCACGGTGCCGACCTTCACGCCTTCGGTGCCCTCGGCAATCATGATCTTGCCGATCTTGCCTTCGTCGACCGCCTCGAATTCCATCGTCGCCTTGTCGGTTTCGATTTCGGCCAGAATGTCGCCCGAACGGACCTCATCACCTTCCTTGACCAGCCATTTGGCCAGCGTGCCCTCTTCCATCGTCGGCGAGAGCGCCGGCATCTTGATTGCGATACCCATTAATATTGCTCCACCAGCACGTCTGTATAGAGTTCAGCCATCTCCGGCTCAGGCGACGTTTCAGCAAAATCAGCCGCTTCGCTGACGATCTTGCGAATGTCCTGATCGATCTTCTTGAGTTCGTCCTCACCCACGCCTTGCGCGGAGAGATAGGCTTTGACGCCCTCGATCGGGTCGGACTTGTCGCGCATCGCCTGGACTTCCTCACGCGAGCGATATTTGGCCGGGTCGGACATGGAGTGGCCGCGATAGCGGTAGGTTTTCATTTCCAGCAGGATGGGGCCATTGCCGCCCTGCACCCATTTGAGCGCTTCCTCGGTCGCGCCGCGCACGGCCAGCACGTCCATGCCGTTGACCTGGATACCGGGAATGCGGAAGCTTTCGCCCCGACGATAGAGCTGGTCCTCGGCCGACGAGCGGTTGACGCTGGTGCCCATGGCGTACTGATTATTTTCGATGACGAAAATGATCGGCAGCTTCCACAGTTCGGCCATGTTGAAGGATTCATAGACCTGGCCCTGGTTGGCCGCGCCGTCGCCGAAATAGGCGACGCACACGCCGCCATCGCCATTATATTTGTGCGCAAAGCCCAGCCCTGCGCCCAGCGACACCTGCGCACCGACAATGCCATGTCCGCCGTAAAATTTATGTTCGACGCTGAACATGTGCATCGAACCGCCCTTGCCGCGGGAAATACCCGCTTCACGGCCAGTCAGTTCGGCCATGATGACATTGGGGTCGATACCATAGGCCAGCATGTGGCCATGGTCGCGATAGCCGGTGATAACGCTGTCCTTGCCGGGCTTGAGCGCCGACTGGATGCCGACGGCAACCGCTTCCTGGCCGATGTAAAGATGACAGAAGCCACCGATAAGGCCCAGGCCGTAAAGCTGCCCGGCTTTTTCTTCAAACCGGCGGATGAGGACCATCTGTCGGTAGAATTCCAGCAACTCTTCCTTGGATGCCTTGTAATCAGTGGGAGTTTCAGGGCGAGGCCGGTTATGGTCCGCGCCGGCGGCGGGTGCAGCCGCCTTTGCCGTTGCGCGTGAAGGACGCGGCGTCGTTGGTTTCGCCAAGGCTCTTATCCTTTTGCGTGGGGTAGGATGGAAGGAAGTCCGATATAGCGGGAGTGCCGGAGATATTGCAACGACGAAGCCCCTGAATCCGGGCCAGATCAATAAGAATTCCGCAAACTTCACCCCATCTGCGAAGTTTGCAAAGCCAAGATCAATCCGTCCGCAGTAAAATTGCGGCTACAGCGATTTCTACGCAAAAACCTTACGTTTTCCTTGAAGGCGGCTCAGTTGAGCGGAACGATCACTTCGTCATGGTGGATGACGCCAAGCTGGCGACGGATCAGTTCATCGGCCAGATCGGGATCGACACGGCGCGGATCGAGCGCCTCGACGCGATTGCGCAATTCGGCGCGCGTCGCCTGCGTGCTTTTCAGTTCGGCCTTGGCCGCGCGCAACTGACGCGAATAATCGCCCCACGCCAGCACCCCGTTCGACCCCAGCACGACATAGAGGGCAAAGACGAGCAGCAGCAGCAGCGCGACCGCCGGACCAAAGGCCGAGAAAAGAAGGGAACGAAGCTTCGCGATGTGCGCCATGACCAAGATGAATCACAGGGAGAGACTGGCCGCAAGTAAAAAATGGTTAACTTGCGGCCAACCGAATCCCGACAGTTTTAGCGGAAGATGGAGCGGCCCGCATAGACGGCGATGTCGCCCAGTTCTTCCTCGATACGGATGAGCTGATTATATTTGGCGAGCCGGTCGGAACGCGCCAGCGAACCCGTCTTGATCTGACCGCAATTGGTGGCGACGGCGAGGTCCGCGATGGTCGCGTCCTCGGTCTCGCCCGACCGATGCGACATGACGGCGGTGTAGCGCGCGCGATGGGCCATATCGACGGCCGCCAGCGTTTCGGTCAGCGTGCCGATCTGGTTGACCTTGACCAGCAACGAATTGGCCAGCCCCATGTCGATGCCCATGGCCAGACGCTTGGGATTGGTCACGAACAGGTCGTCGCCGACCAGCTGGACCGAACCACCGATCTTGTCGGTCAGCGCCTTCCAGCCTTCGAAATCATCCTCGCTCATGCCATCCTCGATCGACTTGATCGGATAGTCGGCGCACAGGGCGGCAAGATAATCGGCCATTTCGACCGGGCTGAGCGACAGGCCTTCGCCCGAAATCTCATATTTGCCGTTCTTGAAAAATTCGGTCGCGGCGCAATCGAGCGCCAGCACGACATCGTCGCCCGGCTTGTAGCCCGCCTTTTCGACCGACAGCATGATGAAATCCAGCGCGTCGCGGGTAGAGGCGATGTTGGGGGCAAAGCCGCCCTCGTCGCCCACCGACGTCGCCAGCCCCTTGTCATGCAGGCCCTTCTTCAGCGTGTGGAAGATTTCCGACCCGATCCGCACGGCGTCGGCGATGCTTTCCGCGCCGACCGGCATGATCATGAATTCCTGAAAGTCGATCGGATTGTCGGCATGTTCGCCGCCGTTGATGATGTTCATCATCGGCACCGGCAGGACGTGCGAGGATACGCCGCCGACATAGCGGTAGAGCGGCAGGCCGCGCGCATCGGCAGCCGCTTTCGCCACCGCCAGGCTGACGCCCAGGATCGCGTTGGCGCCAAGGTTCGACTTGTTGTCGGTGCCGTCCAGCTCGATCATCGCGGCGTCGACTTCGCCCTGATCTTCCGCGTCCAGGCCGATCAGTTGTTCGGCGATCGTGTCATTGACGGCGGCAACCGCCTGCAGCACGCCCTTGCCCATATAGCGGCTCTTGTCGCCGTCGCGCTTTTCCACCGCTTCATAGGCGCCGGTCGATGCGCCGGACGGGACGGCGGCGCGGCCAAAGCTGCCATCTTCAAGGGTGACGTCGACTTCGACGGTGGGATTGCCCCGGCTGTCGAAAATCTGGCGGGCGTGAATGTCGAGAATGGCGGTCATGGTCGCTCCCTGAAATATGGCCTGCGCTGCGGCAGGACGCCTATTTTCGCGCTCCGCTTAGCCAGCGCCCCCGTGCTTGGCAATGCAGAGGGGCTTGCATGGGCGGAAAAAATGCCGATGGTCGAAATTGGAACGGCTACGGAACTGTGAGCGACCGCAAAGCATTTGACCCAAGTATCATTTGCCGCGGCGCGCGCCCCAGCCGCGCAACCGAAAGGGAGACTTAGGACCATGGCCGACACGCCCGACACCCCGCCCGCCAAGACAGCGCCGAAAAAGTCGGTCGGCAGGCCGCGCAAGGCCAAGCCGGTCGAGGCCACCGCAGCCAGCGCCCCCGTGGTCAAGGCAACGCCAGTGCGCAAGACGCCCGTGCGCAAGGTAGCGGCCGCAAAGGCAACGACCGCAAAGGCGACCACCAGCGCGAAGGCCACGAAGAAGCCCGGCAACGGCGCATCATCGACCGGCTGGTCGGCGCAGATCGCGCCCATCAAGGCGAAGGCGGAAAAGGCGGCCAAATCCGCCACCGACGCGCTGGGCGCTGTCGACTGGAAGTCGCATATCGACCCGATCAAGGAACAGGCAGGCAAGACCGCCAAGTCAGCTGCTGGCGTCGCCAAGGAAAAGACCGGCACGGCGATGCAGAGCCTGGCCAAGCTGATTTCCGATACGGCAGGCACGGTCGATGCAAAGCTCGGTCCGCAATATGGCGATTATGCCCGGCAGGCGGCCGAATCGGTTGCCGGCGCGGCGGACACGCTGGACAGCAAGGATGTCGACCAGTTGATGAACGAAGCGCGCGATTTCGTGCGTAAAAGCCCGGCTGTCGCCATCGGCGCGGCGGCGGTGGTCGGCTTCGTGTTGATGCGTTTGGCCAAGGGTTCGGACAGCGACACCTGACATCTGCGCAAAGGCTCCGGCGAACGGGGCGGAGGACAATTTGACAGACAAGCCAGCGGAAACGGCGGTCACGCCGCAAGCCGACGGGCATGAGGACGGCGCGCCCGACGAATCGGTGCGTGATGTCTTTGCCCGTCTCTATGCCGATGGCCGTGCTTATGCAGCGGCGGAAGCGGACAAGCAGAAGGCGCGCGCCGGCCTTATCGGGGCAGGCGTGCGCGATGCCGCGATCTTTGCCGTGGTGGCGATCATGCTGATATTCGCCACGCTGGTGGCATTCCTGATCGGGCTGATCATCGCGCTATCGCCACAGCTTGGCCCGCTTTGGGCGACCTTCGCGGTGCTGGGCGCCAGCCTGCTGGTCACGACCGGGCTTTTGCTGATGGCAAAGGCACGGATCTCCCGGATGAAGAAGGCGATTACCCCATGAGTGGTGCGTTGCAATATCGCGAGGCTGTCGCGCGGGCCGAGGCCGCAAAACAAAGCCTGATTTCCAGCGCTCAGGCAGCCAGGGCGCGGGTAACGCCCGCCCGGTTGAAGCAGGACGCGACGACCAAGGTGGTGGATGTTGCGATGGACGGCATGGCCTATGCCGCCGCCACGGCACGCCAGCGGCCGGCCATGGTGGGGGCGGCGGGCGCGGCCATCCTGCTCTTCCTTGTCCGTCGCCCGCTTACGGCACTTTTCGGGCGACTGTACGTTGGACATACCGACACGAACCCCGACCATTCGGAGACTGAAAATGGCTGATATTCGCGCCCAACTGAGCCGCGTTCGCGAAGCGGCAAATGATGTCGCGGCAAGCGCGACGGACAAGATCAAGGATGGCACCGGAAAGGCCCGCGAAGGCGCAGGCGAGCTGATCCAGACCAGCCGGGATAAAGCAAGCGAAGCCTATGGCGACGCGCGCGACCGTACGCAGAAGATCGCGACGCGCGCCAATCAGATCGTGCAGGAGCATCCGGTCGTGGCCGTCGCTGGCGCCGTCGCGGCGGGTGCGCTGGTCGCGTGGATGTTCCCCAAGAGCCGGGCTGCCATGAAAGCGCTGCCGGGCATCGCCAGCGCCGCTGGTGCGCGCGTGGTCGAGGCAGCGCTTGCTGCCCGATCGGCCGCGACCGATGGCGCGGAATCGATCAAGCAAAGCGCGAGCGATCTGGCCGCCACGGCGCGCAAGACGGCAGCGTCGAGCGATCTGCCGGGCAAGGCTACGCACATTACCGAAGATGTCGTGGCCCTCGTCAACGCCAAGGTTGACGCGCTGGCCGATGCGATAAAGGCGCGATTGCCGAAAAACTAATCGCGCCGGCAGCAAAAGCACGCAATTGCCCCCTCTGCCCCCCTTGGATGGACGCTGCACCGCTGCTAGGAGCAGCGTTCACCCAAAAGAGGACAGATAACGCCATGAGCAAAATGCATCTGGTGATGGGCGGTCGCGTTACCGATCCACAGACACTGGATTTTCAGGACCTGAGCAAGGTCGATCTGGTCGGCGTGTTCCCTGACTATGTGTCGGCGGAGAAAGCGTGGCGCAGCGCCGCGCAGCGGACCGTCGACGACGCGGAAATGCGCTATGTGATCGTGCATCTGCACCGGCTGCTGGAACCGGAACTGCCGTCCGCCTAAAAAGAGTCAAAGCCGGTCAAGGTTGTACGCGGCCCGGCTATCCTCCCCTTGCAGGGGAGGTGTCAGCGCGGAGCGATGACGGAGGGGTGTCGAGCTATCGAGAGGGTGACA
>NZ_BARE01000012.1 GCF_000367345.1 Sphingobium xenophagum NBRC 107872
AGTGCTGCGCGACAATCAAGGTGAGAACAGCGCGACAATCTAGATGAGAATGGCGGGGGTGTGTCTGTCGGGACGAGGGGCGAAGCCCCGAGGAGCGACAGACACACCCCCGCAAGCGTCTTTTCTTTTGGAATGGCGCTTTTGGTGATCGTGACCTGCCAGGTGGCGCCTCCTTTGGAAGGGGAGATGCGGTGCCCGGGAGACATATCAACGATCATCAGGTGAGATTATATATGAAGATGAGACAGACAGTGTCGCCGCGCTCGGCGGCGGCGTGCGCGGCGTTCAGCACGGCAACGGCGTATCGGCTGGAGCGGGATGCGCAGTTGCCCTCGCAGAAGAAAGAGCCGCGCGGTCGCCGACGCCCCGATCCGCTGGTGGATATCTTCGATAGCGAAGTTGTACCGCTGCTGGAGGCGGCGCCGGGACTCCGGGCCGTGACGGTGTTCGAAGAAATGCAGCGTCGTCATCCTGAGCTTCCCGATGGGGTGCGGCGGACGATGGAGCGTCGGGTTCGAAGCTGGCGGGCGCTGCAAGGCCCGGATCGCGACGTGATCTTCCGCCAGGTGCACGAGCCGGGTCGGATGGGGCTGTCGGATTTTACCGACATGGCCGATCTGGGCGTACACATCGCCGGGGTCGGGCTCGATCACCGGCTGTACCACTTCCGGCTCGCCTGTTCTGGCTTCGAGCATGCCCATGTGATCCTGGGCGGCGAGAGTTATGTCGCGTTGGCGGAGGGGCTGCAGAATGCCCTGTGGGCGCTGGGCGGCGCGCCGCGCGAGCATCGCAGCGACAGTCTGTCGGCGGCGTTCCGGAATCTGGATGCATCGGCGCGCGAGGATCTGACGCACAGATATGACGCGCTGTGTCGCCATTACCGGATGGAGCCGACCCGCAATAACCGCGGTGTTGCGCATGAAAATGGCGCGATCGAGAGCGCGCACGGGCATCTGAAGGCGGCGGTGCGCGACGCGCTGTTGATGCGCGGATCGGCCGACTTCGACGACCTTGCGGAATATCGCTGCTTCGTCGACGAGATCGTCGCGCGCAAGAATGCGCGGTGCGCGAAGCGGATCGACGCCGAACGGGCGGCGCTTCAGTCGCTACCGAGCATGCGCACCAGCGATTATGAAGAGGTGCTTGTCATGGTGACCTCCTCGGGCGGGTTCACGCTGCGCAAGGTGTTCTATACCGTGCCGTCGCGGCTGATCGGCCATCGACTGCGAGTGCGACTTTACGACGATCGGCTTGAGCTGTTCCTCGGCGGCACACCGCTCTTTACGCTTCCGCGCGGCCGCGCCGAGCGCAGCGGCAAACATGGCCATGTCGTCGATTATCGCCATGTCATCCATGCGCTTCGGCGCAAACCGATGGCGCTGCTGAATCTTGTCTATCGCCACCAGCTCTTCCCGCGCGAGGCCTACCGGCGCATGTTCGATCGGCTGCTGGAGCGGCTCGCCGAACGGGTCGCGTGCCGGACAATGGTCGAGCTTCTTAGCCTCGCGCATGAGCGGGCCTGCGAGGCCGAACTCGCCGCTGTGTTGGAAACCCTGCTAGCGACGCCGCAGGGTATGCCGGACATGGCAATGCTTAGGGCGCGGTTCGCGCCCGACCCCGCGGCGCTGCCCGAGGTCATCGTCGAGCTCGTCCCGCTGAGCGCCTATGAAGCGCTCCTGGCTCCTCGCGCGGAGGAAATGGCATGACCCAGGGTATTGATGTCACAAAGCTCACGCTGATGCTCAACGAGCTGCGACTGCCGACAATCAAACAGCTCTGGCCGACGTTCGCCGAGCGTTCCGACAAGGAGGGCTGGCCGGCGGCGCGGTTCCTCAGCGCGATCACCGAGCATGAGATCGCCGAACGCGGTCGCCGCCGCATGGAGCGGCATCTGGCGGAGGCGAAACTGCTGCCGGGAAAAACGCTCGATACGTTCGACTTCGACGCGGTTCCGATGATATCGAAGGCGCAGGTGATGGCGATCTGTGCCGGAGACAGCTGGCTCGAAAATGGCGCAAACCTGATCCTGTTCGGCCCGCCCGGCGGAGGAAAATCGCATCTGTCGTCGGGCATCGGGCTCGCGCTGATCGAAAAGGGTTGGCGGGTGCTGTTCGTCCGCACCTCCGACCTCGTCCAGAAACTACAGGTCGCGCGCCGCGAGCTCGCGCTCGAGAACGCGATCAATCGGCTTGATCGCTTCGACCTTCTGATCCTCGACGACCTTGCCTATGTCGCCAAGGATCAGGCTGAAACCTCGGTTCTGTTCGAGCTGATCAGCGCGCGATACGAGCGGCGTTCGCTGATGATAACCGCCAACCAGCCGTTCGGCGAATGGAACCGGGTCTTCCCCGATCCCGCAATGACGCTGGCCGCCGTCGACCGCCTCGTGCACCACGCCACCATCTTCGAGATGAATGTCGAAAGCTATCGGCGGCGCACGGCTATCGAGCGAAAACAGCAGGGGGCAGGTCGCCCCGCCAAGGTCGCCACAGCCAAAAATACCGATGTGTCGCTCCCCGACAATCAACCTGAGACATAGGTCTTGCCAGCGGCAATCAAACACACCAAAACGACCTCGTCGCGATCAGCGCTTCTCATCCTGATCGTCGCTAACTTCTCATCCAGATCGTCGCGCTACAGACCAGCGTCATCATCACCACGAACCTCGCCTTCGGCGAATGGCCGACCGTGTTCGGCGATCCCAAGATGACCACGGCGCTGCTCGACCGCGTCACCCACCACTGCGATATCGTCGAGACGGGCAACGACAGCTGGCGCTTCAAAAACCGCAGCTGACAGCCACCTTCGGCGCCTTCAAAAATCTATCTTGCGCTGCGCGCGCCTCCGGTCGGGCTACGCCCGCCCTCCGCCGCACGCAGCGCAAGGCCATCTTCAACAAACCAGCATCATATTATCTGAAAAGGGGGTCCCTTTTGAACGCCGTTTGACAATTCCAGGCGATCATCGACCACCTTGGCGCGCAACTCGCTCGCATTGACGCCCTCGCCTAGTGATCGGGCGATGATTTGCCAGCGGATGACGGCGCAGATAGCTCCAAGCCATGGTCCGCAAAGCCATAAATGCCCGTTGGTGATTTGCCGATGTCGCAATAGAGCGCTGTCAAAAAGCGCGAACACGCTAACGTACGGGTATGGCCAACCTTGCCGATAGCTTGTTTGGTGTTTCAACCCATCGCGCGAGGGGTATGCGTGTCAGTGTTTTATGCATGCCCGCTGTAGCTGACACCTCAACGAAATGTACGTCAAGATCAACAGAGAGATGTCGATCTGGCGTGCCATCGATCATGAGCGCGAAATGCTGGAGAGTCATTTAACGAAAAGACAGAATAAAAGGGATAATATAGGCCAGGCAAACTTATATTAAACTAAGTAGCACTTCAAATTGTTGAACAAAAATCTGTTTTACTATTTATCACTTTCTGTCTTTTCCTCGATCATTCTGGCGGCTTCAATCAAACTTTTGCCGGTTTCTGATGCAGCATAGGCAGTCATGGTCACCGCGACCCCATTAGGCCCATCAAGCAGGACAAACCCTTCTGCCACGCTCGCTTTTCCGGGCAGCGAGTGAACACTGGTATCTTCTGGCGGTATCATGATGTTAGCCTTTCGACGCCTGAGCGATCCGATATAGTTTCAATGTAGAGATAGGCGGGATTAAACTGACCTCTGCGGGCCAGACCTTCGACGTCGAGAATTTCCACGAGCGATGAGCGAAAGATGCACAATCGCTCTTCCCGCAACTGCCGCAGCACGCGATTGGTGTGAACACTTGTTATGCCGCAGATTTCCGAAATATCCGCCTGGGTTAGCCCCAGGGCAAAGCGTTTTCCGTCGCTCAAGCCGACCGGCACCAGGCGGGCGTTGGTTTCAGACAGAAAATGCGCCACACGCCCAACTGCGTCCAGCCGTCCCAGGCGGAAGAGCCACGCCCGGTGCATGGCAGCATCGAGCAGGGTGGAAAACCATAGCTTGCGCGTGAGCTCGGGCATTGTCGCGTTGATGTCGTCCAAAGCCTTGTGCGGAATGACTGCAATCGTCGCCGCTGTCAGGCTTGCGACATCATGATCCAATATCTTGAGCGGATAGCCGTGCAGGTCCAGAAAATCCCCTGGCACTTGGACAGCGACGAGCTGGCGCATCCCTTCGCGATCGTCCAGGTAACGGCACATGAAGCCCTCCAGCAGCAACATGCTCACGGACAGCGTGTCACCAGCCTGCACCACAGTCTTGCGCGCATCGATCGTTCGTATTTCGAAAACCGCTTTTTCCAGAATGGCGCGTTCATGAACATCCAGTTCGACGCCGCGACGATCCCTTAGAAATTTGTCGGTAAACAAGATTGGTCCTTCACGGCGAAAAAACCTGGGTTTGGACAATAGCAACGGTCCGTGGCGACGCCGTATCCAGCCGCCGGAAATAAATCGCTATAACGTACATTAGTTTTGGATCCGTCGGCGCAACTTGCTGAAGAGCGCCGGGTTATCTCTCCGCAAGTGCCACGGGTTCCCGACCATGCGGGAATTCGCATTTATCTCGGATGGCCCTCAAACGTGCTGGAAACGCCTCCGGCGCCTCTCTCGTGCATAAGGATGCCCCATGCCTCAGTCCCCTCCCGCCGCCGGTAAAGTTCCCGGCGGTGCGCCCAAAAAGGCTTCTCGACCTGCACCTGCCGAAACTCTCTCAATGAACTTTGCAGAACCGCAGGCAGAAGGTGGCGAAACGCATCAGGTTGCCGGAGGAGACGTCGCGGTCTTGACGACGGCACATGGCATCCAGGTTGCCGATGATCAGAACAGCCTGAAACAGGGTGCGCGTGGCCCAACCTTGCTGGAGGACGCGCATTTCCGCGAAAA
Source organism: Sphingobium xenophagum NBRC 107872 (assembly GCF_000367345.1). Classification (GTDB taxonomy): domain Bacteria; phylum Pseudomonadota; class Alphaproteobacteria; order Sphingomonadales; family Sphingomonadaceae; genus Sphingobium; species Sphingobium xenophagum. Next base: position 4,874 of record NZ_BARE01000012.1, read on the forward strand.
ACTGTTTCATTTTGACCATGAAAGAATCCCCGAGCGCGTTGTCCATGCTCGCGGCTACGGTGCGCACGGCTATTTCGAACTGACGGAATCCTTAAGCGACGTCACCCGCGCGGATGTCCTCCAGCGGGTCGGCGAACGCGTTCCCGCTTTCGTGCGCTTCTCCACGGTCGCAGGGTCCAAAGGCTCCGCCGATCTGGCCCGCGACGTGCGCGGCTTTGCCGTGAAGCTCTACACGCAGGAAGGCAATTGGGACATTGTCGGCAATAATATCCCTGTCTTCTTCATACAGGACGCGATCAAATTCCCCGATTTGATCCACGCCGCCAAGCCGGAGCCGGACCGAGACTTTCCGCAGGCGCAGACTGCACATGACAATTTCTGGGACTTTATCAGCCTGACGCCCGAAAGCTTCCATATGGTGATGTGGACGATGTCGGACCGCGCTATTCCGCGTTCGCTGCGCACAATGGAGGGCTTTGGCGTCCACACCTTCCGCCTCGTCAATGCGGATGGCAAATCGACCTTCGTCAAATTCCACTGGAAGCCCAAGCAGGGCCTGCAATCGGTCATGTGGAACGAGGCGGTCAAGATTAACGGCGCTGATCCTGACTTCCATCGTCGCGACCTGTGGGACGCGATCAACGCCGGGGACTTTCCCGAATGGGAGCTAGGCGTTCAACTGTTTGACGATGCGTTTGCCGACAGCTTCGACTTCGACGTGCTGGATGCAACCAAGCTGATTCCGGAAGAATTGGTGCCTGTCCGCATCGTTGGGCGTTTGGTTCTGGACCGGGTCGTCGACAATTTCTTTGCCGAAACGGAACAGGTCGCCTTCATGACCCAGAATGTACCGCCGGGCATCGATTTCAGTAACGACCCGCTGCTCCAGGGCCGCAATTTTTCCTATCTTGATACTCAGATCAAGCGTCTGGGCAGCACCAACTTCACCCATTTGCCGATCAACGCACCCAAATGCCCGATGGCCCATTTCCAGCAGGATGGGCATATGGCGATGCGCAATCCCAAGGGGCGCGCCAATTATGAGCCCAATAGCTGGGGGGCGGCGCAGGGCGGTCCGCGCGAAGACCCGGTGCGTGGCTTTAACAGTTTCACGCAGGAGGCCGATGGCTCCAAACAGCGGGTCCGTTCAGAAAGCTTCGCCGATCATTACAGCCAGGCGCGACAATTCTTTACCAGCCAGACGCCGATCGAGCAGAAGCATATCGGCGACGCTATCGTGTTTGAACTGAGCAAGGTCGAACGTCCCGACATTCGCTCACGAACCGTCTCGCACCTGATCAACATCGACGCTACTCTGGCGCAAACTGTTGCTGACGGGCTTGGTCTTGCCTTGCCCGACCCGGCAAAGGCTGCGCGACCCACCATGATGGACCTGCCGACGTCTGATGCACTGAGCATCCTCAAAAACGGGCCGGACAGTTTCAAGGGGCGCAAGCTGGGCATCCTCATGACCGACGGCGCTGATGCTGTCGTCTTTAATGCGCTGGTAAAGGCGGTCGACAAGGAGGGTGCGGTTTACGAGGTTGTCGCGCCCAAGATCGGCGGCGTGACCCTGTCGGATGGCACAGCGGTTCCGGCCAAACAGAAGATAGACGGGGGGCCCTCCGTTCTGTTCGACGCCATTGCCGTGGTGGCGTCAGAGGAAGGCGCTGCGCTGCTAGCCATGGACGCGGCCGCCAAGGATTTCGTCACGGATGCCTTTGCGCATTGCAAATATATCGGTTTGACAGCCGAGGCGCAGGCCTTGTTTGAAAAGGCAGGGATAGCCGATGATCTGGACGAAGCCTGCCTGCCGCTGGCGACAGCAAAGGATGCCCGGTCATTCCTGACCGCTTGCCGGGCGTTGCGCTACTGGTCGCGCGAACTGACGGTCGATCTGGACGCCCAGCCCGACGCCTGATCGCGGATCTCTACGAAAATCAACGGGGAGATGGCTTCACGCCATCCCCAACCACGCGCGCGAGAGGATGACACTCTATGCGGATCGGCATCATCGCCCATCTCAAACATCCGATAGCCGAGCCCTTTGCCGGTGGATTGGAAATGCACACGCATCTGCTGGCAAGGTCGCTGAGGGATCGAGGCCATGCAGTGACTCTGTTCGCTTCATCTCGATCGCAGCCGGGGATCAATCTGGAAGCGATCTGCGCCGAAACCGCGATACAGACTGTGGGTACGACCGAAGCCAGCGACGTGCCCTTCTTTCGCGAGCATCATGCCTATCTCAGTCTCATGACCGATTTACGCCATCGCGACTTCGACATCATCCATAACAATTCGCTCCATTATCTGCCTGTAGCTATGGCCGACAGCCTGCCCATGCCGATGGTGACGACGTTGCACACGCCGCCCTTCTGCTGGCTGGAAAGTGGTATCCGCCTATGTACAGCGCGCAGCCACAGTTTCGTCGCCGTGTCGCGCTCGGTTGCCGCTCTCTGGAACCACGTCACACATAGCGACGCAGTGATATGGAACGGCATCGACCTGCAAAAATTTGCTTTCCATCCTCAGCCCGCCGCCGATCCCTATCTGGTCTGGTATGGCCGCATCGTCCCGGAGAAGGGATTGCATCTGGCGATCGAAGCTGCCCGGCGCATTGGCCTTTCGCTGAAGATTGCAGGGCCAATCCTCGACGATGATTATTACCGGACACAGATTGCACCGGCGCTGAGTCAGGATGTCGCTCATGTCGGACATCTGACTCACGAGCAACTCGCCCACCTCGTTGGCGGCGCGCGCGCCTTCCTCTGCACACCCATGTGGGATGAACCTTATGGCTTGGTCGTTGCCGAAGCGCTCGCCTGCGGCGTGCCGGTCGCGGCCTTTGCGCGCGGGGCGATCCCTGAAATATTGGATTCCAAATGCGGGGTCCTTGCAGTTCCGGATGACGTGACCTCGCTGGCCAACGCTGTGCTGGCCGCGTTGGCGCTGGACCGCAGCGCGTGTCGGACCAGAGCGGAACAGATGTGCGATGCCGACCGCATGGTCGATAATTATGAGGCGCTATATCTGCGTCAGATTGCCAAGGCGGCTTCAACTGTCTGCAGCGAAAAAACAGCATCCATCCATCTGATGCCCTCGACACGCCTGCCCCATTCGGCATCAAGCCCTAGATCGGCCTCGCTTGGCTGACGAGCGCGCCATGACGCTGTGCGTCTGCGTGCCTGCGCGGAATGAGTCGGCACGCCTGCCGATATTGCTCGATGCGCTTGCGATGCAGGACTGGCCCGATCCGATCCCGGTTTCGATAGCCATCAACAACAGTGGCGACAATAGCCGCGCTGTTGTCGAGGCCGCCCGCCAGCGTCACGCCGGGCGGCTCAATATAGGCATAACCGAACATATCTTCGCGCCGGACCTTGCGCACGCCGGATCAGCCCGGCGGCTGGCAATGGACAAGGGCCTCGAGCTTCTGCCTGCACTGGACAAGGCTGCTCTCGTCAGTACGGACGCCGACAGCCGCCCTCCGACCGACTGGCTGCGCAATATCGCCGCTGCCTTTTCGCGTGGCGCCGACTTGGTGGGCGGCCGGATTGACATAGATGGCGCAGAACCCCTGCCACCTCAAGTGCAGCGCTTGCGCATGGCATGGGACCGGTATTGGGTGAACGTCCGTACCATCGAGGATATGATCGATCCTCTGCCCTGGGACCCCGCGCCCCGCCATGGTGATCATACCGGCGCTTCGCTCGCCATTCGCGCTGCGCTTTATCTCGCCTGCGGCGGTGTTCCCGCAATCGCGAGCGGAGAGGACCGCGCGCTCGTAACGGCAGCACTCGCCCAGGGCGGGCGGCTTGTCCATCCCGTCATGGTCTCCACACGGGTCTCGCCACGGCTGGATGGACGCGCGGACGGCGGCATGGCGGCCGGGATGCAGACATTGTTCGCGAGCGCCCAAAAAAACATCTCACCCATGGCGCCAGCCTTCACCCATTGGCACGAACGCGCGCACTGGCGCAGGCAATTGCGTATGCAGCCCGATGGCGCTGCTTTGATCGCTTTGCAAGAACCCCTGCTGCCCCCGATGCCGCATGACATGGTGCTGGAACTCCAGCCATGACCCGTCGCCCTATCGGCTACTATGTTCATCATCATGGCGCCGGCCATCGCGCGCGGGCGGAGGCGATCGCCGCCGCCATCGACTGGCCTGTCGTCCTACTGGGCACGGGGCTGGGCACGACAGGGATTGACCTGTGCGATGACCGCCCCCTTTCTGGCAGCTTCGACGGTGTGGATGAGACGGCTTCACGCCCCGCTGCCTTGCACTACGCGCCTCTGGACCATGAAGGCGTACGGTCCCGCGTGGCCCAGATCGCCCAGTGGATCGCAACCGCGCGGCCTGCATTGCTGGTGGTCGATGTTTCGGTTGAAGTGGCGATGCTGGCCCGCCTCGCATCGGTCCCCACCATCTATGTGCGGCTTAACGGCGATCGCAGCGACTTAGCCCATCTTGACGCTTTCAGGGGCGCGACAGCGCTGCTTGCGCCGTTTCATCGCGACTTGGAAATGGCATCGACGCCGCCGTGGATCAGGAACAAGAGCCGTTATCTTCCCGGCATTACGCCAGCCACACCGGATCATCTTGCCGAAGATAACAGGATACTCGTGGTGATCGGACGGGGCGGCCCGCCGGGCGATGGCTCAGCGATCGCGCAAGCGGCCCGTGCCTGCCCAAATATGCAATGGCGGGTGATCGGGCCGGTAACCTCAACGACCGATCGACCCGCAAATCTCGATCTGGCTGGATGGGTCAACGATCCGGTTCAAGAAATCGCCCGCGCTGGGCTGATAATTGGCGCTGCAGGAGACGGTTTGGTGAGTGCGGTTCTTGCTGCCAACCGTCCTTTCCTCTGTATCCCCGAGGACCGCCCTTTTAACGAGCAGTTGGCTACAGCGCTCGGGCTGGGTCGGCTGAACGCTGCAGTCGTTCTGGAAACATGGCCGTCTCCCGACCATTGGCCAGGCTTGATCCGCCAAGCAAAAATGCTCCCGTCGCAATGCCGCAAGCGTCTGCACGATCGCGATGGCGTAGATACGGCCGCTCGCTGGCTTGCGGGAATGGCCGCGGCTGCTGTTCAAGAACTGGACCCTGTCGCATGACCCTATCCCACCATACCCGTTCCAGCATCGACAGCCCGATCGCGCGCGCGGAGGCGATCACCCCCACCCTTGTCGCGCTTGGCAGCCGCTATGATGCCGCACCAGTCTTTCCGGTCGAGAGCCTGAAGGCGCTGGTCGCAGCCGACATCCATCGCACGTTCGCTCCCATCGAAAGCGGCGGCGAAGCCTTTGAGGACGCCGCCGCCCGCAACCAGTGTTTGATGCGCATCCTGCGGATCGTCGGTCGCGCAGACCTTAGCGTCGGACGGCTCTATGAAGGCCATGTCAACGCACTCGCATTGTTCGACTGGTTTGGCTCTGCTGCTCAAAAGGCCGAATTGGGCCGAAAACTTGATCAGGGCGCCTTTTACGGTGTGTGGGCCACCGAGCCGCCGCCGGGCGTGCAGCTATGCCAATCCATACTGCGGAGCGGCAAGTCTTTCGCGACAGGCGCAGGGGGACTTGCCTATGCCATCATCACCGCGCAGCCCGAACAGGGCGAGCGGCAACTGGTCGTCGTTCGTGCCGACGAACCCGCCCGGACAGACCTGTCGCAATGGCGGGTCAGGGGTATGCGGGCAACGGGCAGCGGCCTCTATGACCTGACGGGCATGGCGATCGATCCATCTCACCTGCTGGGCCGGCCCGGCGACTATGACCGCGAACCGCGCTTCACCACCGGCGCCTGGCGCTTTACTGCCGTGCAACTGGGTGGAATCGAGGCGCTGCTGACGCAAACGCGGCTCGCCATGTCTGATGCAGCGCGCGCCGATCCGCTGCAACGCGCCAAATTCGCCGACGCTGTTGCTGCGGCCCGCACCGCCTATCTTTGGATCCGCGAATGCGCACTCCGCGCTGCGCACGACGATCCCGATGGTCCCGCTTTCGCCCGCATGACGCGCGGCATTGTTGAGCGTGCAGGTCTGGACGTGATGGAGTTGGCGACGCGCATCATCGGCACGCGCAGCGCGATGGACGGCGAAAGGATCGATAAAATCATCCGCGACCTCAGCCTCTATCTGCGACAGGGCGGACCTGACTATGCCCGCGATCAGGCCGCGCTCGCCTGGCTGGACCATGACGCATGGGGCGCGGAGGACGCCTTGTGGTAGGTCTCTCTCTATCTGCGAAGCCGTGGCGAACGCTGCGTTGGCTGGTTCTTGCGCCCCATCCCGATGATGAGACGCTGGGGGCTGGCGCGCTTATTGCTCAGACGGCGAAGTCGGGGCGGCTGGCGGGCCTTGTCTATCTCACCGACGGGTCTGGTTCGCATGAGACAATGCCGGGCAGGTCGGGGACATTGGTAAGCAGCCGAAAGCGCGAAGCCGCCACCGCCTTTCACCGCCTGACGGGCAACCGCAATCAACCGCCGGTGCATCTTGACTGGCAGGACGCCTCCCCCGTCCCGCCGGGACATCCTGCTTTCGATCGCGCCGCGCGACGGCTGACCGCACTGTGCCGACGCTGGCAGGTCGATGCTCTGGCCGTCACTGCCCATCACGAACCCCATTGCGACCATGAAGCCGCTGCACAACTGGCCTATGCAGTGGGAAAGCGGAGCAAGGGCAGGCTGGTAATTGCCGAATATGTCGTCTGGGCTCTGCCGCCGACCTCCTCCAGCCATCGCGAATTGCGCACCGCGCCCATGCTGCGCGGACAGCGCCGCCTTGCCCTGGCCGCGCACCGCAGCCAGCTTACCGTGTCCCACGGTCCCGGATTTCGGCTGCCTGCTACGCGTCGTGCGATGCCCGCCAGCGACATCCTCTACCTGCGGAGAGCCTCATGACGCGGCGCAAGGCCAGCCTGGATCGGGCTTATTTCGAGACGATGTTTCGTTCGACCGACGATCCCTGGGATCTGGAAAGCAGCGCTTATGAGCGGGATAAATATGCCCACAGCATCCGTTCGCTGGGCGGGCGCACCTATGGATTGGGTTTCGAGATTGGCTGCGCAAAGGGCGTACTGACGCAGTCATTGGCGCCCCATTGCCACGCATTGTTGGCGATCGACATCAGCGAAACCGCGCTCAAGGCCGCCCGCGAGCGCTGTGCCGCGTTTGACCATGTCTCCTTTGGCCAAATGGCTTTTCCGGGACAGGCACCGGTGGGCGGCATCTTCGACCTCATCATCCTGTCCGAAGTCGCCTATTATTGGGATGATCACGACATCGGCCGCGCCGCCCAGTGGATCACCGGCCATATGGCGCCCGGCGGCGACATATTGCTGGTCCACTGGACTGGAGACACCGATTACCCCCAGAGCGGCGATGATGCGGTGCATAAAATGCAGGCCGCACTTGCCCCAGCCATCACCGAGATCACGGCGCAGCGGACGGCCAAGTATCGCCTTGATCTATGGCGCGTCTGCGCATGACCTTGAGCGTACTCACGATCGTCAAGAACCGATCGGCGCATCTGGCGCAACTGATCGAAGGTCTGCGCCGCAGCACGCATTGTCCCGACGAACTCATCATCGTCGACATGGCCAGCAATCGGCCGATCCATGCCCAACAAGCGCGATTTCCAATTCATGTCCTACGTCTTGATGGCCCAGGACTGCCACTCGCGGCAGCGCGGAACGCGGCCGCGCGGGCGGCCAAAGGGGACAAGCTGTTGTTCCTGGACGTCGACTGCATCCCGATGCGCGCACTAACAGGGGCCATCACGCAATGCCTGAAAGACCATGACGCGCTGATCTGCGCCGACATACGCTATCTTGGCCCTGACGATGCCCGTGGCGAATGGGAGGAAGCGGATCTTCTTTCGCGGGCGCATGGACATCCTGTTCGACACTTTCCTGCAAACGGTCTGCGTCAGGAGGACAATGCCGGTCTTTTCTGGTCGTTGGCATTCGGCCTGCATCGCCAGAGATTTTTTGATCTGGGCGGGTTTGATGAAGCGTTTACCGGCTATGGCGGCGAGGATACCGACTTCGGCTTCCGCGCGCGGGAGGCAGGCCTGCCCCTGCTGTTCATGGGCGGTGCTGGTGCCTTTCACCAATATCACGACGTTTTCGAACCCCCGCTTCAGCATCTGAACGACATTGTCCGCAACGCGAACCTCTTTCGGAAGCGCTGGAATATATGGCCGATGGAAGGATGGCTCGACGCCTTCGAGACAGCCGGTTTGATTTTACGGTCCGGGCACGGAATTCATGTGCTTCGTCAACCAAGCGACGTCGAAATTGAGCATGCGCGAATGTTGCAGCCCGTTTCGCCCTGACAGAGAGGGACAGCAACATGTGCGCAGGCGTGGCGCGGATCATGTTGCCGCGCCAGTCTATCGGCGCAACATGACAGCGAGGGGACTCGGATTTGTGCGCTTCAGCGTCAACTTGCTTCGATTTGTATTTCCGAATCTGACGATCGCAAATGTCCACCGAGCCAAAGGTCGCTGCCAACGGTAGCCGACTGGACCCGCTCACTCATAGTCAACAATGCGCCCCCTTGTGGCCAATCAACGCCGGGCGGGGGGCAAAATGTCGCGAACTCCGGTCATCGGGGCATGACAGCCAGGCGTTGGGCGGGTAGTTCAGACTGAGATAGCGGAGAGTGTAGCTGATGGCTGGCGTGTGGTTTGACGAAATGACGGTTGGGCAAATATTCGAGCATCCCATCCGGCGCACCGTGACGGAAACGGACAATGTGCTGTTCACCGCGATGACGCACAACCCGGCCCTGCTCCATCTGGACGAAGAATATATGCGCGGGACCGATTTTGGTCAGCGCATCGTCAACAGTGCGTTCACGCTGGGCTTGATGGTCGGCATTTCCGTCGGCGACACGACGCTGGGCACAGCGGTCGCCAATCTGGGCTGGGACGAGGTTCGCTTTCCCAAGCCGCTGTTTCACGGCGATACCATCCATGTCGTCAGCGAAGTCATCGAACTGCGTGAAAGCAAGTCGCGGCCCAATGCAGGCATCGTCACCTTCCTGCATCAGGCCTTCAATCAGCATGGTGAGTTGGTCGCGAGTTGCAAGCGCTCCGGCCTCCAGTTGAAAAGGCCACAGGGATGACCGCACCGATCCGTTCCTTTCTGTTCATTCCCGGCGACAGCGAAAAGAAGCTGGGAAAGGCCGATAGCACAGGCGCCGATGCGCTGATCCTTGATCTGGAGGATTCCGTTGCTCCGCCCAACAAAGCGCGCGCGAGAGAGATGGTGACTGCCTTTCTCATGGCACGCCCGCGCGAGCAGCGAACGTCGCAATTGTGGGTCCGGGTCAACCCGCTCGACACCGACCTGCTGCTGGGTGATCTGGCGGCAGTCGTCGCTGGCGCGCCGGACGGGATCATGCTGCCAAAGGCTAATGGGCCGGACGATGTGCGCACGGTTTCGCTTTTCCTTGATGCGCTGGAAGTCCAGGCGGGCATCGACGCTACCAGCATCAAGATTTTGCCGGTCGCCACCGAGACCGCGATCGCACCGTTCCGTCTTGGCGACTATGCTGCAGCCAATCTGGCGCGGCTGGCCGGTCTCACTTGGGGGGCTGAAGATCTGAGCGCCGCCGTGGGCGCAAGCACCAATCTGGACGCAAGCGGCGAATGGACACTGACATATAAGCTGGTCCGTTCGCTGACATTGCTCGGTGCACATGCAGCAGGCGTGGCGGCGATCGATACCTTGTTCGTCGATTTCCGCGACGAGGAAGGCTTGCGCGCATCATGCCGCGCAGCCCGCGCGGAAGGATGGAGCGGCCGTATCGCCATTCATCCCGCACAGGTCGCGCCGATCAACGAAAGCTTCATGCCAACGGTTGCCGAGGTTGAGCATGCCCGCCGGGTCGTCGCGGCCTTTGAGGCGGCCGATGGCGCGGGGACGGTCGGCCTGGATGGCAAGATGCTCGACATCCCCCATCTCAAGCAGGCCAACAACGTGCTGGCTCAGATTGCCGCCTACGTGCGCCGCTGATCCGTCTGGCATAGAGGGATCACCGGGCGCTTCGATCTTCAAGCCTCCCGATAGCGGCATATCGTAGGATAGACCGCCAGTGACGGTAAGGGCCTCGTGATCGAGAATGTCGCTCGGTATCCAAGGCACTTTGCGTCGTGACATACCGGCCTCCCCTTGTTGCCCATTATGCCTCGCTGCACAGGATATTTCTGACCGTCCCGTTCGGATTGAGCCCAAAGAACGGCGTTTGATTTCATAGTCACAATTGGTGCAGTCGGCCAATTCCATTATTTCGCAGCGCGACATCCAGATAGTGATGAAATGCTGGCGTTCTTCCCGCGTCGCGGGACCGCAACCACGCCAGCGCCACGACGGGTCGCCAAAGCGCCAAGTCAGGGGGTGAAACAGCCCCCATTGCCATGTAACTTTTGCGCAATCGCCTCGCTGCCCAGTCCCGCCACAGATTAGTCACCCAATCGGTAGGCCCGATGCCGAACCGCATCAGCATCTCGGATCGCACCGCATCGGCCGCCGGATGGCCCGACGCTGCCTTCGACCAGTCAATCACCCTCATGCCCTGTGGCGTCATCATGACATTACTAAGGTGAAAGTCGCCATGGATTAGCGCGTGTCCTTCAGGTAGAGTATTCAGATAGGCAATGGCAGCCCGTTGCAGCGCGACGGGCGCAGGGCCATGCGAGATGTCTGTAGCCAATACTTGTTTGAGTGGGCGCAACGCCCCTCCACTCTTCTGATGCATGGCGGCATGCATGGCCCCCATCCGATCCAGTGCCCACCCTGCCCGAAATGGCTTGCGGCGAATCCAGTCCATCAATGTCCCGCCTTCAAGCCGTGGATAAACGATGCCGCGCCGCCCGTCCCAAACCCACTGCCCGATCGCTGCCGCAGTAGGCACGCCGCAACCCTCTGCATAGGAGGATGCACCGGATTCCCGCGCAATCATCTCATCCGATACGCCTTCACGAAACAATTTGAGTACATGGCCATTTCCAAGGTCGAGCAGTTGCGCACTCTCGCCTCCGGCAATCAATCGTTGCGGTTCGCCAAACGGCGCAGACATGCTTGTTGGACCATCCATATCCCCTATTCCTTACGGTAAACCGCCCGCTATTCTACCAGAAATGGCGATGGTGCGTTGGAGCAAAGTCGAACGCGCTAACGAGCGGGCGTGATTCAAAGGCGAACAACTGGTGTTGTTCACGACGCGCAAGGGCGCGAAGGCGAGCGATCTTCAGTCATGGGGGCGCTCAAATGGCATCACCGAACTGGCCATTCCCCGTGACATTCGCGAAGTGGACGCGCTCCCGGTGCTCGGCACAGGCAAGCTGGATTATGTAACGATGGGGGGATTGGCAGCGGCATGACGCGCGTCATCTTGCTCGTTGGCAGGTGGTGAAATTCGGCATGTATCGCTGGATGCCGGTTCAGTTTCGCCGAATATTCCGAGCGCGCTCCCTCGCTCCCCAATATAGATTCCCGGCCATCCTCTTGGAACGGCCTGCCTGCTCGTCTAGACGTTGGTCATGCGGGGTCTGAACATCGCGATCGCAGGCTGCGGGCCGTGTGGACTGGCGGCGGCGCTGCTGCTGCATCGGGCGGGCCATCAGGTCACCCTTTTCGAGCGTTTCGATACGCCTCGCCCGATCGGTTCGGGCCTGATGATCCAGCCCACAGGCATGGCGGTCCTTGGCCGATTGGGGTTGCTGGACGACGTGTTGCGGCGCGGATCGCGCATCGACCGGCTGTTCGGCAAGGCGGGGGACCGGGTCGTCCTTGACGTTCATTATGCCGCGCTGCGCCACCGCGCTATGTTTGGCATCGGCATCCATCGCGCCAGCCTGTTTGCGATATTGCATGAGGCGGTCCTGCGAGCGGGGATCACCGTCCATACCGGGCGCACGCTCGTGGACAGCGAACCGGTCGGTGCGCAACGTACGTTGCGCTTTGCCGATGGCGAAACCAGCATCCCCTATGATCTTGTGGTCGATGCGCTGGGCACGCGCACGCCACTGGCGCCGCCGACCGGCCGGGAACTCGCCTATGGCGCACTCTGGGCCAGCCTCGACCTGCCGCAGGACGCGCGCTTCGATCCTCATGCCCTTGCACAGCGCTATGACCGCGCCAGCATCATGGCGGGCGTCTTGCCGATCGGCATCCCGCCTGGCGCTATGACGCCAAAGGCCGCCTTCTTCTGGTCGTTGCGCGCCGATCGGCTGGGCGACTGGCATCGGGCCGGATTGGGGCCGTGGAAGGCTCGCGTTACCGCGCTCTGGCCCGCATGTGCGCCGTTGCTCGACCAGATTGATGATCCCGACCAGTTGACCTTCGCCCGCTACGCGCACCGTACCCTGCGGTCACCGGCTGAGCGGGCATTGGTCCATATCGGCGACGCCTGGCATTCCGCCAGTCCCCAACTGGGCCAGGGCGCCAACATGGCCCTGCTCGATGCCTGGGCGCTAGCCAAAGGTCTGGCGGACGCGAACGGGGTGGATGAGGGGGTTCGTCTCGGCATCAAGCTGCGGCGACGCCATGTCCTGACCTACCAGTGGCTCACCGCCTTGTTCACGCCGGTCTATCAATCGGACAGTCGTTTGCTGCCCTTGATCCGCGATCGTTTTGTCGGCCCGCTGTCCAAATTTTGGCCCGCTACCAGCATACAGGCGGCGATGGTGAGTGGACTGGTCGCCGATCCGCTTGGGCCGCTGGGGCTGGAAAGTGCGCTTCATAGGCCCGCGCCAGAATCGGTGGCCGCGTGAGTACCAATCCTGCCAGCGAGCACGGCCCGATCATCGCCTTCGACGCCATGTGCGTGCTATGCTCCGCCAATGCCGCCTTCGTGCTGCGGCACGACCGGGCTCACGTCGCTGGCCCTGGATCGCAGCCAAATCGCAACCGCGCTGAACAAGCATGGACCAGATATAGTGGCCGCTCGAAAATCAACTTCAGCGTTCCAGTTTCTGACCGTCCGCTTCTCGCGCCAACTCGGAAACATCACCCCGGCGTACTAGATTCTGGCTTATGCGGGCAGGCGACAGATATCGACATAGCACATGAAGTGCCGCTGCCGGATCATGGCGCGCGCCGCACAGGAAAATGTCGACGGCTGCATAGCCATGTTCCGGCCAGGTGTGGATCGACATGTGGGATTCTGCGAGCAGGGCGACGCCGGTGACGCCCTGTCCTTCACCGAAATGATGGAGGTGAAGGCCGATCACTGTCGCCCCGGCGCTGTCCGCCGCGCCGCGCAGGGCGGCGTCGATCAGAGCGACATCGTCCAGCACGGGACATCCGTAAAGGTCCGCCAACAGGTGTCGGCCATCATAGGTAATGGGCGGAATCATAGTAGCGTCTCATGCGGATGGCCGATCGAGGATAGCGCCGCTTCCGCCGCGGCCATGCCACGATAATGGGCTTCCTCGAACAGCGACAGCCCGCTCAGGTCCGAATGGGCACGGAAGAAGGGCGGCAGGATAGCCGCGCGTTGCCGCGGCGCGACATCCCACAGGAAACCTGGCGTCGGCCGGACCATGGCGTGACCCCACTTCCAGAGGTCGATCGACCGGATCGCGCCGTTCAGGTCCGGATTCATCCCAAGCAAATCGTCACGCACCAGCCGCCGCCAATCCACATCGGACCGGTCGACCAGCAAGCGGCGGGCGGACGCGGGCGGCATGTCGGACAGGGCCATATACCAAGTCAGCACCGTAGGCCCCGTGTGCGAGTCGCTCTGGTGGGTGGCGACGACATAGCCGAGCGAAGCGCTGCTGGCCGATACATTATCCCAGGCAAGCGCGCTGCCCTTCCCCTCCGGCGCGCGATCGACGGTGACGTTGGCAATCAGCCAGGGGGCATAGCTGTAGGCTGCATCGGGCTTCTCGCCCAGCAGGCGGGTGGCGATGAAATGCGGCATGGCAAGGATCACGGCGTCAGCACGATAACGGATGCTGCTGCCCTGCTGCGCATCGAACACATCAACCATCGCTCCCTTCTCGTCAGGCCGGGCACGAAAGGCGACCTGCCCCGTCGTGATGCGATCCCCCAATCGATCAGCGATCAAGCTCGTCAGGCGGCTATTGCCTTCAGGCCAGGTCAGTTCATTGTCGCCCGAACCATCCGCAGTGAAGCCACGCCGGCTCGCAAAATAATGAATGCCGGCCCAGGCGGAGACGTCGGCTGGTTCAGTGCCGTAATCGTCACGGCAGGCGTAACGAACATGCGCGCGCAGCACAGAGGAGGTCCAGCCCTGCTGGTCGAGCCACTGCGCGAAGCTCATCCGATCGAGCGCAAGCAGATCGGCATCCCTTGCGCTATAGGCGATGGGAATGGCGAAGGCAGGCCGCCCTTCCGTATCGCGGCGACGGGAAAAGTCGGCCATGGTGCGGTTGAAGGCGGCAAGGTCGGCTTCGTCCTTGGAAGACAGGCCGGTTCGGGGTACCAGCCCCTCCTGCCATTTCCCCTGCCAGAGCAGCCGCTCCTGCAAATCGGCGCAGAGTTGCAGCGGGTCATAGACCGGCTTGCCATCCCGCTCGCCCACGATCACCCCCATTTGTCGCAGCATATGGCGCAGCCCGCGCGCTTCCTCGTTGGGAATGGGTAGGTAATGCGCGCCCAAGGGATAGGCTGACACGGCATTGCGACCGCCACGGGCATTGCCGCCAGGCTGGTCTTCGAGTTCGATCAGGCGGAAATCGTCGAAGCCGGCCTCACGCAATCGCCAGCCCGCCGACAGCCCCGCCACGCCACCGCCAGCGATCAGGAGCGGCACGCGCTCTTCGCGCACCGGTTCGGGGAAGGCGCCATCGCGCAGGCGGTGGCCAAGCGCCATGTCCGCTCCCCCGCTGCTGCCCGAAGTCGGCGTTTCACAGGCTGGCAGCGCAAGCACAGTGGCAGCCGCCATCCCGCCCTTGAGGATGGCGCGCCTGCTTGGGCCGCCCGCGTCAGCCTTCATAGCGCGCCCATTCCTCGGCGAAGCTGCGCACCAGCGCCTGATTGTCCAGACGGTTTACCGGCACCCGGCGGCGTGCCATGTCGAGCGGAAAGACCAATGCCTGCCGGGCGGTCGCATCCGACAAAAATCGATTGCCAGGCAGCAGGCGCGTCGTCGTGCCAGGATCGACCAGCCCGGCCAGGATGAAGCCCCATTCGCCGAAGCTCGGCACATAGACATGATAGGGTCTGGTCTGAAAACCGGCCGTCTCCAGCGTCTGCGCCACCGTCCAGAAAGCGGCGGGCGCGACCAGCGGCGACGTGCTCTGGACCACTGCCATGCCGCCGGGCGCCAGATGCGGGCGCAACATGCGGTAGAAGGTTTCGGTATAGAGCTTGCCCACCGAGAAATCGACCGGATCGGGAAAGTCGACGATGATGACATCGAAGCGCGCCTTCGTCTCGCGTACCCACCGGAAAGCATCAGCGTTGACGACATGCATACGCTTGTCGGTCAGCGCATCGCCGTTCAGCGCGCGCAGCAGGCCGGTCTGACTGAACAGGCGGGTCATGGCGGGATCAAGGTCGACCAATGTGACATGCCGCACGCCGGGATGGCGGAACACCTCGCGCGCGGCCAGCCCGTCGCCCCCGCCCAGGATCAGTACATTGGCCGGGCGTGCTACACGGCCCATTGCCGGATGCACCAGCGCTTCATGATAGCGATATTCGTCGCGTGAGGAAAATTGGAGGTTGCCGTTGAGGTATAGGCGGATGTCATCGTCGTGTCGGGTCAGCACCAGCCGCTGATAGGGGCTGGACGTCGCGTAAATCACGCGCTCCCCATAAGCGGCGATTTCCGACCAGCGCTGGATTCGCTCGGCCGTCAGCAAGCCTGCGATCAGGCTCATCATCACGACCAACGCCAGAATGCGTTCCCGCATCAGGCTGGCGCGTGATGGTACTAGAAGCAACAGGAGCAGCGCGACACCGACATTGAGCAGGCCGAACATGAGCCCGGTTCGGATCAGTCCCAGATGTGGCACCAGCAGGAGCGGAAACAGCAATGAAGCAGCCAGTGCGCCGACATAGTCGAAGGTCAGCACGTTCGACACCGTCTCGCTGAAATCGAACCGGTCGCGCAGGATGCGCATCAGCAGCGGAATCTCCAGACCCACCAGAAAGCCGATGACAAAGACAAGGCCATAGAGGATCGGGCGAAACTGCTCCACCAGCGGGAAAAGCAGGAACAACCCCGCTGCCGACCAGCCACCCACCAGCGCCACCAATATCTCGACCCGGATGAACAGGCGCAGCTCGTCGCGCTTGACATAGCGTGAGCACCAACTGCCCACTCCCATGGCGAACAGATAGGTGCCTATGATGATCGAAAATTGCGTGACGCTGTCGCCCAGCAGATAGCTGGCGATCGTCCCGGCAAGCAGTTCGTAGATGAGGCCGCAGGTCGCGACAGCGAACACGCTGGCCAGCAGCAACCCGACCAGCGCGGTGCGCCTGCGCTCGGTCGGCGCCGATGCGTCAGCCATGAATAGCGGCAGCTACGATGATACCCAGGGCAATGGCGATGGCGCCAGCGAACTGGGCAACGGCGACATTCTGCTTGTCCCTTATCTCCTCCCACAGCTTGCCCGGCGTCAGCAGGTCCAAAAGAACGAAGCCGGCGACGAAAACGAGCATGCCGATCCCGGCATAGACCAACGAATTGAGCAAGGTCGGCAGAGCGATGATCATCGACGTCTCCTATTTATGGGTGGGGCCGTAGGCGCGGGCGGCGCCGGCAGTGCGTCCGCCGTCGGCGAAGGGCGAATAGCCCTGCGCCGCGGCAGTCAGATAAAGACCCAATACGCCCAGGCACCAAAGGGCGTAGAGGAAGCTGCTGCGGCTCATGGCGCTTCCATCCCCCGCAACCAGTCGTCGGCATCGGCGGGTGAACCGTCCTTCTGCGCCAGCCGGGCATTTTCGAACAAGATGTGAAGGACCAGCATGAACAATGGTGGTAACAGGATCATCAGCACCGCCAGCCAGAAATTGGACGTGAAGCGAGCGCCGCGCGCCACCGTCAGGTTGACCTCGATCGGGGGCTGGCCTTCGGTCTTGTAGGTACTGCTCGACGCGTCAAAGGTCCAATTGCCAGAACTGCCCCAATGATGCGCCTGCGCATCGACGACGAGATCGTAAGTTCCGGCAGGCAGACTCGCAACCTTCAAGGTCTGCGACCGCGCCCCTTCGGACCAATAGCCGTCCGAGTCCCGGCCCGAATAATGTTCGTTCAGGGCATAGGCGTCATAGCTGTCCTGCGTCTTACGATTGACGAAGGCGACGTCGATATCGACCCAGCCTTGCTCCACACCGGGTGTCATCGCCTCGACCGTCATCGCCTGTTTGCCGAGCGGCAGCACGATTGGGCCGAATGTCTGCGACACTGTGGGGCCGTCGGGCGTCACCGACAGGCTGAACATTTGCGGTTGCATGGTCCTGCCGAACAGGGTCAGCAAAACCAGCAGCGCCACGAAGGACAGGGCAGCGATCGGCCACCAGCCCTTGATCCGCCGGGCATAGGGCGAAGGCTGGTGCGCCAGCGGCGTCATACCGGGTATCCAGACGGGCGGCGGATCGACATCGAATGCCGCCCGTATCTCCCGCCCGGTCAACAGTTCGCTGATCGTCCAGCTATTCTCCCGATCATCCTGTTCCAGGCTGAGCATGAAGCCGGGGCGTACATAGTCGCTCGCGCGCACTTCCTCGCCCGGCTTCACCCGCCAGTAGAATTCGCCCGCCACCCGCGTCACGCGCGCAGTTGTGACGCTGTAAAAGGGGGTGAAGCGTCGACCAGCGACGACCCGGTCCGGCCCGTCGCGCTGCGGCGCGGCGGTCAGCATCGTGCCCAGACTCCACTGGCCATTCTGCGCGATCAGCCAACGATAGCCGACATAGGGATTGAACAGCAGATATTCGTCCCAGATCGCCCAGCCGTCCGACCGTTGCAGCCAGCCGATCGCTTCCCATTCCACGCCGCGCAACGTGCCGCGCGTGCCGAGCGGGATCGCAAGCGAAGCCTGCATTTCATTGTAGCGGGTGATGATCCGCGCCGCCGGATCGGTCGCGTCGATCAGCGTGCCGCAATATTCGCAGGCCAGCGTGACCGTATAGCCGGCCGCGCGAAGGGCGATCGTCCCGCCGCAGGCCGGGCATGACAGGGCGCGGACGCTGTCCTCCTCAGCCATAAGCGGGCAGGCTCCAGCCGGGAAGCGGACGCAGGTTACGCGGTTGCAGCGAGGCCAGGTTCACATGATGGCCGACATAGAGGGACGGTCCATGCCGATCTTTCTGGAAGGAGGCGCAGCGCCCGTCGCGATTGCGAAAATCGACGCTTAGCGCTTCCCAGCCGATGGGCGCGGTGAAGGGCAGTTCGCCTTCGCAGCCGATGCAGCATACGGTGCGGATATCGGCGACCTCATAGGATTGTCCGGCGATATTGCCGCTTTCGCCCGGTTTGACAGGGGTATCGTTCATCAGGCGGCGGATGACCTGCGCCAGCGATCCCGTCAGTTCTACCTCGCGCAGCGCCATAAATTGGCCCATAGCCTCCCCAAGCCAGGCGTGACTGCCGTCAGCCAGAAGCATCAGCCATTCGTTCCAGGCGCCATCGTCCCAGGCCCAGCGCACCCGACCGATGATCTGGAAATTCTGATCGAAACAGCGCCCTTCCGTCCCGATCTGGATCGGGCTGATATCGAACGGCAGGACGCCAGCCTCCCCCATCCCCTGCGCGCCCTGATTGTAACGCACCACGAGCGTGCGACAATAGTCGCACACCCGAACGGGCAGCGCCGACGAGCGGAAGGCAACCTCCGCGCCGCAAGTGGGACAGGTGACCAACTGCATACGGTGCTATCGAATACGGCCCAGCAGTTCCGCCTTCTTCGTATCGAATTCGGCTTGGGTCAGCGCGCCCATATCCAGCAGCTTGTGCAGCTTTTCGATCAGCGCGAACGGGTCTTCGGCCGGGGCGGAGGGCGCGCTCGCTGTGCCGCCCAAGGCGCCGGTCATCGCCTGGCCGATGGCCAGCCCGGCCGCAGCGCCGGCACCGACCCCGGCAACGCCACCAGACTGAGCGGCGGCCGTCTCGATTGCTTCGGCTGCCTGGAATTTGGCGTAGCGGTCAAGATCGCCCAGCACGCGCATCGAACTGGCCTTGTCGAGATGTTTCTGTACCTCTTCGGGAAGGGACAGGCTCTCTACAAAGAAGCTTTCGACCGACAGCCCCCATTGGGCGAAGGTCGGCGTGACCGCGGCCTTGAGCGCTTCGGACAAAGCGGTCTGGCTGGCTGCCAGATCCAGGAAAGCGGTGCCGCCGCCGGCCACCCCCGTCGCAAGCGCAGTCTGGATCGCGGCACGCAGTTGCGGCTCGATATCCGCCACCTTCACCTCGCCCAGCGTGCCCATGATGCGCGAGGCAAAGGGTGCTACCTCTTTGATACGGAAGCTGTAACTGCCAAAGGCGCGGACGCGCAGCGGCCCCAGTTCGGGATCGCGTAGCGTCACCGGCTGCGCCGTGCCCCATTTCAGGCCGATCTGCTCCTTTTCGGAGAAGAAATAGACGTCCGACTTGAAGGGCGACTTGAAACCCTTGTCCCAGTTCATGATGGCCGTCATCAGTGGCAGGGTAGATGTGTCGAGCGTGTAAAGGCCGGGACCGAACATATCCGCGATCCGCCCTTCGTTGAAGAAGGCGGCGATCTGCCCCTCCCGCACCGTCAGTTGCGCGCCATTCTGGATTTCCCGGTCGGCGAGCGGAACGCGCCAGCCGAGCTGACCCGGCTCTTCCACCCAGTCGATGACATCCACAAACTGTTTCGACAGAAAATCCAATATACCCATGTCGCTCCCCCACGCTGGTCGCCAGCTTAGAATAGCAGGCCCACGGGACAAGCGAAATTGCAGCATGCGAGACTTATGACCCTTTTCTGATCTTGTCCGAGGTCGCGATCCGGTTCCGCTTGCAACCCCTTTGGCGCCGTTTGACGCCTTACGTCCTGCTCTCAACGGCGGACGAGAGGTCGATGCCCCCGTTGCCGAAGAGCCTTGGATATTCACCCGCGATTGCAAGAGCCATCAAACACTTGCTTAAACCGCAGCCGCAGACATTATGGCGCAAATCTCAGGGGGATGTTGTGCGGTTCACGATTTCTGCTTGCTTGGCGAGCCTGCTTGCCGGATCCACCGCTTATGCAGCGAACAGTAAGATTCAAACTGGGCCTGCGCCCAAATGGGCCGTCCAGTCGGAGCCTATGCCTGTTCCTGCCGACGCTGCAGGCGCGGTTTTCATCCGCCGTCAGGACACTGAGGTTCATCTCGATGACAAAGGGCAACTGCTCTACAACGGCTATCGCATAAAGATCCTACATCCCAACGCGCTTCAGCTTGGCAATCTGTCGCTGGCATGGAATCCAGCGGCTGGTTCGCCTGTCGTCCACGCAATGAAGATCCATCGCGAAGGTCAGGTCATCGACTTATTGAAGACGGCTTCGTTCGAGATTCTGCGTCGAGAAGACCAGCTTGAAGCGGCAAGGCTGGATGGCAATCTGACCGCCGTTTTGCGTGTGCCCGATCTCAGGGTCGGGGATGAAATCGAGTTTGGCGCAACGCTCCCTGCGAGTGATCCCACGTTGGGGAAGGACGATGCCGGCCTGCTTCTCCTTGCCGCCGATCCGGCGCCGGGCCGATACCATCTTCGTCTAAGTTGGGAGGAAAAAAACAAGCCCGCCATCAAGATGACCAACGATATGATGACGGTGGCTGAACAGAGCCCGAATGCCATCGACTATCGGTTCGACAACCCTGGCGTCCTGGCGCCGCCCAAGGATGCGCCCCCTCGTTATCAATGGCAGCGGGTCGTCGAGTATAGCAGTTTCAGCGACTGGCAGGGCATATCGCGCCTTTTTGCGCCGCTATTTGCCAATGCGTCGAGTCTGAACGCCAACTCCTCACTCAAGCAGGAGGCCGCCCGCATCGCCGCGGCCCATGCGAAGCCGCTCGACCGCGCTGCCGCCGCCCTGAAAATGGTGCAGCAGGATGTCCGCTATATTTATGTCGGGCTGAATGGCGGCAATCTGACACCGGCAGGAGCCGATGAGACATGGCAACGCCGTTACGGCGATTGCAAGGCCAAGACCGCTCTGCTGTTGGCATTGCTGCGTGAGCTAGGCGTCGAAGCCGAGCCGGTCCTCGTCAATAATAGTGGTACTGATGATGGCATGGATCAGCGGCTGCCCAGCCCACGCATGTTCGATCACGTGCTGGTACGGGCGAGCATCGATGGAAAGATCTATTGGCTTGATGGCACGATGCCTGCCGTTGTCCCACCTACACAAGAGCCGGTCATTTCCTATCGATGGGTTTTGCCGTTGACCAGGCAGGGAGGCGGTCTTGAGCGGCTTGGCTGGGCACCTGCTTCGCGACCGAATGAGATCACGCTATTCGAAATCGATGCGCGTGCTGGCTTCGACAAGCCCGCACGCATTACCAATACAACCATCAAGCGCGGAATCGAAGGCTTGCAGCAGGAGGTGCAATTTTCTGTAGCGACGCCCACGCAACTGCTCAGCGCGTTTCGTCAGAATGCGATCGGAAATACATGGCAGACCATCGAGGATGTTCAGTGGCGCTATGATGCGAAGGCGCAGGCCAGCATATTGACCGTCGTCGGCACAGGCGCCGTCGACTGGGACGATGACGGCGATGGAGTAAAATCGCTGGCGCTGCCGGGTGGTGGCTTCAACCCGCCAGAAAAGCGAATACGCGCGAAAGAGCAGGATCAGGCGCTGCCATTCTACAACAAGCCGGATTTTAGCTGTCACGTCACCACGGTCCGCCTGCCATCCACGACAAGGGCGGAGCAGTGGTCGCACAAGGATGATATTAATAACCGGATGTTTGGGCGCGCATATTACCGTGCATTCGACATATATGACGGCTCGTTGCGCATGATCCGTGGATCGAGAACCGAACAAACGGAAGTCGATGCTTCCAAAGCGCAGCATGACAATGGTCGCATCGCTGCGTTTGATAACAGCATGGCATGGATAACCTACAATCCGAGCGGCAAAAACACGGATGCTCAGGCACGCAGTAGAGTGCCTACAACGACCGAGATCGATTGGACTGGTGACAATGTGCCCTGCCTGGCATCTGGCCCGGATCGGTGAAAGCGGCGTAGGGTCAGCAGCGGCTGCGGGCCGTGCGGACCCGACCCTCTGGAGGCGTTCAGCGGCAAATTCCTTTCATATCGGGATCAGACGGTCCGCTAGCGATCCCAGGCGACAGAATATTAGCCCTCATGCTCGACCTGTGCATCAGTACGCTGTATTTGCGTTGTCTTACATCGACCTCGATCATAGCTGCCGACTGTCCGGATAATCTCGCCCTGCTCCGGTTCGACGCGATGGCCTCCCACAATTCCCGCGAGCACCCGCGCAATCAGTTGGTTGAGCCGGGTCACGACATAGCAGTCGATATTCGGCTCGGCATGTCCGTTGCCGATACCACTATCGTCGGTAAGGAAGATATAGCGCCCTCCGGTGAGCGCTGCCATCGCCCGCATGACATATTGGGCGCTATCCTCGACGCCGCTCGCCGCGATCGGGACAATTCTGACGCCCTGCTCGCGCAAATGCGCGACCGCATCGAGCGTCGCGCCGAACGCGTCGCGATGGGGTGGTGCGTCCGAGATCAGCAGCACCGCCTTGGCGGCCTCCGGGCGCCATTGCATATCGTCGGCTGCGATCAGGGCACGGTCGACGGCCTCGGGCATGTCGCCGCCGCCATCGGCATGGGCCGCAAGCAGCTGGTCGATGCCCTTTACGTAGATCCTTTGATGCAGGGAGAAGGACGAGAAGGCATTTCGGCCATGATCGCCGCGGCGCGATCGCAATTTCCTGGACATGACTTCGCACTCACCGGCCCGGTCGACGAGCATGGCGGCAATATCCGTTTCTCTTGGGCGCTTTCGATCGATAGCGGGGAGCCTGTGGTGCGAGGAACCGATTTCGTGCGGGTCGACGCGCAAGGGCGCATCGCAGAGGTCGTAGGCTTTCTAGATGGAGGTGCGGCATGACAGTGCCTTTTGTCGAAAGCGAGGATGGTCATCGTTGGAGCGATGGGGCCGCTTCTGGTCGCCTCGGAAGAGAAGCCCCGCCCGGCGCGTCGGCAGAAATGCTCGATATGCTCATGACACAGATGGGAGCGATTCTGGGGGCTGAATCGAGGCCACCAAGGATGCGTTTGCGCCGGGGACCAATCCAGCAGTCAGCGAATGGCTCGGTAGCATGATCCTCGACTGCTCACGATGGACCTCCATCGATCTCCAACGTGCCTTCATGCACACGGATTTCCGGGCGAAAGCGGAGGCGCTTCGGTTGCGGATGACGATCATTTACGGTGATCGCGATGCGTCGGTCCCGATCTATCCCACCGGCGGGCGCTATGCCGAACTGATCCCGCAGTCTCGGCTTGTGGTTCACGAAGGTGCGCCGCACGTCGTCATTCACCCAACGAGGCACGCGCGTGGAGTGAGCAAGCGGAACCTTTTCGTTGGGAAACTGCAAATTGCTCCTGATCTGCCCCCGCCGAATGGACCGATTGGTTTGTTAGTGAATTAAGGTTATTGCCGCCATATCCAGACGGAGGTGGAGCGAAGCGGAACCGGAGGCCGAGATATGGCGGTGTCGCCGTTTCCGGGCCGGTGGTCGGTAGCCCAGGCTGCCGTGCGGGCGGACAGTGTTGTAATGCCGCCGCCATGATTCGATCAGCACTTTGGCCTCGGCGAGACTATAGAAGATCTTGCCATTAAGCAGTTCGTTGCGAAGCGACCCATCGAAGCTTTCGTTATATCCATTCTCCCATGGTGATCCCGGTGCGATGTAGAGCGTCTTCACGCCGATCTGCCCCAGCCATTTCTGGACGGCAGTTGCGATAAATTCGCTGCCGTTGTCCGACCGTATATGTGCGCGCGGGTCGCGGGAGATGAACAAGTCGGCCAGGGCCGCCAGCACGTCTTCATGGCGGAGCTGCCGTGCAACGATGGGCGCGAGGCATTCCCTGCTGGCCTCGTCGATGATGGTCAAGATACGGAACTTGCCACCCTCATGCGTGCGCCCTGCGACGAAGTCGTAAGCCCATAATGCCCCGGATATTGGGGCTGCAGGCGGATGCAGGACCCGTCGTTAAGCCACATGCGTCCACGTTTTGGCTGGCGCAGCGGAACCTTTAGCCCCTCACGCCGCCAGATCCGCTCAACTCGTTTATGGTTCACTTTCCATTTGCCCTGTGTCGATCGATGCTGGCCCAGCACCCGGCAGATCCGTCGTTCGGACACCGGCACCGGAAGCTCTCGTCGCACATGATCGATGCAGCGTCGTCGTCGCGAGGGGCTTAGAAGTTTAGCTGAGCTGGCCTTCGGCTCCCCGTGCGGCTTCCTGAAGGATCAGTTTATCCAGTGTCAGGTCCGAGATCGCCCGGCGCAGCCGCTGGTTCTCCTTCTCCAGATCTTTCATTCGCTGAGCCTGATCGGTCTTGAGGCCGCCATACTCCTTGCGCCAACGATAATATGTTTGCTCGCTGACTGCGATCCGCCGGCATGCCTCGGCAGTCGAGGCCCCCTGCGCCAGCACGATCTCAACTTCACGCAGCTTGCCGATGATCTCTTCCGACTTGTGCTTCTTGCTTGGCGTCTGTCGTCCCTTTCGTGGTCCAGACTATCATAGTCTCTGGGCCACTCAGCGGGAGGCAGATCACTCTTTCACGTCGGACTATACTCAAAATCGATCACATTTCAGGGGAGTACGTCACGCGGCCTGTGTTGCTGAACGAGGAACGCCGCCCGCGGATTTCCCTGGGCGGCGTATGTTGTGTGTGTGTGTTTGGTTGCGGGAGTAGGATTACAAATAAACACGCACGGAATTGATTTATATAGCGACAAATTTCTGTTCGATTTTAGAAATTCAACAATTTAATCAACAACAATATTGAACTTCTTGAGACAATATAAACCTTTGTAGTTCCATTGTCAATTTGATGGCCGCACAGACCCACGAGGATTGATTTTGAATTTTGAATAGGATCCCTGCGGCACGAACATCTTCGCGCCTTGTCGATGATAATCATCAAAATCCGTTCTCCGGAGCGGGTAAAGCCTCCGCTTTTGCGGCCCCATCCGACGTGCTAAAAATTCAAAATTGTGCCAGCCAGATACCCACGGGGAGCACCTCGGCGGTTCAACAGATTGTGAATACGTATTATGTTAATTTTTATGGTCGGTGGCCCAATGAGTGCGATTGTGTCAGTTACATTCTGCGTGAGACCGGCCGCGAAACTCTAACCCGGGGTGGACCAGAGAATGGTGTCGGATCAAAGGAGCGGGACCCTACCTCTGAATGGTAACAATCAGGGGAGCAGGTCACCGTTTTCAGAAAATTAAGACCGAAGCGTTCGACCGCCGTGGCGAAATATTCAAAGGAATCAAGTATCGAGCAAAGCCGTCTGTGGCACTCCGAGTTTACGTGCTCAAGGACGGCCGTAAACATCTCACCTTTCGAAGGAAAATAACGCCCCCAGGGGCTCTTCGAGCCACCAACCGTTGCAGCTATTCCTCACATGGTTGTCTGGGGATAGCCATCCTGCAAAAAAGATCGTCGAGCTACGGCAATGATGAACTGCCGTTGATCGAATTGACGCTCTTCCCTTCGAGAAAGCGCCCCTTAATCTTGGACGAAATAACCACAATTATAAGTTCGCCGAGGAATTAGAAAGGATAGGTCGCAAGTAGCGGGAATCGATACAAAATCGAGCACGTCGAGCTTTGTCCGCGAAACCTGATTCCTGCGGATTGTGACAATCTAGCTTTCACAGATCGCAAGCAGCGTTTTCTTGAGCAGCGTCTTGGTATGGCTGGTGATCGGCGACGGGGCATCGGCATTAGCCGCCAGCTCCTCGGCCAGTGCAAGGTCCTTTTCGCCGATGCCCGCTTGGCTGGCAAAGAAGGCGCGTCGGGCGGCGTCTCCCGGATTGTTGCGGAAATCGATGAAACCCGCCATCGGCGGGGTGAGATTGCCGTTGCGCTTCATCACGTTCAGCAGCTTATCCATCGGCACGCCGGACGCCTCCGCCACATTGGCGACCTCGACACCCAGCATGATGCCGCACCAGGATACGAGATTGTTGCAAATCTTGAGCGCCATGGCCGATCCGAGCGGGCCGATGTGCATCCTGTTCGTCGAAAAGGCGTCGAGGATAATCCGGACGCGCTCGGCGACGGATTCATCGCCGCCGGTCATGCAGAAGACGAACGGACCATCCTTGGTCATTTCGGTGCGTGTAACCGGCGCGTCGAGGACGTCGACGCCCACAGAAGCGGCGCGCTTGGCAATCTGCTGCGCGGTCTTAGGCTTGATCGTGCTGTGGATGAGCAGGGTCGCGCCCCGCTTCATTACGGGCAACAGCGCATCGACGCATTCCAGTACCTGCGTATCGTCCCGCACGCAAATGCCGACAGCGTCGGCATCGACGCCGACATCCGCGATGGATGCGGCGAGCGTGGCGCGGCCCTCGAACTTCGCCAATGCCTCGGGAAACAGGTCGTACACAGTAAGTTCGAGCGGCAATTTGGCCAATTCCCGCGCCTGATCGCCACCCATGCTGCCAAGGCCGATGAAGCCAATTTTCCTGATATTATCCGTCATGAAATATCCCTGGCCTTTTCCAAGTTCGCAAGCGAGCTAATCACTGTGAACGTCCTTCGTAAATCCCCAACTGGGTCTGCCTGACTGCCAAACTATTGCAGGAGTGCCATGGCTAACGGCTCGACCCGTAGCTTTTCATCCGAAGCGAATGTGGCGCCAGAGCAGATGGCCGGCGTCATCAGACACCCGCTCCAGATCCGAGTTTCAGGCGTCAGCCCCGATGTCGCGGCAATTCAGCCGCCGATCCTGTTCAGCTCCATTGCAAATGGAGGTCTGGCACATGCAGGATATTGCCCACATAATATGGCACCCGGAAACCGTCCTTGATCCGGAATTCCGGTATGGCCTTGACGAATTCCTCGACCGCGATCTGCAGTTCCAGCCGTGCCAGGTGCATCCCCAGGCATTTGTGGATGCCACTGCCCAGCGACATGTGCGGCGCCTTGCGATCGAAGCGGATCGCCTGGGGATCTTCATAGAAAGCCGGATCGCGTCCCACCACGGGGGAACTAAACGCCACATAATCGCCGGGCATTATTTTCTGCCCATGAATCTCGATGACCTTGGTTGCGATACGGAAGGCCGTAACCGGCGCGAAAGCGCGCAGGAATTCTTCGACTGCCAGGACGATCAGCGATGGATCAACGCGCAGCGCGTTCTGTTTGTCCGGATGCGACGCCAGATAGTTGAAGATGTTGCCGAGCAGGGACGTAACCGTGTCGAGGCCGCCAATGTACAGATTGAAGCAATGGCCGAACACCTCGTCATCATTCCACAAACGGCCATCGACCTCGAAGGTCAGCACCTTGCTGATATAGTCGTCGCGCGGCTGCTGGCGGCGTGCCTCAATCTCTTCCAGCAGATAGTCCTTTACGCAGCGTACAGCGTTACCGCGCACTTGCCAGTCGTTGGAATGGAGCATTTCCTTTTCCCATTTAAGGAATTGCGTCATTCTTTCCTGCGGCAGGCCCAGCAGATCGAGGACGATGTAGATCGGGAATTTTTCCGAAAATTCATCGATGAAATCGCATTGCCCGCGATCCTTGAAGGCGTCGATCAAGGCCTGCGCTCGCTCGCGCACCTGCTCCTTCATCGCGAACATCTTCTGCGGTGAGAAATGACTGTTCAGCGCCTTGCGATAGCCGGTGTGGACTGGCGGGTCGGCCTCGGTCGGAATGACCAGCCAGTTTTCGCCGATATTCTGCGCCCATTTGCCCATGCCGTTCTTGGTGAAATTGTCGGCATCGCGCAGCATTGCCTGTACATCCTCGGCATTTTTGAGCAGCCAGCCAGGTTGATCGCCCGGGAAGATGTTGGTGACATAGGTGATCGGCGGCAGCTCCGCATGCATCGCGGGGATCAGCACTTCCTGTGGATTGTCATAGATCACCGTCCGCGAAAAGAGCGGCAGCGCCATCGCCAGTTCGGGCGGCACGTGATCCGGCAGGGGCTGTTGTGCGACTTGGGTCATCATAGTCTCCGAAGCAAAAAGAGATAAATTCCACCCCTGCCAAAGACAGGTGCGATCGTGGCCGTCCGTCTGAGACTGGTGAGCATGCGGACGAGCCGCAATGACAGGAGGCGATGCACATGAGTGAGGCAGACGTGCTGGATCTGGAACAGGCGATCCGGGACAATTACCGGCTGTGGAACGAAGGGAAGCGCGAAGAACTCGATCGTCTTTTCCGGGCGTTGGGGCCAGAGGGGTTCACGATCGAATATGTCGGTTCGCCCGCCGTGGACGGCAACGCCGCGATGACGGAGATGTGGGCGGAATATGGAGGAAAATGCACGACCGAACCGCTGGAGGTGATCGTCAACGGCGCTGAAGGCGCCGCCTATGTCGCCAACCACCTGCAAACCAAGGATGGCGTCGTTACGCTGCCAAGCCTCGAAACCTACAAGGTCGCCGATGGCCGGCTGACGATCCGCTATTTTCATCGGACCGCTCACTAACCTCCCATGCTCCGACGTGCAGGCGCTGGACACGGCTCAGTCCTTCGCCTGCATGAAGGCCAGCAGGTCGGCATAATGGGGTTGGTGGACGAGACCGCCGCCCGAAATCGAGATGTTCTCACCCGTGATGTAGCGCGCTTCGTCCGAAGCGAGGAAGGCGACCAACGCCGCGATATCATCCGGCGTTCCGAATTCCGGCGTCAATATGTGCCGCTGGATGATTTCCTTCAGCCCTGGCACGGTCTTTTCCAGGGCTTCGGTCAGCACCACACCCGGCGCGATGCTGTTGCAGCGGATATTCTGCCGCCCATGCTGGGTCGCTACATATTTGGTGAGCCCGATGATCGCGGCCTTCGAGGAACCATAAGCGATGCGCGCCAGATCGCCCGCACTGCCCGAATTGGATGCGGTGTTGATGATCGAACCGCCCCCGCCCGCGACCATATGCGGGATGGCATATTTGCATCCGAGCAGATAGCCGGTGAGATTGACGTCGAGAATTTCGCGCCAGATGCCGATCGGAATATCGACGGCGGTGGTGTCCTGCGGGCTCTTGTCCGGATCGGTCATCGCCGCATTGTTGTGCAATATGTCCAGCCTGCCGAAATGGTCGACGGCGCGATCCACCATCGCCTTCACCGACTGCGGGTCGGCGGCATCGAACTGGACCGGCAGCGCCTTGTCGCCCAGCGGTTCCGCCGCGCGAACGGCGGCGGCCTCGAACAGGTCGGCGATCACGACGCGCGCGCCCTCCGCGACCAGGCGTCGCGCGACCGCGGCGCCGATACCGCCGCCGCCGCCTGTGACGATCGCCACCCTGTCTACCAACCTCGTCATCATGCGCGCATCCCCGGTGGTGGGCTGGCGAGAGAAGGCTGCATCGATCGCAGCTTGTCCCGCCAGCCGCTTATCCGATTAGAATTTAAACGTTGTTTCAACGCCATAGGTGACCGGCTGGCCAACATAGGCGGCTGCAATGCCCAATGTCCGATAGAGATCGGGGAAGCGGCGCAGCAGATATTTCTTGTTCGTGATGTTGCGGCCATAGACCGCCACTTCGACATTGGGATTTTCAAGCTGGAACGCGATACGCCCGTTGAAGATGCCATAGCCAGGTACGAAGCCGAGGCGGTTTTCCGTCTCGTAGGCCGCCTTTGTCGCCGCCGACGCTTGATCTGCCGCCCGGACCGCATCGAAATGCTGACCCCCGACATAGGAATAGGCGCCAGTGACGGCGAGCGTGCCGCCGCCGACAGGAATCTTCTGCGTGGCGCTGACGTTAAGCTGCTTCTTGGGCAATTGCAGCAGCGGCAAGCCGCTCAGATCGACGACGCAGCCGTTGGCGACCCCGGCGCTATTGGTGCAGCCGCTGCCGGCCACCACCTGGATTTCGCTGAAGCTGCCCTTCGCATATTTGCCATCCTGCAGCGAGCCGTTGACGCTGAGCGTCATGCCTTCCCAGGGCACGGCGGTGATTTCATTTTCTATGCCCCAGATGCGGACCTTGCCATTATTCTGGATATATTGGGTAACACCGATACCGGTCACGAAGCTGTTGACGATCGCCTGATTGTCATCCTTCCAGGTATGGAAGACCGCCGAGTTGAAGCGCAGGCGTCGGTCGAAGAGATCGACCTTCAGACCGGCCTCCACATCCTTCACCTTTTCAGGAGAGAAGGCAGGCAGGCCGCCTGCACGCAGGTTCCAGCCGCCGGCCTTCGCCGCGCCGCGGGTCGCAGCATAGAGGAAGATATTGTCGCTAGCCTGCCAGTCGATGCCCAGGTTCCAGGCCGGATAGTTGAATTTGGCATTCTGCTCCTGATTGCAGCTGGTGGCCGTCACGGGGCTCGTTGGCGTCACGGTGCAGTTGATGCCGGTCGGCGTACCCGCCACGGCGACGTTATAGGGCAAACCATATACCTGTGCATTGTGCAGCACGCTGTCGCGGGTGTCCCATGTATAACGGAAGCCGCCGACCGCACGCAGCTTCGGCGTCAGTTCATAATAGGCCTGCGCGAACAGACCGAAGGTCTTGTTGGTGACGTCGGCATTGGAATCGCGGATGAGTCCGCCGAAAATCTGCGAGCGGCTGAATTCATAGCCGCTTTCCTTGCCGGCATAGGCGCCCGTGATGAAGCTGAGGCTGTCGGTGATATTGCCGGAAAGCTGGAATTCCTGAGAAACATAATAGGATCCAGACCCCGCAAAGGTCGCCAGCAACGGCACGGCCGTACCGTCCGTATCATTCTGGCCATAGTTCATCGAATGGCGATAGCCGGTGATCGACTTGAAGTTCAGGCCACCCAGTTCGACGTTGAGCGTACCGGAAAACCCATATACTTCGAGCGTATTGAATGGCTGCACGCCATAGAGAGCCCGCGCTTCAGGGGTGAGCGTGCCGATAGTGGCCGGGACCGATGTCCCGGTCGCGGTGTTGCCCCACCAATGGTCCTTGGTCAGCAGGCCCGCCGTCAGGCCCGGCTGGAAGGCGGCGGGGACGATCGCCGGATTGAAGGCCCAAAGTGCGATCTGCTGACCATGGTTGTACTGACGGTTCCAGTCGCCCGAAAGGGTCAGATCCCAGCCATTGCCTTCATATTTCAGCTTGCCGCGCAAGAACTTGCTGTTGTTATCGGAAAAGTCGCGGTGGGTGGCGAAGTTGTCGCCATAGCCGTCCCGGTCACTGATTGCGCCGCTCAGGCGAATTGCGAGCCCCTCTGCCAGCGGCACATTGATATTGGCCTGCGCACCCAGCGTGCTGTAATTGCCAAACTCCGCCTTGAAGGCGCCGCTGAGCTGGTCGTTGGGATCATTGGTAACGATGTTGATCGCGCCGCCGGTCGTATTGCGGCCAAAGAGCGTGCCCTGCGGCCCGCGCAGAACTTCCAGCCGTTGCACGTCCTGAATGTCGGTCATGCCCGTCGAGGGCCGAGGGATGTAGATCCCGTCAATATAAGTGGCGACCGCCGGATCGTTGGCGAGAATAGGCTGGAGATTGCCCTGACCGCGGATGGCAACGAAGACGATGCCGTCGCCGCCGGCGGAACCGCGGCCGATGACCAAGCCCGGCGCGGTGCGCTGAAGGTCGACGACATTTTCCACCTTGGCCGTCGTCAAGGCTTCGGGGGTTAGCGCCGTGACGGCGATCGGGGTCGTCTGGAGGCTTTCTTCAGTGCGGCGCGCCGTGACGACGATATCCTGAATGCCTTCGCTAGCGCCCGATTGCGGCTGCTGCGCATAAACGGGCTGCGCCATGGCGGCGACGAGCGCGCCCATGCCGATCGCGCCCAGAGTGACGGCCTTCCTGCTCATATCTTCCTCCCCATCATTGTATGTTGCCTCGAATTCCAATGTGGAGCCGTCTAACTTGGAGCCGATCTGCTCCATAGTGGCCGGTCCACGGTTGACTGTGCGGCGATAGAATTTGGCCGCTCATCGATATTTTCCTGCTCGCCCGATCAGTGGACCTGCGCTGATGCCGACCGAAAAGCCTTGGGCGTTTGACCCGTCGCGGATCGGAAAGCGGCAGAAAAGGCGGACGTGCTGTTGAAGCCGCATCGCCAGCTGATTTCCTTGATGCGGGCGCCATCGCTTCGCAGCAGCTCCTTCGCCAAAGCAATCCGGCTGCGGGCGACAAATTCACCCAGGCTGACGCCCGTCCCTTCCTTGAAAATGCGGGCGACATGACGCACGCTCATGTTGCAGTCGCGCGCAATGTCGGCGACGCCAAGAGGCGCGGAGAGATTTTCCATCACATAGTCGATGACGTTCTGGACCTGTCGCGTGCTGCGCGAATGCAGCCCGCCCCGTTCGGGCCTGCCCATGTGCCGAGCCAGTTCGACCGCCAAGCCCATCAGCATTGATTCGACAAGCGTCTGGCTGGCAAAGCCGGGCGTCCGCAATTCCGCAGCCAGCCCAGCAAAGAGCCGACGCATGGAAATATTCTGGACGTCGGCGCAAGGCTCAACCTTGTTCAGCGGCTGCTCGCCGTCGAACAGTTCGTCCAGAAATTCTTCTCCCAGCGCGACGCAGACGAGATGGCGCTCCTGAAGCGCTGGCTCTCCGAAATATTGGCGATGCGGCGGCATGTAGAGGATGTCCCCCGACGCTGCGCGCCGGTCCGGGCGGCCCATGCTGACCATGCTGCGCCGCGGCTGACCATCGAGCGAATAGTCGAGATAGTGTTTCTCGGGACTGAAAACGCCGCTGCTGGGCTGGACCCAGTCGAAATGCCGCACGTCCACATGTGCGTCGCGAACGGTGGCCGCCGCTTCGATGTAGAAATTCTGGACGCCAAGCCTTCCTTGGCCGGTCCAATCGCTCTCCGGACGAAACATCTCTACCTCTGCCATTTTATATTTGTCTGCGAGCCAGATAGGCGCGCCACCCGCTTTTTACCTCTATCTTCGGATAGGTGGTCAAGACCCCGCCTACAGGCACATCCATGGCGCGTGCCCGATCGAGGCGCGGCATGGGAGCATGGGCGATATATTTGTCGTGCCCCCGTTTCTATGTTCAAACAGGAGGCGCTCAATGTCCATCGCACCGCTCTTGCAGCAGCGGACGCCATGAGAGCGCCATCGGACAAACCTGCCGCCGCCAGCCATTATCCCTGGTATGTACTGGGCATATTGACGCTGGCACAGACCTGCCATGGCATAGACCGCGCCATCATCGGGCTGGTGTTGGCGCCGGTCGGACATGAATTTGCGCTCTCCGACGGACAGTTGGGGATATTGGCGGGTTTCGCCTATGGCATATTCTTCGCGCTCGCCGCCCTGCCCTTCGGCGTGGCCGTGGATAGCTGGAACCGGCGCAACCTGATGACCGCGGCGCTGACATTGTGGAGCGGCGCGACCGCCTTGTGCAGCCTCGCGACAGGATTCTGGACGTTGCTCATCGGCCGGGCCGCGGTAGGGACCGCCGAAGCGGGGGGATCGCCGACCGGCATGTCGCTGCTGAGCGATTATTTCGGCGAAGACCGGCGCGCGACAGCCATCGGCATCTGGTATCTGAGTTCGGGAATCGGCCTCGCCATCGCGTTCATAGTGGGCGGCGCGATCGTGCAGAGCGCCGGATGGCGCTGGGCGTTCGTGGCCGCCGGCGTGCCGGGACTGGTGCTGGCGCCGCTGCTGCTGTTCACGGTCAGGGAACCCGTGCGTGGCGCGCATGACGGGCCGGCGCCGCAGCAGGAAGAAACGTTAAGGCTGGGGCAACGTATCCGTCTGCTCGCGGCGCGGCCCGGACTACTATATTGCATCTTCGCCATCGTCCTGATCGCGGCGGGCATTTACGGCATGAGCACATGGCTCACCACCTTCCTGATCCGGGTCCACGGCATGCCCATTGCGAAGGCGGGCATCCTGATCGCCATCGCCTATGGCGGCCTCGGCTCGCTGGGCGGATTCCTCGCGGGCTGGGTGATCGACCTCGTCAATCGCCGGCGAGGTGGCTTCGATCCGGCTAGGACATCCCTGTTCGGCGCGGTGATCCCGTTGCTCACGGCGGTGACCGGCGTCGGGACGGTCCTGTTCCACGACGTCGATCTAATGCTGGCGCTGCTGATGGCCTGCGGCTTCCTCAGCGCGTCCTATAATGGCCCGATCTACGCCGTCATCGTGACGATCGCCGGGCCGCGCCTGCGGGGTCTTGCGGTATCGCTGGTGCAGTTGGGCGCGAACCTGATCGGCGTGGGCGCGGGCACCTATCTGATCGGCGCGGTCAGCGACTTTGTCGGGGGAACGGCCGGTGTCGCCTGGGGAATTGGCACCGCCATGCTGTTCACATTCGCCGGGGGCATATTGCTTCTGCTGGCGGCGCGCGCGATCCGCCGCGCCAAGGCGAGCGGCGAAGCATAAGAAAAGGGCGGCCCGGTGTTTCCACCAGGCCGCCCTTCATCCTGCACGTCCCCTCACTTCGCGGCGTTGCGTTCCTTGCGCCGTGCCTTGGCGGCCTCGATTCCCCGGAATACGGTGGTCGTATTGCCCGCCCCGGCATAGAACAGCAGGAACAGCGGCAGGAAATCCAGCTCCTCATCGGTGAATTCTTCGTTGATGAGGGCGCCGTTCATCTGGATCTCGACCAGATCGGCGCGGCCCAGCATGGCCGTCGCGCCCAGCACCAGCAAGCGCTTCTCCCGCATCGAGAAGATGTCGCTCGCCCACAGATTGGCGAACTGGCTACCGACGATTTCCTGGTTGAAGGACGATTCCCGATAGGGGAGCGTCATTTCCGACGATCCCGGCCCGTAGACCTTATCGAAGACTTCCAGTCCCTTCTGCCACTGTTCTTCACCGATACTCATGATTTTTCTCCCATCGCATTCTCCAGCCCGACGACCGTCCGATCGGTTCGGCGCGTCAATTCGACCAAGGGCAGCGCGATGCCGTAGCTGCGCCCCAGATCGATGGCCGCATCCAGATCCTTGACCATCAGGCCGCGGGTATATTCGCGCACTGCCGCTTCCTGCTCGCTGGACGACGGATCGTCGCGCACCGCCAACATCAACGGTCCGCCGACGCTGTCCGAACTGGCGTCGATCACTTCTGCGAGCTGGCGGATATCCACACCGGCATTGCGACACAGGACGGACGCTTCATAACCGGCGCGAAGGCAGCCGAAGACGATGACGTTGCGGGCGATCTTCGCGGCCATGCCCGCGCCGGGGCCGCCCATGTGCGCCACCAGCTTGGCAAAGCCGTCCAGCACCGGACGCACCTTCGCAATGGTTTCATCCGTACCGCCGACGAGGCAGACGAGGCCATGTTCGCGGGATTTGGGGCCACCCGTCACGCCGCAATCGACCAGCTCCACGCCCGCCGCGTCGGTCAGGGCGCGAATGGCGTCCAGATCCTCCATGGAGACGGTCGCGACCAGCACCACGGTCATGCCCGGCCGCGCTCGCGCCAGCACGCCTTCGGAGCCTGACAGCACATCGATCGTCTGCTTCGCGTTGACGACGGCGATGATGACGACGTCGGACTGCGCGGCCAGCTCCGCCGGGCTGGCGACGACGGGCGGCACGCCCTCCAGCGCGTCGGCAGCATCGGCGCGAATGTCATAGACCGCAGCCAATTGCTGTGTCCGCGCGAGACATATGGCGACGCCCGCGCCGATCTGCCCCAAGCCGATAACGCCTGCTCTTTCCATCCTCATGATCCTTTCCGCCGCTTGGTTCGCGGTCCTGTCATATCCAGGCCGCAAGGGTGGCATAGCCGGGGATGCGCCGTCATCCCGTCAGCTACCGCGTGGCCGAACCTCGACAGATTTACCGTATTTCACGACGCATTTGTTTCCAGCGGCAGATTTTTCGCAGCAAGGCAATAATGGAGAACCGCGATCAGGAGCACGGATGCCGACAATTGCATGCTCAGTTGCAGGCCGCTTGCCGATGCCGAGAGACAGGCGGCTGGCAGCGATGCCTTGGCCGAGACCAGGCAGTCGGCGGCATAATTGCCCTTATAGAGAAAGACAGCGAGGCGATCGCTGAGATAGCCCAACACCACCGATCCCAGCCCCAGCCCGGCGACGGTCTGGCCGAAAGCATGAAGCGCCGCGGCCGACGCCCGCATGCGCGGTTCGACCAGCGATTGGGTGATGGTCATGATCGCAGGCGTGAAGGCATAAAGCAGGGTGGTGGCGACAAAGAGAAAGGCGACCAGCCACCGCCAGTCCGATTGATGGATCGCCAGCAGATAGAAGGGCAGAGCCAGCCCCACCGCGGTCGCGGGCGCCCAGCCGCCCCAGCGTATGTCCCGCCGGATCAGCCGCGCGATCAGATAGCCGCCGCTGACCTGTCCGACCATCGTCGCCAAACTGAACGACAGCGCGAACACAAGGCCCGCATGCGCCAGCGGGAGATCGAACCGGCGAACCAGCAAGGGAATGAGGAACAGGTTGGTGCCGAACCCCACCAGCCCGACGAAGCCGCTGCCAAAGGTCAGGTGCAGGAAGGCAGGCGAACGGGCGAGCCGCCGAAGCACCATGGCGAAGGGGGGCGTATCCGCACTCTGCCCGGCATCCTTCCGTTCAGGTTCGGGAATGGTCGTAACCAGCAGCAGCGCCAGCAACAGGCCGGGCGCGCCAACAGCCACGAGCGCAAGCCGCCAGCCGAACGCCTGCGCCACAGCGCCGCCTGCAATTGCGGCGATGGCGCCGCCCAGCGGTACGCCTATCGCGATCAGCGAAAAGACGACCGCGCGCCGCCCGGCATCGAACCGGTCGGAAATCATCGACACGAGCGCTGGCGTGAAGCCCGCTTCGCCGATGCCGACACCCATGCGGCAAAGCAGCAGCTGAACGTAACTCCCCGCCGCGCCGGACAACGCGGTCATCAGCGACCAGAGCATGGTCACCACGGCGATGATCCGAACCCGGCTGTAGCGTTCGGCCAGCCGCGCCAGCGGGATGCCGAGCACGGCATAGAAGATGGAGAAGGCCAGTCCACCCAGCATGCCAAGCTGAAGATCGCTCAGGCGCAGGTCGTGGCGAATCGATTCGCCGACCACGGCGATGATCGTGCGATCGATGAAATTGAACATGTAGATCGCACCCAGCAGCAGCAGGAACCATCTGTCCTGTGGCCGAAACCTGCCCGCGTCCTTCATTCCTTCTCTCCTGCCGTCCGGCGGCATTCATTGTGGGTGGGACAGATAGAACAGATTCTTTTCTATGTGTATTGGTTTTCTCTTGAAACCATCCTGGGACTGCGCCAACAGATCGTCATCTTTCGACAAAGGAATCTCAGCATATGAAGACGATCATCATTGCGCTCGCCGCTCTGGGCCTGACCGCACCTGCTTTTGCCCAGGCGCCTGCGGTGGATCGCAACGAGACGATCTACTCCGCAGACGGCACCAAGATCGGCAAGGTCGATCGCGTGCTGACGGCTGCCGACGGCGCCGTATCCGCCATTCGCGTCATCTATCGTGGCAAGTTCATCTCGATCCCCGCCACCACACTGACCGCAGGCGAGAAGGGCGTGACGACCAGCCTGTCGAATGCCGAGCTGAAGAAGCTGTGACTCCTTTCCCCGCGTTTTGACGGGCCGCGGGGCATGGACCCAAGACGCGCCTCCGCTTAAAGCGGAGGCATGAGCGCAGACCAGCAACAGCCCGCACGGACTTCACGGCGGGGTCGGCCGCCACGGTCCGAAGGCCCCGCGCTCGACCGCGCGCGGCTGATCGCAACGCTGCTGGATATGGCGCGATCCGACGGGATCGAGGCGCTCAACATCCGACCTGTCGCGCAGCGGCTGGGTGTGTCCCCGCGCCTGCTCTACCATCATGTCCGCGACAAGGAGGCGATGCTCGCCCTGCTGACGGACGAGATATTGCGCGGCCGGATGCCTGACCTGTCGGCGCCCGACTGGGAAAGCCGCCTGCGCAGCATCGCCCGTGCGGTGCACATGGCCTATCGGGATTTTCCGGGCTCCGCCGCCTTCATCCTGTCGCGCAGCGCGAACCGGCTGGAGCAGCCCAATGCGCTGACGATCCGCCGCGCCATATTCGAGGCGCTGGCCGAGGCCGGGCTGACGCAACAGCAAAGCGACGAGATGCTGGTGATCTTCTCCGTCATCGTGCTGGGGAACGTCGTCGTGTCGGAAAGCCTGGACGACAATGACAACCGGCTGGCGATGCAGCGCAATGTCGTGGAAGCCGCCCTCACCCGCGCGACCGACATGCTGCTCACCGCAATCCGTACCGTCGCGGGAGCAGCCTGAGCTCCAGCCTCAGATTCAGCCCCAGATTCAGCCGAGGTCGGCGATGGACCGGACGGGGCGATCGATCCCGTCCCACGCGCAATGAGCGGCGTGCATCCGGTCGAGCGATGCCTCCATTGCGGTAGAAATTTCCATCAGTTCGACATAGCCGCCATTGCCTCCGCGGGTATCGAACAACGCGAAACGCTCGCCCGACGGCATCTGGCCGCTGAAGGCCATGGCATAGCCTTCGCCCGTCAGTCGCTCAACGCCGTCGTCATAGGGAATGCGCAGCATGACATGGTGATACCCCTCGCCATGACGGTCGAGCATTTCGGTGAAGACCGAAGGTCCGTCATTGGTCTGCTGGAGCAGTTCGATCAGCAATCCGCCGGAAAAGCCGAACGCCACCTTCATCGCCACCTGCGTTGGCGCGCCGCGATAGATCTGGCCCGGCAGCACGGGCACGTCGAACACGAAAAACGGCCCCGCGCCCATGACCCGCGTCCAGTGATCCAAGGCACGCTCCATGTCGCGCACCACCTGGCACAGTTCCAGTATAGAGCCCTTGGGCTGCATCATGCGTCTCCCCAGGTCTCGGCGTGAGTCCGCAGGCCATGCTGGCGCGCGCGGTCCCGCAATTGCCGCCCCCGCGCGGCGATGTCGACCCGGAGCACCCTTGCGTCCAAGTCGCGATCAATGGCCGCAAGATCGATGACGCGCACGTCGCGGATGAAGCAGGCGGGATCGGCGCCGTCGGGTACGCCCTGCCAGCGCAGCAGCATCCACCCTTGTTCAAGGCCTGCCGTATCGACCCAGTTGGCGATGCCCGGATCAACGCCGGCCAACACATAGCTGATCGTGCCATCGGCCCCCGGCGTAACCTGAGCGCTGTTGAGGCTGACAAGGCGCAGCATCGGATCGGGCGAGATGGTCCACGGATCGGCGATCTGGATACCGGTATAATAGCTGCCCGCCGGATCGATCGTCACCAGCAACCCCTGCCCTTCCCCCAGGGCGAAACGCCCGCCAGCCAGATAGCCCCAGCCCCCGTCGCGGCCATTGGGTCCGATCAGCCGGTTGGGTTCGGGATGACCGAGAAAATCATTCTTGAACCCCGACCAGAAGGCGACCCAGGCTGGCAGGTCGGCGACGATGGTCCGGGCGATCTCCTCCTCGTCGCGCGGGCGGTGGCCGGAGGGCGGATCCAGGCGACGGACGCTGACCTGCGCCGGCACCTGCCGCCAGTCGCGCTGACTGTCGCGGGTATAGACCTGAATCCGTGCGCCCGGCTCGGTCCGTAAATGGGTTGCGCCGCCCTCCTGCTGGCTGACCGTCACCGTCACCCTACTTTCGGCGTCGCAAAAGGGCTTCAGTTGCTGGAGCGTCAGCGCGCCCAGATTGCGTCCCAGTCCCGCATGATGCGCGGGCTCGACCTCGGCCACGATGCTGAACTGCGGCGGATCGGCGGAAAAGCGGATGTCGACGGCATAGCGCCCGTCGCCGTCGATTGGAATTTCGCGGTTGAAATTGTCGGGATTGTCGATCGCCACCGCCGCGCCCGGATAGATATGGCCGAACCAGCGCCGCGGGGCGTTGCTGATATTCCACACGACCCGGGGATCGGCGGGATCGCCATTGGCTTCGCGCATGGCCAGTCCCAGCACCCACTGATCAAGCGCCCGATCCAGCCCCAACCGTCCGTCGAGCGCGCCTGCGAGCGGGTCCGCGAGCAGCATGAGGCGCGCTTCTTCGCGCGCGGCACGGATGTCAGGCCGTTCGATGAGGCGCAGCGCCAGCTTTTCCGCCGCTGCCTGATCGTCGGTCCAGAGGGGGTTCGCGGTCATGAAATGGTCCCCACCCGGCCGCCTTCGGTGAAGATGGTGCTGCCGGTCGTGTAGCTGGAACCATCCCCCGCCAGCAAGATCGCTGCGCCGACCGCCTCGTCCGCCGCGCCGAAACGCTTGATCGCGTTGCGCTCGGCAAGGCCCAGCCCTTTGTGGATCGCGGCCTCCTGCCCGTCCGGGCTCATCGATCCGACGCACAGGCAGTTGATCCTGGTGTGCGGCGCCTGCGTCTTGGCCAACTCGCGCACCAGGAAAAGAAGCGCCGCCTTCGACACGCCATAGGCGACGGCGGGCGGGATCGGCGTGAAGCCGCCGCAGCTCTGGACCGAAATGACGCTGCCCTTGCCATGCGCCTTCATATCGGCCTCCGTCAGTTCGGTCAGACGCCAGGTCGCCATGACGTTGACGTCCATCGCCGTCTTCCAGACTTCATCCGTGTTCGCCCAGAGCCCGCCATCTGCGGCATAGACGACGCCCGCCGCCGCATTGTTGAACACGATGTGGATGGGACCGAAGGCGGCGCGCGCCCCCGCCACCAGCCGTTCAAGATCGCCCTTCTCGCCCGCGTCGGCGGCGATGGCGATCGCCCGGCCGCCGTCGCGAGCGTTGATCTCTGCCGCGATCCGGTCGAGCCGGTCCTGCGAGCGGGCCGAGAGAACCACGTTGGCGCCCAATTCGGCATAGGCCTTGGCGACATGTTCGCCGACGCCCGGCCCGACCCCGGTCAGAATGGCGGTGCGCCCGTCGAGGCGGAAACGGTCGAGAACACTCATGCTGGATACTCCAGAAGATCGGGGGTCAGGCGCGGTCGAACAGATGGCCGTAGCGCGCATAATAGTCGGCGAGCCGTTCATGCACCTCGCCCGGATCGACGCCGAACTGGTCGGGGCTGTGCCTGTGCTTGCCGAGGCGGCTGGCGGCGGGATTGTTCGTCAGGAACTCCACGATGCGGTCACGATGGGGGTCGGTGAAGGGCAGGCCGAACCGGTCATAGATGCGCTCAATCGTCGTCATCGGGTCAGCGACGATATCGCGATGGGCGAGGTCCAGGATGCGGCCCTCGATCGCCGTATCGTTGGCACGGGCCTGCGTCGCTCGCGCCAACCCCGCGCACCAGGTATCGACGACCGAGCGGCCGATCGCCTGAAGATCATTGGCGCCGCCCACCGCCGCCAGGAAGCCGGCGATCATGCTCGACAGCGAAGAAAGGGTCAGCACCGGATCGCGATGCGTCCACACCAGCATCGCGCCCGGATAGGTTTCCACCAGGCCCGGCAGGTCCATGAGATGCTGCGGCGATTTCAGCGTCCAACGGCCCCTTGGCCCTTTCCACTGGAAGTGCTGGAGCATCCGCTTGTGGGTGCGATATTGCCCTTCTGGCACGACGTCCTGCAGCCATCGGGCAAAGGCGGGCACGCCCAGTTCGGCCGGGAAATTGGTGCTGGCGAAATGCAGCATCATGCCATGGTTGCACTCGCCCGGCTGGGTGCAATCCATCCGCTGGATGTCGGCCAGTTGCGGCGCGTGCTTCAGCCAGTTTTCATAGATGGCCTGCACCTGCGCGATGCGCGGATCGCTGTCGAAACTGGATATTTCCGGCGCCGGCCAGGGGATATACCATTCCCATTCGCGCGGCGCCCGGGCCGCCGGATCGAGGCAAAGCAGGTCGTATGTGATCGTCGTCCCGGTGCGCGGCAGGCCGCAGACGATCAGCGGGTCGCCCACATCCTGCGCCACGATGTCAGGATGCAGCCGTTCGTCTTCGGCGAAGCGCAGCCGGGTCGCGAGCAGGCCGACGATTTTGTGATGCGCGGTCTCGCGTAACTGGGCGGACGGGTCCATCGCCTCGACTGCATCGACCAGCCGACGAAAGCCGGTCATGAAGGACAGGTCCGATCCAAAGTCCGACAGTCCGGTCACGGCGCGCGCTTCCGCGATCAGTGCATCGGCGGAAAGCGGCGCGCGCTCTGCGACAGCGCTTTTCATGAATGCCCTTCGACCGGCCGCTGCCGCATGACTCACCTCTCCATTTTATTATTCCACACTGTATATTTATTGATTGGGGCATCTGTCAAGCGGGCAATTCGCTTTTACACGCAGCGGCCCGTTTTCAGGCCGCCTTGTCTTCCACCGGCGTTAGATTCTTCATGAAGGCTACGAAATCCGGTCCGAGTTCGGGGATAGGCAGCCCCAGCTTTTCAGCCAGATACAGGGTCATGAAATTGTCGTTGAGCGATTTGTTGGTCGCGGGGATATTGCCGATGCCGACCTGCCGGTCGAAGGCGCCCACGGCGACCAGCGCCATACGGAGCGCCGCAACGATGTCATAATAATCGAGATGCCCGGCCTTCTGGCCGCTCGCCGCTTCCCAGATGGCGATCGTCTCGTCCTTGGTCGGCAGTCCCTCCAGCCGGGTAATGCCGAAGCGGCGGCCGAACAGATCGTCGAAATAGAGCCACCAGGCGAGGTCAAGCTCGGCCGGTCCCAGCGCCGCAAGCTCCCAGTCGATCAGCGCGTTGACTTGGCCGTCGGCGGAAAACATCACGTTCGACGGCGTGGGATCGCCCCACAGCACATTCACCCCCGCATCGTTTGGCATGTTGGCGCGCACATAGGCCATGGCTGCATCCACGATGGGCATGGCGCGCCCCCGTCCGGCCGCCTTGTGCCACGCTTCGAGGGCGCCGACATATTGATCAAGCCCGGGCTGCCCATTTTCCGGCTGTGCGAGAAATTCAAAGCCATCGCGCCAGTCGATCGTCGCCAGGCTGGCAAAGGCGTTGATGGCATTGGTGAATGTTTGCCGCCGCTGCGCCGGAGTCATCTCGACCAGCCAGCCTTCCAGATTATAGTTGGGCTTCTGCTTGGCGCATTCCCCTTCCACCTTGCCCATGACGAGGAATGGCAGGCCGAGAATATCGGGTTCCAGATGCATGCCGATCCACGGTGGCACGGGCAGGTCGCCGCGCGCGTCGAGCGCCGCCATCATCTTGCCCTGCAGCGCCAGGCTGCTGCCGAACACCACTTCCAGATCCATCGGCTGACGGCGAACCACGAGCGTCTGGCTCTGCGGGCCAGCCGGATCGACATAATCGACGTCGACGAAAAAGATGTCGGCCGAAAATCCCGCACCCAGCGTCACGTTGAGCGGACGCACGCGAATGTCGCGCCATTCGGGCTTCTCGCCCGCCAGCCAGCCCTGCAGCGGCCCGGTGATGCGTTTCGGGGTCAGCAATTCCATGATTACAACCCCTTCGCCGCCAGAGCGCGCTTCAACTCAGTGACGAGCGGCCCCATATCCTTAGGCGACGAACCATGGAGCAGGATTTCATCAGCGCCGGCGTCCAGGAAGTCCATCAGTTGGTCGGCACATTGGGCGGCAGTCCCTACTGCAGCGCCTTGATCCAGCCACTCCTGCGGAATGAGGCGGCTGACATCCACCAATTCCTGCCGGGTATAGGCCTGATCCGCAGGCTTGCCGTTGAGGCTTGCGATCTTGGGATGGGCGCGGATATCTTCCAGCACCTTCTTGTCCCAACCATTGATGTCGACGATCAGGTCGCCGAAGCCGGGCAATTCGAAATAGGTGATCGCGCGGCCGCCGACGACGGCCTCCTCTTCATCCTTGGGCAGGTCCGGGGCGACGATGATATTGTGATAGATACGCACGGACATGGGATCGCGCCCGGCCTTTTCGGCCGCGTCGCGGACGATCTTCGCGCTGTTCTTCACCCCCTGCGCCGACACGAAGGGATGCAACAGCACACCGTCGCAATGTTCGCCCGCAAATTCCAGGCTCTTGGGCCCGATCGCGGTAAAGATGATCGGCGGCGGCGTGCCGCCATGGCGATCGGTGAGGCTAATGGCGGGGAATTTGCCCAGCACGCCCTCATAGTCGATCTTCTCGCCGGCCCAGAGGCGGCGGCAGATG
Organism: Sphingobium xenophagum NBRC 107872; assembly: GCF_000367345.1. GTDB lineage: Bacteria > Pseudomonadota > Alphaproteobacteria > Sphingomonadales > Sphingomonadaceae > Sphingobium > Sphingobium xenophagum. The sequence continues at coordinate 49,025 of NZ_BARE01000012.1, forward strand.
GAGATCAGGTCAGCCAGCCGTTCCATGGTGATCGGCGGCGACCCCAGCATTTTCATATAGGCGGGCACCGCCCGAGCGAACATGAGGCGGAAGCGTTCGCCGCTCATCGCCTGCATCATGTCGGCGACGCTGGCGGTGACGAGCGGATGGCGCATCGTCGCATACATGGTGCCGGTGATGCGGATCTTCGACGTAGCCTCGGCCACCGCGCCCGCCAGCACCGCCGGTTCCTTGAGCGCATAGCGTTCGGAAATCCACACGCAGCCAAGGCCGATGCGCTCCGCCTCCTTCGCTTCATCAATGCCGCGACGCGGATCGTTCACGCGGCCGGGCAGGATATAGGTGCCGAACTTGTCGAAAAGCGCCCGTGCGCCCGGTTCCACCGCTTCCGTCATTCCCATGTCCTCTCAAATATATGCCGCTGCAATGCCGTCGGGAGGAGCATTGGGAACCTGTCAAACGACAGGTCTGGGGTGCACCTCGACATAGAGGCGGGTGAGCTTGAGCGCAGCGATTTTCCACTGTCCGTCCCGACGCACATAGCGTTCCCTATAATGGCCGAAACCCGTGATCGACTGGCCGCCCGGAATGGGGCATTTGCCCGGCGCCCAGACCACCCGATCCTGCATCGCCGTGATCATGTCCGCCTCGTCGCCGCGCAGGTCGATCTCCGACGAATGGATCTGATGCGCCGACCGCGCATCGATGACCGCGGAGCGCACCTGCTCCAATATGGCAGCATGCCCACTCATCGGCGGATTGCCGGTATCCTCCTCGACGTCCAGCACCGCATCGGGCGTGAACAGGGAAAGAAAGCCGTCCCAGTCCTTCGTGTCGAGAAAGCGGCAATAGCGCGCCTTCACGTTGCGGATCGCCTCATAATCGAGCAGCCGGGCCAGATCGTCGCTCATTTAGTCCTCCATCACCAGATGATGCGCGTGTGCGCGCGCAGGGTGCGTTCGCGGATCGCTTTCGCGCGTGCGTCCGGCGTCACCAGCACGGTATCGGCGGGCAGATGGCTGCGCACGTCGGCCAGCTTGACCTTCTTCATCGTCGGCGTGGGCCGCTCGTCGGTGTTGAACCAGCGCCCCTGCACCGCGCCGCTGGCATAGCCCGACGTGTCGAGCCAGTTGTGGACGCCCGGGTCGCGCGCGGAAATCACGGCGCGGAAATAGCCGTCGCCATCGAGCACGGCCTGCGCCGCGTTGAGACTGGACTGGTTATGATACCAGTCGGTCGTCTCATAAAGTTCGTTTGTCAGGATCAGCGACCAGTAGTCGACCTCCTTGGGAATCTGCACCTCGGTAATCAGCGCCTCGTCATCGGCCAGTTCGTAGGCGCCCTCATAATAGGACTGCCGGGCAAGACCGGTCATCTGCGAAAAGTCGACAACTTTCAGCGTATTGATCAGTCCTTCGTCGCGCAGTTTCTGCACCTTGTCGGGAAAGGCCAGCGCGCAGACCGCCGCAGTGGCCGGGATCTCGGCGAAACCGTGCGACAGTTGCGCCAGCGTGGGGCGTCCCTTGGCGGCATGATCGGCGTCCAGGCGCACGATGCCGAAGCGCGGCTCGCGCTCGACGCCCCAGTCGCAGGCGACGATCCGGACCATCAGCTTCTCGGTCGCGGGTTTCAGCTCCCACCAGTCGCCCTCATAGCCGGTAGGCCGGGTCGGCGAGAGGATGACATCGAAACTTCCGTCGGCACCGATATGCAGGTCGTTGAAATCATTCGCATCCTGCGCGGGATGATGCTGCCCGGTGCGCAGCGTGTCCGGGCCGAGCTGCGCCAGGATCACCATCCGCGTCGTGCCGCGATCCCCCCGGATGCGATAGGTGCCGCCCTTTTCGATCAGCGCCGCCTTGTAGATGGTGTCCGCATTGGGCTGAAAGATATTTTGGCAGATGTTGAGTTCGGGCACGAAGATCGGGTGACTGCGATCATGCATGATCGCGTCGTTGGTCGTGCGCAACACGCCCGACAGCAGCAGCCGCATCGATTCCTGCATGACGCGGGGATCGCTGCGCAGCCTTTCCGGGATACGATCACGCATCAACTGGCCCAGCGGACGAAGCTGGTCGAGCAGATCTTCCCATTCGAAAATGCCGTTGTTGCTCATCTCATTCTCCACCCTATTCTTCCGGTTGACGGCGGACGCCCCGGCGATCCCGCCCGACAGCAAAAGCCCGGCGAGGACGGCTGGCAGTCCCGTGCAGATTTCCCGCCTAGTCTGTGGCAAGCAATTGCCTCAGCGCAGCACGCCGCTGCGCGTCGACGCCGGCCGCCTCGAAATAGCCTTCAATACCGCCCCATCGCGTCGCGACCATATCGAGTGCGCTCAGGAGGAAATCATCCTGCACGCCGATCAGGATGGCCACCATGTCGTCGGGCGGCACGAAACCGAAGGTCTTTTCCAGATCGCGCTTGAGATGACCCGACACGCGCAGATTCTGGCCGAATATGTCGGACTTGCGATAATCCTCCATGATCACGGGACGCGGCACGGCGAGCAGGTCGAGGAACAAGGCGATGACGACGCCGGTCCGATCCTTGCCTGCCGTGCAATGCACCAGCATCGGCGTGTCCTGCGCCAGCAACGCATCGACCATCCGCGACAGATGCGGCAGAAAGGCCTGCGGCATGAGGCCGTAATTGTGCGTCATCACCTCGACGGCGCGCGCGGCGGTCGGCTCGCGACCGAGCGACAGCCACATGTCCTCGCCCTGCGCGCGCAGGTCGGTATTCATGTCGAGGTCGAGCATATGGCAATCCGGGCCGCACCAGCCATGGGGCGCGGCGTCCCTCTCGATCGTGGATCGGAGGTCCGCCACCGAGCGAAAGCCCAGATCCGACAGCTCTGCATGATGATCCTCGAAGAAACTCGCCGGCCCTTCGGAGCGGAACAGGATGCCGGACCGGACCTGCCCTCCCCCCGCGGTCGGCAGGCCGCCTATGTCGCGGAAATTGAGGCGGGACAGGGCGATGGTCATGCAGTCAGTCCTTCACGGGCGGATAGGCAGGGACGACGGCACGCATCTGCGCCAGCAGGTCGGGCGCCATCCAGACATGCTCGACATAATGGCCCAGCGTCGCGCGCTCGTCGGTGTAGATATAGCGCAGCGAGTCGCCCAGCGCGCCTTCGAACACGACCGGGTGCCGCGTCAGGTCGAGGGAAGCGACATGGGCGTCCCAATGCTCCAGCGGTCCGTCGATCCGGGTCGCGACATGATGGAAGCGGATGGCCAGATCGTCTCCCTCCGGCAGAAAATCGCTGAACAGGGGGGCCGTGTCGCCCACCGGCTCGATCAGTTCGATCTCCACGCCATTGACGTTCGCCAGCGCGATATTCAGCACTGGCTTGCCGACGGGGTCTTCACCCGGCTGAACGTTCGAAAATTCGAAGAAGGCCGGCGTGCCATAAGCATCCTTGAGCGTGGCCATCGCCGCGTCAAGATTGTTGGTGACATAGGCCACCTGGCAGTGCTGGCTGTTGGGCCGGGCGAACATGCATATCTCCTGTAATATCGACAGTCAGGCCGTAAAGGCCCGGCGCGGCACCTGCCGCTCGGTCAGTTGGCGGACATCTTGCCGCCGTCCACAACCAGCGTGTCGCCGGTGTGGTAAGCCGCCATGTCGCTCGCCAGATAGACGACCGCGCCTTCCAGATCGGCCGGCTTGCCCGCCCGCCCGAGCGGGGCCTTGGCGGCCACGACATCCGCGATCATCCTGCCGACCTCCGGATCGGCGAACGTCATTTCGGTTTCGATGAAGCCCGGCGCGATGACGTTGCAGCGCACCCCGATCGGACCAAGTTCGGTCGCCAGCGCCTTGGCCAGCGCATTCAGCGCGCCCTTGGCGATGCCGTAATGGGCCATGGTCGGCACGCCCTGGAAGATCGAGCCGCTGCCGCAGATGATCAGCGAACCGCCAGGGTCGCCGGCTTCCGCGCGCGCCTTCATGTGCCGCGCGCCCTCCCGCAGTGTGAAGACGGCGCCGTCGAGATTCACGTCGATCAGCTTGCGATAGGTGGCGACGTCCATGTCGGTGAACGGCACCCGGCTGGCAATGCCGGCATTGGCGACCACCGTGTCGACCCGGCCCATGGCATCGAGCGCGCGGGCGAAGCCGGCGACGATCGCGGGCTCGCTGGACACATCGACGACATCGGCGAAGACCCGCACCCCATGCGCGCGCAATGCGGCGGCCGCCTCTTCATTCTTGTCGGCGCGCCGCCCCCAGAGAATGACGTCGCTGCCGGCACGGGCAAGACCGCGAGCAAAGCCGAAACCCAGCCCCGAGTTGGCCCCCGTGACCAGCGCCACCTTGCCGCTCAGATCGAACAGATTTTCCGGCATGTCCATTCTCCCGATGGCCGCTCGAACGGCGGCGGCGCTTTGGCCCGACATTGCTGGCGACCGGACCGATGAACAAGCGGCACAAGTTTCGCGATCGTGCCAATGTCATCGCGAAACGGCCCCGGCTTCAATGCATCACGCCCTCTCGGAATTGCCGCGGGGTCAGTCCGGTCGCCTTGCGGAAGGCGGCCGAAAAGGCGGCCGCGCTGTCGAAACCGCAATCCCAGGCGATGACCTTGATCGCCGGACTGGCCTGACGCAGCAACTGCTTCGCCCGGTCGATCTTGCGGTCGGCGACGTAGCGGGTGAGCGTCTGTCCCGTGGCTATCTTGAACTGTCGGAAGAAATGGCGGGTGGAAAGGCCGCATTCCGCCGCCAGCTCGGCGACGGACGGGGGTTTGCCCGGCTGTTGGACGCGATCGTCGATGCGTTGAAGCTGGGTACGGGACATGCCCCCTCCGCCCCTGTCGCCAGCGCGCGCCGAACCGCGCAGATAGCGCTGCAATTCGATCGCGGCCTGAAGCCATATCGCCTGCGTCAGCATCTCGCTGCAAAAGCCGGGTTGCGCAATCTCCCCGGCGATGCGCCGCAGCGCCTCGCGCACAGTCGGACTGCGCACGTCGAGCGAAGCCTGCAACGCGTCGCTCGACAGGTCCGGCCCGTCATGATCGAAGCCCATTCCGTCGAAGCCGCAACATATGGATGTCTGCTCGCCCTCGCCCCATTGTGTATGCAGTTCGCTTCGCGCCGGAACGAACAGCACGTCGCCCAGGGCACTGGCCCCGCCCTTCTCCATCCCGCCATAACCGCCGCAGGGACGCCCCGGGCGAGGAGACAGCGCTAGATCGAGAAAGCTGCGTGGCGACGAAAAGACCCCACCCTGCTCGCCGCGGAAGCGATAATGATGCAATTCCATCACGACGCCGGGCAGCGCGATCCGTCCCCGGACCGTGCATTCCATCGTCGGTGTGACGGGCAGATCATAGACCTGGGAAACAGCGTTCATCCGACCTCTCCGAACAGTTTCGCCTGCCGCGACGCCATGGCTGCATGGCATGGCGCTTTTGCGGAGCATTTGGCGCAGCGGCGATGGCTGCGCACCTTGCCGAAGAAAGGGTCCACGCTTTTAGATGGCGTATCGAAAAGAGGAGAGAACCATGGGCAGTGCCGTGCAGGAAGAGGCCGCGCGCCGTAACATCATCGACATTACCGACCTGCATCACCCCGTGCTGACCGATGTCCAGAAGCAGGTGATCGCCGGGGCCGAGGCGGCGGCGGACCAGATCGTCCTGAAGCCGGAGGTCATTCTGGCCGCCGCGCAGGCGCAGACCGGGCTGTCGGATTTTGGCGCAGATGATTTTCGCGAACGGCTGGCCGTCTGGTGCCAGGCGGTGGACGAGGATGCCAACGCCTCTGCGGTCACGCGCGCCAATCTGTTCCAGATGATGATCCGCTTTGCCGCAACGCGCCTGCGGATCGAGGACATGGTGAAGCGCCACCCGGAGATATTGGACATTCAGATCGACCGCCCGATCATCGTCGCGGGCCTTCCCCGCTCGGGCACGACGCATCTGCTCGGCCTGCTGTCGGCCGATCGCCGCTTCCGCTCGCTGCCCTGGTGGGAAGCGATCGCGCCGGTTCCCGCCCCGGACGAAACCCCGACGGACGAGGACAGCAATCCGCGCTGGACCAAAGCGGAACAGGGCTGGCGGATGATGGAATCCATCCTGCCCTATATGGCGATCATGCACGAGTTTTCGCCCGATCATATCAGCGAGGATATCGAGCTTCAGGCCGTCGATTTCTCCTCCTATCTGATCGAATGGCTGGCGCATGTGCCGCGCTGGCGCGACTATTATCTGAGCCACGACCAGTCGGGCACCTATGCCTATCTGAAGAAGGGTCTCCAGGTTCTGACCTTCCTGAAGGGTCCGAACCGCTGGGTGATCAAGTGCCCGCAGCATATGGAGCAGTTGCCCGCTCTCTATAAGACCTTTCCCGACGCCACCTTCGTCCTGACCCATCGCGATCCGGTCGGGTCGATCCGGTCCCAGCTCACCATGTATAGCTATGCGGCGCGCATGTTCCGCAAGACAATCGATATTCAGGAGCCGCTCGGCTACTGGCCCGACCGCTATGAAAAGCTGCTCCGCGCCTGCGTGCGGGATCGCGACATCCTGCCCCCGGACCAGACGATCGACGTCTATTTTCATGACTGGATCAGAAATCCCGATCCGATCCTGAAAGAGATTTATCGCCTTGCCGACATCCCGCTGACCGATGAGGCTCTGGCCGATCTGCACGACTATCTGGCCGAGCATGGCGAGCAGTCCAAGGGCAAGATCGTCTATGATCTGGAACGCGATTTCCATGTGACCGGCGAGGAATTACGCCGCCCGTTCGCTTTTTATTTCGAGCGTTTCCCGGTGCAGGTTGAGGTAAAATAGGAGAGTTCACGACCTGCCTTTCGACAGGATGGAAATCAACGACCCCTGATTAGGAGGGGGCATTGCTTTCGATTCCACCAGAGGAACGCCATGCCCGAATTGAATGTCATTACCCGTGACGGCGCACAGCAGACGATCAATGCATCCGCCGAAACCTCGGTAATGGAGGCCATACGAGATTCCGGTTTCGACGAGTTGCTGGCGCTGTGCGGCGGCTGCTGTTCCTGCGCGACATGCCATGTCTATGTCGACCCGGCCTTCGCTCAGTCCCTGCCCCCGGTAACGGACGACGAAAGCGATCTGCTGGATGGATCGCCGCACCGCAACGACTATTCGCGCCTGTCCTGTCAGGTCATGATGACGGAAGCCCTCTCGGGCCTCACGGTCACCATCGCTCCTGAAGACTGAGCATAATGCCCATCCTGAATGCATGAGAGAGGACTATCGTGGCCTGGAAAGAAGATATTCGTGAACAGCTCGACGTGTCGGATTCGACCGTACTGACCGACAAGCAGAAGCAGATGGTCAAGCATTGGACCGACCTTCAGGAAACCCTGAACGCCGGCGATTTTGACGGCATGGATCGGTTTTTCCATCCCGATTTCCGGTACGGCAACCCCAACCGGCCGGATCTGGGCACCTATGAACAGTGGAAGACGTCGCCGGTCGCGCTCTACAAGACCTTCTTCCCCGCGGCCTACAAGACCATCGACGCGGTCGGCAAGGGCGACGACGAAATCTGGATCTACGCCACCCACTACTGCAAGCATGTCGGCGGCCCCTATATGGGCGTGCAGCCGACCGGCAACGAGTTTCAGGTCAACTGGTTCTCGATCGTCAAGTTCAAGGACGACAAGATCGTCAGCATCTTCAGCATTTCCGACGTGCTGACCATGCTGAAGGACATCGGCGTGGTGGAAGTCCCCCAGCCGGTCGATCCCTACAAATAAGCAGATACTCTACTGTTCTTCTTCCGCTCCGGTCAGGCGACCGGCGGAAGGAGGGCAGCGAGCAGGAAGGCGGCCAGCCTGTCCGCATGTTCGGCGGCATGGACATCATCCACTTCCCGCCCGGCCCCCAGCCTTTCCTGCATCGGCACGGCGCAGAAATAATAGCCGACCCCCTGCACCAGCAGCGCCATCAACGCGGCCGTCGATAACCCATGAACCGGCCGCTGGAGCCGCACCGCGTCGAGCAGGCCGTCGAGCCGTCGCTGGAACGGCAGCACGAATTGTTCGACGATATGGTCCAGCCGCCAGGTCGAACGGCAACCTTCCACATTGGTCAGCGCCACGATGTCGCCGTTGTCCGTCGCCCACAGGCAGAAACGCTGGATCAGGTGGCGCAGCCGAACCTCGGGATCGGCCGGTTCGTCAAAGGCGGCTTCGACGAAGGGCGAGGCCTGCGCCATACGCCAGTCGACCGCGCGTATCCACAGATCCTCCTTCCGGCCAAACCGGACATTCAGCAGATTGTGGCTAACCCCGAGCCGCTTGGACAGGTCGCGCAATGTCGTAGCTTCGTAGCCGCGCTCAGCGAAGGTCGCGAATGCAAGGGCCAGCAGCTTGTCCTCGTCTAAGGCATGGGCGGCATTGAGGGCGGGACGGCCACGAGTGCGCTGGGGACGGTCGAGCATCAGCATGTCCATAGTGAAAAGACGTTGACATATAAATTGTCATCCGTCAATTTAATAGAAAGGAGAGTGGATAGCGCTATGAGTCTCGATTCTGATCTTTGGTGGGCTGTCGCCCGGTCCGAGGAAGTGACCTCCCAAAAGCCGCTTTCCGTCGATATCGGCGATCAGCCGGTGGTGCTGTGGCGCGACAATCAGGGTATCGCCCGCGCGCTGGAGGATCGCTGCCCGCATCGTCGCGCGCCTCTGTCGCTCGGCTGCATCCGCGACAACGGCCAGATCCAGTGCGGCTATCATGGCTGGAGCTATGACGGTGAAACCGGACGGCTCAAAGAAATTCCGAACATGAAGGATCAGCAGAAATTTCCGCCGATCTACAAGGCCAATGCCTTTGCGGTAACCGAACAGGCCGGCTTCGTGCGGGTCTGCCTCAATCCCAAGGCGCAGGCGCCGCTCAGCGCCGACCCGAAATATACCTATGTCGGCACGGTCAACGTCAGTTGCAGCCATCAGGAATATTTGAACGCTCTCTATGATGACCCCAGCCTGATCCTGTCGGTCCGCGGTGTCCGCTTCAGCCCCTATCTGATGTCGGAACTGCACGAGGAAAACGGCCTGCTGGTGATGGAGCGCAACTGTCAGTGGCATCCGCTGCATTGGCCGTCGCATTTCGTGGCTGAATTTCCGCTCACCCTGCTGACGCGAACCCATCCGCTGACCGGCGAAACGCAACTGACGTTGCGAGACGACCAGTTCAACGATCTGCTCCACGCCGTCCTCTCGCCCGTGCCTTCGGCGCGGGGGGTGACCGCCGTCCGCTGGCGGGCCGAACTGGGCGTGCGCCATCCGGGCGTGCGCGGCGCCGTGCTGCGCGGGATCAACCCGCTGTCGGTGCACGCGTCGATCGACGGATCGAAATTGCGCGCCACCAAGCCCACCGTTTCGCTGCACGGCGAGGATTTGCGCAAGGCGATGCTGGAAACCAAGCCAGCGACCCATGATCAGACCGTAGCGGCCTGAAGGAGGAATTGAAGATGCTCGAAACCGCCGATCGTCCCGTTTCGCACGACGATAATTCCGCCGCGCCATCGGGTGGCAGCCCGATCGCGCTGAACGCCATCAACCGCTGGGTGCCGCATAATCTGGTGATGCGCGACAGCTGGTTTCCGGTAGCGCATGATTATTCCGTGACTGGCAAGCCCGTCCGTCGCGCCGTCTATTCGCACCCCATCTTCCTGTGGCGCGACAATGGCGTCGCCGTGGCGAGCGAGTTCCATCCCAATGAGCGGATCACCCGCGACAAGAGCGAATTCACCAACGCCCAGGGCCGCTATCCGGTGATGGAGCATTATGGCGTCGTCTGGGTATGGTTCGGCAATCCGCTGGCCGCCGATCCCCGCCATTTGCCCAGCCTGCCCTTCCTCCCGCCCAAGGGCGGCCTGCCGCGCCACATGACCGCGACCGTCCGCTTTGAAAGCTCAGCGCCAATCAGCTTGGAAAACCTGATCGACCTGACCCATGCCGATTTCCTGCACGCCGACGTCGTTGGGGACGAACGGTCGGACAGCGAGACGGTGGAAACCTTCTACGACAGCGAGACCGTCACGATGGTCCGCACCTGCGTCAACAAGTCGGTCGCGCCGGTGATGAAGTTCTTCAGCGGCATCAAGCAGCCGACCCAGAATGTGCGGCAGGTGATCCGCATCTATCTGCGTTCGCACTGCGCCATCGCCTATGGCCGGTTCAGCCCCGGCGACGATGTGCCTCTGTTCCACCCCTGCACGCCCGAAACGCGGGATCGTACGCGGATGGAAATGGTCATGAACACGTCCAATGCGGGGTTGATGTTCCGCCATGTCATGCCCAAGGCGGGCTACAAGGTGTCGCGGCAGGACAGCTATATGACGTCCCCGCAAAGCCCGCGCTACATGCGCCACACCGACCGCAAGGATTTGCACAGCAAGTTCGACCAGGCCGGGCAGCGCTATCGCATGGCGATGATGGAGTTGGCGGACCGGCAGGCGAAGGGCGATTTCGACTATCGTGACAATGTCAGCGCTGATTGCAGCGACATCATCGGCCTGCGCAAGGAACTGTTCCAGTTCTGATCTGATCTCCCCCATGGGCGGACGGCAGCGTCCGCTCTTTTTTCTTTTTTGGAGACGCCATGTCCACGCTCGTCAATGCCGTCGGCGGCGAACGCCGCTGGTGGGCCGTCATGCCTACCCTGCCCGCCTCCGCCATGGCGGGGATCGGCCAGCAGATGGAACAGGCGGGTTTCGAGGGCTGCTTCTCGCTTCAGATTTACGGGCCGCCCTTCGTGCCGATGGCCGCCACCGCCGCACTGACGAACAGCCTGAAGGTTGGCACGGGCGTCGCCATCGCGGGAACACGCAGTCCGGTGGAGACCGCTTATGCGGCGATGGATGTCGATCGCATTTCCAATGGCCGTTTCGTGCTGGGCCTGGGCTCCAGCATCAAGAGCTGCGTTACGGGCATGTATGGGGAGCCGGAACGCAAGCTGCTGTCGCACCTGCGCGAAAGCATCAAGGTGATCCGCTATGTCATCGCCAATGCGCATAAGGGTCTCGATCCGATCGCGGGGGAATATTTCTCCGCCGATTTCGAAGAGATGATGCTGACCGCCCCGCCGGTGCGGGAGGAAATCCCGATCTGGATCGCAGCGCTGCAGGAAAAGATGACCGCGCTTGCGCTGGAGGTTGGCGATGGCCTGATGGTCCACGCGCTCTGGTCGGCCGCCTATACCAGGAGCCGACTGCCCTTCATCACCGATACGCTAGCGAAATATGGCCGCAAGCGCGAGGATATCGAAATCAACGCGTGGCCGTGGATCGCGGTCAACGACGACAAGCAGAAGGCGATCGACGATAGTCGCGCCACCGTTGCGGCTTATTCCGGCTACAAGGAATATGAACCCTTCTTCGAGGCGATCGGCTTTGGCGATCAGGCCCGCGCTTGCCAGCTCAGCCTGGGCGAGCATGGCGACATCGCAAAGGTCATCGGCAATGTATCCGACGAGATGGTCGAAGCCTTCGTAACCTGCGGGCCGGTGGACGAAGTGCTCGAAAAGATCGAGCCGTTCTGGGACGTGGTGGATTCACTCTGCCCGATGACGCCCTATCGGGATCTCACCATGGAGCAGTTGACCGACTATAATGCGGGCCTGTTCAAGCTGGTGGCGACCGCCCGGGCGCGCGCAGGCATGGTTGCCGAACCGGCGTAGCAGCCTGCGGCGCTCTCAGGAATTGAAACGGCAGAAGCCGGGATCGGGATATTCCTGATCCCGCCTTCTGCCGTTCACACCACCGTAAAAAGGATCAGGCCGGCACCAGTGTGTCGGCCATGGCTTTGCCCGCGATGAAGCCGGTCACCATGGCCGGGCCGACATTGCAGCCATGGGCCGGCGACTTGCCGCGCCAAATGGAATTGGCATCGAGTCCTGCGGCGAACAATCCCTCCACCGGCGCGCCATCGGTTCCGATCACGCGGCACTGCGCGTCGATCTTGAGGCCCACAGTCGTCGATCCGTCGCCCGGATAGATTTTGATGGCATAGAAGGGCGCGGTTTCCACCCGGCCCAGGCACGGGTTGGGCTTGTGCTTGGGATCGCCGATCTCGATGTCGATCTGCGTGTCGCCCTTGCCGAAATCCGGATCCTTGCCCGTCTCGGCATAGCGGTTCATCTTCGCGACGGTCGCCATCAGGCCATCGGCGTCGACCCCGATCTTCGCGGCCAGTTCACGCAGGCTGGGCGCCTCTATGACATAGCCCGCCGCGATCAGCTTCTTCAGGCCGCCACCGCCGGGATAGACCATGCCCATGCCATATTTCTTGATGAAGGCGGCGTCGCCGATGATGTGGGCGGGCACGGTGCCGCTCTTGTGCATGGCTTCCACGAAATGGACCGAAGCCTCATTCCCGAACCGCTCGCCCTTGGCATCGACCGCGATGCAGCCGGGCTTCGACATATCAATCAGATGGGCGTAGCGCGCGACATAGCCGTCCGACCGCGTCATCTTGGACACGACGGCCCAGACCGCGTTGACCAGATTGTCGCCGTCCAGCGATGCCCCGGCTTCCAGCCCCATGTTCATCCCGTCGCCAGTGTTTTCATAGGGCAGGATCGAGACATGCTCCTCGGCATAGGGGATGTAGGCCTTGCGAAGCTGCTCGCTGGCGGAAAAGCCGCCCGACGCCAGAAGCACGCCGACCCGCGCCGCGATATCCTCGCCCTTAACGCGCACGCCGGTCACGCGGCCGGCCTTCACCAGCAACCGATCGACGGCCGCATCCTTGCGCAGCGTGACACCGGCATCCAGCGCCGACCGCATCAGGCGCGCCGCCAGCGCATTACCCATGGTCAGGCGCGTGCCGCGCGGATAGCGACGAACCTTGTCCAGGCCGAACTTCGCGGCCAGCTTGCCAAAGTGGAACAGCGACTTGGGCGAGGGCATTTCGGCCAGATAGGGGAGATCGAACAGATCGATCATGAAGCCGCCGGGCGCGTTGAACTCCTCTCGCGCTGGACGAAGATCGGCGAAGTGATCGCCCAACTTCTTGCCGTCATATTCCTGCGGCGACAACAGGCGGCCATGATCAGCCGCGCCGGGGACTTCCGGATACCAGTCGCTGCTCGGCGGCGAGAGCAGGAAACGCACCTGGCTATTCTGTTCCAGCCATTCCACCATTTCCGGACCGGCATCGAGATAGGCGTCGATCAGCGCGGGATCTGCCGTCGGTCCGATGACGTCCAGCACATATTGGCGCGCCACGGCGCGGCTGTCCTCGACACCGGCCGCTCTGGCCTGCGGACTGTCGGGAATCCAGATACCGCCGCCCGAAACCGATGTCGTGCCGCCGAAATGCGCGGCCTTTTCCAGCACGAGGACCGACAGCCCGGCAGACGCGGCCCTGATCGCGGCCGTCATGCCGGCCGCGCCCGATCCTACCACAACAACATCATATTGGGCCATCAAGTCCTCCCGATCCTTCTTTCGATATCTCTGAGGAAAGGCACGGCCTTCCGCGCCTTTCCCCCGGCAGGTTTCAGATTTTGGGCATGATTTCCTCGGCGACCCACTGGAGCCGATCGAGATATTCGGTGAGCCCGGATATCCCCGGCGGCAGAGGAACGATGGTTTCATTGACCCCCAATTCCTTCAACCAGCCCACCTGATCGATAACCTTTTGCGCATCCCGCGTTCCGGGCGCGCGCGGGTCGTCCATGATTTCGTGATGGGCGCCGACGTTGAGCATTTCCAGTGCAAAGAACAGATCGATCGGCCGCCCGTCATATTCCGGCTGTGAACGTATGAAATCGAGGCATTCGGGGAATTTTTCCGGCGGCGTGCGGAAGGGCGACCAGCCGTCGCCGAATTTCGCCACCCGCCTGAGCACCGGTTCGGCGTCGCCCCCGAGCCAGATCGGCAGCCGCGGCTGCTGCACAGGCTTGGGTGCGAAACCGACATTGTTGAAACGAACGAATTCGCCTTCAAATTCGGGCTTGTCCGACGTCCACAATTCGATGATCGCGGCGATATATTCATCGGCCATGCGTCCGCGCTGGTGGAAATCGACATTCAGCATGTCGAACTCTTCCTTCAGCCAGCCGACCCCGAACAGGGCTGTGGCTCGCCCGCCGCTCAGCCAATCGAGGGTCGACCAGGCCTTGGCCTGGACGATCGGACTCTGCAGCGGCAGGATCGACACCGAGGAGCTTAATTTCATCGTCTTGGTGCGGCCCGCCAGGAACGAGAGGGCGACCGTGCCATGGACATAATGGTCGCCTGACAGGCCAATATGCTCTTGCGGAATGATGAAATGTTCGCCCAACATGCACTTGTTGAAGCCCAGTCGATCGGCCGTCGCCATCGCCTGTCCGATGTCGTCCCCGGTCAGGCTATATTCCCAAGCTTGCGTCATTGCCGCAACATGCATGCTGTTGGGCACGCCCACGTTCAGTTTCATCGACCGATCCTCCCTGATTTCCAGATAGGCGGGCAGAATGGCCGGGATCGGTTCGACAACACCTTCCCTTGGGAAGGATAGCACCAGTCAAGATTTCAGTCTTGCTGGGCCGATATCATGCAGTTCAGCCAAATCTGCGGGCGTGTCGATGTCGAAGCCGAGAGCGGCCCGATCCACAATCGCCGCTCTCGGGCGCTGCTGCCTGTGGAGCATAAGGCTATCCCGTCCGAAAGCGAAGCGGAACGGATTGGCGTCCCGGAGCGCCACCGCATTTGTGCCGCGGCCGTGCCGATCCGGCGCAAAGGCGCAGCCGCGATCGTCAGCGGCAGCCAGCAGGGTGTGGACGTCCTGCACCGTCAGATGCGGCAAATCGGCATGGATCACGAGCAAGGGACGATTGCCCAATTGCGCCCGCGCGCGCGCCAACTCTGGATTGAGGCCGCCACCATTGTCGGGCAACCAACGCGATGGCCATTCGGATACTTCTGTCGGCGCAAGAAGATATAGGGAACCGATCGCATTCACATTGGACAGGCAGGTCATAACCCGCGCGGCCATCGCCGACGCCAGCGCCATGCGTTCGGCCGGTTCCAGCGCTTCCCGAAGTCGCGACTTACTGTCGACGCCCTGTTTCAAGGGGACAAGGGCGGCCCAGTCCGTCACGAACGAAAGCTGATCGCAAGATCCAGCGCCGCCTGCGCCACGCGAATCTTGTCATCCAGAGTCGTCATCAGGGTCGCACAACGCCCAACGACGACGTCCGGCGCATCGCAACGGTCTCCGTTATCGATCAAGATGGCGTCGATCAGCCCGGCATAATGCCGGGCGATGCTGTCATTATCGACCGCCATGCCCAATTCCTGCATCAGCTTGGCGGTCGGACCCTTGACCGCCGTGCCGCCGACGAGCGGAGACACGGCGATGACGGGCGCCTTTGTCTGTTCGATCGCCGAGCCTATGCCGGGCACGGCCAGCAACGGATCGACACTGAGAAATGGATTGGATGGGGCGATCAACACCGCGTCGGCCGACTGGATCGCCTCGACGACGCCGGGGGCCGGGACGGCATGCGTCGCACCTTCGAACATGATGCGTCGCACGGCCGGCGCGCATCGCTGTTCGACGAAATAGCGTTGAAATTCCAGCCGCCCCTGGTCCGTATCCAATATCGTGGCTACCGCCTGGTCGCTCATGGGCAGTATCCGGGTGGCGATGCCCCACTGGTCGGCAAATCGCGCCGTGATCTGCGACAGGCTTCGCCCCTGCGCCAAGGCATGGGTCCGCGCCACATGAAGCGCCAAGTCGCCGTCGCCCAGCTGAAACCAGTCCTCCCCGCCCAATTCGCGAAGGGCCGCCATGAAGCTCCAGCTTTCGCCTTCCCGACCCCATCCCTGCGCGCCGTTCGCCGTGCCGGACAGCGTATAGAGCAGTGTGTCGATGTCGGGCGATATATGCAGCCCCAGATGCCGGAAGTCATCCCCGGTATTGACGATCGCCGTCAACCCGTCGCCCGCCATGATGCGCGACAGACCCAGGACCAGCTTCGCGCCGCCCACGCCGCCGGTCAGAACAACGACGCGCTTCATGCGAACAGATCTTCATGAACGGGACGCACCAAATCGGCGGCTGGGCGAGCCGGGCCGGTCAGCGGGCAACCCCGCACCAGAGCCGCTGGTATGCCTTCCGCGCCTTCCCCGGTGGCGAGGCAGGCGGCCGTCGCGACGATATCGGCCAAGGCGACCTGGGTGACTTCCAGCGTCCGACCGTCGCGATCCAGTTCGCCCCGGCGATCCTGCAACGCCGGCAATCCGGCAGCGCCGATGGCGACCGCCACCACGCCCATCCGCCAGGGTCGGCCAAAACTGTCCGAGATGACGACGGGCAGTCCCAGTCGGGCGTGCAGTTGCGATGCCGTTGCATCGGGATCGACCGGCAGGAGCAGGGCGCGATCGCCCTCCCCCGCCCCGATGTTGGAACGATCGATTCCGGCATTGGCCATCACATGGCCCAGCCGGTGCCGCGCGATCAGGACGTGGGGCACGGCGCGCAGGATGGCGCTGGATTCATCCAGCACCAGTTGCACCAGCCGCGCGTCCTTGCGCGTGACATCGGCCAGCCGCCGCGCCTCTTCCCCCGGCTCCACATCAGCCAGCGACACGAAACGCCCCTCGGCCTTGGACACGATCTTTTGCGTCACAACCAGAAGGTCGCCGGCGCGGAGTTCAATGCCGCACCGATCAAGCGCCACATGCAGAATGTCCGCCAGATCATCGCCCGGTCTGACCTCCCCAATTCCGGTCAACGGTACGATTTCGATCATCGACTACACCTCAAGCCTCGGGCGGGATCAAATCTCCTGTGATACGAATGCCCGCGCCGTCAACCTTATAGGTCTTGTTCATGAAAATGAGAATCGACGTGAGCGCTTCGGCGGCCGCCGAGTTGACCAGCGCGCCGCCGTGAAGCCCCCGCAATCCCATGGCATCAGCCAGCGCCACGATGCGACCACGCGCATCCTTGTCGTCGCCGAAGACCAGCACGTCGCAGCCGACATCGATGTCCTTGGCCAGTTTATGCGCGGCGACATTGTGGAACGCGGACACGAGCGTCACGCCTTCTCCCAGAACCGCCTGCGCCTTTTGGGCTGCCGAGCCTTCATCGGGCAACTGGACCCGCATCACCTTGGGCGGGACGAGGGGAACGGTCGTATCCACGACCAACTTGCCAACGACATGCGGCGCGATGTCGCGAAGCGTCGCCTCCTGCGCGGCAAAGGGCACCGTTACGATGATGATGTCCGCATTCGCGACGACATCCACATTGGCGCCGGCACGCAGTCCATGGCCCAATTCCGCGGCGGCCTTTTCCGCACTTTCGGCGTTGCGCGATCCGATCGTCACGGGATAGCCGGCACGCGCCAGCCGCCAGGCGATCGCAGCGCCCAGATTACCGGTGCCGCCGACGACGGCAATGGCGGGAAGAGTCATAGATTGTCCTTCAATTGAGCGGGCGATGGATGTTGCAGATCGTTCACGATGGTTCAGCCAAGACGACGCGACGCGGGCGCGCCGGCTCGTAAAGCGTGGTGCGTTGGCGCACAGGTCGACCGACGGATGCCGCCAGGGCATGCATCTCCCTGGGGCCAAATTCCTGCCCGTTGACGCCGCCGGCAGCCCTGGTGATCGATTCATCCATCAGCGTACCGCCCATGTCATTGGCGCCTGCCTTCAGAATTGCCGCGGCTCCCTCCGGCCCCATCTTCACCCAGGACACCTGGATATTGGGGATCACCGGATGCAACGCGATGCGCGCCACGGCGTGCATCAACACCGCTTCTCGATAGCTGGGGCCTGATCGCGCCAGCCCTTTGCGCCATATCGGTGATTCCATATGGACGAAGGGCAGCGGGACGAATTCGGTGAAGCCGCCCGTCTCCTCCTGCAATCCGCGAATGCGCAGCAGATGGCGCGCCCAATGCTTATATTCCTCGACATGGCCGAACATGATCGTGGCCGTGCTGCGCAGGCCCACCCCGTGGGCCACGCGCATCACCTCGATCCATTCGTCCGCGGTCACCTTGTCCGGGCAGATGATATCGCGAACCTCAGGGTCCAGTATCTCCGCCGCCGTCCCGGGCAGCGTGGACAGCCCCGCTTCCTTCAGCCGCGCCAGATAATCCTCCAGCGGCAGGCCGAGCGTGCGGGCGCCATGCGTCACTTCGAGCGGCGAAAAGGCATGGATATGGATATCCGGCGCGGCCTCGCGCACCGTCTTGAGGACATTGAGATAGGTATGCCCGTCATAATCGGGATGGATCCCGCCCTGCAGGCAGACTTCGGTCGCACCGCGATCCCAGGCTTCGGCCGCGCGGCGTCCGACCTCTTCCATGTCGAGCCTGTAGGCCGGGCCGCGCATGGCCTTAGTGCTCCCCTTGGAAAAGGCGCAGAAGCCGCATTTATAGAGGCAGATGTTGGTATAGTTGATGTTGCGGTTGACCGCATAGGTCAGCGTGTCGCCCACGGCCTGTCGTCGCAACCGGTCGGCCCGGTCGACGATGGCGGCGAAATCATCCTGGTCGGCATCGAACAGGGTTACGATGTCCGCTTCGCTCAGCCGTTCACCCTCCTCCGCAGCGTCAAGGATGGACAGGATCGATCGGGAGGCGAGAACCGGCTCCAACACCATGGTGTCGGGTGCTGGATCGCCATGTCCCGCGGACCATTCATCCACCTTGGGCAAGCCCCGGCCGTCGATGGCGCGCAGGATCTGGGCGGCGATGGCTGGCGCAGCCCAATCCCGCGCAGCAAGCGCATGACGCGGGCCGATCGCGAGCCGCTGCATCAATATGCGGCCTGCGGCTTTGGTGGCGTCCTCCAATATCTCCAGATGCGGCCAGGGCGCCTCCGGATTCACATGGTCGGGCGTCACGGGCGACACCCCGCCCCAGTCATTGACGCCGGCCCGGATCAGCGGCGCCAGATCGACCCGGTCGTGGAGATTGGGTGGCGCCTGGATCGTCATCTGCGGCCCCAAGATGATCCGGGCGGCGGCGATGGCCCAGAGATGATCGTCGAGCGACGGTTCGGCATGATCCGCCATGCGCGTCCCCGGCTTTGCCCGGAAATTCTGGATGATGACTTCCTGAATATGCCCGTAGCGGCGATGCAGATCGCGAATGGCGACCAGCGCCTCCACCTGTTCGTCGCGGGTTTCGCCGATGCCGATCAGCAGGCCCGTCGTGAACGGCACGCGCGCCCGTCCGGCCTCCTCAATGGCGGCCAGGCGCAGGGCGGGCGTCTTGTCGGGCGATCCGAAATGCGGGCCGCCGCGCGCGCACAGGCGATCAGAGCTGCTTTCCAGCATGATGCCCATGGAGGCGGCATGAGGCCGCAACCGCGCATAATCCTCGCCGTTCATCAGACCGGGATTGAGATGCGGCAGCAAGCCCGTCTCGCGGAACACCAGTTCTGCCATTTCGGCCAGATAGGACAGGGTCGAGTCATGCCCAAGCCCGCTGAGAGCCTCTCGCGCGGCGGCATAGCGGGCCTCAGGCCGATCGCCGAGCGTGAAGAGGGCTTCCCGGCAACCGGCCGCCGCGCCGGCGCGGGCGATAGCCAGAACCTCTTCCCTGCCAAGATAGGCTTCGCCTGCGCGGGCCGGGGTGGTGGCGAAAGTGCAATAGTGGCACACGTCGCGGCACAATTTGGTCAGGGGAATGAAGACCTTGCGCGAATAGGTCACGCGACGGCCATGTGCCGCCACCGTCATCGCCTCCGCCGCCTCCATCATGTCGCCGAGCGACCGGGATCGCAGCACCGTCGCGATGCCCGCTGCTTCGTCTTCGCTGAGATGCAGTAGATCCAGTGTCACATCATACTCCGCGCTTGGGCAAGCCCGCGAATGGTTTCTAGCGGCGCGGCGTGCCCAGGCAAGGCCGCGATGAAGGTGGAGACTCCCATCGCCTCCAGGCGCCGCAGCATGTCCACGGCCGCATCGACCGGTCCCGCCAGCGTATCGAAGTCCGCCAGAAACTCGGTCAAGCCCAATTCCTCCATCAGGGCCACATTCCTGCCGCCCACGACCACATGCTCGGTCGGATCATAGCGCGCGTGCAAGGCGTCGATCTTGCCGCGAAACTGCGTCGGGACAAGCGCCAAGGTTTCGGGCGTGCGGAAGGCCATGCCATTGACGACGATGAACGCCTTGAGATCGTCAACGGCCTCGGCCCGGGTGGGACGGATCGAGGCGTAGGAAACGACCCAGATATCAATCGACAGGGGATCGCGGCCCGCCGCCTGCGCCGCGGCCCGGACGGCGTCGATCCGGTCCTTCAGTGCATCGAGATGGCGTTCGCCCGCGAACAATATGACGCCGTCGGCCTGCTCACCCGCCAGCGCCAGCGCTTTGGGACCGAAAGCGGAATAATAGATCGGAATCGGGCGCGCGAAACGGAGCGGTGTGATCTGCGCGCCGTTCATCTGCGTTGGCCGTCCGGCGAACAGGTCCCGCAGAACCGCCAGCTCGGCGCGGATTTCCCGCTGCGTGGCGGGCGGGCGGCCGATCGCCATGACCGTGCTCCCGCCCGTCGCCAGGCCCAGCGCCACGCGCCCGCCGGAGAGATCGTCGATGGTGCTGAGGGCGGAGGCCGTCACCAGCGGATGTCGCATGAAAGGCGAGGTGACCAGTGGCGTCAAAGTCGCTTTCGGCGCGTCAAGCGCGGCGAGGGTCAGCGACACGTAAAGTTCGTGCCAACCCGCCGGCGAATCGCCCACGCTGATAAGCTCAAAGCCAAGATCGGCGGCAAGACGGACCTCTTCGCGAAATCCGTCCAGCCGATCCCCCCACATGCTGCATATGCCGAGCTTCATGGTCATCCTCTCCAGAACTACCTACGCCCTGCCGTCCCGCTGCAAACCTGTCCTTGTAGAGGGGGGGAGGCGGGCAGGTCGCTCACCCCTCCCCTCTCACGGGTGCGTCAGAACGTATATTTGGCCGTGACGCCCCACGTCCGCGGATCGCCGGCATAGACCGAACTGGTGGGGAAGGACGGCAGAAGAACGCTGGAAGCCGAGAAATATTTCTCGTTGAAGAGGTTCTTCACATAAATGCCCAGATCTAGGCCCGTGCCGCCTATCCCGCGCCAATCCAGACGCGCGTTGGCCAGTTGGTAACCCGGCAGCTTTTCGCCATTCTGGCCGCCAAAATCGTCGGTCATGAACAGGTCGGCGTTGACCACCACATCGCCGTCAGCCGGGCGGACCGGCAGGGTCCAGCTCACGCTGGCCGTGCCGGAGAAACTGGGCGAATATTTGTTGATCTGGCCCTCGCCCAGCACGATGGTCGATGGCAGTCCCGCAGGAATGGTCAGGCTTTCCACCTTCACATTGGTATAGGCGGCATTGAAACCGACGGTGAGGCTGCGCACGGGGCTGATGGACGCCTCCAGTTCGACGCCCCAGATCCGCAGATCGGCGACGTTGGCGGCCAGGGAGCCGTTGGTCGGCGAATCCGGCGTGCCGTTCGGGACGGTCGTCTGCGTGTTCAGGAACTGAAGCGCATTCTTATATTTGCTGTAATAGGCGGCCAGATTGAGACGCCCGCGCGCGGACCCGACATGATAGTCATATTTGGAGCCGATCTCGACGTCCGTGATTGTTTCCTCCCCCGTCTTCTGGAAGGGACGAAGGTCTGCGCAGACGCCCCCGGTCGCCACGCAGGCCGGGTTCGTGCCGCCTGTGGTAAAGGGCGTTTCGAAGAGCGGCGTGTTCACATTGACGCCCCGATAGCCCCGTCGCGACACGATATAGAGCAGCCAGTCCGGGGTCGCCTTATAATCAAGGCCGATGGTCCAGCTCGGCTCCTCGCCCTTGTTGGATACGGTGCCGACGCCGTCGGCCAGACCCAGGGCTGCCGTGCTGAGGCAGGTGGATTCGTCGACATAGGCCGTGCCGATGGTGCCGCCGCAAGCCGACACTTTGTCCCAGCTGTAGCGCGCGCCGAGATTGAGCTTCAGCTTGTCGGTGAATTCATAACCGATCTGACCGTAGACCGCCCAGTTCTTGTTGCGGACATGGGCTGACACCGCAGGCGCCGGAACTCCGCCCAACGAAAATGCCGTGAACTGCGATCCACTGGGGCCGTGAGGCTTATCATTATTATAGAAGGCGCCGACGATGAAGTTGAACGACCCAAAATCGCCCAGCAACTGGGTTTCATTTGTCAGATATTGCCGATCCAGCACGGAAGACGCCGTGAAAAGGGTAAACGGCACGGCCGAGGGCGCGGGAGACGGCAGACCCGTGGGGATTTGCAGTTGCGGCAGCCCGCCGGTGTTGATCAACTGATAGCTGTAATTCTTTCGATAGCCAAAAATGTTGCGTAGCGTCAGATCGCCGAAGCTGAAGGACGTGTCATTGGTGATCGCCGTGGTCTTGCGATAGGCCGCGCCGCCGTTGATGCCGCCGTCGAACGACCCGCGACGATTGGCTTTCTGTGCCTGCAAAGCGGCCTGCACCTGTGGCTCGACAACCCCCAGGCCCAGCGCGGCAAAGGGGAAATTCTCGCGCAGCAGATAGAGGCCGCCGGCGAGTTCGTCGCCTTTGAAATATTCATAGATGGTGGTGCTCTTGAGGCCCTCGAACGGCTCGACCAGCAGCGAGAGACGGTAGGCGTCCTGATGGATATTATCGAATCCCGGGCCGCCGTCAAAGGCGATCGTCCGGGGATCCTGACGGCGGATCTGGCCTGCAGCGCGGAAAGCGACCTTATCCTCGATAATCGGAATATTCACCGCGCCTTCCAGTTCGCGATAATCGAAGCGTCCATAGGTGCCCTCGACATAGCCTTCGAAGGCGTAGCTCGGCTTCTGGCTGCCGATCACGACCGCGCCGCCCAAAGTGTTGCGGCCGAACAGCGTCCCCTGCGGCCCCTTTAGCACCTGAATGCTGCCAATGTCATAAGTCGGGACGTTCGATCCGACCGAGGGCAAAGGGGTGTCGTTGAGATAGATGACAACGCCGGGAGTCACCTCGCCCAGGGGCAACTGGCCAATGCCGCGCAGGGTCAGCGCGACATTGTCCTTGCCCCCTTCGGAGGAGAAGGTGAAGCCGGGGGCGATCGTTTTAACATCGCTTACCGTCTGGACGGTGCTGCGTTCCAGCGCCTCTGATGAAAAGGCGGAAATGGAAACCGAAACGTCCTGCAGTCGTTCTTCCCGGCGGCGAGCCGTGACAACTATGTCACCGGCATTCGCACTATCCGCCTGCGGCGCGGCCGAAGCGACGAACTGCGCCCATGAGGGAAATGCCACCGCTGCGGCGCTCGCAACCAATGCCAGTTTCAGTGCGGCCAATCGCATAAATATCCTCCCAGTTAATCAGTTTTTCCGTGTGACCTGCGTGCGACGCAGGCCTGATCGCCTGTGGCAAAATCGACATTAGTCGCGATTTACCACCTATCGCTGGACAGGATTCATATCGACCAGAAATAATTGATCTCGATGTGGCATTTGCGCCGCAGCGGCGCGACAGGCTGCCGCGCTGCGGTCTTGCCGTTCGATACAGCCAGCGTCCTGACGAACGCCCCGTCCTGATCCAAGCAAGTTTTCTACGAAGGTGAATGCCGCTGTCCTGGCGCGATCCGCGCCTTAAGACCAAGCCGCGATCAGGTCCGCCGCCGACGCGACGGACGGCTCGCCAATGGCGCCCGCATCGAGGGACAAGCGGGGTGCCGGCGATGGCTGGACCACTCCATGACGCTGTACGAAAGTCGCCCGCGCTTCATTATGCGCGTGCCGGGGCGCTTCCTCCATCGACAGAACCGGCGTCACGCAAGCATCGCTCGCAGCAAACAGAGCGGCCCACTCATCCCGGCTCTTGGTCAGAAATGCCGCGGCCAATTCAACCTGCATCGCAGGCCAGCCTTCACGATCATTCTGGTCATAACATCTGTCGGAGAGACCTAATCCGTCCACCATCTGGGCAAAGAATTTCGGTTCCAGACATCCCACCGCGACATGCCGACCGTCGGCGCATTCGTAACAGCGGTAGAAGGGCGCCGCACCGTCCAGCAGATTGGAGCCGGGCGCATCTTCCCACAAACCCTTGGGCTGCCATGCGTAGAATAGGCTCATCAACGACGCGACGCCGTCCGTGATACAGGCGTCGACGACCTGCCCCCGGCCCGTCCGTTGCGCCGCCAGCAGTGCGCTCAACAGACCAAAGATCAAGAACATGGCGCCGCCGCCATAATCGCCTACCAGATTGAGCGGCACTGGCGGCGTACCCTGTCGCTCTCCCATCGCGTGGAGCGCGCCGGTGATTGACAGATAATTGATGTCATGGCCCGCTCGCAGGGCAAGCGGCCCGGACTGGCCCCAGCCTGTCATTCGGCCGAACACGAACCGCGGATTGCGCGCGAGGCAGACATCGGGACCGACGCCGAGGCGTTCCATGACGCCGGGCCTGTATCCCTCAATCAGTCCGTCCGCCCGCTCGATCAACGCGAGCAACTGTTCGCGATCGGCGTCCTGCTTGAGATCGAGATGGGTCACGACCCGGCTGCGGTGCAGGATGTCGCCGCCGACGTCATCCCAGTCCCCCGCCGCGGCCGATGGCGGCCGGGCGATGCGGACGATCTCGGCGCCCATATCGGCGAGCAGCATCGCCGCGAGCGGTACGGGACCGATCGCGTCGATCTCCAGCAGGCGAATACCGGCCAGCGGCCCGCTTTTTTCCGTCATCAGATATTCGTCCGGTCTGCGCCCTTGAGGTCCAGCATGGCGCGCGCCTCATCGGGCGTGGCGATTTCAAGACCCATGCCTTCGACGATCTGCCGCGCAGTCTTCACCTGCTCTGCATTGGTCTCGGCGAGCCGGCCCGGGCCGCCCCACAGCGAATCCTCCAGACCGATACGGACATTGCCACCCATGGATGCCGCCATGGCGACGATGCTCATCTGACGCGCACCGGCCCCCAGCACGGACCATTCATATTGGTCGCCGAACAGCCGGTCGGCGGTCCGCTTCATATGCATGATATCGTCGGGGTGGCTGCCGATGCCGCCCAATATGCCGAAGCAGGTCTGGATGAACAGCGGCGCCTTGACGAGGCCGCGATCGAGAAAATATTTCAGGTTATAGAGATGGCTGGTGTCATAGCATTCGAATTCGAAGCGCGTGCCCAGCGGCGACAAGGTCGTCAGTAGATGTTCGATGTCGGCATAGGTGTTCTTGAACACCAGGTCGCGCGATGCTTCGAGCGCGGCGGGTTCCCAGTCATGCTTGAACGACTTGTAGCGATCCAGCATCGGGAACAGACCAAAGCCCATGGTCCCCATATTGAGGCTGGCCACTTCCGGGGCGAAAGTCTGGGCGGGACGGATCCGTTCCTGCACCGTCATGGAGGGGTGCCCGCCCGTGGTCAGGTTCAAGACGGCGTCGCTGCGCTGCTTGATGACCTTGAGGAAGGGTTCGAACAGCTCGGGATTCTGGTCCGGCCGCCCATCGACGGGATTGCGCGCATGCAGGTGGATGATGGCCGCGCCCGCCTCCGCCGCGCCGACCGCCGATTCCGCGATCTCCTCCGCCGTCACGGGCAGATAGGGCGACATGGAGGGCGTGTGGATTGCGCCAGTAATCGCGCAGCTGATGATGACCTTGCGTTTTGCCATGATATTTCCTTTCGCGCAGATTGCGCCGGTCGCAGGTTGCGCGAACCGCGCAATCTATCCTTCGATAGGAAGCGGCGGGCGCTTCAGGGCAGGATGCCGAGCTGCCGCGCCCGCAGAACCGCCTGTGGCCGACGGCGCACGCCCAGCTTGTCGTAGATTTGCTGCATATACCATTTGACGGTGCCTTCGGTCAGGCCGAGACGGTCGCCGATTTCCCTGTTGCGCAGTCCTCCGCTCACCATCGTTAAAATGTCCACTTCCCGGTTGGCGAGGCGCCCGGTCAGGCCGAAATCATCCTCCTCTTCTTCATCCGCTTCGATCTGCGGTCCCCGCCTCAACATCGACACAAGGCGGACGGCGAAGCGATCAGCCGGCGTTTCCAGTTCCGGCCCCTGCGAATAGGCTTCGATGATGAGAGACGCGATCACTTCTCCTTCATCGACGAAGACCCGCACCCAGCCGGCCGGTTCGGCCATCTCTACGGCAGCGCGAACGGCCCTGCGCGCCTCGGAGCGGTTGCCCTGAAGCACCGCGATTTCCGCCAGCAGCAATTCGAAGATTACGGCGGATCGGACCGCTCCCGCGCGCTTGACGAATTCCAGCCACCGATAGGCGACCTTGCGCGCTCGGCCCAGCCGATGACGCTGCATCTCGATCCTGAGCCAGGCGATCGCGATATTTTCATTGCGCCGCGTCGGGTGCAGGGTGGGAATGGGTTCGCCGTCCAGTTGCGGATCGCCCGCCAGGAAATGCTGCTCCGCCTCGTCGATCTGCCCCGCCTTGATCAAAAGCCGCACCTCTTCGGCCACGACGAAGGAGCGCAGACGATCAAGCCCGCATTCGATCGCCACGAGATGGGCATCGTTAAGCGTCGAAAGTGCGCTGGACAGATCGCCCCTTGCCGCCCGCAGGCGCGCGCTGACCAGATAGCCCGACGCCATCTGATCGGAAAATCCCCATTGCCGCACCACTGGCAGATATTGGTCCGCCAGCTCCGCCGCCTGCTCCAGGTCGCCTGCATCATAGAGCAGTTCGGCCAACGGCAACGCAGGAAGCGCGGCCAGACCGGAACCTGCGCCATGGATTTCGACAGCTAACGCAAAGGCCTCTTCCAGAAAGCGTTGCGCCAAGGGAATCTTGCCCTGCGCCATCATGGTCGGCGCGACCGAGGCCTTCAGGGCGATGGATGCGAAGGCCGAGCCGGGACGCGACAGAGCGCGGCTGGTTTCCGCCTCCAGCTTGAGCATGTCCTGAAAATGATAGAGTTCGCGCCGCGCCGACATGAGCTGCGCCAGCAAGGTGCAGCTGAGATAGGCATGGCTATCGGCCAGTTCGGCGAGCAGCGGCTCCGAATCAGCCTCGACCCTGACCATGTCGTCTCGCGCCGCCGCAAGCATGACGAAACGATGGCGGATCAACAGGTCCAGTTGCTCGATTTCGTGCGCGGGCAGGGACTGCGCCTCGCGCTTCGCTTCACAGGCCAGCCGCGCAGCGGAAATCAGCCTGTCGGCCGATGAAAAGGCCAGTTGGCGGATGCGTCTCCAGGCCAGAGCCAGGAGCAGGTTAGGCCGTTCGGCGAGGATCGGCCAGGGCAGTTCCGCGCCCAGTTCGTCGATGCGGTAGAGATAGCCCGAATAGGTCAGCCCCTCGGCCAAGCGATCCAACTGGTCGGCCAGAAACGCCTTGTCCCCGCTCAGCCGCGCATGTTCGATCGCCAGGGCAAGCTGGCCGGCTTCGGCAAAATATTCGCTCGCCCGTCGATGCATGACGGCAGCGCGGTCCGGCGCCCGATCGATCAGCCGGCCCAGCACCATTTCGCGGAACAGCCGGTGATAGGCATAGCGGCTATGTTCCTGATCAATCGCGTTCAGAAACAGGCCTTCACGAAAGACATGGTCCAGCATCGCGCGCGCATTTTCGTCGCCGGTGACCGCGGCGCAAGCGGAGGGCGTCAATTCATCAAGGATCGAGGTGTCGACGAGGAAGCGGCGGACGTCGTCGGGCTGCAAACTTAACACTTCATCATGGAAATATTCGGCAAATTCGGGACGCAGACCAGTCAGCCGGAGCTTGACCGCGCTGTCGCTGGTGCGGCGATAGAGATCGCAGGCAATAACGATGCCGGAAACCCAGCCCTGGGTATCGCCCACAATGTCCTGAAGGTCGCGCGAATCCACCGGCGACCCGATTGACCGCGTGACCAGTTCCGTCGCTTCCGCCAAGGTGAAGGACAGATCGGCGACGCCCACTTCGACCAGGAATCCGAGCGCACGCATTCGCGCCAACGACAGGCCGACAGTACCGCGCGCGGCGATGATGATGGTCAATGCGTCGCGCGCGCTCGACGATAGTTGCGCCAAAAATTCCAGAATGGGCTTGGCCAGAAACTGCGCGTCATCCACGATGATGACCGGCTTTGCACTGCCCATCGTCGCGAGGGCGGATAGCCAGCTTTCGTCGGAGGCGTCACTGTCCAGTGCGTCCCACGGCATGCCGGCCGCAATACCTGCGGCCTTGAGCGCCTGGAGAAAGGACCGCTTATTTTTTATGCCTGCCCTGGCCGCGAGCCACAAAACGGGGCGCCCCTGCGCTCTGAGTTCATCCGCCCAGAACAGCATTGCGGTCGTTTTTCCGCTCCCAGCTGGTGCAGACACTGCGGTCATGCGCGACTGCCCCACTCTCTCCGTCAGCGCTACCAATGCGGCCCGCCGGATCGGCATATGAGTCGAACGCGGTGGCAAGATAGCTGTGGGCACGACGGTCATGCTCTTCTCTCCTAACGCCCTTGGCGCGATTCGTTTGTTATGCGAAATATATTCTGCGCGATGAATCTATAACGCAATCCCTTTTTCCTATCGGCAGATAGGTTCCCAATGACATGGAAAAATGTCCAGCTTTCCGCCCAGGAAGCTGAGGTCGTTATGCAGCCGGTGTTGCCATACAGACCGCGGCGCCGAGCAGGATATTAGGAAAGGTTGACCATGAAGGCCCTTTATCTCGAACGGATCGACGGCCCTGAATCCGTCGTGGTGGCGGAAGTCGTCACGCCAGTGCCCGGTCCGGGAGAGGTGCGTGTCGCGGTGCGGGCCGCATCCGTAAACCATCGTGAACTGTTCATCACCCACGGGCAATATCCCGGGATGACGGTTCCGATCACGCTGGGCTGTGATGGTGCGGGCGTGGTCGACATGATCGGCGAAGGCGTCACCGGCGTCCGCGAGGGCGATGAGGTTGTGCTCTATCCTGCACGCAACTGGGGGCCGAACCGCCACGCGCCGGCCGCCGATTTCGGCCTGCTCGGTATGCCCTTCGCTGGGACGATCGCCGAATATATCTGCGTTCCGGTCGACAATCTGGCGCCCAAGCCGGCCTTCATGAGTTTCGAGGAAGCCGGGGCCATGCCGCTGACGGCGCTGACCTCGTGGCGCGCGCTGATGTTCAAGGGACGGCTGGAAGCGGGAGAGACGCTGCTCATCAGCGGCGTAGGCGGCGGCGTGGCCACATTCGGCCTAGCCTTCGCCGTGGCCAAGGGCGCCAATGTCTATGTCACCGGCGAAAACCAGGACGTGATCGATCGTGCCGTGGCCATGGGGGCGAAGGGCGGCCTGCTGTACACCGATCCCGACTGGCGCAAGCAGGTCGGCAAACTCACCGGCGGCATCGACGTGGTGCTGGACGGCGCGCCATCGCCGAGCTTCGCCAATTATGTCCGCGCGATCAATCCGGGCGCGCGGATCGTCATCTACGGGTCCACCGCCGGCAATGAGATCAAGTTCAACGCCACCGACATCTTCCTCAAGAGCGCCAGCATCGTCGGCAGCCAGGTCGGCGATCCTCAGGACTTCAAGGAAATGCTCGCTTTTGCCGAGCAACATGCCATCAAGCCGGTGATCGAGGCGACCTATCCGCTTGCCCAGGCCAAAGAGGCGCTTCTGCATCTGCGCGACCAGCACAAGTTCGGCAAAGTCGTGGTGACGATGTGAGCGATCTGTTCAGCCTGACTGGCAAAAAGGCGCTGGTTACCGGCGGCGCGCAAGGTCTGGGCCGCATGATCGCCGAAGGTCTGCTGCGGGCTGGCGCGACAGTGGCGATCACATCCCGCAAGGTCGACATCTGCCAAGAGGCGGCACGGGAAATGGCGGCGCTGGGATCGTGCATCCCCCTCCCCGCCGACCTGTCAACGCCCGAGGCGGCGGTCGACCTCGTCGCCCGTTATCGCGAAGCGGTCGGCGAATGCCATATATTGGTCAACAATGCGGGCAAGACCTGGGGCGGGCCGATCGACAGCTTCCCCGACAAGGCTTGGCCGGGCGTGATGGCCGTCAACGTCCAGACGCCGTTCACCATGGTCCGGGAACTCCTGCCCGAACTCGGCGCGTCCGGAAAGGCTGGCGATCCGGCGCGGGTGATCAACATCGGTTCGGTCGCGGGGATGAAGACAGAGCGGCTCAGCGCGTACAGCTATGCTGCGAGCAAGGCTGCGGTCCATATGATGACGCGCGATCTGGCCGGCGATTTGGCGGCGCGCAACATCACCGTCAATGCGGTCATTCCCGGCTTCTTCCCAACCAAAATGACGGCGCATATGCGGGATGAGGATCAGGTCGATCCTGCCCTGCTGGCGCATATTCCGCTCCAACGCCTGGGTTCACCGGACGATATCGCCGGCATCGTCATTTTCCTGTGCTCGCGCGCGGGCGCATATGTCACCGGCGCCCAGATTCCGGTCGACGGCGGGGTCGTTGGCTGCGGCTGAAATAAGCCCCCCACGCTCACGTCAGGTAAAGAAAGCTATTCGCCATGATGATCGACCTCGCCATGCTGGCGGACCGCCTCGCGATCGAGGAATGCCTCTATCGTTACGCCCATCTGGTAGATTCGATGCAGTTTCACCGTATTGCTGAGGAAGTATTCACGGAGGATGGATCGATCGACTTTGGCAGCGCGCGTTCCGTGGGACGGGAAGCCATCCATGCCCAGTGCATGGGTTATCAGGGCGCTCTAATGGGCTGTTCGCACAACATCACCAATGTGGTGATAGAGGTGAATGGCGACGAAGCGCGCGCAGCCAGCCGAGTCATGGCCTGGCAGTGGTTCGATATCCCCGGTGCCGATCCGCTGCGCCCGACGGACCTTCTGGCCGTGGGCGGCTATGAGGACAGGCTGCGGCGCACGGCCCAGGGATGGCGGATATATGAGCGGCGGGGGATCAATTTCGGCACTGGCATCGGCGCCGGATCCGTACCCGATCCCATGCGTGCCATCTTTCAGGCGATGCAGGGCCGCACGCCTGGCTGGCCCGCCTGACCGAGGGCGGGCGCCAAGGCCCGCCCATCATATCGTCAGAGTTTCCAGCCCCCGCCCGCGACGATCACCTCGCCGGTGATATAATCGGCTTCGGGCAGGCAGAGCAGGTAGACGGCGCCGGCGGCTTCTTCCGGCGTGCCGGCACGGCCCAGCGGAATGCCCTTTTCCATGGCTTCCAATATTTCGTCGCTGACGCCGGCCTTGATGTCCCGACCCTTGACGCTGATGGTCGTGCTGCCCGCCTCGCCCGCGGTCATGCGCGTCATGATGGCGCCGAAAGCCACCGCGTTGACGGTGACATTATGTCGCCCCCATTCCTTCATCACCGTCTTGGTGAGACCGACGATCCCCGCCTTGCCCGCCGCATAGCCCGACTGACCGGCATTGCCGCCAAGACCCGCCACGGACGATATATTGATGACCGTGCGGCGTGTGGGACGACCATGTTCGGCGGCCTCCTTCTTCGCCGTGGCGGCGATTACCGGTTGCGCGGCGCGCAATATACGGAAAGGGGCATTGAGATGAACGTCGAGCATGGCCATCCACTGCTCGTCGCTCGTCTTTTGAAGAACCGAGTCCCAGGCATAGCCCGCATTGTTCACGATGATGTCGATCGTGCCGAAATGCGCGACCGCCGCTCCTACAAATTTGTCGCCGAAATCGGCATCCGTCACGTCGCCCACGCACACCACGGCGCGGACGCCAAGGCTTTCGATTTCACTCGCCGTCGCCTTTGCCACATCCTCGTCCAGGTCGTTCACCACGACATGGGCGCCGGCGCTTGCCAGTTTCAGCGCGATAGCCTTCCCAATGCCCCGTCCGGAGCCGGACACCAGTGCGATCTTGCCATCCAATATATTCACTTCAATACGTCCCGTTCTTCCTTGAAACCACCGATGCGGGCCTCGCCGCCATCGATGACGATGCTATTCCTGTCAGGCACGCTAGCCCGAAACGATACGGCGTCGCCCCGGCGCCAGATTTCCGTCCGAACCGTTTCACCCGGCCAGACCGGCGCGGTGAAACGCACCCGCATGTCGGTCAACAAACCCGGATCGCCGCCGCAGCACAGATGGATCAACGCGCGCCCAACCAGACCCATGGTGGCAAGGCCATGCAGTATCGGCCGATCGAAACCCGCCGCCTGCGCCGTGCCTTGATCGATATGCAGGGGGTTGCGGTCGCCGGTCAGGCGATAGAGCATCGCCTGATTGGAAGCCGTCGGAAGGTCAAGACAGGCGTCCGCGGGCGCATCCGGCATGACGACCGGCGCCGGTCCGTCCAGATCACGCGGCCCGCCAAAACCACCCGCTCCTCGCAAGACCCACACTTCCTCCATCTCGGCGATCAGCCGGTCCGTCGGCGTGGTGATCACGCGTTTTGCCCGCACAAGGGCGGGCTTGCCTACCCCCTTATCGGCGAGACCGACAATCTCGATCCGGCCGTTCACCAGTTGACCCAGTTCGAGCGGCCGGAACAGTTTCAGCGTCTGTTCGCCATGCAGGATGCGCGGCCAGTCCCAGCCCAGTTCCGGCGCCATCGGCCAGAAGCCAGGTGTTCCCAGAACCAGCGCCATGGTCGGCAACACGGCCTGATCGCGTTCGAAGACCAGATGCCGTTCATCGATCGCGCCCAGCCCAGCGCCGACACCCAGCGCGTAGAGAATAGCGGATCGCGGATCGCAAACATCCTGTGCTTCCGGCACCCGGAAGCCGCGCAATCGTTCGACATCAAGCATTCGACCCACCCCCGGTTTTGCGGTCAGGACAGCTTACGCTCGTCCAGGCCCAGTCCGCGACCGATGATTTCGCGCATGATTTCCGAGGTTCCGGCGAAGATGCGGCTGATGCGGGCGTCAGTATACATGCGGCTGATGCGATATTCTTCCATATAGCCCGCCCCGCCATGAAGCTGGACGCATTCGTCCATCACCCGGCCTTCCAGTTCGCTGGTCAGCAGTTTGGCCGCCGACGCGTCTTCTGCGGTCAACTCGCCCGCGTTGAGCAGCATCACGCACTGGTCGACATAGGTCTGAAGCGCGTCCAGTTCGGCCCGCATCGAAGCCATCTTGAACCGCGTATTCTGGAACGCGCCAATCGGCTTTCCGAAGGCCCGGCGTTCCTTCACATAGTCGAGCGTGATGTCGAATGCGGTCTGCGCCGTCGCCATGAAGCCGATGGCCGCGACCAGCCGCTCCTGCGCCAGGAAGCGGGCGAGATATTTGAAGCCTTGGGCCGGATCGCCCAGCACATTCCCCTTCGGCACCCTGACATCGTTGAAGAAGAGCTCGGCCGTGTCCTGCGCCTTGAGCCCCATCTTCGCCAGCTTGCGCCCGCGTTCAAACCCTTCCATGCCGCGTTCGACGACCATAAGGCCCAGACCGTGGCGGCTATTGGGGTCGGTCCGCGCGGCCACGACGACCAGATCGGCCAAAATGCCATTGGAAATATAGGTCTTGGCGCCGTTCAACAGCCAATGGTCGCCCTTGTCCACCGCGCTGGTGCGCATACCCGCCAGGTCGCTGCCGGTGGACGGTTCCGTCATCGCGACGGCCAGAATCTTCTCGCCGCTGACGATGCCTGGCATCCAGCGGTCCTTCTGTTCGTCGGTGCCGAGCTTGGCGATATAGGGCGCGACCAGATCATTATGCAGGTTGATGTAGAAGCCTATGTCGCCGTGGCGCATATTCTCCTCGATGATGATCTGCTCGAAGCGGAAATCGTCAATCCCCGCCCCGCCATATTTCTCGTCCGCCCAGGTGCACAGCAAGCCCTGCTCGCCCGCCTTCAGGAACAGCTCACGGTCGACCATGCCCTGCTCGCGAAAACGTTCGGCGTGAGCGCCCACCTCCGTCGTCATGAACTTGACGACGGAGTCGCGGAACTGCTCATGCTCCTGCTCGAAAATCAGGCGCTTCATGCCGGCATTGGCTCCTTGACCCTGGTTTCGCTCGCGGGCGTGTAGAAATCCTCACCCTTTGCCGCCTTGTCGCGCAGCCATGCGGACGGCAGGAAGCGCGGGCCATAAAGCTGGGCGAGCCTATCGGATTCCTCAACGAACTTCTTAATGCCGATCGTGTCAATGTAGCTGATCGTCCCGCCGGTCCAGGCCGGGAAACCCCAGCCGTAGATCGCACCCAGATCGGCGTCCTGCGGAGTTTCCAGCACATTTTCCTCCAGGCAGCGGGCGGTTTCCATCGCCTGCGCATAGAGATAGCGCTTCTTCAGTTCCTCGACATCCCAGTCCTGCTTGACCGGGAAATGATCGGCCAGGCCCTTCCACAGATGCTTCTTGCCGCCTTCGGGATAATCATAGAACGCCCCGCCGGTCTTCCGGCCGGACCGGCCGATCTCGTCCTTCATCCGCCGCATGACGGCAGTGCCTGCGGGTGGCGTATATTTATCGCCTTCCTCGGCGATCGCCTGGTCGACGATCTTGAGCGGCAGGTCGAGCGTCAGTTCGTCCAGCAGCGCCAGCGGCCCGACCGGCATGCCGACGGCCTTGGCCGCGTTTTCGATCACCGCGGGGGGAACGCCCTCCGCCAGCATCGCCGCGCCTTCGTGGATCAGCATCTGGAACACGCGGCTGGTGTAGAAGCCACGGCTGTCGTTGACGACGATCGGCGTCTTGCGCAACTGCGCGATGAAGTCGAGGCCCTTGGCCAGCGTCTCCTTGCTGGTCTGCTTGCCCATGATGACCTCGACCAGCCCCATGCGGTCGACCGGCGAAAAGAAGTGCAGGCCGATGAACTGGTCCGGGCTCCGCGACGCCTGGGCGAGCTGCGAGATCGGCAGGGTCGAGGTGTTGGACGCGAAAATGGCCTGTGCCGGCAGCACCGCTTCGGCCTTCTTCGTGGTTTCGGCCTTGATCGCCGTATCCTCGAACACCGCTTCGACCACCATGTCGCAGCCATCGAGCAGCGCAAAGTCGTCGGTCGGGGTGATGCGGGCGAGCACGGCGTCCGCCTTGTCCTGCGTCAGCTTGCCCTTTTCGACCAGCTTGCCCAGCACCTTGGCCGAATAGTCCTTGCCCTTCTGCGCGGTCGCGGTGTCGCGGTCGATCAGAACGACGTCGATACCCGCATTGGCGGACACGAACGCAATGCCCGCGCCCATCATGCCCGCGCCCAGCACGCCCACTTTCTTCGCTTCAAACTTCGGGAAGCCTTCGGGACGACGCGCGCCCTTTTCGGCCGCCTGCTTCGAAATGAAGGTGGTGCGGATGATGTTGCGCGCGACCGGATCGGTCAGCAGCTTGGCGAAATATTTCCCCTCCACCGCCAGCGCCTTGTCAAAGGGCAACTGCAAGCCGTGGAACACCGAGTTCAGGATCGCGGCGGGCGCAGGTTGATTGTAACCCCCCTTGGCCAGGCCACCTGTATACATCATGTAGGCGGCCGAATCCTCAGGGACGGTCATGCCCTTCTTCTGCGGCGGCGTCCAACCCTTGACATCCCAGGGCTTGACCGGATCCGGCCCGGTCGCAAGCCACGCCTTGGCCGCGTCGATCAGCTTGTCCGCCGGGACGACCTCGTCCACGATCTTGAGCTTGAGCGCTTCCTGCGGCCCCACCGAGCGGCCCGACAGCAGCAGGTCCAGCGCGATCTTCATGCCTGCGATAATGCCCAACCGCACGGTGCCGCCCGATCCGGGCAGCAGACCGACATTGACTTCGGGCAAACCGACCTGCGCCTTGGCATCATCCGCCAGGATGCGCCGGTGGCACGCCAGCGCCAGCTCGAAACCCCCGCCCAGCGCCAGGCCGTTGATCGCCGCCACCCAGGGCTTGCCCGATTGTTCGATGGCACGATGCATGTCGGTGGCGCGCTTCGAAAAGGCATAGGCTTCCTGCGGCGTCAGCGTGCCGAACCCGTTCACCAGCTGCTTGAGGTCCGCACCGGCCATGAACGTCTTCTTGGCCGACGTCAGGATGACGCCCTTGATGCTTTCGTCCGCGACAATCTGCTTCGTCGCCGCTTCC
Source organism: Sphingobium xenophagum NBRC 107872 (assembly GCF_000367345.1). Taxonomy (GTDB): domain Bacteria; phylum Pseudomonadota; class Alphaproteobacteria; order Sphingomonadales; family Sphingomonadaceae; genus Sphingobium; species Sphingobium xenophagum. The sequence goes on from NZ_BARE01000012.1 coordinate 84,901, forward strand.
ATGTCGGCGATGAAAGCGTCGTTGACGACGTTCATCGAGCCTTCGGCGTCGAGGGTCAGGATCGCAAAGCCGTCCTCGGCCTTTTCCAGTCGCATAGTCTTCATGGGATGTCCCGCTCTAAAGTTCTGTGCGCGCTCAAACGCGCTCGATGATGGCAGCCGTGCCCAGGCCGTTGGCCGCGCACAGGGTGATAAGGCCGGTCTCCGCGTCGCGCCGCTCCAGCTCGTCCAGCACGGTGCCCAGGATCATCGCGCCGGTCGCGCCCAGCGGATGACCCATCGCGATCGCCCCGCCATTGACGTTGATCTTGTCGTCGGGGACATTCAGCTCCCGCTGGAAGCGCATCACCACGCTGGCGAAGGCTTCGTTCAGTTCCCAGAGATCAATATCCTTCTCGGTCATGCCGGCCGCCTTGAGCGCCTTGCGAGAGACCGCCGCCGGCGCCGTCAACATGATCGTCGGCTCAGACCCGATATTGGCGTAGGACCGGATGCGACCGCGCGGCTTGAGGCCTGCCTTTTCCCCAAATTCCTTCGACCCGACAAGAACCAGTCCGGCGCCGTCGACGATACCGGAGCTGTTGCCGCCATGATGGACATAGTTCAGCTCTTCAATTTCGGGATATTTAGCCTTCACCACTGCCTCGAACCCGGCCTTGCCGAACCCTTCGAAAGCGGGCTTGAGCTTGGCGAGGCTTTCCAGCGTGGTGCCGGGCCGCATATGCTCATCATGATCGAGCACCACGTCGCCCAGGACATCCTTGATCGGCACGATCGAGTTTTTGAAATAGCCGTTTTCCCAGGCATGGGCAGCCTTGCGCTGGCTCTCGACGGCGAAATTGTCGACATCCTCGCGCGTGTAGCCGTCCAGGGTAGCGATCAGGTCGGCGCCGATGCCCTGCGGGGCGTAATAATTGCTGAAGGCGACCGACGGATCCGACGTCCACGCGCCCGAGTCATACCCCATGACCGTGCGGCTCATCGACTCGACGCCACCGCCGATGCCGGCCTGGATCATGCCCGAATGAACCTGCGCCGCGATCAGGCTGACGGCGTCCAGGCCGGTGGCGCAGAAGCGATGGATTTGCTGGCCCGCGACCGTCTGGGCATAGCCGGCCTGCAACACCGCCGCGCGCGCCAGCACGCCGCCCTGTTCACCGACGGGCTGGGCCATGCCGATGATCACATCGTCGAGCAGTCCAGTGTCGAGATCATTGCGGCTCTGGAGCGCCTTCAACAGCTGCGTCGCCATTTCGACAGAGGTGATCTCGTGCAGCGCGCCATCGGGGCGGCCCTTCCCGCGCGGCGTCCGGACATGATCGTAGACATAGGCTTCCATCGTGAATTCCCGCACAGTGATACAAAATCTCTGCCCTTGCTCTTGGACCCGGAAGGCAAAGCTGCACCTATCCAACGAAAGGCGCAGGCAGAGGCGATGGCTGCAATCTGATCATCATCGATAGCTGACCGGCATTTTAGGAGCGGACATCCGTGGTCACACAAGGCGAAGATTGCGCCCCATTCCGTATTTCTGCAACCACTCTGGGCGATCTGCTTCTCAAAGGGTGGGACAAGGCATCCGACAAGGAAGCATTGGTATTTCCGGGAGAACGCAAGACATATGATGATGTCGTGCAGAGCGTCCTGAAGCGCGCACGCGGCCTGAAGGCGCTGGGCATCCGGCGCGGCGACCATGTCGGCATCCTGTTGCCGTCCAGCATCGAATTTGTCGAAACCCTGTTCGCCAACGCGATGTGCGGCGCCGTGTCAGTGCTGATGAACGCACGGTACAAGGCGCCCGAGATGGCCTATGTCGCGCACAATGCCGATCTGGCGGCGATCATCACCAATGATATGATCAGCGAGCATATCGATTTCGGTCGGCGGCTGGTTGAGGCTTTCCCCGACCTGCCCGATGCCGCCGACTCCTCCTCACTCACGCTTGCGGGCGCGCCGCTGCTCAAGCGGATCGTGATGCTGGGTGGCCGTTCGGTCCCCGGTTTCGTCGATCAGGCAACCTTCGATTCGGCGGTGCAGGAAGTGGAGGAAGCAGAGGTACATGCATCCCGTCTGACCGTCAGAGTCCGCGACACCGCGATGATCCTGTATACGTCAGGGACGTCGGCCAACCCGAAGGGGTGCCTGCTCAGCCATGAGGCCGTCACTCGGGAGGCATCGAATCTCGCTCGCTATCGCTGGTCCTTCCAGCCCGACGAGCGCGCCTGGTCGCCGCTGCCTTTATTCCATATCGCTGCGATGCTCTGCATGCTGGGCGCGATCGACGTGGGCGGCACCTTCATCGGCCAGCCGCATTTCGATGCCGGGGAGAGTCTGCGGCAGATCGAGGATGAACGGGTGACGATGATGTTCCTGCCCTTCGTCACTTTCCATCAGGCCATGATCACCCATCCCGACTGGGCCAAGACCGACATGTCGTCGGTGCGCCTGCAAAATAGCTGCTTCGCCTTCATGCCTGATCGCGTAGGCCAGGCCTATCGGGAGAAAGCCCCAAACATGCTCCAAGTGGGCACCATGGGCATGACCGAGGCGACCGGCATCGTCACCACGGGCGGCTATGCGATGGACCCGGAAATGGGCTTCAAGAAACTCGGTTTCCCCCTTGCGGGCATAGAGATGAAGATCGTCGATCCCGAAACCGGCGAGGAAAAGGGCGTGGACGAACGCGGCGAAATCCTCATTCGCGGCTACAATCTGTTCGACGGCTATTACAAGGACCCGCAGAAGACCGCAGAGGCGCTCGATGCCGATGGCTGGTATCATAGCGCCGATATCGGCTCGATCGACGAACATGGCCACGTCATGTTCCACGGCCGGTTCAAGGATATGCTGAAAGTGGGCGGGGAAAATGTCGCGGCGGCCGAGGTCGAAGCGGTGCTGGCCACCCATCCGGCGGTTCGTCTCGCGCAGGTCGTCGGGCTGCCTGACGAGCGGCTGGCGGAAATCCCCGCGGCCTACATCGAACGCGAAGGCGATGTGGAGGTCAAGGCGGAGGAAATCATCGCCTATACCCGGCAGCGCCTCGCTTCCTTCAAGGTTCCGCGGCATATCCGCTTCATCGACGAATGGCCGATGTCGGCATCGAAAATCCAGAAGTTCAAGCTGCGCGGCGCGTTGATGGACGAACTGGGCCTGAAGGACTGAAACACGGCGCATCGACGCCATGAAAGTGTAGGGAGAGTGACATGCGGGTGATCATCACGGGTGCTGCAAGCGGCATCGGCAGAGCATGCGCCGAACTGCTGGCGGCCGGGTCGATGATTCCGGGTGAACACCGGATGCTGCTCGCGGATCGCGATGCCGCCAATCTGCAGGTGGTGGCCGATGCGGTCGGCCCCGCCGCCGCGACCTGCGTGGTTGATCTGGCCGAACCGGATTGCGGCGACCGGATTGTCGCGGCGGCGCTCGCGCATATGGATGGGATCGACGCCGTCATCAGCAATGCCGGCATCATCATGGGCGGCGCGCTGGTTGAACTGCCGATCAGCGATTTCGATCGCATCTTCGCCATCAACACCCGCTCGTCCTGGCTGTTGGGCAAGGCGGCCCATCCTCACCTGAAAGAGAGCAAGGGCGCCTTCGTCGCGACCGCGTCCATGTCGGCCACCCAGCCTACGCCCGCGCTTGGCTTTTATTCCTCCAGCAAGGCCGCCTTGCTGATGATGATACGCCAGCTCAGCATCGAATGGGGTCCGGACGGTATCCGATGCAATACGGTGTCGCCCGGCCCCACCTACACGCCGATGACCGCTGCGGGATATGAAGATCTGTCGCGGCGCGACCAGCGGGAAGCCAATATTCCCCTGCGCAAACTCGGCGTGGCCGAGGATGTCGCGCAGGCGATCCTGTTTCTGATCGGCCCTCATGCAAGCCACATCAGCGGTGTCGACCTGCTGGTTGATGGCGGTATGAGCAACATGCTGATGCCCGCCAGCGGCGGTGGCACCGGTCAGAGCCGGCAGAGCTGATATGGGATCAGAGGGCCCGATCCGCGCCAGCCGCCCATTCGATATCGGTCCCGCCCCGCGCATTCTGCGGGTCGATCAGCAGCCGCGCCGTCGCCATCAAATGGTCCGTCAGCAGCGCCTCGGCGCGGTCGGCGTCCCGCGCGAGCGCCGCGTCGACGATCTGCGCATGTTCATGAACCAAATCCCGGTCGCCATGGGCCAAAGGCACGGTGAGATAGCGATAGCGTTCCGACTGGGCATAGAGCCAGTCGCGCATCTTGAGCAACCATGGACTGTCGCACGCGGCGACCAGGGCGTGGTGGAAGGCCGCATGGGCGTCGGCATAATCCTCGTTCAGACGGGCCGCCTCTCGCGGGTCGCGGGTCGGGGTCTTGCTCAACCTATGGGCTGCGCTGACGATCGAGGCTTCCCAGTCCAGGCTTCCCTTCTCGATGGCGCGCCGGAGGCATTGCCCCTCAATATCGCTGCGGACCCTGACCAGATCCGTCAGATCGCCGATCGATATCGGCGTCACCCGAAATCCCCGCGCATCGTCCTGCGTCACAAAGCCCTCGGACGTGAGCCGCGACAGGGCTTCGCGCACCGCCCCGAGACTGAAGCCCTGCGTTTCGGTGATATCCTTGATGTTGATTTTGGCGCCGGGCACCAGCCGACAGGTCAGGAGATCGTCGCGCAATTGCCGGTAGGCGCGTTCGGTCAGGCTCAGCTTTTTGGTCATCGCAAGAGCTATATCAGCTTCGTCACCCATGGCAATTCGACAGGATGTATTTTATAGCTTGAAATATATTTCATTCAATTCCATGCCTGCGGTTCGGTGGGTTGGACAGATTCTCAGGAGGTTTGCATATGCGGTTGGCCAAGGTGACACAGAACGGCGCGGTCGGTCTGGCAGTGGACACGGGCGCGGGCGTCAAGGCGCTGTTCGGCGACGCTGCACTCTATGATCTGGATGCGCTGATCGCCAGCGGCGGCAGCGCCCTGACGGATGCCGGCGCGAAAGTCAGCGCAGAGGGCGAGGAAGTTCAGGTTGAAGACCTCACTTTCCTGCCGCCCCTCGTCAAGGCGCCCAAGATCCTTTGCCTGGGTCTCAACTACAAGGATCACGCGGCCGAAGGCGGATTCACCGTGCCCGAATTCCCGACGGTATTCGGCCGTTTCAATTCGAGCCTGATCGGCCATGGCGCACCGATCATCAAACCGCCCTGTTCCGATCAACTCGATTATGAGGCGGAAATGGTCGCGGTCGTCGGCAAGGGCGGCAAGGATATCAGCAAGGACGACGCGCTGTCGCATATCGTCGCCTATTCGGTGTTCAACGACGGTTCGATCCGCGACTATCAGCTCAAGACGCCGCAGTGGACGGTCGGCAAGAATTTCGACGATACCGGCGCCTTCGGTCCCTGGCTGGTAACGGCCGACGAGCTGCCTGCGGGCGGCGCCGGGCTCAAGATCGAAACCCGCCTCAACGGCCAGGTAGTGCAGAGCGCGAACACATCCGACATGGTGTTCGATGTCGTCGACACGGTCGCCCTCCTGTCCACCTGCTTCACGCTGGAAGCGGGCGACGTTCTGGTCATGGGAACCCCGTCGGGCATCGGCCTTGCCCGCAAGCCTCCGCTGTTCATGAAGGATGGCGATGTGTGCGAAGTGGAAATCGAAAAGATCGGCCTGTTGGTGAACCCCATCAAGGCAGCATGATCGAAAGGCCGGCGCCGTCCTGTCGGCGCCCGGCCAGCCAAGGAGCGAAGGATGAACCAGAACAGCCCGTCGGGACGCCGCGCCAATAGTTTGGGCGTCCATTCCATCGATCATTTCGCGGTCGAAGTGCCCGATCTGGAAGCCGCGCGGACATTCTACACGCTCTTCGGACTTGACGTCCGCGAGCGGGATGACACGCTGGAATTATATGCGTTCGGCAATCCGCATCGCTGGGCCGTGCTGAGCCAGGGCGGCGACGCCAAGCGGCTGCGCTATCTGAGCTTCGGCATCTATCCGGACGAAGCGGACGCCTTTGCCGCTCATCTCGACGGCTGCGGCGTCACACGGATCGATCCGCCCGAAGGCGCGGAAGCCGACGGCATCTGGTTCGCAGGCTTCGATGGCCTGCCGATCAACGTCCGCGTCGCAGACAAGGCGACGCCATCGGAAAAGAGCCATTTCACTTTCGTCAGCGCGGCGCCGGGCCAATCCGGCGCGATCCCTAACAGCAAAGCGCCCAAGGTTCACCCCCGCCGCCTTTCGCATTTCGCCATCTTCGCGACCGACGTGAATGCCGCGATCGACTTCTATGAGAAGACGCTCGGCCTGCGCCTGTCCGACAAGAGCGAGCCGGCCGTCGCCTTCCTGCACGGCCCCCATGGCAGCGATCATCACCTGCTGGCCCTCGTCCTGTCCGATCGGCGGGGCATGCATCACAATAGCTGGGACGTCGGGTCGGTGATGGAAGTGGGCCTGGGCGGCGCGACCATGGCCCGGGCCGGCTATGGCCCCAACTGGGGCGTGGGCCAGCACGTATTGGGCGCCAATTATTTCTATTATGTGCGCGATCCTTGGGGCAGTTTCAGCGAATATTCGGCCGATATTGACTTCATCCCGCATGACGTCGACTGGCCGGCCGCCAACCATGCGCCAGAGGACAGCATGTTCCTGTGGGGACCCGATCCATTCCCCGAATTCATCCAGAACACTGAACCGGCGGAGGCCTGATCGTCATGACCACATTCGTACTTCTTCACGGCGGCGGCATGGGCGGCTGGACATGGAAATATGTCCGTGAAATTCTGGAGGCCGGGGGCCACAAGGTCTACACGCCGACCTTCACCGGCTTTGGCGAGCGCGAGCATCTGATCGGCCGCGATGTGGGCAATGCGACTCATGTGCGCGATATCGTGAATGTCTTCAAATATGAGGATCTGCGCGACGTCGTGCTGGTCGCGCACAGCTATGCGGGCACGGTCGCGCCCGGCGTGATCGCGGAGGTGGGCGACCGCATCGCATCCATAATCTATCTTGACGCCATCGTGCCCCGGTCGGGGGAACGGATCGGATCCCTCATGGGCTATGTCCCGGAAGACCAGCTCGCCGCGCTGGATGCGATGCTCGAAGCAGGCGAAGGCCCGGTAGGATCGGGCGTGCATGAAATGCAGCGGGCGGCGGCCAAGGAGCATCCCCATCTCATGGACCCGGCGCGGGAGAAATGGCTGCTCGACAATTTGTCGGACCAGCCGATGAAGGCGACCGCCTGCGTCATTCCCGTTGGCGCCGAGGCGATCGACCGGCCCGTCGACTATATCGCGGCGGCCGTCACGGTGATGACGGCGATGCACGACCGGGCGCGCGAACTGGGCTGGACCATCCATGACCATCCGGGCGATCACGCCCTGCTGGTGGGCGATCCGGAGGGAACGACCGACCTCATTCTGAAGATTTCCGGCGCGGGAGCTCCGGCATGAATGCCGCCGAGCTGTTCTCGGTACAGGACCGCGTCGCCGTCGTTACCGGCGGGTCGACCGGCATCGGCCGCCATATCGCGACCGGCCTGGCTGCGGCGGGCGCCACAGTCTATATCTGTGCCCGGACGCAGGCCAAGGTGACGGCGGCCGCGGCGGAAATTTCCGCTACGACTGGCGGCCGCTGTACCGGCCTGGTCGCAGATCTTTCGACACTTGCTGGGATCGAGGCTCTGGTCGCGGCGGTGTCCACCCAAGAACAGGCCGTGCATGTCCTGGTGAACAACGCCGGGACCATGGCCGACGCGCCCATCGACGATTATGGCGAGGATGAATGGGATCCGGTGATCGACCTGAACCTGAAGGCTCCTTTCTTCACGCTTCGAAAATTCCTGCCCCTGCTTCGCGCAGGCGGCACGGCGGAGCGCCCTGCATCGATCATCAACATCGGGTCGGTCGGCGCGCTCAAGGTCGGCCCCAAGGAAAATTACGCCTATCAGGCTTCGAAGAGCGCCATCCACTGGATGGCGAAAGGCCTCGCCAAGCGGCTGGGCCGCGACAACATCACCGTCAACGTCATCGCACCCGGATTCTTCGAATCGGAGATGACCGTCATTACCTCCAGCGAGATGCGCACGATGGTGGAATCGATGGTGCCCCGCGGCCGCGTCGGTACGCCAGAGGATCTGGCGGGCGCAGCCATCTATCTCGCCTCGCGGGCGGGCGCCTATGTCACCGGATCGGTCATCCCTGTCGAGGGAGGATTGTCGATCTGATATGACCCAACTTCATTTCGTCGCCGTTGGCGGCACAATGCGCGCCTATTCCTCCACCGAGCGGGCGCTTCGCAAGGCGCTCGCCATCGCGGAGGAACGCGGCGCACGCACGACGCTGCTTGCAGGAGCGGACATCGACTTCCCGTCTTACGCGCCCGAAAATCCGGATCGTCCGGATGCGGCACGACACTATGTCGACATCCTGCGGTCGGCGGATGCCGTGATCATCGGCTCACCAGGCTATCATGGTGCGATCTCTGGCTTCGTGAAGAATGCGCTCGATTATGTCGAGGATATGAGCCGCGACGAGCGTTGCTATTTCGATGGTCTTCCCGTCGGCTGCGTGGCGACCGCGGCCGGCTGGCAGGCCGCGGTCGCCACGCTCCAGCAACTGCGGGTGATCACCCACGCGCTGCGGGGATGGCCGACGCCGCTGGGCATCGCCATCAACACCATCGGCGGCGAAGGCGACCCGATCGAAAACGCGCCCATCCCCGACCAGTTGGGGATGATGGTGGACCAATTGTTCAGTTTCTGCCGACGGCCTGCCCTATAGTTGGATAGGTTCGCAATGAACCTGTCGGGCGCTTAATCGCAGTACCACTAACGGGAACGACGATGGATTTTTCACTCACCGAGGAACAGCAGGCGTTCAGGGACATTGTCCGCCGCTGGGTCGATGCGGAAGCGCCCAAGGACTGGATGCGCGCGCTGGAAGCCGACGAAGAAAATTATCCCTATGCGCTGTGGGACAAGATCGCCGAGCAGGGATTTTTCGGCATCGGGATTCCCGAGGAATATGACGGCCTGGGCGGCGACGTCATGATGCAAATGATCTTCGCCCGCGAATTCGCGCGGACGGCCGGCGGCCTGCTATGGGTCTGGGGCCTGACCTCCTTCGGCGGGGCGAAGACGATCGGCGCGGTCGGCACGGAGGAGCAGAAGAATCGCTGGCTGCGCCCCATGGCGCAGGGCAAGCTGCGCGTCTCGCTGTCGATGACCGAACCCGACGGCGGCACCGACGTTCTGGGCGCGATGAAGACCCATGCCGAAAAGGTCGACGGCGGTTGGAAGCTGAACGGCGCCAAGATGTGGACCACGGGGGCAAAGGCGGCCGACAGGCTGCTCGTCCTCGCCCGCACCGATAAAAACGCCGAAAAGAAGCATCATGGCCTCACAATGTTCTTCGTCGATGCCAAATCGCCCGGGATCACCGCCTCGCTCCTGCCCAAGCTGGGCATGCGCGCCATGGGATCGTGCGAGGTTCACTATGAGGATGTCTTCGTTCCCGACGAGGACGTACTGGGTGAGCCTGGACAGGCCTGGTATGCGATGTTGCCCACGCTCAATAATGAGCGGATCATGGTGGGCGCCCAATGTCTGGGCGCGATCGACGGGGTGCTGGAAGACGCGCTGGAATATATGCTGCAACGCAAGGCGTTCGGCGGCATTATCGGCCGCTTCCAGATTTTGCAGCATTATGTCGCGGACATTGCGACCTCGCAGAAGCTGACCGAGCTGTTGCTTTACAATGTCGCTTGGATGCAGAGCAACGGCATGAAGTGCGGAACCGAGGCCAATATGCTCAAGATGGTCGCCACGGAAAATGCCGTGAAAGCCGCAGACCTTGGCATCCAGATATTGGGGGGCATGGGCTATTCGGCGGAAACCGACATGCAGCGTTACTGGCGCGACCATCGCATCCTGCGGATGACGCCGATCAGCAACGAAATGGTGCGCAACACAATTGCCGAGAGCCTCGGCCTGCCGCGTTCTTTCTAAGGACAGACCATGAGCGATCTTGACGATCTCCCCCCTGCCCCCGACGCCGCCGGCACATCGCTCGATGGCGACAAGGTCTTCACCATCACGGCGGAAGAGAATGCCGCCCTGTGCCGGTCGACCGGCGTCGAACCAGCCGCCGACGGCAGCGCTCATCCCATCTATTATTATATCGCCACCCAGGTCGCGATGGGCAAGACGGTGGCGGGCGTCTGCGAAGCATGTGAATTCGATGTCGAGGATGGCCCGATGATGGGCAGCAGCGGCGTACGGTTGGACGCACCGCTGAGAGTCGGCGAAAGCTACAAGGTAACGGGCGAGATACTCAGCCTGGTCCGCAAACGCAGTCGTAAGCTGGGCGTCATGGACGTGCTGACCTACCGTCTGCGCCTGCACCTGCTCGACGGAATGCAGGTGCTGGAAACAGACAATGTGTGGGTATTGCCCCGCAAGGAGTTCGCCGCATGAGCCATGCCATCGGAGACGCGCTGCCGCCTTTCACGATCGAGAGCGTCAGCCCGGAAGCTATGAAGCAGTGGGCGGTTTTCCTGGCTGACCCCAATCCCATCCATCTCGATGTCGAGGTGGTGAAGGCGAAAGGGCTGGGCGACCGGGTCATCAACCAGGGCCCAGTCAACGTTGCATATATGATGAACATGCTCATGCGCGCCTTTCCCGGCGGACGGATCAAGACGATGGATTCACGCTTTCTGGACAATGTCTATGGCGGGGACCGTGCGGTGGTGACGGGCAGGATCACCATGATCGAAGGCAATATCGTGACCTGCGAATTCTCGCTGGATGTCGATGGCCGCGGCACGGTCAATTCCGGCACGGCGACGGTTGAAATCTAAAAGATCAGAGGAGAATATCAATGCCGAGCGGACCTTTTGCCCATGTGTGCATGGTCGTACGCGATCTGGACAAGGCTATCGAGGATTGGACTCGGATTCTGCGTGTCCTTGATCCTGCATCGCTGGAAGAGCGTATCGTCAAATATGACGAATTTTCCAGCGGCGACGACGCCGGCATGAAGTGGGCAACCTTCGTCAACAATGGCGGCACGGAAATCCAGTTCATTCAACCAGCCCCTGGCACCCCCATGGGCGATCGCCTTGAGAAGGTGGGAGAGCATGTCCATCACCTCTGCTACGCGACCGACGATGTGCCGGGCGCGATGGAAAAGCTGCGGGCCGAAGGGCTGCACCTGCCCGGTGGCGGTCAGACCTTCAACGATCCGGACATGACCTGGCAGAAATGGAGCTGGGTCGGCCACAAGAGCACGCACGGCGCGCTGATCGAAGTCGCCTCGCCCTATGAGAGCCGTAACGATGGCAAGTGGCATCATGCGCCCGGCAAATTCGCCTATAAGGGGCCGGGCGAGCACCCGTCCTTCGCGGAAATGGTCCCGCCGGTCGCCGCCGAATAAATGCAGGCTTCCGGCATCACTGCGCCCATGCGGATTAGCGTGCCGGGTGACGGGCTGGAGATGGTTGCGGACGCCTATGGCGATCCAGCCTCCCCGCCCGTCTGCTTCTTCCATGGCGGCGGCCAGAGCCGCCGATCCTGGGCCGGGTCTGCCAGGCGGGTGGCGCAGGCGGGCTATTACGGGCTGACTTTCGATCTGCGCGGCCATGGCGACAGCGGATGGGCCGCCGACGGCGACTATCTGCTGGAAGCCTATGGTCGCGATGTCGAGTCCATCATCCAGGCATTCGACAGGCCGATCGCGCTGGTGGGAGCCTCGCGCGGCGGTCAATCCGCGCTGGTCGGCGGGTCGCGCCGTTCCGATCTGGTGCGCCTTATCATGCTCGCCGACGTCGCGCCCTATATGGTGGATAACGGCGTTGATGACATTCGTGGCTTTTTCCGCGCCAGCGACTCCGGTTTCGCGTCGCTGGAGGAAGCTGCCGACGCCCTCCACGCCCATCTCGGGCAGCCCCGCCTGCTTGACGTGTCGGGCCTGGCCAAATCGATGCGCAAAACGGATGGGAGGCTGTTCTGGCACTGGGATCCCCGCACGACCGCGCCGGAATTTCTGCATCCCCCGTCGGAAGGGGAAGCGCTCATCGCCGCAGCGCGCCGCGCGCAATCGCCTCTCGTGCTTGTGAAAGCAGAGCTGAGCGAGATCGTGTCGGATGAAAGCGTCCGGCAATTTCGGGCGCTCGCCCCGCAACTGGAGGTTGAGATCGCCCACGGCGTTGGCCATATGTTCACCGGCGACCGCAATGACACCTTTGCCGATCGCCTGCTCCACCACCTCGCACGTCATCTGCCGTTATGACGAAAGGCGCGGCATTCGTCGTCGGCGGAACCGGCGGCCTTGGCAGCGCGATCTGCCGACGCCTGTCGACCGAATGGAATCAGCTCGCCATCGGCTATCGGTCCAGCCATGAAAAGGCCTCGGCGGTTGCGGCTTCCCTGCCCAACAGTTCATGCGAGACGCTGCCTGTCGCCTGCGATCTTTCCGATCGCGCCTCGATAGAGACCGGCATCCGCGAAACGGTCGAGCAATTCGGCGCCATCGGCACGATGGTCTTCGCCAGCGGGGTCGACATAGCCCAGCCCTTCGTCAGCCAGATCAGCGAGGAGCAATGGCGTGAAGTCATCGAGATCGAACTGGTCGGCTTCACCCGTATCGTGTCCGCCACCCTGCCCTATTTCCGCGCCCAGGGCTTCGGCAATTTCGTCACCGTCGTGTCGGTCGCAAACTACTGCTTTCCCCCCGGCGACGCCCTGTCCTCCGTGCCCAAGGCCGGAATGGAAGCGCTGGGCCGCGCCATCGCCAAGGAGGAAGGCCGCTACGGCATCAGGGCGAACATGGTCGCTCCGGGAATCATCGACGCCGGGCTTGGCGCAGAGTTCCTCACGTCGCTCTATTCGCCGGAAATCTGGGAAACGCAGCGCAAACGCATTGCCCTGCAACGCTTCGGCAGCGGCGAGGATATTGCCGAGGCCGTAGCCTTCCTGGCTTCGGCCAAGGCGCAATATATCACTGGCCAGACCCTGATCGTCGATGGCGGCTTCAGCCTCTGATATCGGCGGCCGCGCTCAACCCAGCCGCCGCTGCGCCGCGACGCCATCGCCCCAATTGTGAATGCGCTCCCAGAAGCGGACGCGGGTCGGTGCGAAATTATGCATGTGCGCCATTTGGGGGCATATGAAGAGCTGGATGTCTTCCGCGCTCTTATAGGCCCGGGGTTCGCCCAAGGGATCGGGGACAACGTCGCGCTCGCCCATCGCGATCAGCACGGGGACGCGTACGACCGCTGCTTCGAGCGCCACCGCGCCCGGCGCGACCATGTAGACGCCACAAGGCGGCGTGGTCGCCGAACGCCATTCGGGCAACGGATCGACCAGCCCGGCGGACGCCATCATGTCGAGCGTGACGATGTCCGCAGGCTCATCATTATGATGGAAGGACCATTGGAAGGGATGCTCGCCTGCCCTTGCCGCCGCCTGGAGCGCTTCGGCGTCGCCCAGCTTCACGCCCGGCGCTTGCGCCAGCGCGGCCGCGTTCAGGACATGCGGCGCATCGAGCGATGAACGGCGCGAAATCCACGGCCACGAGGCCGGCGGCTGGCCCGGCCGGGTCGGCACGACAGTATGGACGCCGCTATAGCCCAGCACGCCGATGCCGTGGAATGTCTGGTGATTGCCCTGCGCGACAACCGTGAAGCATCCGCCCATCGACTGGCCGATGCCAAGGCATGTGGCGTCGACGATCGGGTCCAGTCCATCGACGAGCGTGCCCGCTTCCAGCCGGGCCATGACCTGGCGCACCATCGCGTCATTGGCCGCCGCCACATTATCGAGATTGAGGGCATTGCCTTCCGGGATAGTGGACTCGCCAAATCCCAGATGATCGCAGGCGATGAAAATCCACCCGCGATCGCAATGGAAACCCGCCTCCCCGCCGCCCGATCCATCCGGCATGTCGAAGCTGTAATAGCGCCGGCAATAGCCACCGCCGGGGAAAGCGAAGCAGACGGTCGTGGGATTGGCCAGTGCCGTCATATCCGGAAGATGAACCGTGATCGCCACATGGGCGGTCATGCCCAGGGCTGCCGCCTCGCTGACATCGATCTTCAGTTCGACCGAGCGCTTCATGCCCTTGCTCATCCTTGCATGCCAAACACCGACGTCCTCCTTTGCCGAACCGGCGCGCCCTCGCCGCGCCGGTTCGGCCTGTCGATCACTTATAGGGGTCGACGGGCTGGGGAACGTCGATGACTTCCAGATCCTTCAGCATCGTCAGCACGTCGGAGATCGAATAGATGTGATCGATCTTGTCGCCCCGGAAACGCAGCCACGAGAACCACAGGACGTTGAGGTCGTTCCCGGTGGGCTGGACGCCCATATAGGGGCCGCCGGTATGCTTGCCATGATGATGGCACAGCACGCAGATCTCGTCCTCGCCGCGTCCCCACGCCTTCAGCGTGCGATAGATGCTGGGCGGGAAGGTCTTGTAGAGACCCTGCGGCGAGGTCTTCCACACATGATAGGTGCCAAGGTCGGGTCGGTTCGGGTTGTCGTAGGTCATCGTGTCGGTATTGAAAAATGCGTCCATTCCATCCCAATCGCCGCGATTGATGACCTCATGCAGGTCCATCCAGTGATTGACCATGAACGCCTGCCGCTCGGTCAGCCCGGCTGTGATGTCTGCCCGCTTCTCCTTGGACAGGACGAAATCGGCTTCCGTGAAGGGGGCGAGGCCCATAATAGTCTCCTTGATCAAAAAACGGTCCGCGGGATCGATCCCGAGGGCTGTGGTTTCTTCCCCTTAGCCACCGCACTCGGCACCTACCTAATGGAAGGCGGCGAACCTCCTCCCCTGTGCAAGCAGCGATTCTATAGAATGACGTGAGACGGAGGAGAGGCCATGACACTGACCCTGCAGGAGATGTCGGACCGGTTCGAAATTCAGGACCTGATCGTAGGCTATTGCTATGCGGTGGATACGCGCGACTGGGACACGCTGGACCGCTATTTTACCGATGACGCGGTGATCGACTATTCCGAAATGGTGGGCGTCGTCGGAAGCCTTGCG
This sequence comes from Sphingobium xenophagum NBRC 107872, assembly GCF_000367345.1. Classification (GTDB taxonomy): domain Bacteria; phylum Pseudomonadota; class Alphaproteobacteria; order Sphingomonadales; family Sphingomonadaceae; genus Sphingobium; species Sphingobium xenophagum. Next base: position 99,943 of record NZ_BARE01000012.1, read on the forward strand.
GACATCAAGGCATTTCTCTCGGCAAGTCTGACGCCAATTCTCGCCTTTCAACATGCTGTGTCCACCACCCAATATCAAATCGCGGGCGACCGGGCGCAGACCAAAACCGCCTGCTACAATCCGATGACGGTCAGCAATGGCGAAACGACCGATACTTTAGTCTTCGGCCTTTGGTATCATCACGACTTCGTCCGCACCGCGCAGGGCTGGAAGATCAGCCGCCTCTACGAACAGAAATGCTATCGGATGAATGTGCCGGACTGGCTGGCGGCCCAATTGCCCGCCTGAATTCCTGCCACGCCTTTCCGGATTTCGAGGGGGAGCTCGATGCGCCGCTTTCTGAACATGCTGTTCGTTCTGCTTCTGCTACTCGCAGGTCTGTCGCTGCTCTGGCTGGGCGGCCAGCTCGCGCTGCTCGGCGGGTCGATCTGGTATTGCGTGTCCGGCCTCGTCATGACGGTCACCGCGTTTCTCGGCTGGCGCCGTTCGCCGCTCTCGATCACCCTCTATTGGGCCTTTCTCGTCGCCAATCTGGGTTGGTCGCTCTGGGAAGTCGGACTGGACGGCTGGGCGCTGGCGCCTCGCTTGGCCATGCCCGTCGCCATGGGCCTGTACATGCTCACGCCCTTTTATCGGCAGCATGTCGGTCTTGGCCGCCCCCTGCCCGGCGGCCGCGTCCTGTGGCCGGCTCTTCTCCTGCTCTTCATGGGTGGGATCGGCAGCGCTTTCTGGGCGGATCGTTCGTCCCCAGCTGCCAGCGCGCGCTGGGGAGCGGGACCGGCAAGCCCGGCCGACGGCGACTGGGTCGCCTATGGCAACGACCGGGGCGGGTCGCGCTACTCGCCATTGGCCCAGATCACGCCCGCGAATGTCGGCAATCTCGAAAGGGCATGGACCTACCACACCGGCAAGCTGACAGACGGCAAGCAGGGCACTGCCTTTCAGGTCAACCCCCTGAAGGTGGGCAACCGCCTTTTCCTGTGCGCGGGCAATAATGATGTGATCGCGCTCGATCCCGAAACGGGCCGGCAATTATGGCGGCACCAACCCAAGACCGATCTCGCCGGCGTCTATGGTCTCGTCTGCCGCGGCGTCACCTATTACCGCGTCCCGCAAGCCCATGGCTATTGCGCTGAACGCATCTACACCGCGACGCTCGACGCGCGGCTGATCGCGCTCGACGCCGCCTCCGGCGGGCTATGCCCCAGCTTCGGTAAGAGCGGCCAGGTCGATCTGAAAGCGGGACTGGGCACGGTCGACAAGGGCTATTATTTCGTGACCTCGCCCCCCACCCTCGTTCGCGGCCGCCTGGTTCTGGGCGGCTGGGTGATGGACGGTCAGAAAATCAGGGAGCCTTCCGGCGTGATCCGGGCGTTCGATGCCGTCACGGGTAAATTTTCCTGGGCCTTCGACATCGGTCGGCCCGACGATCACGGCCTGCCGCCGCCCGGCGGCGTCTTTACGCCGGGCACCCCCAATAGCTGGGCGCCGATGAGTTCGGACGACAGGCTGGGCCTCGTCTATGTGCCGACAGGAAACGCTACGCCGGATTATTTCGGCGGACATCGGACCGCGAACGACGATCGCTATTCCAGCGCCGTGCTGGCGCTCGATGCGGAGAACGGGTCGGTGCGCTGGTCCTTCCAGACGACCCATCATGACCTGTGGGACTATGACGTGCCCGCCCAGCCCACGCTGGTCGACCTGCCCGGCGGCGTGCGCGGCCTGCTCCAGCCGACCAAGCGTGGAGAAATTTTCTTCCTCGACCGGGCGACTGGCAAGCCCATTCTGCCGGTGGAGGAACGCCCCGTCCCGCAGGGCGCCGTTCCGGGCGAACGCCTTTCCAAAACCCAGCCCTATTCGGTTGGCATGCCCAGTTTCGGCGGTCCGCGCCCTACGGAAAAGGGAATGTGGGGCCTGACGCCGATCGACCAGGCGATGTGCCGCATCCGCTTCCGCCAGGCCCGTTTCGACGGGGACATGACCCCGCTGTCGACCGAACATCCAACCCTCACCTGGCCCGGCTATCTGGGCGGCATCGACTGGGGAGGCGTATCGGTCGATCCCGGGCGCGGCCTGATGATCGTCAACAACAATCAGGTCGGCAATTATAACCGCCTGATCCCTCGCGCCGTTGCGGACCGGCAGGGCATCAGGCCGATGACCGCCGCCCATATGAGCGATGTCGGCGGCCCCGTCGCCCAGATGGGCGTCGCCTATGCCGCCCATATCGCGCCGTTCCTCTCGCCGCTCGCCATTCCGTGCCAGCAGCCCCCCTATGGCCGCATCAACGCGGTCGACCTGAAAACAGGGAAGCTGGTGTGGAGCCGACTGTTCGGCACCTCGCGCGACAGTGGCCCGCTGGCCCTGCCGACCTTCGTGCCCATCCCCATGGGCGTGCCCAATATCGGCGGATCGGTCGCGACCGCGAGCGGCCTCACCTTCATCGGCGCGACCCAGGAGCATATGTTCCGCGCCTATGAAACCACCACCGGGCGGCTGCTGTGGAAGGCGCGCTTGCCGGCGGGTGGCAACGCCTCCCCCACCACCTACTGGTCAAATGCCAGCGGGCGACAGTTCGTGGTCATCGCAGCGGGCGGACACGGCGCCATGCTGTCAGGTGCGAGCGACGCGTTGATCGCCTATGCCCTGCCTAAGCCATAGCGGGGAGCGAGAAACGGGCGCCCCGGCACCAGCCAAGCAAACGCGACGAGTCGCGGGTAGATGCCGCCCAATCCTATCCTTTGGCGGGCAAGATTGGCCAAGGGGGATTTATGTTTCTTCGAGAAACAAGGGGAGAAAAACATGTCTGCACATGGCAGTCTGGTGAGACGCTTGCCCGTCGGCGCCGACGATGAACGCGCGATCAAACATGTGCTGCTGCGTTACGCCACCGGCATCGACACGCGGGACTGGCCGCTTTTCCGGACCTGCTTCGCCCAGGATTGCGAGACCGATTACGGCAGCTTCGGACATTGGCGCGGGCCGCGCGAAATCGCCGAATATATGGCCGAAGCGCACCGCCACATGGGGCCGACGCTGCACCGCATCACCAATATCGTGATAGAGAAGCGCGACGACCAGGTGCACGCGCGCAGCTATGTCGACGCAATCCTGCCGGAGGCGGCCCAAGGCGGCGTCACCCATCGCGCGGCCGGCTATTATGACGATTGCCTGGTCCGCACATCGGACGGCTGGAAGATTTCCCGTCGGAAATTCACCATGGTCAAGGCAGGGCTGGATGACTGAACTCAACCGTCAGGTTCTGCTGACGTCGCGTCCGGCGGGAATCGCGCAGGCCGAAAATTTCGCGATCGGGCATGCGCCGATCCAACAGCCCGCGCCGGGCCAGATCCTGGTGCGCAATCATTATCTCTCGATCGAACCCGCCATGCGCGGCTGGATCGCCGATGCAGGCAATTACGCCGCGCCCGTCGCCATCGGGTCGGTCATGCGCAGCCTCGCCTCGGGCGAGGTCGTGGCCTCCGCACATCCCGACTATACTGTCGGTGAGCATGTATCCGGCTGGTTCGGCTGGCAGGACTATGCCTGCGTCGCAGCCGATCAGGTCGTGCAGCGCACCACCGCGGCCGAGATGCGGGCATCGCTCGGCATTCTGGGCATCAACGGCATGACGGCCTATCTCGCGCTCACACTCGTCGGCCAGCCCCGCGCGGGCGAGACCATCGCGGTATCGACGGCGGCCGGCGCCGTCGGTTCGGCCGTCGGCCAGATCGCCCGCATCCTGGGTTGCCGCACGATCGGAATCGCGGGCGGGCCGACCAAGGTGCGGCGCTGCGTGGAGGAATATGGCTATGACCACGCCGTCGATTATCATGCCGGGAATGTGGAGGCAGCGATCGCCGAGCACGCGCCGGAGGGCATCGACATCTATTTCGACAATGTCGCAGGGGCGATCAGCGATTCGGTTCTGCCGCATCTGGCCCAACGCGCGCGCGTCATAGTGTGCGGAACGGCATCGATCGACCGCTGGGATCCATGGCCGATGGGGCCGCGCGTCGAACGGCATCTGCTGGTCAAGCGCGCCCGCATGGAGGGCTTCGTCATCTTCGACCATCTCGATCGTTATGCCGAAGCGACGGCCCAATTGCGGACATGGATCTCGCAGGGCCGCCTCACATGGCGCGAGGACATATTGGAGGGGATCGAGGCCTGCCCGGCCGCGCTGGCCGGTCTTTATCGCGGCGAAAACGACGGCAAGCGGCTCGTCCGTCTCGTCTGATCTGGGAAGAGGACACCACGTCATGGAGAATCTGGAAGGGCAAATCGCCATCGTCACCGGCGCATCGTCGGGCATCGGCGCGGCCAGCGCCCGTGCGCTTGCTGAAGCGGGCGCAACCCTGGTGCTGGTCGCACGCCGCGCCGATCGCCTCACCGCACTGGCCGATGAACTGGGCCGTGGCAGCACGGCGTACGCAGCCGATATGGCGGATCCGGACGCGCCGCAAAGGCTGCACGATTTCGTCTTGGGTCGATTCAGCCGGGCCGACATATTGGTCAACAATGCCGGTATGCTGCATGCCGCGCCGATCGACGCATTCGACCTCGACCAGCTCCGCCCCATGATCGCGATCAACTATGAGGCAGTGGTGCGCGCCAGCACCCTTTTCGCGCGGACAATGAAGGCGGCCGGCAAAGGCCAGATCATCAACATATCCAGCATCGGGGCGAACATCACCGCACCCGGCGTGGGCGTCTATGGCGGCCTCAAGCGCGCGCTGGAGGCCTTTACCGACTGTCTTCGCGTCGAGCTTGCCGGATCGGGCGTCAAGGTAGGGATCGTCGCGCCGGGCACGACCAGCACCGAGATTTTCGAGGATATGAAGGCCAGGGGGCAGCCGTCCTGGGACAGCTTCATCCCGCCGATGCAACCCCGCGACATTGCCGAAGCCGTCGCCGTCATTGCGCAACAGTCCGAACGCACCAACATCGCGCGCATTCAGGTCTATGCCGCAGCGGACAGCCATTGACGCCCCGGCCCGTGCCGGAGCGTCCTGCCATCAGTCAAGCGTGGCGTAGGCGTCCAGCCGGAACGGATTGACCGCGCCGCCATCGCGCATTTTCGCCACCCATTGCGCGTCCATCAGGAGGGCGCGGCCGACCGCAATCAGGTCGAATTCGCCGCGCGCCATCCTGTCGGCCACCAGCGCCAGATTGTCGGTCATGACGGTCGGCTGCGCGAAGGAGGATTGAAGATCCTTGCTGAGGCCCACGCCGCCGACCGCGATAGTCGGCTTGCCAGTCAGCTTCCTGATCCAACCCGCCAGCCCCATGTCGGAACCCTCGAAGGCCGGCGCCGTTAAAATGCGGGTGCTGGCGTCGAAAATATCCACCCCCGCCTCGACGAGCGGGGCGAGCATCGCTTCCAGTTCCGCAGGCGTCTCAGCATTTCGGGCGTCATAATCCTGGAGCTTCCACTGGGAAAAGCGGAAGATGACCGGAAAGTCCGGGGCGGTCACGGCCCGGATCGCCCGCACCAGTTCGACCGCAAAGCGCGCGCGCTCAGCGATCCCGCCGCCCCAGCGGTCTTCCCGCACATTGGTATGGCGCCACAGGAAACTGTCGATCAGATAGCCATGCGCGCCATGCAGGGCCGCGCCGTCGAAACCCACCGCCTTCGCGTTGGCCGCACTGCGGGCGAAGGCGGCGATCAGGTCGCCGATCTCGCTGTCGGTCAGCGGGGCGGTGGGCACGCGCACCTGTTCCAGATAGTCGGGAGAGACCATCGCCTTGTCGGTCGGCCCCCAAATACCCGAGGGGCGCGCCGAGGGCGCGTCGGGATGATAGCCTGTGCCCGGCACGCGTATGACGCCCTGATGCCACAACTGAGGGATGATGAGGCCGCCCGCCGCATGCACGCCGTCCACGATGGTGCGCCAGCGCGCGAGCGCTTCGTCGCCATGCAGGACGGGCGAAGCGCCACCCCCCATGGTTTCACGTCCCACGGCGGCGGGATGATCCACGCCCACCCCTTCGGTAATGATCAGGCCTACATCGGCTTCGGCCCGTCGTCGATAATAGCCCGCCACGCCGTCCGAGGGGATGCCGCCCGGCGAGAAATTGCGCGTCATCGGCGCCATCACGAACCGGTTGCGCAGGTGCAGCGAGCCCATCGTGAACGGTGTGTATAAAATCTCGGCCTGCCCCATCAAAGCGATCCTCTCCTCTGCCTGTCAAAAGACCGTGCATCCGCGGATGGGCCCCGAAAACCTATCCTCTGACAGGACATCCGCGCCCAATACCCGAGCATGCTCGGGTCGACTCAGGCGGCTTTGACGGCAAGGGCGGACTGCGGACAGGCCTCGGCGCCTTCCCGGGCCTGCTCCTCTAGTCCTTCAGGAACGATTTCGTCGTCGACATACACGATGCCATTGGCGTCAAGCTTGTACACTTGGGGGCAAATTTCGGCGCACACGCCATAACCGCAGCATGCCGCCTTATCGATTACCACTTTCAGTTTCTGGCTCATCCTGCCTCTCCTTCTTGGCCGAACATTACACCTTGAACAGATTTAGTTCAATATGTATAACACGACTCAATCAAGGAAATCCTCCAGGAGAGCAACATGCTGCACAATGCCGGGCTGACGCTGAGCGACGGAACAACGCTTGACGATCTCATCAACCGCGACATGAACGAGGTGTCGCTAAGGGTGATGAATGACAAGGAGCTGTACGAGCTGGAGATGGAGCGGGTTTTCGCCCGCACCTGGCTGCTCCTTGGCCATGAGTCGGAAATTCCCAAGGCCGGCGACTATGTCATGCGCGACATGGCCGAAGACAATGTGATCGTCTCGCGCGACCGCAGTGGCGAAATCCACGTCATGCTGAACGTCTGCCCCCATCGCGGCATGAAGGTCTGCACGGCCGAAGCGGGCAATGCCCACGCCCATCGCTGCATTTACCATGGCTGGGCCTTCCGCGCGGACGGCAGCTTCATCGGCGCGCCGATCGAAAAGGAGCAGATGCACGGCAACAAGCGGTCCAAGGACGAACTGGGACTGAAGAAGGCCCGCGTCCATCTCTATGGCGGCCTGATCTTCGCCACCTGGAACAAGGATCTGTCGTTCGAGGATTATCTGGGCGACGCCAAATTCTACCTTGATCAGCTTTTCTGCCGTACGGACAACGGCCTTGAGATGCTTGGCCCGCCGCAGCGTTTCGTGCTGCCGTGCAACTGGAAGATTCCCGGCGAACAGTCCGGATCGGACGGCTTCCATACCCTGACCCTGCATCGTTCGCTGATGGAAGGCGGCATCATGGGCGGCACGGCCGAGTCGATCTATGACACCGCGCCGGGCATGTATGGCGTCGACCTTTCGGTGCCGCAGGGCCATACGCTGCGTTGCCTGGAGGCGGCCCAGACCTTCAAGATGTTCGCCGACGTCAGCTTCGAAGGCAAGTCGACCGAGGAGCGGCTCCACCTGCTGCCGCCGCCGGGCATCACCAAGGAATTGATCCCGCAGCTGTTCAAGAATCTGTCGGAGGATCAGGTCAAGCAGTTGGCCAACATCCCACCCCAGGTGGGCGGCATGTTCCCGAACATTCTGATCGCCTTCATCTTCGCCCCCCGCACGGATGGCGGCGCGTCGGGCGCCCTGTCGCTGCACACCTATGTGCCCAAGGGGCCGGACAAGGTGGAGTTCGTGAATTTCATCTTCGCGGAAAAGGACGCACCGGAAGACGTGAAGCGCGACATGCTCCAGAACGCCATCTGGTCGACCGGCACATCGGGCACGATCGAGCAGGACGATGCCGACACCTGGCCGCAGATCATGCGCAACTCGCGTGGTCATATGAGCAAGACCGTCACGCTCAAATATCAGGCGTTGCACGGCCATGAGCGTCCCGAAGGCTGGGTCGGCGGCGGCGATCTCTATCCCGGCTTCACCAAGGACGACACGCAGTGGGCTTGGTGGATGGCCTATTATAATCTGATGGCCGAAGCGTGAGCCGTCGCGACGAGAGAGGACAGATATCATGGTGAACTACGCGACCGCCGCCATCGACAAGACCAGCGTGCTGCGCGGTCTTGTCTCCACCAAGCGGGTGCCGCTCGGGTCGGAAGTCTATAACCGCCTGCTCGAAACCCTCTATGACGAAGCCGCCGCGCTCGACGAACGCCGGTTCGACGACTGGGTGGCGTATCTCGAGCAGGATCTGAGCTATACCGCGCCCCTTCGCCTCACCCGCAACGGCCCGAACAAGGACCGCGACGTGGTGCGCACGATGAAGCATTTCGACGAGAATTACGGCTCCATCCTGATGCGGACCGGTCGCCTGGCGAAGAGCGCCTGGGCCGAAGATCCACCATCGCGCACGCGCCGCTTCGTCACCAATGTCCGCGTCGCCGAGAGCGAAACGGCTGGCGAGTACGAGGTGGTGAGCTACCTCTATGTCGAGCGCAGCCGCCTGGACAATCCGGATAACGAGACGATCAGCGCCGAACGCCGCGACATCTGGCGGCTGGTCGACGGTGCTTACAAGCTGGCCAGCCGTGAAATCATCGTCGACCAGTCGACGCTGGGCATGTCCAACTTCGCCATCTTCCTTTGACCGGAGCGGCTTAGGTGACGGGAACCCCGCATATCGTGGTCGTCGGCAGCGGCCTTGCCGGTTATGGCGTTCTGCGTGAGCTTCGTAAGCTCGCGCCGGACGCCCGGCTGACGCTGGTCACGCAGGATGACGGGCATTTCTACTCCAAGCCCGCTTTGTCGACCGCATTCGCCAAGTGCAAGGTCGCCGATACGCTGATCACCACGCCGGCGGAAAAGATGGTCGCGCAGTTGAAGCTCGACCTTCGGGCCGGCCGTATCGTTGAAGCGATCGACCGGCAGGACAAGGCCGTCCTGACGACCGGCGGGCCGATCTTCTACGATCGGCTGGTGCTGGCGCTGGGCGCCGATCCGGTTCGCCCGCCGATCGACGGGGACGCCGCGCACCGCGCGCTTGCGGTCAACAATCTCGACAATTATCGCGAATTTCGCGAAAGATTGCCGGACGGCGCGCGCGTGCTGGTGATGGGCGGTGGCCTCGTCGGCACCGAATTTGCCAACGACCTTTCCGCGAGCGGCTATCAGCCGGTGGTCGTCGACATGCTCGGCCATCCTCTCGCCCAACTCGTGCCGCCGGGGGTTGGTCAGATGATCCGCGACGCCCTGTCCGAAAAGGGCGTGGAATGGCATCTGGGCCGCAAGGTTCTGGCCATCCACAAGGGCGAAAAGGGGATCAGGGCTGAACTGGACGACGGCCTGGTGATCGAGGCGGCGGCGGTCCTGTCCGCCGTCGGGTTGCGCCCACATATCGCGCTTGCGCAGGAGGCCGGGCTGGAGGTCGCGCGCGGCATCAAGGTCGATCAGACCGGCCGCACCAGCGATCCTGCCATCTATGCCATCGGCGATTGCGCCGAATATCCGCAGGGACTGGCGGCCTATGTCACCCCGATCATGGCGGCGGCCCGCGCCATCGCACCCAGTGCGTTGGGCACGCCGACGGAGATCCGCTTTCCGCCGCTGTCGGTCCAGGTCAAGACCACCGCCTATCCTGTCGTCCTGCTGCCCGCGCCTGTCGGCGTGGACGGGCAATGGCAGGAAGTCGCCAATGACGAGCGCGGGCTGAAATATCATTATATCGACGCGGAGGGAGCGATCCGCGGCTATGTTTTCACGAAAGATTATTGCCAGGACCGCATGGACATGGACCGTGCCCTGAGCGAGCAGATGACAGGAGCGGCAGCGTGACGGGATTGGTGAAGGACAAGGTCGCAATCGTCACGGGCGGCGCGAAGGGGCTGGGCTACGGGATTTCCCGCTGCCTTGCACAGGCGGGCGCGCATCTCCTGATCACCGGCCGGGATGGCGCCGCCGCTGAAACGGTCGCCGCGGACATCACGCAAAGCTTCGGCGTCCGCGCCGTCGGCATGTCCGCCGACATGGGCGTCAAGACCGAAGTAGAAGCGATGATCGAGCGCGCCGTCGGCGAATTTGGCGGGCTGGACATATTGGTCAACAATGCGTCGCAGCTTTCGCCGAACGTCCTCCTCGAACAGAAGACGGACGAGATGCTCCAGCGGACGCTGGAGATCGGCACCTGGGGCAGTTGGTGGGCCATGCGCGCCGCCTTCCCGCATATGAAAGCGCGCGGCGGCGGTTCAATCATCAACTTCTATTCGATCGACGCCCAGACCGGCGCCTGGCTCCACGCCGACTATAATATGAACAAGGGTGCGATCCTGGGGCTTACCCGGACCGCCGCGGTCGAATGGGGCCGCTTCAACATCCGCACCAACGCCATCGCGCCGACCGGCATGGGGCAGGTGTTCGCAGACCTGGCGCAAAACGTCCCCGGCTTCCTTGAGATGGCGACCGCCAGCAACCCGCTCAAACGCGCGGGCGATCCCGAAAAGGACATCGGCCCCGTCGTCCTGTTCCTGGCGTCCGAGATGTCGCGCTTCGTCAATGGCGAGCTGATCAATGTGGATGGCGGCCAGCATCTGCCGGGCTATGTCAGCGTTCCGCACAACCTCGCCGAGATGGAAGCACAAACATGAAATTGATGCCGCACAACGACTGGAGTGAAATCGTCGCGACGGATCAGTCCGGCAGCGTCCAGAAGATCATGGACGGCACGTTGCGCGCGATCAACTCCATCGGCGCGCGGCGCCTGTCGATGAGCGACATCAGCGAAAGCAGCGGCGTTTCGCGCGGCACGCTCTACCGTTATTTCGCATCCAAGGAAGAAGTGCTGGCGGCCTTTAGCGAATATGTTTGCAGCAGCTTTGAAAAAGGCATTGTGGAATCGGGGGAAGGCATCGCCGAACCGATCGAGCGCTTTCGCGCGGTGATGCGCTTTTACGGCCGCTTTACGATCGAGCGTTCGCCCGAAGGCATTTTCGAGGTCGAACCTGCCTTCCATCTCAATTTCCTGCGCAGTCATTTCGGCCGCCACAAGGCCGCCGTCCAGCGTGCGCTAGCGCCCGTCTTCGACCATTTCGACAGCCTGATCGGCCAGCGGGTCAACCGGGACGCCTTCTGCGACACCATGGTCCGCCTGCAACTGAGCACGCTCATCATTCCCGCCACCCCGGATTGGCTGGCCATCTGGAACAGCGCCCCCGATCGATTGTGCGACTGGGCATTGCAGATCGCCGGACACCATAGCGAACATGAGAAAGGATGAACTGATGGCTACTGCCCCCAAGGTGGATAATGAGATCCAGTGCGGTTTTGCCGAAAAGGCTGTCGCTGACGCGATGGTGGAAAAGGCGCGCAGCTTGCGCGCTTTCCTGCAGGGCGAAGCGCCCGAGGGCGAAAAGCGGCGCAGCCCCACGCCCGCCGTCGACAAGATGCTCAAGGAAGAGGGATTCCTGCGCATGCTGCTGCCGCAACGGCTGGGCGGCATGGGCCTTTCCCCGACAGATTTCTGCCGGGTGCAGATGGAAATCGCCAAGGGCGATCCGGCGATCAGCTGGGTGATCCAGATCATCAACGGCACAAGCTGGATCACCAGCCTTGCGCCCGACGGCGTGCAGGACGCTGTGTTCGGCGACGGTCCCCAGCCGGTCTGTGGCGCCTACAACCCGCCGGGCAAGGCCCGCAAGGTTGACGGCGGCTGGATCATCAACGGCTCATGGCCCTATATGTCCGGGTCGCGGCAGTCGAAATGGGCGCAGCAGGGCGTCGTGCTGGAGGGGTATGACGGCCCGGTCGTTCCGGGCATCAGCATGTGCTATCTGCCGATGGACAGCATGACCATCCAGGACACATGGTTCGTTTCGGGCATGCAGGGGACCGGCTCCGACACGGCGGTCGCCAAGGATGTATTCATTCCCGAAGCCCAGATGGTGCTGATGGATGAACGCGCCGGCCAGATCGACCGGACCAAGCGCCATTTCGGCGCGCCCTCCGATCTGCTGCCCGCCGTCCCGGTCGTCCGCACCACGGGCATCGCTCAGTTGATCGGCGCGGTCGAGGCCATGTTGGAGATCGTCACCGCCGAGGCTCCCAAAAAGCCGGTGCTGACGACGATTATCGGCCCGCGCACCAAGTCAGGTGCCTATATGCGCGATCTGGGCGAAGCGGCGGCGATGATCGACACCGCAAAGCTGATCCTGTTCGACCTGACTGCCAAGCTGGATCGCGTCGGTCTGGGCGAAGAATTCACTCTGGCGGAAAAGGCGAAACAGCGCGCAGGCGGCGCGCAGATGATCGAACTGGTTCATGGCGCCAGCGAGTCGCTGATGTTCCAGGCCGGCTCCTCCGGCTTTGCGCTGGACAAGCCGATCAACCGCTACTGGCGGGACATTTCGATGGCGCTGCGGCACATCCAGAATATCCCGACCATCGGCTATGAAATCTATGGCCGGAACCTGACCGGCGCCGATCCGATCTCTCCCCCGGGCGCCTATTGAGGTCGAAAGAAGGGTCGCCCCTTTCCCAACGGGCGACCTTCTCTTCTCCGCGGCCAGGCCGCATCCATCACTACCATAGGGGAATGCCATGCGGGCCGCCCTGATCGACAGCGATGGCGGCTTCGCGCTGGCCGATCATCCCGAACCGACCGCGCAGCCCGGCCATCGCGTCATCGACGTTGCGGCCGCCGGAATCGGGCCCACGGACCTCATGCGCGCGAAGGGCTTTTTCGGTCCCGTCGATGCGCCCTATGTGCCCGGCGGCGAGGGTGTCGGGCATCTGGATGATGGAAGCCGCGTCTACTTCGGCCATAGCAGGCCGCCCTTCGGCGCGATCGCGGAACGCACGCTTGTGGCCGAGGAGGAAATCTGGCCTGCTCCAGACGGCCTTTCCGACGACCAGCTGATCGCCCTCGCCATCTCCGGCACCGGCGCGCTGATCCCTCTGGAAGAGGCGCGGATCGCGAAGGGCGAGTCCGTCCTCATTCTCGGCGCGACCGGCCCTGTCGGGCAGATCGGCGCGCAGGTCGCCCGGCTGCTGGGCGCGGGCCGCGTCGTGGCGGCGGCGCGCGGCCGCGAACGGCTGGAGGCCATGCAGGCCGCCGGTCATGCCGATGCGATCGCCCTGTTGGGCGAGGGCGATGACGAGGCGGCGCTGAAAGCGGTCTCGGAAGGTGGCTATGACGTCGTGCTCGACATCATCTATGGTCCGCCGGCTGAAGCGGCGATGCGCGCCACGCGGCCCGGCGCGCGCATGATGAGCATTGGCGTGCAGGCCGGACCGACGGTCACGCTGTCCCTACGCGATCTCGTCTTCCGCAGCCATATCGGCGTCGGCACCGGGCAACGCCCCGCCAGCGAGCGCCGCGCCGCCTATGACCGGCTGATCGCCATGGCGATGACGCGGAGCCTGACCGTCGACACAACCCGCTACGCCTTTGCCGATGCCGCCGAGGCCTGGGCGGCGCAGGCCGGCAGTCCCCATGGCAAGATCGTCATCACCCGCTGATCCCATGGACGCGCCTGCCTTTATCGACCCTACCGTCCGCATTTTCGGCGATGTGCGGCTGGGCGACGATTGCAGCCTCTGGCCCTATGCCGTCCTCCGGTCCGAACGGGCGCATGTCTCGATCGGGCGCTGCGCCAGCGTACAGGATCATGCGATGATCCATATCGGCTGGGACGATCCCACGATCATCGGCGATTATTGCACCATCGGCCATCGCGCGGTGGTCCATGGCTGCACCATAGAGCCTGCCTGCCTGATCGGTATCGGCGCGACCATCATGGAGCGCTGCGTCGTTGGGCACGGCTCGATCGTCGCCGGACACAGTTTCCTGCCGCCCGACAGCGTGATCCCACCCCATTCGCTTGTCATGGGCACGCCCGGCCGTGTTGTCCGCCGCATCGACAAGCTGCGCGCGAACGTCGTCGATGCCTTGCTCTATCGGGACAATGGGCGCGCTTATGCCACAGGCGCCCATCGCATCTGGGAGCATGCCGACATGGCGAAGCTGGGTGGCGAAGCCGATGCCATTCTTGCACGCGAAGCTGCAGGCTGGGATAACCGGGGCATCGGCGAAGCCACCACAGGATAAGAGAGCGATCATGCCGGACACGACCGATATTGCCAGAGACGCCATGCTGGACCTGCTGTTCCGCGATGCTCGCACCCATAATCAATGGACCGCCCGGCCGGTTACGGACGAGACCGTCCGGCGCCTGTACAATCTCGCCAAATGGGGGCCGACGACGGCAAACAGCAATCCGGGCCGTTTCGTGTTCGTCCGTTCCGCCGCCGCCAAAGAACGCCTCAAACCCCATCTAAGCGCGGGCAATGTGGACAAGGTGATGCAGGCGCCCTGCACCGTGATCGTCGCGGGCGACACCCGGTTCTACGAATTTTATGACAAACTTTTCCCCTCCCGCGACATGCGCAGCACGTTCGAGGGCAAGGCAGCGCTGATTGCGGATACGGTGGCGCGCTCCTCGACGCTCCAGGGCGCCTATCTGATCATGGCGGCGCGGGCGCTAGGCCTGGATTGCGGCCCGATGTCCGGCTTCGATCAGGTCGGCACCGACGCGGAATTTTTCCCGGACGGCCGGTGGAAGAGCAATTTCCTGTGCAATATCGGCTATGGCAACCCGGACGGGCTCTTTCCCCGCAACCCCCGGCTGGATTTCGAAGAGGCCTGCCTGGACCTCTGATGCCGAGCGAGGCGTCCGCCGCAAGGCGAACGCCTCCTCCCCGTTCAGCTTGCTGGCGTCCACACCAGCGGCAGCGCGACCGGCTGGATCATCCCCAGATGGCATTCCACCTGATGGCCGGGGGCGATGCGGAAGTCGGGAATGCGGGCGAGAAACTCCTCCATCGCGATCCGCAGCTCGCGCCGCGCCAGATGCATGCCAACGCAGGTATGGATGCCGAAGCCGAAACCGACATGCCGTGGCCGCCGGTCGAGCCGAACCTCGGCAGGCGCGTCGAACTCGGCCGGATCGCGGCCGGCGAGCGTGGTTGACATCGCCACCTTGTCGCCGGGCATGAAGCGGATGCCGGCCACTTCGGTTTCCTTCTTGCAGGTTCTGAAGGTGGTCACCGCGCCATAAGCCCGCATCAGCTCATCTATGGCGTGCGGGATTTCCGACGGATTGGCCCGCAGATGGGCCTGATCCTCCGGATGGCTGCCCAGATGCCGGAAGTGTAGGCCCATATTGGTCGAAACCGTGTCCAGCCCGCCAATGAACAGATTGAACATGAAGCCCAGCAGTTCGTCGTCGGTCAGCGCCCGACCATCGATCCGCCCCTGCACGCCGAAGCTGATGAGATCATTGCGCGGATTGGCCCGCCTGTCCTCAATCTCTCCGCCCAGATAGGCAAGCACGCTACGCGTCGCCTCCGCGATCTTGGACAGGTCGTGATTGTGGAGCAGGTTCATTTCCCACTCCATGAACTCGCTCATCCGATCGTGCGGCAGGCCCATCAGTTCCATGAACACCTTGATGGGGAATTCAAAGGCAAAATCGCCCATGAACTCGCACTGGCCGCGCGGGGCGAAGGCGTCGATATATTCCACCGCATAGTGCCGGATCTTGTCTTCCAGCGCCGCCATCGCCTTGGGCGTGAAGGCCGGGTTGACCATCTGGCGAAAAGGCCCGTGGGCAGGCGGATCAAGTTCCGCTGGCGAGTTGATCCAGTTCCCCCCCACCAGCTTCGAGTAAGGCGAAAAGTCGGTCGAGGAGAAATGATCGGTGTCGAGATATATCTCGCGCAAATGCGCCATGCGCCGCGGCACCCAGGCGGGCGTGCCCCCCGGATAGGCGTGGGCGGCATAGATGATGTCGGGCCCCTCATGCACCTGCATCGCCAGATCGTCGAACGGATCCTCTGTCGTCGTCATGCCGAAGATGAAGGGGAAATCCCGGCTCACCAGTTCGGGCGGAACATGATCGGGGATCGGTTGCTCGGGAAACATCATCGCACTTGCTCTCCTTGTCGTCTTTGCCGGAAATTTCGGGCGGACATTGGGCCGCCCGCCACCCGCAAGGCACCTGTCCTTCAGAAGGATCGCGGCAGCCCCAGGCTTTCCGCGATGCCGTTGCGCACCATTTCGTTGGTGATGGGACCGATGCGCCACAGGCGGCTGTCTCGCCAGTAACGCTGCATGTCGGTCTCCGCCGAATAGCCCATGCCGCCCAATATCTGGATGCCCATGTCCGCTGCGGCATTGGCGTTTTCGGACGCCATGAGCTTCAGCATATTGGCCTCGACGCCGACATTCTCGCCCCGGCTCTGCTTGTCGGCGCAATAATGCAGCATCAGTTCGGTCGTCTTCTGCATGGTCGCGATGTCGGCGACATAATGTTGCAAGCTCTGGAACCGGCCGATGATCCCGCCAAAGGCCTTGCGCTGTTTCATATAGTCGAGCGCGTCTTCCAGCACGCCATCGATGACGCCCAGGCAGAAGGCGCCGACCATGATGCGCTCGTTGTTGAGCGTGGGCAGCAGCATGTACCAGGCCTTGTCGGGTTCACCCAGAACATGCTCTTCCGCGACAAACGCGTCCTCGAAGTGAACGGAGCAGCTGCCCATCGATCGCATACCCAGCTTGGCCAGCGGCGTGATCGTCACGCCCGGCGTCTTCGTCGGCACCCAGAAGAGGGTCAACCCCTGATGCTTCTTCTCGACGCTCCTGCTGCTGCGCGCGATCACCAGTAGATAATCGGCGACGTGCGCGGAGGAGGACCAGATCTTCTCGCCATTGAGTTTCCACCCGCCATCGACCCGGTCCGCCGTGGTGGCCATCGCGCCGAGCAGGTCCGTGCCACCGCCCGGCTCGGTAAAGGCGATCGCGGCCTTCAGCTGGCCCGTCGCAATCAGCGGGAGATATTTCGCTTTCTGTTCGGCCGATCCGTAAAGCCCGATGGATTTGGACCCCGCAAAGCTGGTGATGCCCCATATCCACGCCAGCCCGCCGAGCGACCGGGCCAGTTCCCGCGCCAGCAGCATCTGCATGACGACATCGCCGCCCTGCCCGTCATAATCCTCCGCTATGCCGATGCCGTGGAAACCCGCTTCGGTGAACTTGTCCCACAGCGCGAAGGGATAATGATGCTCGTCCTTTTCTAGCGCGCGCGCCCAGTCCTTGGGCACTTCACTGTTCACCCATCGGCGCACCATGTCGCGGAAAGAGCGATATTCTTCGGGCAGTTCGAAATCCATTGTCAATCCTTTTGGAGTCGGTCCAGATCGGCGCCCGCCATGGCCTCGGCATCGCACAGGGCGATCAGGCGCGCCGCCATCCGGTCGAGGCAGGCCAGCACGGCATCCCGATCGCCCGCTAGAAACGCCTGTAGTATCGCCTCATGCTCGCGAAGGCCGCTTTCGCGTAGGGTCGTGATGCCATGCAGAAAAATGAAGCGAGCGATCAGCCCGCGCCGGTCCAGCGTCGACCGTAACAGTTCGCGGCTTTCCGAGGCCTTGATGAAGATCGTGTGGAAATCGAGCCCGGCCATGATCGCGGCCATATATTCGCCGCTCGCCAATGCCGCGCTATAGCGCGCGATCGCCCTTTTCAGCGCCTTGATCTCCGCTGCGCCGATGCGGGGCATGCCCCAGCCATAACCCAGCCGCCACAGTTCGGCCTGCACACGGACCAGGTCGCGGGTCACGTCAGGGTCGATCGGCGTCGCCCGCTTCAACCGGTGGGTTTCGACTTCCACCAGCCCTTCGGACGCCAATGTGCCCAGCGCTTCCCTGACCGGCGTCGCGCTGACATTCAAATCCTGCGCCAGCGCCGTTTCCCGCAGCAGCGCGCCGGGCGGAATGACACCCGCCACGATCCTTGATCGCAACACCGCCGCTACGGCCTGGCGCCGCGTCGCCGGGGATTGCAAAATCTCGGGCGACGCAAGCCGGTCAAGGGCCGATGCCCAATAGTCCATGGAGGCTGTATCCTGCGATTCCATATTCTATAGAATGCAGCACGGGGACACGGTCCGTTCCTCTCCAAGGATAGGGTGTCGGGACAGCGAACCGCTATAGGGCCACTGCATGAAATGCCCGAAATGCAAAACGCCGCAGAACGGTTATGGCGGGTGGTGCCGCGCTTGCGGCCATGCTGGCGGCAATGTTCGCCGGGCGATGCTGTGGACTTTGATACCCACATCGATGATCGCGGCCCTATTGCTCGCGCGGATCGGCTATGCCGAAATCACGCGGCAGGGCAGCAGCCGCAACAGCTACAGTAACGCCATCGAAACCCAGAATGCGAGCGGCCGCAGCGCTGCCTTTGCCAAGCTCATGCATGATGCAGGGCAGACATGTTCGCGCACGTCCAAATCCCTGTTCAGGGGAGATATCGGCCCTAACGCGGCCTGGGCGCTGCGCTGCGAAGATAGCGGCGACTGGCTGGTCCTGATCGCGTCCAACGGCGCGACGCGCATCGCGAGCTGCGGTCCGCTGAACAAGGCCGGCACGCCCTGCTGGACCCAGCTCTAGCGCCTCGGCCTTTTCTGGAGTCGATGCTCTCTGGTTGCAGTCCGGGTCGGCCGGTCAGCCAAGCCCCTCCCCGCTCCGCCACCAGCCAAGGCCGGGCGCGGCCCGCATCATCATATCCCATGCCAGCACGCTCGCCGCTGCGATGGCGGCTGGTTCCGCTCCCAGACCGGCGAAGGTGCGTTCGACCATCTCGTCGATATAGGCGCGGGGCTCGACCGACCGGAGCATCAGGCGCCGCCGCGCCTCGATGGTCATGCCGACGATCAGGTCCACTGCCACGTCGATCGACCGGAACTGCATCCGCCCGCCATCCCGCGCGGCCTTCAGCGCATCGCGCACCAGCAGGTCGAACATGCTCGCCCGCGCAAAATAATCGACATAGTCGACGCGGCAGGTAAAGCCGCCCCATCGCGGATCATGCCAGGCCCGCGCCATCGCCATCGCCGCGCCGCCGACCGCCCGGACCAGCGGGTCCGTCACATCGTCGAACAGCCTGCGGAAATCGGCGATCAGGTCCGCGGTCATCCGCTCGCCCAGTTCATTCACCGCAGCGTCGAGGGACTCGAAATATTTGTAGAAACTGCCGCGCGATACGTCCGCTGCGCGGATCACGTCTTCGATCACCAGACTACCGCTGCCCTGCCCCGGCTGATACAGGTCGAGCACGGCGTCGAGCAGCCGCTCGCGCATCCGGGCGCGCCTGATCGCAGCCGCCGCCGTGCGCGGATCGACATCAGCGGGTGCAGGCGCGGCGTCGGACATCGCCGCCCTATTGCATCGGGTGGAAATAGCGCGCAAGCAGGCTGCCATCCTCCCCGAATATATAATGTTCGATGCTGTGCACGCAGACAGGATGCCCCTCATATTCGCCTTCGTTGCGGACATATATGACCGCCTCGTTGCCGCTCACCTTCACATCCTCGACGAACAGCTTCCATCCGACATATTGCGCGCACAGAGCCTCCAGCTTGTCCCATCCTTCCTGCACCGGGCCGGTGGCCGGGTCCTGCACCTTGAATCCGCCCGGCGCGATCGCGCGGAAGGCCGCCATGAAATCGTCGATACGGCCCTCGCTGAACATCTCGGCCTGAGCCTTCAGGAATGTCGCGATTTCCTGTGCGGTCGGTTGTGTCATGATATGTGCTTCTCCTGTCATTTCGGTCTCGCCCAGGTCGGGGCCGGCGTGATATCGGGCAGCAGGGCGATATTGGATGGCAGACCGGTGATCGCCCGGCCATATAGCTCGATGGAAAGCTGTCCGTTCAACGCATTGTGACGGGTGCCGACGCTCAGGTCGCGCCAGATCCGCTGCAAGGGGTTGGAAAGGGCGAAGGCGCCCGGCCCGGCGACATCCATCAACCGGTTGCCCGCCGCGCGCAGCAATTCCATCGCATAGCCGCAATCGGCCTGGATCCGCGCCTTGTCGAAGCCGGTGAGCCCGCGGCATTGCGCCGCTTCGTCCAACATCCCGGCGGCACGGCGAACATGCAACCAGGCCGAATCGATCTCCATCGCCGCGCGGCCGGTCATGCCAACCAGAGCCTCCGAACCGCTCTGCCCGGCATAGGTCCAGCCCGCTATCTGCCGCCTGGGCATCGCCTGGGCTACGCCTTCGAGCAATGCCGTCGCCGCACCCAGCATCGGCGCGAGCACGCCCAGCGGGAATAGCGGCTCCATCGGCCATCGGTCGCGCGGCTCCAGCCCCTCCATCGCCAGGATCGCCTCGGCCGGCGGCGTGCGCGACGACCAGAGGATCAGGTTGTCCGGCACGAACAGATCCCGCGCGACGATCATGTTGCTGCCGGAACCGGCCATGCCCGCGACATGCCAATTGTCCTCGATCGAACAGGCAGGGTCGCGCAGATCCAGAAATGCCAGAGCCGGTTCAACACCCGCATCCGTTTCGATCATGACGCCGTTCAGCGCCCAATCGGCGTGCAGGCACCCCGATCCATAACCCCAGCGCCCCGACACGCGATAGCCGCCCGGCACCGCAACCGCTTTGCCCGAAGGCGCGGAGGCACTGCAAAACAGTTCCTCGCCGGTCTGGAACAGCCGCTCCGTCATGGCCGGCGGCAGCGCGAACGCCGTTCCGGTAATTCCTGACAGCAGCCCATAGGACCAGGCAGTGCCGACGCAGCCTTTGGCCAGTTCGGCAACTGTCTCGATATGGGTGGTCAGCCTGTGGCCTGGCCCACCGGCGCGTTCAGGCGCCGTGATATGGAACAGGCCGGATGCGCGCAACGCCTCCATCACCGCCGGAACGATCCGCCGCTCGCGCTCGCAGGCGGCGGCATGGTTCTCCAGCAAGGGCCGCAGCGACGCGGCGACGACTACAGGGTCCGCCACGAAGGCCACGGGCCGCACGTACGCCGGACGTTCTTCCACCGTTTCAGATCGCATCCGAATCATCGCTCCTCTCCCGTTCCCCAGTATAATGACGTTATTGTCATTATACCGCAAGCGCGGTCCGACTGGTCTTGGCCGTCCCGCCATCCTGCGGACCGTTGCCTTTTCGTTTCGACGCGCCCTGCCTCCCGATAGGCTGTTGGCAGACGCTCCTCTTCTAGGGTCTGCGCAATCGCAAACCGCGCCGGTAAGGCCGGCACCAAGAGAGGACTTGCACCCGATGCGCAAAATCGACCTTCCGCCCTTTGACCGCGCTGCTTTCGCCGACAAATATGGTCCCTGGGCCATCATCGCGGGCGCGTCCGAAGGCACCGGCGCCTGCTATGCGGAACAGCTGGCCGCCATGGGCATCCATCTGGTGCTGGTCTCGCGTCGGCAGGAAGCGCTCGATGCGCTGGGTCAGCGGCTGGCAACCGAGCATGGCGTCGAATATCGTGCCATCACCGCCAACCTCACCGAACAGGGCGCCGGAAGCCGACTGGTAGAGGCGACCGCCGATCTGGACATCGGCCTCTACATTTCCAATGCCGGCGCGGACGGCGCAGGCAACAGTTTCTTCGGCGAACCCGTCGATCGTTCGCTTCGGCTGCTCACCATGAACGCGGCCAATGTGCTGGAAGCGGTGCATGGCTTTGGCAATCGCTTCCTGAAGCGCGGCAAGGGTGGCGTCGTCGTCATGTCGTCCGGCGCCGGCCTTGGCGGGCAGCCCTGGCTGGTCATGTATTCCGCGACCAAGGCGTTCGAGCTCAATTTCGTCGAATCGCTCTGGGCCGAACTGGAAGGGCAGAATGTCGATATCGTCGGCGTCGCCGCCCCGATCATGGATACGCCGACCCTGCGCCGCGCGACCGAGGGGCTCGGGATGGATTATTCCATTGCCTATGATCCGGCCGATGTCTGCGCGCTCGCCCTAGCCAGCCTGGGCAAGGAACCGTTGGTGATCGTTCCCGATGGCCCGGACGAGGAGAAAATCCCACAGATCCAGGCCGATCGCAAGACCCGCCTCGTCGCGCTGGCCGAATGGGGCAAGGCCTATACCGCCGCAGCGAATGGCTGACCGGGCAAAAAAAGGGGAAGAGATAATGACGGATCAGGTCGACGTCGTCGTCATCGGCGCAGGACATAATGGCATGGCCGCCGCTGGATATCTGGCCAAGGCCGGCAAGAAGGTCGTCGTGGTCGAGCGTCTGGCCAAGGTCGGCGGCATGACCAGTTCGGGCTATATGATCCCCGAAGCCCCCGACCATCTGGTGACGCCCTGCGCCGTCGAGCTGCTGTTCGCCCGTAAATCGGGCATCATCGAGGATTTCGACCTGCCCAAATATGGGCTGCGCACGGTCGATCCCGATCCGACCTACGCCTATCTTCATCCCGACGGCAGCTCGATCGCGCTCTTCTACGACTATCACCGCACGGCGGAGGATATTGCCCGCATCAACCGCAATGATGGCAAGGCCTATCTGGAGTTCATGAAGACGCTGAACGTCATGATGGACATCGGTTTTCCGCTAATGATGGCGGAGCCGGGGCGGCCGGACGTGAAGAACCTGTCGAAGATGATCGGCAGCGCGGTCCGCAATGTCCGCCTGAAGGACGAGCTGGTCGCCATGTCGAAGGCGACGGCGGACCAGATCGCCTGCGAACGGTTCGAGCATCCGGCGACGATCGCCCTGCTGCTGGGCATCGCGGCGGGGGCGGGTCCGGTCGATGACGACGGCAATGCCGCCGCCTACATGATCTTCGCCGTCACCCACAAATATGGCACCGGCAAGCCGATCGGCAGCCTGCAATCCTTCTCCGACGCGCTCGCGCGCAGCATCGAGGCGTCGGGCGCAACGATCGAGCTCAATGCGCCCGTCGCGGAGATCATCGTCGATGACGGCGCGGCGAAGGGTGTGCGGCTGGAGGACGGCCGGGTCATCCGCGCGAAGATGGTCATCGCCGCCTGCGATCCCCGGACCGCCATGCGGCTCACGACGCCCGGCGGCGTTCCGCGGGCGCTGACCCAGCGGATCGAACATGCCCCCGCGAACCGCTCGAACGCGGCGCCCTTCCTTGCCAATATCGCCATGTCCGGGCCGCTCCGCCTGAAGAAGCATCAGGATTTGCGGCATGACGACGCCGATCTCAACAAGGCGGTCGGCCTGATCGGCACGCCGGAAGAAGTGCGCGAGTCCTTCGCCACGGCGCGGCGCGGCGACATCCCTCACCGGCACGCCATGTCGCTGAGCCCATTGTCCAATTCCGATCCGACGCAGGCGCCTCCCGGCGGGTCGCTCGCCTATGTCTATCTGCCGGGCGTCGCCGTGGACGCGCGGGAGGGCTGGTCGCCCGCGCTCAAAGATCGGACCATGACATCTGTCATCAGTCATCTGGGTGAATTTTACGACGGCCTGGATACGGAAGTGGGCCGCTTCGTCGAGACCGCGCGGGAGCGGGAGAAGCGGCTCAACGTCACCAATGGCTGCGTGACCCATATCGATTTCGGCGCGCTGCGTTCGGGCGTCCATCGCCCGGCCACTGGTTTCGGCGGTCCCAAGCCGCCCTTCCCTGGCTTCCTGATCGGCGGCGCCGGCGCGCATCCGGGCGGGGGCGTATCCGGCATTGCCGGGCGGATCGCGGCCAACCGCGCGCTGCGCGAACTCAAGAAGATCAAATAAGCGATGTCGAGCAAACCTAATCCTGTCGGCATCCCCGCCCATCTCGACGATGTGACGGCGCAATGGCTGACCCAGATCATGCAACCGCGCTATCCCGGCATCGTGGTCGAGGGGATGGAGGAGGTATTCCTCCGCAACAGCCACACCACCAAATATCAGGTGAAACTGACCCTCAACGACGTCGGCAAGGCGGCCGGCATCCCCGGAAATGTCTGCCTCAAGGCTAATTGGGCGCAGTTCGACAGCCAGGGCATCTGCCGCCTCGAAGCACGTTTCTATGAGGATTTCCGCCGCCACGTCGCCTTCCCCGCCCCGCGCTCCTACTTCGAGGCATGGGATCCGCGCCCCGACAGCGGCCAGGGACTGGTCGTGATGGAGGATCTGTCCATTGAGGGCGGTCATTTCGGCATCAGCACCGACCATATGGGCGTGGAGGAAGCCGCGCGCGGCGTCGCCAGCTTAGCGCGCATTCATGGCGCCTTCTGGGACAGTCCGGTCCTTCACGCGGCCGATTGGCTGCCTGTCTCCATGGCGACACCTGTGGACACGCAGCAGCTGACCATGATGTACGGCTTTGCCGAGCAAAACCATGCCAAGCCGGACTATCAGGCTTTCCTGCCGGGCTGGATCAAGGGCGATCTCTCGCGCCTGCATGGCGTCTACAACGCACTGATCGATTTCGCGCAGACCAAGGAACAGGGCCCATGGTGCCTGGTCCATGGCGACAGCCATCAGGGCAACAGCTATGTCCGCCCCGATGGCGAGCGCGTGTGGCTCGACTGGCAGCTGGTCCGCAAGGGACGGCCGATCCGCGACTTCACCTATTTCATTCTGGGAGCGCTCACGATCGAGGAGCGGCGCGCCCATGACCGCGAATTGCTGCGCCACTACCGGAACTGCCTGGTCGAAACGGGGGCGTTGGGCGTGCCGGATGACGACACGCTCTGGGAATATTATCGCCGCTGGCCGCCCTATGCGATGCAGGCGTGGATCGCGAACATGGACGAATGGGGGCAGAAGGGCATGCACATCGTCGAGCGCATCTTCGTGGCGGGCGAGGATCTGGGCACCGTCGCCGCGCTCGGCGTGCAATTTTGACGCAGGGATGACCGGATGAGCGACGCCGTCACGGCTTTCCGCGCCGATGTTCCGCAGGCGGCACTGGACGATCTGCGCCTCAGGTTGCGCCGTACGCGCTGGCCCGAGGCGGAGACGGTCAGCGACTGGGGTCAGGGCGTCCCGCTGGCGGCGCTGCGCGATCTGTGCGCCTATTGGGCGGACGGCTATGACTGGCGGCGGTGCGAAGGGGCGCTCAATGCCCTGCCCCAGTTCACCACCGCGATCGATGATCTTTCGATCCATTTCATCCATGTACGCAGTCCCCGGCCGGACGCGCTGCCGTTGATCCTGACCCATGGCTGGCCGGGATCGGTGCTGGAGTTTCTGAAGGTGCTCGGCCCGCTAACCAATCCCGCCGCCCATGGCGCGCCGGACGCGCCAGCCTTCCATGTCGTCATCCCCTCGCTGCCAGGCTACGGCTTTTCGGACAAGCCAACGGCCGCAGGCTGGGGCGTCGAGAGGATCGCGCAAAGCTGGATCCAGCTCATGCGCCGCCTCGGTTATGACCGCTTCGCCGCGCAGGGCGGCGACTGGGGCGCGGCGATCACAACCGCCATCGCCATGGCCGCGCCGCCCGAATGTATCGGTGTCCATCTCAACATGCCGCTGGTATTCCCGGAGGAAAGCGACTTTGCCGACCTGACCCCGGCCGAGGCCAAAACGGTCGAGCGGATGCAATATTATCAGGAACATGATTCCGGCTACGCCAAGCTGCAGGGCACCCGACCGCAGACGATCGGCTATGGGCTGGCGGACTCGCCCGTGGCGCAAGCCGCCTGGATTTATGAGAAGTTCCAGGCATGGACAGACAATCGCGGCGTGCCGGAGAATGCTCTGACACGGGACGAAATGCTGGACGTGATCAGCCTCTACTGGCTCA
Organism: Sphingobium xenophagum NBRC 107872; assembly: GCF_000367345.1. GTDB lineage: Bacteria > Pseudomonadota > Alphaproteobacteria > Sphingomonadales > Sphingomonadaceae > Sphingobium > Sphingobium xenophagum. The sequence continues at coordinate 125,438 of NZ_BARE01000012.1, forward strand.
CCAACAGCGGCGCGTCGTCCGCGCGGCTCTATTGGGAAAGCGCCAATGCGTTTCAGGCGCGTCAATTGGACCTGCCGGTCGGCGTCAGCATCTTCGCGCAGGAGATTTTCCGTCCATCACGGCGCTGGGCCGAACGCAGCTACCCGCGTCTCATTCACTGGAATGAGCTGGATGTCGGCGGCCATTTCGCCGCCTTCGAGCAGCCGGCGCTGTTTGTCGCGGAATTGCGGGCCTGTTTTGGCGCGATGCGAAGATAGCGCCTGCTGCAATCTCCCTACCACCCGGAAGGCTCAACTCGTCTTCCGTCGATCAAAATTGCCTCCGCATCGGGATCGTGCCGGCTGACTGCACAGATGCAGAGCGGCGGCGCGGCCTAAAAGAGAGAGAGGATAATGCATGAGCGAGCCTGCCATCGCCCCCCCTGCCGTCATCGATCGGCATCTTGTCCCCCGTCCCTATCCCGCCCGCACCGCGTCCCTGCCCCACGGCCGCTTCACGCCGGACGCCGCATGGCTGGGATCATTGTTGGCCAACAAATACCCGGGCGTCGTCGCGCAATCGATGGAGGTCGTGCAGCTGTTCGACAGCCACACCACGAAGTTGCGCGTCGCGGTGGACTGGAATGATGCCGGGCGGGCCGCCGGCTTGCCGCGCAATCTGTGCATCAAATCGAACTGGTCGGGCATGTTCGACAATGTCGACATCCATGCCCTCGAAGCGCGCTTCTATCAGTTCCTGACCGACAAACTCACGGCCAATACAGCCACATGCTATTATGCCGACTGGGACGATGACGGCTCGGCGCGGGGCGTCATCGTGTTGGAAGACCTCATCGATCGGGGCGGCACGTTCGGTCACTCGACCCAGCATGCCGGCGTCGACGGGGTCGCGACCGCGCTGGCGGACCTGGCAAAGCTGCATGCGGGCCTGTGGGAAAGCCCGTTGATCACGCCCGAAGCGGCGCCCTGGCTGCCGACATCCATGGCGGTGCCGGTCGATTATGACCAGGTTCGAATCATGTGGCACTGGATCGAAGAGAATCTGAAAGACCCCAATTTCCGCGCCATCGCGCCCAGACATTATCTGGACGACGCGCGCCGGGTCGAGCGCGCCTATGACCGGCTGGTCGCCTTCGAGCGCGCCTTCGACGCGCCCTATTGCATCATCCTGGGCGACTGCCACCAGGGCAACACCTATATCCTGCCCAATGGCGAGCGCATGTGGGTCGACTGGCAACTGGGCCGGCGCGGGCGGCCATGGCGCGACCTCACCTATTTCACCATCGGATCGCTGACCATCGAGGAGCGTCGCCAAAATCATCGCGACCTGATCGCCCATTACCGCGACTGCCTGATCCGGGAAGGCGCGACGAATGTCATCGATCTCGACACCATCTGGAAGGAACAGGTGCCGCGCTGGGCGATGTACGGCATCCAGGCCTGGGTGGCGAACATGGACTATTGGGGCCAGAACGGCCTGCCGATGAACGAACGGTTCTTCGCTGCGGGCGAGGATCTGGGCAGCTGGAAATTGCTGGGCGAATGACGATCATGCCCCTGCCACGCTCGAACCGCGGCAGGGGCGTCGATTACACGCCGCCGTTCCGGCGCGGTCAGGCGCTGCGCGGCGCCATGAAGGACGCGATGCGGGGCTGAACGCGCAAGTCCGCCGGCACATGGTCCGGCCCGATGCGCCGATCGATTTCTTCCTCGAACCAGTAAAGCGCGCGCTCCTGATAGCCCGCCCAGATCGATGGGATCGTCCCGTTGCGCAGCGACTGCTGGATATTTTCGAACAGGCACAGATCCTCGGACAGAATATGCTCCGTCGCTGCGCGCATCCCCTGCCAGTAGAGCTTGTCCTCCTCGCTATCGGTCGCCCATCCCATCTGGCGCACTTCCATGATCGACCGGTCAGACCCCATCGGCCAGAAGCATTGCAGGTTGAATCCCACCGGATCGAGCGAGAAAAATGTGTTGGGGAAGGTTGGCAGCGCAACCGTATTTTCCAGAAATACCGGCGCGATGTCGTCTGGCTTGACCGGCGGGGTCTGGAACAGCGACTCCCCGCCCTTCTTCCGCGTTCCGAACCGCATATGACCGCCTTCGTAAAGCGCGATCACGAAACTGCGCGAATCCAGATGCGGCGCTAACGTCTTGGGATGGACCGTGTTGACATGATAGATCTCAAGGAAATTATGATAGGCGATCTTCCAGTTGCACGCCATTTCGATGAAGAAATGATCCTTCACCACCATGCGTTCCAGCGGATATCCTTCCGTCAGCGCCACGAATTCCCCCAGGAAATTCTGCAACGGCTCAGCGTCATCATCGAAATTGATGAAGATGAAGCCGCGATAGGTATCGCACTTCACTTCGATCAGACCGCTTTTCGCTTTGTCGAGACAAGCGAAATCATGCTGGCTGGGAACCGATTTGAGAGTGCCTTCAAGGTCGTAGCCCCAGGCGTGATAGGGGCAGATGAAGCGCATGGCGCGCCCCTGTGGCTCAAGCAGAAGCGGGGAACCGCGGTGCCGGCAGGCATTGTGAAAGGCCCGGATCCGACCGTCTTTGCCGTGAGAAAGAATGACCGACCGGTCCAGGTGCTGGAACAGGCGGTAGGAACCGGGCGCGGGGAGGTCGGATGCAATGCCGGCCAGCAGCCAGGTGCGGTTCCAAAGCCTGTCCTTTTCCAGCACTTCGAAACGCGGGTCGGTGTAGCGCCCGGCTGGAATCGGAGGAAGGGCCGGAAAATCGCTGGGATGCTCGGATCGCTTCAACTGCTCGTCCATTGTCCGGTTGAGCAATTCCAACGCAGCTTCACGCATAGCTCTCTCCTGAATCAAAGCCCGCAGGCTCCTTTTCAATCAGACTGGCCACATCGCGGTTCAAGGAACCTGCAATTGGATAGGGTCATCACTGTCACAGTCCCGGCAAGCTGATCGCCCTCGGTTCCAATGAGTATGGTTATGGCCCTGAAACATCCCACATCCACGGACGGAATCACCGTCGATTATATCAACCAGCTACTGGCCACGGCGGACACGGGCGCAACTGTCACCGACATGCGCATCATCGACGCCAAAACCTATGGCGAGCAGATGGTGTCGACGGCGGGGCGCGTGGCGATCGAGGTCGACTATAGCGATGACACGGCCCCTGCCCTGCCCAACCGCCTGGTGCTCAAGCTGACCCGGGCGGTCGATGAGATCATGGCCCCCTTCTACGCCAACGAAGTGGCCTTCTACCGGGACATTCGGCCGGAACTCGCAATCGAGGCGCCGCGCTGTTTCGGTGGCGACTTCAATGCCTCCACCACGCATTTCGGGCTGTTGCTCGAAGATCTGGGCGCGCGGGGCGCGACCTTCCCCAACACGACCATGCGGACCGGGCCGGACGATGTGCGGGCCTTGCTGGATCAGCTGGCCCGGCTGCACGCGCGCTTCTGGGAGTCGCCCCGCTTCGGCGCGGATCTTGCCTGGGTCGAAACCCATGTGGAAGGCGCGGTCGCAACGATGATGAACGAACTCGCGCCCGCCTATATCGCGCATGAGGTCGAGACCGAAAATTTCAAACGGGAAATGGTGCAGCGGCTCCGCACCACGCCCGACAAACTGCTTGCTGGGTTGCAGGCGGTGCAACGGCATCAATCGACCCTACCCCAGACGCTGCTGCATGGCGACACGCATCTTGGCAACAGCTACCGCCTGCCCGATGGCGGAGCCGGCCTGCTCGACTGGCAGCTCATGGTGCGCGGCTATGCGATGCACGACGTCAACTATATCGTGACCACCGGCCTTTCGATCGCAGACCGGCGGGCGCATGAGCGCGATCTTCTGGGCTATTATCTGGATCGCCTGGGACAGGAAGGCGTCGCCAGCCCTCCTGCCTTCGACGATGCCTGGGCCGAATATCGGCGAACCCTGATATGGGGCGTCTATATCGGCTGGCTGACGACCCCCGTTGTCAATTACGGCTGGGAGATCAACGTCATGAACCATCTGCGGCTGACCACCGCCTATGAGGATCTCGAAACCGCTAGGCTGGTCGACGCGCTGCTTTGACGGCGCGCTGACCGGCTACAACTGATTGCTCCCCGATGCGGCGAACAGCCGCTGGAAATCGACCATCGTGGGCTGATGCGCGGTAAAACCGCCGTCTACCGGGATCATCGCGCCGTTGATGAAGCGGGACTCGTCCGACGCCAGAAAGGCGACGACATGGGCGATGTCGCGCGGACTGCCCAGCTCCGGGTTGAGATGATGGTCGAGCAGCACATCCTTGACCGCTTGCGGCGTTGTTGCGACGGCCGTCTCGCTGAGGACAAAGCCGATGGCAATCACATTGGAGCGGATGCCCTGCTTGCCATATTGGGTCGCGACGAAGCGGCTGAGGTTGATGAGCGCCGCCTTGGACGCGCCATAGGCCGTCAGCGTCGTTTCCCCCAGCAGGCCGAAACCGGACGCGGAATGGATGAGCGACCCGCCGCCCCCCGAGATCATAACCGGCAGCGCATGTTTGCACAGCAGCATCGGCCCTCGGGCATTGACGGCAAAGGCCTTGTCCCAGGCGCCGGTGTCGAGATGGACGACATCGCGATCGAGCCCACGCTGCTCGGTCGTCTGATAGGCGGCATTATTGTGGAGGATGTCGATCCGCCCGTGCCGGCCGGCGATCCGCGCAACCGCAGCGGAAACGCTGTCCTCGTCGGTCAGGTCGAACGTCTCCGCTTCGGCACGGAGATTCTTGCCGCGTAGCGAGTCCGCCGCCGCCTCCACCCGATCCGCCGATATGTCGGAAAGGATCACGGTCGCCCCCCTTTCGGCCAGCACGGTCGCCACCTCCAGGCCGATGCCCTGCGCCGCGCCCGTCACGATCGCTACGCGACCATCCAATGATCCCACCATTTCGCTTCCTTCTATCCACGTGACAAACGCTGAGCGCCAACTAGCGATTCCCGACCGCCTTAGGGCGGATCGAAACAATAGGCGCAGATCTTGTTGCCGTCCGGGTCCAGCAGATAGGCGCCATAGGCGTGGGGCACGGCGCCGCGCGGCCCCGGCGGCCCGGCATCCTCGCCGCCCGCGGCCAGGCCAGCGCGATGAAAATCATCGACCGCGCGGCGATCCGGCGCCTTCAGTCCCAAAGTCGCGCCATTGCTGCATGTCGCCCGACCGTGCAGCGGGCGCAGGATCAGCAATTCGGGCACCCGCCGCCCATAGCCCACGCCCTGATCCAGAAACGGACCGAGATTGACGATCCCCAGCGGCGCAAGCACCGCATTGTAGAAATGGGCGGACCGCTCCAGATCGTTGCTGCCAAGGCAGACATGCGTGAAGATGCCCATCGCGCCCTCTATCTGCTCACTGTGCCCGGCTCATGCCTTCCAGCATATCGGCGACATAGGGCGTGTGATGAACGATCCCGCCATCCACGCCGATCACTTGCCCGGTTATGAAGGCCGCGCCATCCGACGCCAGGAACAGCACCGCACCGGCAATATCCTCCGGCACGCTCTCGCGCGGGAGCAGGACATGCCGCTGGATCATGGCGATCTGATCAGGGGTCATCATGTCCCGGGCCAGCGGGGAGAGCACGAGGCCCGGCGCGACCGCGTTGACCCGGATGTTGAACCGGCCGAACTGCACCGCCGCATTGCGGGTCAGGGCGTTCACGGCCGCCTTGGACGCGGAATAGGACGGATTGTTGATGTCGCCGGTCAGCGCCACACCGGTCGAGGTGTTGATGATGGAGCCGCCGCCGCCCGCAATCATGTGCGGCGCGACCGCCTTGATCATCAGCATCGTGCCCCGCGCATTGACATGAAAGGCGCGATCCCAGGTCGCGGCGTCGAGATCGAGGAGCGAGCCATCGGCCGCCATTTGCTCCAGCCGCGTGTCGGCGGCATTGTTGTGGAGGATGTCGATGCGCCGATGCTGCCGCATCACATCTGCGACCAGCGCCGTGATGCTGTCCTCCTGCGCCAGATCGAGCGCCATCCCCTGCGCCTGTCCCCCCGACGCCTGAATGGACCGGGCGACGGCTTCTGCCCGTTCAGCTGCGATATCCGCCAGGATCACCGTCGCGCCAGCCTTCGCCAGAGCCCTTGCGCAGGCCTCCCCGATATTGGCCCCCGACCCGGTGACGATAGCGACCCGTCCCGATAAATCCGTCATGGGCATCTTCTCTCCTGTCTGTCATGGGCGGCGCCATCGGGCTTCCGCCGCGGCGGGACGCTGCCACGGCAGGCGTCCGGGGATACCTAGACAAAGATAGGTTTGGCGCAATTGCTAAGCCGCGCATCTATGGCGCTCCTCAAGCGGAGAGCCTTCATGAGCGTCACCATCTTTCAACTCGACCGATCCCGCTCTGAACGTGCGGTCTGGCTGATGGAGGAAGTGGAATGTCCTTATGACATTCGCTTCTTTGTGCGGCTGGAAACGCTCGCGGCGGAGCCGGCCTACAAGGCTTTGCATCCGCTGGGTTCATCGCCAGTGGTCGAGGCCGACGGACAACGCATCGCCGAAAGCGGGGCGGTCATGGATTATCTCGCCACGACGCAGGGGAACGGTGCGCTCCGCGCCAATCCCGGCGACCCGGACTACGCCGATTATCTTTTCTGGTTCCATTTCGCCGAATCCTCCCTGATGCCGGCGCTGGTGACGGAGATCATGGCCGAACGGGCAGGAATCGCGCAGGATCATCCCTCCCGCGTCGCAGGTCGGGCTCATTCGGCGCGCCTGCTGAAACTTGTCGACGACCGGCTAACGCATGCCCCCTATATGGCGGGCGACCGGTTCACGGCGGCCGACATCATGATGACCTTTCCCTTCACCACCACGCGATTGTTCATGTCCGTCGACGTGGAAGGACATAAGAACATCGCCGCCTATGTCGGGCGGATGACGGCGCGTCCAGCCTATTGCCGAATGCGCGCCATTGTCGACCATCCCCCGATCGCCTGACGGATCAGCGCATCGCCAGCTTTTCCGCGCCGCCCGTGCGTACCCGACCTCCCATATGCGCGCGGGCGCGCTCCTCCTCCGCCAGGCCGACGGCGGTCGGATGCTGGACATCGTCCTTGGTAAGGCGGGGGGTCGCGCGATCCCATTGAGTGACGCGTATCCCATCAGGCTGGAGCAGGCCGCTGGTCGCCAGCAGGGTGTCGGCGCCTCGCCATGCGTCTAGGGCCGCCGCCGGATCGTTGATCCTGTAGATCGCGACATGGCGATGGTCTGGCGTCGTCGGGATCATCTGGCCGAAGGTGCGAAAGGTCAGGAAAGCAGCCGATTTGACGCCGGGTCGGACGGCCGCTTCACGAAAATAGCTTTCCGCATAGAAGCGTCTGAAATGGTCGTCGCTGTCCGCAGCCGGGTTCAGTTCCTCCAGGATGACGCAGCCGGAATGCCCGACGTCTGGATCATTGTCCTGAAAGAGCAGCGGATAATAATGAAAGTCATAGAGCAGGCTGTCATCAATGGCGTCCGATACCTGCATCCGCGACGTCAGCGCATTGTCCAGATGCTCGCGACTGAAGCGCACCGGATCGAATACGTCATAGAGGGCGAGATATTGCCAGTCGAAGCCTTCGGGCGGACAGGGTTGCTCCCCGGCAAGCCGGAAACGCTGTGCCGTGACCGATCCCCGGAAACGCAGCGCATCGCGAATATGGATGTTGCTGTACCAATCCTCCATATCGGCCTCCCGGCCCGGAACGGCTTTGGTCAGCACGACCAGCACGGCATCGATCATCGCTTTTGCCTTTCCTCTCCTGATTTTCGTTCTCTCAGCCCTGCCGGACGGGCAGCGCGAAAGGCGTCGGCGCCCCCATCGTCGCCCGATAGGACAGGGGCTGCTTCCCGTCCGTATCCCTGATGCCGTACCGCTCCCCCAGTTCCGCGCCGATCAGCGCCTGGCCCGAAAGGGCGGCAAGGTCCGGATCCTGCGCCAGGCGATCGAGGACCAGGCCCGAAAATTCCGGCGTTTCCCAATGGGGCATGGCGGCGCGCAGGTCTTCGGGGATCATGTCGGGCGGCATGGCCTTCACCGCGTCGGTCAGGATGAAGCCCGGCCAGAAAGACACGACGGATACGCCGTGCGGCGCAAGATCGACCGCCATGTCGGCGGTCATCTTGTCCGTTCCCGCCTTGGCCGCGCCATAAGCCGGCCCGTGGAAATAGGATACCGCGCCATAGAAGGAAATGCTGGCGATCAGCCCCCTGCCCGCCGCCACCATCAACGGCGCCGCATGATAGGCCGCGACATAGCTGGAGCGCAGGCCGATGGTGATCATGTCCGCCAACCTGAGCGGCTTTTCCCAGAAGCCGCCCGGCGCGACCAGGTCGAGGCCGTAAACGGCGGCGGCATTGTTGACGAGCAGGTCCAGCCTGCCATCCGTCCGCTCGGCCAGTTGCGCGAACGCTCTTTCGACCGCATCATCATCCCGGTGATCGCACAACAGCGGGATGCCCTTGCCGCCCGACCGTTCGATTTCTTCCACCACCGCGTCAAGCTGCGCCTGGTCGCGTCCGGTGATCGCCACCACATGACCGCGCGAAGCCAGACCCCGCGCCATGCCGCGCCCCAGCCCGCGCGTCGCGCCTGTCACCAGCACTATCTTTTCGCTCATATCCTGCTCCTTTCCTCAATATTGATGTGGCCACGAGGGACGGGGCCTGACCTGTCCAATGGCAGAGGCGCGACCGCCCTTCAGTCGGAGCGCGTCGCCGGCAGGACGACATGGCGCGCCGCCTCGCCCAGCGCGGTGGGTCCGAACAGTTGCAGCCGCCGCCCCTCGATGGTCGCGAGCAGAGCGATGAGCGCTGTGTCCTCCTCCGGTCCCGCTTCGAGGATATAGGCTTCCAGCGCCTCGGCGGCGTCAGCCCAGCGGTCGAAGCGGCGGCCAAGAAGCGCGGACACATCGGCGATGTTGCGCGCGACCATGTCCGCCCCATGATCGTCGGCGCGCTGTACCCATTCGATCAGTTCGGCGACCTGCGCCTTGTGCGTCTCCGCCGCCTCCCCCGTCACCGGCAACGCGCCGAGCGTATCGACCAGTTTCGCCAGAAGCGGCGCATTGTCGCCCGTGCGCTGTTCCAGCGGCGGCAGTTCGGGCAACGCATCGCCGGTCAGGTGCGAGAGCGCCAGCAAGATGGAACGGCGCAGCGCAAGATCGAACATCAGATAGACCGAATGCGGATCGCCGGGGGATGGCTTGCCGACCGTCCCTGTGAACTGCATCGTGCCGAGCAGTGAGAATTGCAGCACATGGAAAACCACCGCGTCATGATCGACCGGTTCGCCCGTCGCTTCCTCATAATAGCGGACCAGTTCCGGCAGCGGCGCACCCAGCGGCTCATAGCTGTTGCGCATCCCCATGGTGGCGATGTCGACCAGTGGATCGCCGATCATCGAAAATTCGAAATCGTAGAGCTTGGTCATCGCCCCCCGATCAACCAGATATTGGCCCGAATCGAACTGGATGAAGCTGGCGCGATCGCGGTGCCGCGGTACATTGCGGCGCAGCCAGCCGATGACGAATTCCAGCAGCGGCTCGGGTCGGCTCTTCGTCCGCCGATAATGCGGCATATAGGCATCCAGGCCGACCAGCGCGATCGCCTCCGCGCCCTCGGGCCGATGCACGCCCGCAGCCATGAAGGGTTCGACCGGCAGCCGGTGCATCGCGGCAACGGCCTGCATATAAACGCGGCCGATAGCGCTTTTCGTCGCAGCATCGAGCGCCGAGAAATCGCGCGTTCCTTCGATCGCCTCCATCACGATGCAGGGCGGATCGGCGAGATAGCCGTAGATCTCCGGCACCGGCAGCCCCTGGCCGTGCAGCACGGCGATAACATCCGCTTCGCGCTTGAGGTCGGGGAAGATCGATACGTCGCCGCCCCGGTCGCCACGCAGGTGCAGGCGGCGCACCGTCCCTTCCCTCTCGACGTCGACGAACCAGGAGGGACGCCAGCGGACGAGGCGTTCAAGCCCGACGACCTTGCCGCCGGTCAGTTGCTCGACAAAGGCGGTGATTCGGCCGACTCCGGCATCGTCATAATTGTTGAGCGGCGCGGCGGTCGTCACTGCCCGCCCTCCCCGGCGGAAAAGGCCTCGGCCACGGCACGGGTGTCCATATATTCCTTGCCGGATACGATCTGCCCGTTCCGGATGATCAGCAGATTATGATAGTCGTTGCGATAGACCCGGTCCGGAAAGACCATTTCGCCCCGGACTTCCACAGCCACCCGATCCCCCTCAGCGGTGATCGCGATCACCTCGGCCGTGCGCTTCTGCGCGCTTAGCAGTCCGCCCTTCACGCTGGCGATGAAGTCGGCCCGGCTCATGTCGCCGTGACCCAATATCCACCACTGGCAATCGGGATGCTGAAGGGCCTCGATCGTCTCGACATCGCCCTCCTCCACTGCCCGCATGTAGCTGCGGGCCACTGCCTTGTTCGCTTCGATATCGCTCATCACCCTCTCCGATGCTTCTATGCCGCCGAATTCGCCGACGGTCGTCGCGGACTATTGCTCTTGTGCAGGCGCAACCGCCGTCAGGAACCCTATCCATGGGCGGGTGGCCCTGGCGCGATCGCTCCACACTCTCCGCTCGTACAAGAAAGTGGAGGGGGAGAGCGCATGACGACCAAGAGCATGACGATGAAGCTATGTACCTATATGGGCGCAATAGCCGGGACGATGATGTTTGTTGGCATATGGCCGGTCGCGCACATGTTCCCGCCGCTCGACCCGTCCATGCCGGCCGCAGAGGTGGCAGCTTATTATCGCAGCCACCAGATCGGCATATTGGCGGGGGCCATCCTGATCGCCTCTTCTTCCGTGCTCTTTTTCCCCTTCCTCGCCGCGATCGCTACCTTCATGAAGAAGATCGAAGGGCCGATTGCGCCCTTGACCTGGGCCTTCGTGATGGTCGTGGCCTTCGGCTTCGTTACCCTGTTCTTCGCCGGGTTGATCTTCACGGCGGCCGCCTATCGGCTCGACCGGCCGGACGCCGTCGTCAGCGCGCTGAGCGATATCGCCTTCCTGCTGTTCGTCATGCCCGCCGTACCTGCCTTCGTGCAGAATCTGCTGACCGGCTTTGTCATTCTGGGGGATCGCCGCGCGCAACCCATCCTGCCGCGCTGGCTAGGCTATATGAACCTGTGGACCGGCGTGCTGCTCCTGCCCGGACTGGCGATCGGCCTGTTCAAGACCGGACCTTTCGCCTGGAATGGCGCCCTGGCCTTCTGGTTGCCCGCCGTCGTGTTCGGCATCTGGTTCAACCTGATGATTGTCGCCATGCTCGGCGCGATCAAGCGCGACGCGCTGGGTGGCGAATAATGGCGGCATCGCAAGCGGTTGCCTCGTCTCCGCGCGGCCATGTGCCGGGCGAGGAAGGCGTATGGGTGTTCATCGGCGGCGACCTCATCGTCTTTGCCGTCTTCTTCGTCACCTATGCGCTCGCCCGGCAGCAGGAACTGGCGCTGTTCGAAAGCGCGCAGGCGCTGCTCGACCGGCGCCTCGGCCTGCTCAACACGCTGCTGTTGTTGACCAGCAGCCTGTTCGTCGCACAGGCCGTCGCGGCCGTCCGCCGTGGCGACGGCAGGGCGCGCCGGTTGCTGCTGGGCGCGATCCTGCTCGGCAGCGGCTTCGTGATCGTCAAGGCGTTCGAATATTCGGCCAAGATCGCGCAGGGCTTCACGCTCAACAGCAACAGTTTTTCGATCTATTATTATATGTTTACCGGCATCCATCTGGTGCATGTGCTGATCGGGTTGGGCGTGCTGTGCTTCACCTTTGCGCGATTCGACCGGGCCGGGCGGATGCAGGGGGGCGTCGCCCTGATCGAGGGGAGCGGCGCCTTCTGGCATCTGGTGGACCTGCTCTGGATCATCCTCTTCGCCCTCCTCTACCTGCTCTAGGAAAGCTGTTTCATGGCCATGATCTGGCGTAGCCGCATCACATGGGTCTGGGCGATGCTGATCGCCGCAACCTTTCTGTCATTCGAAACGATGGCGTTGGGCAATGCCTTTCTGCTTCGCTCCGTCATCCTCGTCATCGCCTTCACGAAAGTTCTGCTCGTCGGCCGCGAGTTTATGGAGTTGCGGCACGCGCCGCGCTGGCTGCTCTGGGGATTCCAGACCTGGGCGATCCTGACCTGCCTGGTCCTGATCGCCCTGTTTCGCACCTGACGCGATCAGGCCGTCACTTCCGTCCCGCCTGCCGCGGCCTCGTCAATGCCCATCTTGCGCGTGAGGTCAGCCATATCGAGATATTCGCGCCAACGCGAAATCAGCCCGGCGTCGTCAAACTCATAGATGGCGACCATTTGGTGCGGACAGGGCCGTCCCATGATGATGGCGGTATCGGACCGCTCCTGCATCACCATCCGGTCGTTGGAGAGGATGTTCACCTCATTGCACTTGTTGTTCGTGGCGAAGGCCATTTGCCGCTCGATCTCGGCGCGCAATGCCGTCTTGCCCTTCACCACGGGACCGCCGGGAACCCAGAGCTGCCATTCGGCATCCTCCGCCATCATTGACAGGATCTTCTCGACGTCGGGCCTGCTGGCATCGCTGCCATCGCCCCAGGCATCGCAAAATTCCCGTACCTTCCGTTCCAGTTCCGCGCTCATCATCCTCTCCTTTTTCTGATTTCATCCTGGCTCATTTTGCCGTTCATCCGTGGGACAAGGCCCGCGTGACGCTGATGAACGGCACGGTGCAGCTCTGACCGCCATCCACCGGATACAGCATGCCGTTGACGTAGCGGGACTCGTCGGACGCGAGGAACAGCGCCATGGCGGCAATGTCTTCCGGCTCCCCAATAAATGGCGTGTTGAGCACCTCCAGAAACAGCCGATCCATCTCGGGCGTGGACCATTGCAGCTTGGCCGGCGTCTGCGTCGGACCGGGTAGTATCGCATTGCTGCGGATGCCCCGTTTGCCGTAGGTGGCGGCGATCGCCTGCACGAACCAGTTGAGCGCAGCTTTGGACGATCCATAGCTATAGGCTGTGATATCCCCGCCCATGGAACTGCCCGATGAAGTGGAGATGATCGACCCCGCGCCGCGCTCCAGCATGTGCGGAATGGCGAGTTTGCTCGCCAGAACGGCACCCAATACATTCACCCTCAAATTGGCGAGGAAGATGTCGGGATCGAAGGCCAGGAAATCCATGTCGCGAATGGCGTGGTCCTGATTGACGTACAAGGCGTTGTTGAAGAGCACGTCGATGCGGCCGAAATCCGCGATCGTCTGGCTGACCATCTTTTCCAGATCGCCCTGTTCGCCGACATCGACGGTCATCGCGCGCGCGGATCCGCCGGCGTCGACGACGGCCTGCGCGGTTGCCTCGGCAGCTTCGGCGCGAATGTCCGCGACGATCACCGTCGCGCCTTCCCGCGCGAACATCAACGCGCTGGCGCGTCCGATGCCGCTCCCGCTGCCGGTGATGATGCAAATCTTGTTGGCAAGGCGGGTCATTCTGCTTCCTCTCGCTTGTTAATTCATGATCGGCTGCTGCACGTTGGCATCAGCGCAGATCACGCTTCCTGATCGACAGGATCAGGATAAAGGCACGGCTGCGCTGAGGATCGGCCTCTACACGGGTCGCGACCCGCTGCACCAGACTGGCCAACAACGCGTCCCGGTCGCGGGACGCATCGACCCGCGTCAGGAAGTTGGGGCCGTTGGCCGCGCCCATCATGGCTGCCCACAGCCGCCCCAGTTCGGCCGCATCGCCAGATCGCTGATAAGCATCCCAATAGGGATCAGGGGACGGGATCGCGGCGAGATGCTCCAGTTCCAGTTCGGGCACCAGGCCGGCATCGAAAGGCGCTCGTATCTGATCGAGTGAACGCCCCGCAGAGGGCGCTGTCATCCTTAGCGTCTCATCGGCGCTGAGTAGTCCTTCGCCCTCCATGTCGACGATCGATTGCCAGAAATTTCCGGCCATCCATTCGAAGCCGTGGCTGTCGGGCCCCCTGCCCATGAACTGACAGATCAGGCGTCCTCCCGGCCGCAATTCGACAGCGCGCGCCTTCAGGAAGGCCAACCAATCCTTCGCCAGCACGGCCTCGACGGCGGCACGCGCCTGCGCGGACCGACTGAAAATCGCCCAGCCATGATCTGCGACATCGACCGGATTGCAGCTCATCCAGTGCAGCGCGTTGGAGGACCAGCCCAGGTCGACGCTGCCGGGCGGCATTATCGCATCGAAATAGGATCGGCCGATCGCGGATGGAAAGACACCCTGTCGACCGTTCAGATAGCTGGCCGGATCGCAGTCCAGCAGACCAAACAGCGACGTGAAATCATTCGAGGGCAGATCCGTATGCACGACCTGCACCGGTCTCTGCGCGTCGTGCGCGCGAACTAGATCGATAGCTGTCGCCATCGGCGCCATCGAATTGCGTCCTTGCGACGCGCCATAATCGACAATGCTGACGGGACCGACAGAACCGACCCCAATGGCCCGCGCCGCCGCCTCCAGCAGGGGAAGCGCGGATTGCAGATTGGCCTGTTGCAGGCCCGAATGGCGGTTGTAGAGCCCGTCCCCCGCCATGGCCGCGACAGCAGCGGGATCAGCCATAGAATGTCTCCGCGATGCGCTGCGTGTAGATCGCGCTTTTTTCGGGCGACAGGCCATAATGGGGGATCACCGGCGTAATCGCGTCGGCCAGGGCGGCGCGCCGCGCGACCCGGCTGCGCACCTCATCAACCGTTCCAACCACGGCAATGCTTTCCACCATCTCGTCGGAGCATGCCGCCGCCATACCCGCCATGTCGCCCTGCGCGAAGGCGGCCTGGATCGCCGATGCCTCGCGGCCGAAACCGATTTCCTCGAAATAGCGCAGATATTGGGGTGACTGGCTGTAATAGGCCACGGTCCCTCGGCAATCCTCAATCGCCTCGCGCCTGTCGTCGGAAATCGCCGTAAATATCGAAATGTTGAGCGAGAAGTCCTTGCGTGTCCGCCCGGCCCGATCCAGCCCGGCCTTGATCTGGGCGGCTACTTCCCGCTCGATCCAGGCATCGTTCCACAGCGGGTGCCCGAGCAGCCCGTCGGCAATTTCCGCCGCCTGCGCGCAGGCCTTCTGGAACACCGCCGGCAGGACGATGGGAATGTCGCCGCGCACCGGCTTATGCAGCAGGCGGAAGTGCGAGAGGTCGAGGCGGTGATAGTCGCCCGCCAGTTCTGTGAGCTCCCCCGTATGCCCGCGCGCGACAATGGCGCGGATCATGCCCACGATCTCGCGCATATGGGCGAGCGGCTTGCCATAGGCGCTGCCGAACGATCCCTCGATCTGGCTCTGCGCGCTGGATCCCAGCCCCAGCACCACCCGGCCGTTGCTGATGAGGTCCAGGTCGATGGCGCTGCACGCGGTTTCCAGCGGGCTGCGCACGAACGCCAGCGCGATGCCGGTCCCCAGCTTGATGCGCTGCGTGGCCGGGGCGACGGCGGCCAATGTCGTGAAGGGCGCGCCGAACATCTGGGGCGCCCACACCCCTTCCACGCCCGCCGCTTCGTAGCTCTGCGCCAGCGCCGACAGATCGGCGCCCGGCATCGGGACGATCTGCGCCCAGACAGCCTTGCGATCGGTCATCCCCATTCCCCTTCAAAAGCCGCTTGTGTCGAAATAGTCGCGCCAGGCGACGATATGGGGGCCGTCCATTTCCAGCGCGCCCATCAGCCGCAGCGAGAGCATTTCCTGCCCGTCCGGCCCGTAGAAAATATCGCTGCGCTCGGTCAGGACGACATGGCCCGCGGCCGCTGCATGATGGATTACGACCTCGCAGCGTTCGAAAGGAATCCGGCCCAGAAAGCCCTCGACGAACTGCTTCGCCTCATCGAACCCGACAGTCGTCGCCACGCCGACATTTTCCCAACGCGTATCCGCCGTAAACCGGCGCTCCATGGCGGACAGCATGTCGTCGCGCGAGCCGCCGCTTTCCCGAAAAAACGCCAATGCTTCGTCCAGTGGACCGGGCATGTCACCCCCCTGCTTCTCTGTTGCGCGGGCATCATGGCGCGGGGCGGTCCCCTTCTGCCCTGCCGAAAGATAGCCATTGGATTTTGATGGAGGGATCGGCACGCCATCGGGCGGAAAGGTCATTCTGAGAATAGTATGTCCTCCCCATAACAGTGAATCGAGCGGCCAAATATCGGGCGTCGCCTATACTTCGCGGCAAAGCTGAGAGGAGTTTTCATTGATGAGCGCCGTCGACGAACTGATAGCCCTTGCCCGATCACCGGA
Source organism: Sphingobium xenophagum NBRC 107872 (assembly GCF_000367345.1). Lineage (GTDB taxonomy): Bacteria > Pseudomonadota > Alphaproteobacteria > Sphingomonadales > Sphingomonadaceae > Sphingobium > Sphingobium xenophagum. The sequence goes on from NZ_BARE01000012.1 coordinate 141,694, forward strand.
TCCGTTCCGGAATGCCCCGGACAATCTGGCCGAACTGCAACTGGAAGCGGCGCGGGAGCGCTTCGCGGAGCGCCGCCAGCAGATCAGGGTGCTCGACAAGCGGGCGAAGGAAGCTGGCGTCGACAGCATCGACAGCCTGGCCGACCTCGTCCCGCTCCTGTTCGCCCACACCAACTATAAGAGCTATCCCGAAGCGTTCGTCGACAACGGCCAGTGGAAGCATATGAACATATGGCTCGGTACGCTGAGCAGCCATGCCACCGACAATATCGACGTTGCGGACGTGCGCGACATCGACGAATGGCTGGATCGCGCCAGGGCAGCGGGCCACCATGTCTTCGCGTCGAGTGGGACGTCGGGCAAATCCTCCTTCCTCAACCAGTCGACGCAGGACCGCGACCTGTCGCTCGCCGCTTGTCTGGCGGCGGCCGACCTGTCGACGCCGGCCTATGTCCCCGATCATAGCCGTTCGGTCTTCACCATGATGCCGCCGCGCGGCACCCACAAGATGATCGACTTCTGCAACGTCCATTTCCCGCGCTGGGCGGCGCCGGGCGAATTTCATCGCCTGAGCGACTATCCGATGCGCGCCTTCGACGCCATGCGTCCCGCGCAGCTGCGCCGCCTGCTCGCGGCCGGCAGGGTCGGTCCCGGCGAGGTCGCCGCCTACGAGGCGGAGGTCGAAGCCCGCCAGCAGGCGCGGGCAGGCGAGTTCGACGCATGGATGGACCTGCTTGTCAGCCGCCGGGATCGCCCGCTCTATATCGGCGTCATGTATGGCGTCGCCTGGCAGATCGTGCACGCCCTGCGCGCGCGCGGGATTAAGGATGGCGATTTCCACCCCGACACGCTGATGAGCTTTGGCGGCGGCACCAAGGGGGCAGCGGTCCCAGCCGACTATAAGCAACAGATTATGGGATTTTTCGGCGTCACGCCGGACCGCATAACCAGTTCCTATGCGATGGTCGAAATGAGCGGCTTCTGCGCCAAGATCCAGCCGACCGAATCCTATGCGGTGCCGCCCTGGATCATTCCCCTCATCCTCGACAAGCCGGGCGAAACGCTGCTGGGCACGACCAAGGATGCGGGCCGGGTCGAAGGCCGCATGGCGTTCTTCGACATATTGGCGGACGGCCGGTGGGGCGGCATCATCTCCGGCGACAAGGTGCAGGTGGAATTCGGGTCCGGCCTGGAAGGCGTGAAGACGCCGGTCGTCCATGCCATCGCCCGCTACGCCGATCTGGAAGAGGGGGAGGACAAGCTCAGCTGCGCTGGATCGATCGATTCCTATGTGCGCGGATCGATCACCGCACCGCAGCCGGTCGCGGCCTGAACGACAGGAGGCAGACATGCTGCATGAAATCATCGCCGACAATGATCGGCTGCTCGTTCCCCATGTGATCAAGGGCGCGGTTCAACTCGACGCCGCCGTGGAGCACCGGTCGCGGGCCAGCGGCTCGACGGTCATGACCCCGTCGATCGATCTGGACTCGCTGATCTGGCCGCGAAGTCAGCCCGGTCCCGCCTTCGACACGCCGCTTGCGGAGATCGTGGATTTCCTCGTCGAGGTCGGCAAGGCGCTCGTTTTCGACCGGAATATCCATCTTCAGGAGGCCGCCGCCTATAATCTGCGCTGTAACAGCCTGGGAGCGCGCATCCTTGAGAATTGCTACCGCGACATCGCCTGGTTCTTCGCCCGCGACGCGGTCGAGGCGGAGGCTGAACAGTCGCTGGGATCGCTTAACCTGCTGGATGGATGGGGGCGACGCGACATTCAGGGCACGGCCTTCGACATCCGCGCCTTCCCGCCGCGCATGGTGCATGTTCTGGCCGGCAACGCCCCGATCGTGCCGCCGGTCACGATCGTCCGAGGGGCGATCAGCAAGGGCGTCCACCTGCTGAAAATGCCGTCCAACGACATGTTCACCGCGACCGCCCTTTTGCGGACTATGGCCGATGTCGGCCCCAACCATCCGGTGACGCGGTCCTTTTCCGCCGCTTACTGGCGCGGCGGGGATGCCAGCATCGAAAATCACATCCTGCGCTCGCAATATTTCGACAAGCTCGCCGTCTGGGGCGGCGAGGCGGCGGTGCGCCATGCCATGCAATATGCCGCGCCGGGCTTCGAGATCATGTCCTTCGATCCGAAGGTGTCCATCTCGCTGATCGGTCGCGAAGCCTTTGACGGCATCCCCCTCGCGACCGTCGCCGAAAGAAGCGCGGCCGACATCATCGCCTTCAACCAGGATGCGTGCAGTTGCGCTCGCTTCCAGTTCATCGAGGGATCGGACGATCAGGTCGACCGCTATTGCGAAGCGCTGGTGGAGGCGATGGGCCAGGACATCCGCTATGGCGCGGGACCCGACGGCCCGCTGCCCCCCGCCATGCTGATCGAGGAAGTGAACATGCTGGGCAATCTGGAGCCCATCTATCGCCTGTTCGGGCGGCCCGACGGCCGGGGCATGGTTATCCGCTCCAGCGAACCGGTGTCTTTCAATCCGGGCGGCAAGCTCGTCAATGTCGTCACCGTCGATCGGCTTGCGGACGCGATCCAGCATGTCACCGTCGCGACCCAGTCGGTCGGCGTCTATCCCCCCTCCCGCATCGCCGAGGTGCGCGACGGGCTTGCCTCGGCGGGCGCCCAGCGCATCGTCGGCCTCGGCAACATCAACACCGGAAAATTCGGCGGCCTGCCGCACGATGGGGGATGGCCCGTGCACAAGATGATGCACTGGGTCGTCACGGAAGCAGCGAAAGATTGAACCAGATCATGACACAGACGACTCTTCAGGCGCTGTCGCTCGACAGCTATCGCCTGCTCGGCCGCTCGGGCCTGCGCGTTTCTCCGCTGACGCTCGGAACCATGACCTTTGGCGAAGAATGGGGCGCCGACGAGCAGGAATCCCGCCTTATCTTCGACAGCTATGTCGACCAGGGCGGCAACTTCATCGACACGGCTGGCTATTATGCCGACGGCGCATCGGAGATATTGACGGGCAAGTTCGCGGAGGCGAAGCGCGAACGGCTGGTTCTTTCCACCAAATATTCGCTGACCCGCTCAGTCGGCGATCCCAATGCCGCTGGCAACAGCCGCCGAAACATGGTGCAGACGGTGGAAACGAGCCTCAAGCGGCTGAAGACGGATCGGATCGACCTGTTCTTCCTGCATGTCTGGGACGATATGACGCCTGCGGACGAGATTTTGCGCGCGTTCGACGACTTGGTGCGGCAGGGCAAAATCCTCTATCTTGGCCTGTCGGACACTCCCGCCTGGCAGATGGCCCGGTTGCAGACCCTGGCGGAATTGCGTGGCTGGAGCCAGCTGGTGGCCTTGCAGTCCGAATATAATCTGGTTGAGCGCACGGCCGAGCGCGACCTTATCCCCGCCGCCAAGGCGCTGGGTATCGGCGTCATGCCCTGGTCACCGCTGGCGAGCGGCATGTTGTCGGGCAAATATGCGACGGGTGGCAGCGCCCATGCCGGCGAGGCTGGCGGCCGTGGCTCCCTGCTCGAAGCGGCAGGCCGCCTCGATGCGCGCGTGGTGGCCATTGCGGACGCGGTGAAGGCCGTCGCCGACGAGATGGGCGTCACCTCGGCGCAAGTGGCGATCGCCTGGACCCTTGCCAATCCGGCAGTCGTCTCTCCGCTGCTGGGCGCGCGGACGATGCGGCAATATGAAGACAATGTCGCCGCGCTTGGCGTCAGGCTGGAGCCCGCGCAGCTGGAACGGCTGGACGCGGTAAGTCGCACGCCGCTCGGCTTTCCGCATGATTTCCTCGCCTCACCCTTCATCCGCCATGGGCTGACGGGCGGCACAAACATCCGGCCGCGCGCTTGATCAGGCGGCGCGGATGAGCCTTCCGGGACGCGCGCCGGTATCGGCGCCGTCCCGCCGGGTGATGACCCCGCTGACCATCGTGGCGCGATAACCGGTGGCCTGCTGCGCCAGACGGCGCCCGCCGCCGGGCAGATCATGCACGACATGGGGGGCATGCAAGTGCAGCGCGCCATGATCGATCAGGTTGATGTCGGCCTTCAATCCCGGCTTCAGCCGCCCCCGGTCCCGCAATCCCAGGAAGTCGGCATTGTCCGCGCTCAGCGCCTTGACCGCCGCCGGGATCGTTAGTTGCTCGCCAGCCCGATCGCGGGTCCAATAGGCCAGCATCGTGGTCGGATAGCTGGCATCGCAGATGATGCCATAATGCGCGCCGCCGTCGCCCAGTCCCACGATGCTGTAGGGATCGCGCATCATGGCCAGGGCAGGGTTGAGCGACCTTTCCGCATAGTTGGAAAAGGGCATCAGGATCAGCGCATGGCCATCCTGCTCCAGCATCAGATCATAGACCAGTTCGACCGGGCTGACGCCGCGCTGTCCGGCCAGCGCGGCGATGCTCTGGTCGGGTGACGGCTCATAATCGGGCTCGGCTCCCAGCGGATAGATATTGTCCCATGTCCGCAGCAAGCGATGCAGCGGCGTCGGCGTCTCGTCGGGCTCCTCCGCGATCAGCCGGGCGCGGAAGGCGGGATCGCGCATGATGGCGACCTTTTCCGCCAGCGGCCGGTCGGCGATCGCACGATAGCTTGCACAATGGCTGAACGCGTTGGCCGACGTCGACAACCCGCACATCGCGCCCATCGGCCGGGGGAAAACCTGCGCCAGCACTGGCGCCGCGCCGCTGCGATTATGTTCGGCCAGCGCATCCATGGTGCGCCGCCAGCCCTGCGGATCGGTCGACCATTGGGCGAGCGAATAGGTCAGCGGACGCCCCGACGTGCTGGTCATGCGCTTCATGAGGTCGAGATCGCTGGCCCAGTCGGCGGTATCGAGATTGGGGATCATCTGCAGCACGCCGCGCCCCGCATCCCCGACCGATCGGGCGATCGCCACCAGTTCGTCGCTGTCCGCTTGAAAGGACGGGATGAACGCCCCGTCACCGCGCCGGTGCACCAGCGAACGGGATGTGGCAAAGCCAAGCGCCCCGGCCGCCATCCCCTCCGCCACCAGTTGCGCCATCCGCGCCACATCCGCCGCCGTCGCCGGCTCGCGATCCAGCCCGCGCTGGCCCATCGCATAGACCCGCAGGGGGGAATGGGGAATATAGGCGCCGACGTCGGCGTCCCATGCGCGCGCTTCCAGGGATTTCAGATAGTCTGGGAAGCTCTCCCAGTTCCAGGGCAGACCCTTGGCCATCACCGCTTCGGGAATGTCCTCCACCCCCTCCATGACGTTGACCAGCGCCTCGCGGTCCTCCGGCCGGCACGGCGCGAAGCCGACACCGCAATTGCCAATAACGACGGTAGTGACACCATGGTCGGTGGACGGCACCAAACTATCCGTCCATGTGACCTGCCCGTCATAATGGGTATGAACATCGACGAAGCCGGGCGTGACGAGGAGGTCGCGGGCGTCGATCTCCTCTCGCCCCCGCCCGACGTCAACACCGATTCTCGCGATACGTCCATCAACGATGGCGATGTCCGCCTCGAACGGATCGCCGCCCTGCCCGTCGACGATCGTGCCGCCCCGGATCACCAGATCAGCTTTCACCATGTCCGTCGCTCCTCTCAGCCTGCCAGCGCAGCCAGCATCTCGCCCGATGCCTGTTCTTCCGTGACCCACTTCACCATGCGGCGGACCGGCTCGATCGCGTCCTGCCTTTCCATATTATGCTGCATCGTCGCAGCCCCGCCCAGCGATACGATCCGCTGCGCGCCCTGAAAGGCGAGGCGGTCGCGCAGCTCGTCCTTGAGGCTTTCGGGAAAGATGCCGATCGTCTGGGTATAGGCGTTGACAGCGCTGACGGCCGTTTCCCGGCTGTCGATAGGCACGATATTGCCCACCCGGCATGCGAGCGTGCGGGAAAAATCGACCGGATATTCTTCCTGGCTCACGATCACCGCGCCTTCGTTGGTGCGGCCCCCGAAGATGCGATAATCCTCGTCGTTGAGGCGGATGCCGTCGATCTCGGCCTTGAGCGCGCCGTCGAACGCCTTGTGCGGCGTGCTCAGATGATCGGGCAGGCGCTGGAGCGCGTCGAAGGTCATCTGCCCCAGCCGATTGGCACACTCCAGCCCGGCTTCGTCCGTGCCGCATTCGACATAGATGACGCGTGCGGACACGCAGCCTTCCTGATTTTGCGCGCCGATATCGAGCGCCAGACGGCGCGCCACCTGCTCTAGCGTCTCCTCATCGGCGAAGGCTTCGCGACCGATGATCGTCCCCGACAGCTTGGGGTCCTGGGTGATGAGGTCGATGCCCGGTTGCAGATAGCGCGTGATATGCTTGACCGAATCGAACCCGCCCCAGGCAACGATCTTCTCAACGCCGCGCGGATCGTAGATTGCCGACTCCACCTGATCGTCGCCGCCTTTCCAATAGGCGACGGAGACATGTTTCGACAGCGGATGGTCGGGGTCCATCTCGACCATGGTGCGCACCAGTGCAGCGGCCGTCAGCGGATCGTTGGATGGCAGCTTGATGATCGCATCGGACCGGGTCAGTGCATTGCGGATCACCGTCAGGATCGACACGATCGGTGCATTGCCGGCGATGACATGCACGGTCCGCGCACCGAAGGCGCGCGTGCGGGCGGTGAGGCCGGAAAATCTGCCAGCCCCCTGATCCACCCAGCCTTCCAGATATTCGACGCCGCAGGAGCGTTCCATCATCCGCCGCATTTCGGTCCGATCGAAAGCCGCGCCGATATGCTGGAAATGGACGCGCAATATGCTCTCCGACAGACCGGAGGTCAGGCAGGACAGGCGAAACGCCTCCTGCAAATGCCGGTTCTGACCGAAATCGAGCCGCTGTCCCAAAGCAACGAGGAAATCGAGTATCTCCTCAAAGCTCAGTGCATAGAGATCGGCCATGGCCGAAGGCGTGCGCAAGGGCAGGTGCGCGACATGCCTGGCGATGTCCGGCGCCGAAAAGCTGACACCGCCCCGGCGGCCGCCATAATCGATGTCGGCATCATCGATAATCTGGCCCCGGATGATCAGGGGCACGCGGAATGGATCAGTCATGGCTCTACTCACATCGACAGTTCGGCAAGAAATTCGAGAGCGCGGTCGTGCGCTTCGGGCGCGCCGGCGCAGACGATGCGGTCGTCGCCGCCTTCCTTCTCGCTGTAGCGGCGTACCGGCGGAATGACGTGCGGCCCGGTGCGGCCGCAGGCGCAGGGCTTTTCCCAGCCCGCCAGCGTGATCTCGTCCCCCGTCACCAGCCCGGCCCAATAGGTGTTGGGCATCAGGTCGAACGAGGCGAAGCGGCCGGTCAGGCCGTCCTTGCGGGGCAAGGGCTTGCCCGTCGCCGGGTCGAGGAGGAACGGGATCTGGATCGGCGGGATGTGATAATGGCCATGCTCGCACATCATCGACAGACCCATCTGTTCGGATGTGGCGTACATTTCATAGATGGTATCGAAACCCAGAAACTCGAGCACGCGCTCGCGCCAGTCGTCGGGCAGTTCCTTGCCCTTCTTGCCACCGCCGGTCAGGAGCACGCTGCCCTTGCCGAAGACGTTCTTGAGGCCGCGCTTCAGCCCCTCCTCCGCCCAGTCGTAGAGGATCGCCCACATCGCCGTCACATAGACGTCGCGCCCACCGAAGCGTCGCTGCGCCTCGCTGAAGAAATGCTTGAGATCGTCGGGCCGACGCCGCTCCAGCTCCAGCAGCGCCTCCCGCCGTTCCAGCAGGACCGGCGGAATGTCGATCATGCCCGCCTCACCCCGCGCCTCTGCCGCGCCAAGACGGCCGCCCAGTGACGCGATGTCGGCGCTGAACCGGGCATTGGGATAGAGGAACAAGGTGTTTTCCTCGCCCTTGGCATAGAGATCGACCTGGATGCCGTTGCCGCGCTGCATCGCGGCCGCGCCATAACGATAGCCCGGAATGATGATCGGCATCCCGTCCTTCACAATGTCCCGACCCCGGTCCGGCCACCAGTCGCGGATGATGACCCCGGAATGGACGATCGTCTCGCGCCACTGCTTCTTGCTGCGGGGGACGAAGCTCAGCTTACCTGTGGTGCCCGACGTATGCTGGACGGTCAGGTCTGTTTCCGCGTCGAGCAGGTCGATCCAGTCGTCGATCGTCTCGATACCGCTGGCATCGACATGAGAAATGTCGCTGGTCGTCAGGCCAGCGAGCCATTTGGTGAGCTTGTCGAAGCGGCTGCGCTCCAGATAGCTGATCGGATAGGATTTGTAGACGGTGTGCGGAAACAGAAGTGGCGCCAGATCGTCGATCGTCTCGATGGTCTCGATGCCCTGCTCCCGCGCCAGCTTGTCCAGCACCGACAGGCCCGGCCGCAATTCGGCAAAGCGCTTGCGCGCGCCTTCCAAATGCAGCCTGTCGATCTCCTCGCGGCTGAGCGTGAAAGCCTGCGCATAGGGCGCGTCATGGAAACTGGTGGGATCGGCGATCAGTCGATCGAGATAGCTGGTCATGGAGAAAATCCGCCTTTCTGTCGGGGACGGATTGTGGCGACGGCGGGGCGCTCCCCGCAATGCCGATGCCTACCGCCGGAGCGCCCAAACATCGCCAGGGGGACATGATGCAACAGATGGGTTGAGGATGGAGTATTAGTTGAGAGGCGGGCTCAACGCGATGCGCCACGGTCTTCGCGATATTCGCGTGGCGTCATGCCGGTCGCCTTGCGGAAGGCTGCCGAGAAAGCGGCGGCGCTCTGGAAGCCGCATTTGCCGGCGATTACCTTGATCATCGCCTCGTCGCGGACAAGCAGGTCTTGCGCACGCGCGATCCGGCGGCTGGCGATATAATCGGTCAGGGTTATGCCGGTGGTGGCCCGGAAAGTCCGAATCAAGTGGCGCGGGCTGGTACGAATTTCGGCGGCCAGATCGGCTACCGAAAGCATCTCGGCCAGATCGGCCTCTATCTTATCCTTGATGCGACGCAAGCGCCAGCCGGGCATCTGTCCATGTGCGCTACGATCATATTGGGCGTGGCGAAAATGCCGGCACAGTTCGACGACGAGCATCAGCGCCATACTTTCGAGCAATATATCCTGCCCAAAGCCAGGGTTGCGCAATTCCTCCACCAGACGGGCAAGTCCCTGACGCACCCGACCGATCTGAACATCCTGACATGCAGCCAGATCGGCGACGCTGTCATCCTCGAACAGTTGCATCGCCCGGTCGTTTTCAAATGTCAGACACAGCAGGCTGTGTTCGCCCGGTTCGCTCAGGGTCGCAAATGCGCCACCCTTGGGCAGGAAGACGACATCGCCTGGCGGGTCTGCCAGTTCGCGTTCGCTGTTGAAGAAACGAGCAGTGGGGCAGCGCGGGCCGATGGAAAAATCCAGATAGTAGGAATCAGGTTGAAAAACCGATCGGCTGCTCTGGGTCCATCCGAAGTGACGGATATCGGCGAAAATGCCATTCGCATGGAACCGCCGTTCCACATGGAAATGCGATGCAGTGTGCGGGGCACAAAGCGGCGGACCAAGATCGGCTTCATGTCGCATCCTCAACCTCCTCGCCATCGATCAAATCTTGGCTCGATCCTGAAGCGCAGGATCATTATTTCCCTGTAGATCGCGAATGGCAAGTCAGTGCCGATCATGGTCGTGCACGTCCGCGACTACCCATCGGCTCGCCAATGCAAACAGACCGGCGGCCAGTATGAAGAAGCAGGATCCCAGGCTGAGCGACAGGCGCAGCCCCTGCGCGCTTGCCGCCTCGCAGGCCGCGACGGCCCGCTTGGCGCATTCGGCCAGGCTGAGGCCTGCCGACACCCGCGCACTTTCCCCCAATATGTCGCTGGTAAGGCCGATCAGCGGCGGACCCAATCCATAGCCTAATATGGAACTTGTGGCGATAATCACGGCGGAGGCCATGGCGCGCATATGCGGGGGCGCCACATCCTGTCCGTGCGCATACATGGCAGGCATGTAGAAATGCTGCCCCATGGATCCGAGCACCATCAACGCCACCGCAAGGCCAACCGTCGGAATCTGAAAAGCGAAGGCATATAGCGCCCCACACCAGAGCAATCCTAAGGAAGGCAACCAGGCCTTGATTCGCGGGCAGCGGCGCGCACCCAGGTCCATCATCGGGCCGCCCAGCAGCGTGAAGACGATGCCGACGCCACCGATCACCAACCCCATCAGTGCCGAAGCATTGGCCAGGGACAGACCATGTCCGCGCATCAGAAAGGATACCATATATTGTTGATTGGCATAGCTGCCGATCCCGGCGACGCCCCCCGCGACGGCCACCAGGGCGAAGCTGCGCCGGGCCAGCAACTGGCGGACTGTGTCGATGAAAGACGCGGCATGATGCGATCGGAGCTGGCTGCGCGGCGGTTCCGGCACGGTGGCGCGGAACAGTAGAGCGATGACGATGCCTGCCATCCCGCAGATTAGGAAAGCCGTGCGCCACCCATAAGCGGCGATCAGAGCACCCCCGCCCACCGCTGCGACGATGGCGCCGAAGGGACCAGCGACCGCGAAGATGGCAATGGCGGTCGTTCGACGTCGCGCGGGGAATGCGTCGGAGATCAGAGAATGCGATGCCGGCGTGCATCCTGCTTCGCCAATGCTGACGGCGGCTCGCCCGACGAGCATCTGGACGAAATTGGCTGCAATTCCGCAAAAGGCCGTCATGGCGCTCCACAATGTCAGCGAAATGGCGATGATCCCCACCCGGCGACCGCGGTCCGCCGCGCGCGCGATCGGGAAACTGAAGACCGTGTAGAGTATGGCGAAGGCGGGTCCGCCAATCAAGCCCAGCTGAAAATCGCTGAGATGGAGATCGACCTTGATCATTTCCTGGGCGACCGAGAAGAGCAGTCGATCAATATAATTGAGGCAATTGAGTAGAAACAGCGCCACAATTGTCCACGATAACAGTGGTCGCCTGCCGGCGGAAAGCGATGCGTTTTCCGCTATCGGTTGCGGACCTGCATCCACTATTGACGGATTGTGCATCACTCATCCTATTTCATTTTTATCGACTGTAATGAAAGCTATGCCAACACTGCACACTATGCCTCCGCCACGACTATCGCCGGGACGACGGATGTCGCGCCGGAGACATATTCCTTCCCATATGGCTCCCCGTCGATTTCCCGGATAGTGCGCAAAATGCTGGCAAAGGGGGATTTACGATGATCGCAGTCCGCGCGCCCGCCATGTCGATCTGCGGGCCGCCGCTTGGCAAAGTCGCGCCACGCAGGACCGCATCATGATCCAGTCGATCGGCATCTTACAGGCAGCGACGCCGTTTCCCGCCATATCGCTTCCCGCAATATTCGCCCAGATCGCGCATATCCTTCGCAGCAGCTGCAGCCTGGTGTTGCTCGCAGGGAAATTCCTTTTCACGCGCCTCGACACGCTCGCACAATTCTTCGATATCGCATCGTGAAAGAATGTTCTTTTCACGCAAATAGCAGACCAGGCTTTGCAATATGATCAAAGCCTTGTCGCCACTGTCCACCGATTGACTGATATCCATTTTTCGACCCTGGACCTTGAAATACGGCATAACTGCTCGTTTCTTGACCGGGCAGTTATGCAGCAGATCAGCGATGGAACTCCTGACGAAAGATAGGATCGTTCACACAGGCCGGATCGGATCCATGAGTGAAGTGGACGAAGCCACATCACCCATGCCCCTATGTCAGAAGCGATAGGAAACCGTTGCGCCCCATGTGCGCGGCGCTGCGGTAAAGCCGATCGCGGTGCCGAAGGTGCCATAACCGTTGAATATGGCGTTATAATATTTTGCCTGCGTCAGGTTGCGCCCCCAAAGGGTGAACTCCATTCCGCCGTCGAGCTTGAAATTCAGGCTTCCGTTCAGCACGCCATAGGCCTTGAGCCGACTGAAGCTGTTCTGCGTATCGATGAAGCTGATAGCCGCCGCACGCTCCGCCGCATCGTTCACACCATCGTTGAGCGCCGGTGTCGTCAAATCCGCAGTGGCATAGTCCTGGTAAACGGCAGAAGTGTAGGCATAGTCGGCATGCAGCGCAATTTCGCCGCCTTTGACCGGGAAACGCTGCGTCGCGCCGATGTTCCAGGTCCAGCGCGGCGCGCGCGGAACGACCTCACCGCTACGATCTACCGTACCGCCCAGGCCCGCCGCAGTGAATGATCCCGCAGCATATTTCGGCTTAAGCCAGGACAAGGCGCCGCTCAATTCCATGCCCTGCCACGGAATGAGCGTACCTTCAAATTCAAGGCCATAGGCCTTCACATCGCCTGCATTCTGAACGAACTGGGTCAGATTAGCGCCAACCAGGGCATTGACGACATTCTGGGCGCCGTTGCGCCAAATGTAGAATCCAGCAAAATTAGTTCGCAGATGCCGATCGAAAAAGTCGCCCTTGAAGCCGATCTCGGCATCCTTCACCTTTTCCGGCGCAAAGGAACTCGCATCGGGCGGGGTCGGACGCGAATTGAGACCGCCGGCCAGTGCGGCGCCACCCGTCTTTGCATAGATGAGCTTGCCGTCTCCCAGTTCGTAGTCGATGCTGGCAAGCCAGGCGGGATAATCAAATTTGGCCGTCACAGGATCCGTGCAATCCGGACCGGGGGCGACCAGATTTGCATTAGCACCCACGGCGCATAGCCCCGTAGCGGGCAACGTGATCAGTCGGCCGTTGGAGAGGAACGAACCGGAAAAGCCCGGAATTCCTCCGATATAGCCCATGCGGTTGATCGAACGCTTGTCCCAGGTATAGCGGAATCCGCCGGTCACGCGCAGCCGTTCGGTCAGGCTGTAGTTGACTTGGGCGAACAAGGCTTTCGATTCCGACTTGTATGTGGCCAGGTTGGTATTGGCCGGGGCCAGGTTGAAACCGAAGTCGGTATCCTGGAAGACGAGCGACTGGGACTGCTCATCGCCCGTTTCCTTGAAATAGAAACCGCCGAAAATGAACTCCAGCTTCCCCAGGTTACCGGAGAATTGCAGTTCCTCGCTACGCTGCTTTTGCGAATAGTCGCTCGCATAAGATGCGATCTTGGCGGGCGTGCCGTCAAGATCGGTACCATCCCCGGTATCCGCCTCGCGATAGGCCGTTATCGATTTGATCTTAACGTCGCCCAGATCATATTCGATGGTCGCACGGACACCCCACGTCTTGTTATAATTATATGGCGTATCGATGTTGGCGTTGCCCGTGTCGGGATCATTATATGTTCTGTAAAAGCGGCTCTTGCTCTGAAGGAAGCTGGCGATGTCGAATTGACCGGAATATAGTGCGAGCGCCGGTCCGGTCGGGTTGATACCGCGCAGAGCGACGTTATTGTATGTATCTTTGATATTGGCATAGTCGGCCGACAGGGATACGGTCATCGGGATCGCGGACGGCTCCCAGTTCAGCGTGGCACGGCCCGCGATGTCGTGATCGATACGGGCCGCATCGACCCCTCTTATCGGATTGTCGCCAAAACCCTTGCCCCTCTCGCCATAGCGGCCAGCCAAGCGCAAGGACAATTCATCGCCCGAAATCGGCAAGGTCAGCGCGGATTCGATGGACCAGCTTTCATAGTTACCGATACGTCCGGTTACATAGCCGCCGAAATTTCCATCCGGCTGCACAGTTGTCATGTTGAGGGCGCCACCCGTCGTGTTGCGTCCGAACAAGGTTCCCTGGGTTCCGCGCAAGACCTCGACCGAAGCCAGATCGAGAAGTCCGAGATTCCCGGCGATAGGTCGCCCATAATAGACGCCATCGACATAGATGCCGACCGCAGGATCGGAAAATGAGTTAGGGCTGTTCTGCGCATTGCCACGGATGGCGAGATATATGAGCGATGCGTTGCCGGTGCCACCGGATTGCACCGACAAACCCGGCGCCGCCCGGCCCACATCCGCCACTTCGACAATCTGCCGTTCAAGCAGCGCAGTCGGATCGAGCGCCGTGACGGCAACGGGAACCGTCTGAAGATTTTCCGACGTGCGGCGAGCCGTCACGATGATGTCGCGCACGCCGCTATTGTCATCACCGCTCGCACTTTGCTCGACCGCTTCTGCCGCGTGGCTTACGCCTGCACCACCGACACCCAATACCGTGCCGGCCATCAGGATTGCGCGGAATATTTTAACCATTTCATCCCCTCCACTATTAATATTATTAAATAACGGAATTTAATTACCATTTTTATTATTATTTTTATGCATTTATATTAATGGCACTAAGAGAAGAAATATTATATACTTATATTATATTACCGATCTAAGGCCGCGAATATGATCTTGAAAACTAGATCAGTGCGATATTGGGCAGTATATTAAGTACTTTACCGTTTCGCCGTCGCCGGTTATTTCACCCTCCGAATTTTATCGTTTCATACGCAGAAGACACATACCGTCGGATAGGTATCCTGACCCAGAGGCCCACGCACTTACCCCCGTAGCAAGGGCTCCATGGGCACCAGAACAAGATGATCGGCAGGCGCATCGGGACCTGCGATCACCAGGCATTGTCGCAGCATCCGCCGGTGAAAGAAGCGCGTCAGGGCGGCATGGTCGGCAGGCGTGCTCTTTTCGATGAAGCGCATCAATGCGGCCTCACCCGCGGCGGCATCGGCATAGGCCGTACCCAGCAGCGCCTCGACGTCCTTGCCATCCTCTTCCCGCAGCCAATCGCGATAGCGCAGCTGGTTCCGCAGATAGTGAGGGATCGAGGCAAGGATATTACGTTGCCAGCCCTGTAGCGATCCGCTTTCCGGCAGACGTTCGATCTCCGCCTGCAATTTATGAAGTGCCAGATCATTCTGGTCGACGGCGGCGGGCGGCGGAAGCGCAATGTCGTCGAGCGCCACGCCCAATATCTCGGCCAACGCCTCCATACATCGCCGTCCGATCATCGACACCTGTACCGCTGCCTCGACCCAATCGCCGCCGCGCCCCTTTTCGTGCATCCCGAACAGGGGACCGTAAATGGCTTCGGCGAGGAAGGACACGGTGTGATAGGCGATCGCGTCAAAATCGAGAGGTACGCCGATCGCCGTTTCATAGTGACGGAATAGAGCGGCGACGTCGCCCATATTCTCGATCGGGTGGCGCCCCCGGAAGCACGCGAGATCGCGCATGGGATCGCCTAGATGACCGATTTCCACATCCAATATGCCGGTAACCTGAGTACCGTCCGAAAGGAACTGGCCGCAATCGCCCGTGACGAAGGAGATGGATTCCCGATGTCGGGGATAGTTTCGGCGCAGCCATCGCGCGCAAAATTCCAGCAGCGGATCGGTGATGCCCTGCTCGACCGTCATGGCATGAAAGCGTTCGAAATTATGCAGGGCGATCTCGCGCGCACTCTGCGGCAAATGGGCTCCGCCTTCGATGAAAGCCTGACTTGGCAGGCTGTGGATGTCAGCCAATATCTCCATATAGCGTAGCGATGCGGCCCACCGATCCTCGGTCATCACCGACGCGCTTTCGATCGCCTCCTGGACCAGGCCGGGATCCCGGCCGCCTTCTATCCATTCCATCACGATGGTGTTGGGTTGGTCGCACATGCCCAATATGGCGGGAATGGGAATGCCATTTTCATGCAGTGCGCGCTGCATGCCCATTTCATACACAAGCGGATAGGGATGGGTCGGCCAGGTGCGGTCGCCCTTGAGCAGAAAGTCGCGCTTCACACCATTTTGCTGCGCGCTGGCGCGCCAGACCGGGCGCCAGCGCCGCTGTTTTTCGAGCACGACTTCAGAACAACCCAGGACATCCTCAAGCCATCGGCTGAGCTGTTCGCGGCTTTCGGCCTGATCCTGATCGGCTTCGGTCTGCGCCATCGACGGTCCTCTCCATAGTCTTTTTCTGTCCATTATGGCCGGTGCGCCATGCGCCTTTTATGGGCCGGGCGGCCGTTGCGGAAAGATCGGGCTGACGCACCGTTTTTAGTGCCTGCCCTCAATCGCCAAACCGATAGCGAACCTCCACGCCATAGGTCCTCGGCGCGCCATAGAATCCACTGAATATCCCGAGCGCGGCCGATCCGACATTGCTCGACGCCAGATATTTCTTGTCGAACAGGTTGCGCACGAAAAAGCTGATGTCGGCGTTGCTGCCGCCAACGCCGTTCAGGTCCAGCCGTCCGTTGACCAAGTCATAGGCGGGCAGGACCTGGTCCGAAGACCGTACCTTGCTGGAATGATAATAGTCCAGGCTGAACACGGTTTCCGCCAGCGATGGCGGCACTGGCAACGTCCAGCGCACGCCAGCCGTAACCGTCGTCTTTGCAACCAGATTGAACGGCACCTTGAGCGCTGCAAGATAGGATTGGAGATCCGCAGGCACCGTCAGCGACCGCGACTTGAGGTCCAGGAAGGTCGCACCGGCGTCGAGGGACAAGGTCGATGTCGGCTGGATACGGGTCGAAAGGTCGATGCCCGCCACCCGGGTCTTGCCGGCGTTGACGAGCAGCGTCCCGCCGCTTGGATCGTTGCTGGCGTCGCAATCGCCGTCCGGTGATTTTGGCGGATTGATCCCGCCCGGCGTGGTCGTGCTGCAGCTCGCCTGGGTGTTGAGGCCCGAAATCGGCACCTGCACATTATTATACCAGCCGACAAAGGGTGATGCGTTGAACTGCAGCTTGACGTCGCCCACGGTGAAGTCGGAGCGGATACCGACCTCCACATCCGTCACCTTTTCCGGGGCGAAGGACTGGAAGGGCGCCAGCCGCCCGGCCAGCGTCGGGCTGTTAATGCCGCCAGCTCGATAGCCCCGGCGCGTGATCGCATAGAGGAAGATCGCATCCGACGCCTTCCAGTCGACGCCCAGTTGCCAGGTCAGCGCCTTGGACGAGGTCTTGTTGACGCTCGAATTGCGGATCGTTGCCGCGCCGTCCGCGCATTCTTCCGGTGAAACGACAGGCTGATTGCTCAGGCCGCCGCCAACGCAGGCCTCGATCTTGTCCCAGGTGTGACGTACGCCCAGATTGACGCGCAGGCCGTCGGCGATTTCATAATTGACATTGCCGAACAGCGCCCGGCTCTTTTCGCTGTAAAAACTATAGTTGAAGCGAGCATCGGTAATACCGGGTAGGGTGAAGACCGGAATATAAGTGCCCGACGGCCCGAGCGGCTTGCTGTCCAGGTAGAAGGCCCCGACCAGCCAGTCGAGACGATTGCCGAGTGCCGATCCCTTCAATTGCACTTCGTCGCTGATCTGCCGGACGTCGGATGTCTGGCGCCCACCCACGATCGTCACCGGAAGCCCGGCAGGGATCGCGCCGCTTCCATCAGCGATCAAGGTGGGCAGTCCATCCACGCTGGAATAATAGTCGACCTTGGTGCGCCGATAGCCGAAGATATTGACGAAGGTGAAGTCATCCGACAGATCGAACTCGGTCCGGTTGGTGATGCCGAAACGCTTGACCTTTTCGAACGCGTCGACGTCCGAATTGATTACGCGCGGCCCGCGCGCGCGCTGCAAGGCCAGTTGCGCCAGAGCCGCCGCCGCCGTGCCCGTCGCCGTCAGCCCGTTGGGACCGGGCAGCACATTCGTCAACACCGACGCGCCGCCGACCGCATCATTATGGTAATAATCGACGATGAGCGTGTTGCGGAACGCGGCGCTCGGCTCGAACAGGATAGAGCCGCGGATCGCTTGCGAATTGAGGTCGTCGGGGTCGCCGCCGATGCCGATATTCTTGGTCCAGCCATCGCGCTTCTGGATCTGGCCGGCGATGCGGATGGCCAGCGTGTCGGACGTCAGCGGTATATTGACGGCGGCTTCCAGCAGCCGGGCGTCGTAATTGCCGTAGGACGCCTTGGCATATCCCCCCAGCTTATAGTCCGGCGCCATCGGATAATAGAGGATCGCGCCGCCAGTGGTGTTACGGCCGAACAGCGTCCCCTGCGGCCCCTTGAGCACCTGAACGGACGAGAGATCATAGGTCGGAATGCTGGACCCGACCGTAGGAGACGGCACTTCGGCCAAATAGCTGATGACGCCCGGGGCGCTGTTGCCGGCCAGCGCCTTGGACTGGCCACGAATGGAGAAATTGCTGTTCTCGCGCCCGCCCGAACCCGCCAGGAATACGCCCGGCGTCTTGATCAGCAGATCCTGCGTATCGCGGATATTGGCCTGCCGCAGCGAATCCGCGCCGAAAGCCACGACCGAAACCGGCGTCTCCTGAATATTCTCGGCGGTGCGGCGCGCCGTCACCACGATGTCGCTGGTAGCGCCCTCCTGCGGCGCGGCGTTCGACGACTGCGCCAATGCCATTTCCGATGTCGTCAGCAGCAACCCTATCGGCAGCATGAAACCGGTTATCTTCATTTTTCTCCTCCCTGGCGGTCAAAGGATGACCATTGTCTTTGAAAGCCGGTCTGTCGCCAGCCTGTCCTGTTCATGAGATCAACGATGGATAGCTGACGCCCTGCCCCGCGCGCCAATGCTCGACGATCGCGCTTTTCTGGCAGTTGAATATGCCGATCTGTCTGGGCACTATGCCGCCATCCCCTCCGCATTTCCCCGATGGATCAGGTGTGAGGCGGATTAGACGCCAATCCGCGCTTTCAATTACCTGTCGAAAGGTGGGTCCGATGTCCGATCACGCCGATATCCACCAGATATGAGGATAAGGACGGTCCGCAGATACCTTCGGTCATGTGGGGAGAGGACGAGATGACCTGCTTTGCAAACGGGCTGCTGATGCCTGAGGGACCGATTGCGCGGCCGGATGGCGGCCTGCTGCTGGTGGAAGTACTCGGCGGTCGCCTGTCCCGCCTTGGCCCGGACGGTGCGCGCACCACCCTCGCCGATCTGGGCGGCGGTCCCAATGGCGCGGCGATCGGTCCCGACGGGCGGATTTATGTCTGCAACAATGGCGGTTTCGAAAAGATGATCCTGCCGAACGGCGACCTCCTGCCGATCGAGGCGCCTCTTGATACGCCACCCGGCACTATTCAAGTCGTAGATCCCGTCACCGGCGCTTTCGAAACCTTATACGCATCCACCGAAGCTACTCCCTTCTGGGGACCGAACGACCTCGTCTTTGACGAAACGGGCGGATTTTGGTTCACCGATTTCGGCAGGGATCGCGGCGCGGCGCGAATGCGGGGTGGCCTTTATTATGCCAAGGCCGACGGGTCGGACATCCGACTGGTCGCCGGACCATTGGATGGGGCGAATGGCGTCGGCCTATCGCCAGATGGACGCACCCTCTACGTCGCCCTCACCTATGAAGCGCATCTGCTGCGCTATCGATTGTCAGCGCCTGGTATAATCGACACGACGGCGTCGCCGACCCCGGACGGGCACAGCATCGTCGGTCGGGCCGGACCTGGTCAATTTCTCGACAGCTTGGCTGTCGATAGCGCCGGACACATCTGCTGCGCCTCGCCCGGCCAAGGCGCCATATTGATCTTTCCTCCCGAGGGCGGAACGCCTCAGCAGATCGAAACGGGCGATTTCCTCACGACCAATATCTGCTTTGGCGGCAAGGACGGGCGGGTGGCCTTCGTCACGCTGGGCAGTTCCGGCAAGGTCATATGTATCGACTGGGACGCCCCCGGCCTGCCTCTCGCATTCGGCTGACCTTCCTCTTAAATAGCGCCTCCTGCCCGCCGACAGGTCAAGCAAGGCAGCCATTGTTGTTCTCTCGCGCCATGCCCCGGAAAAGAGCGACCATGTCAGCTGATTGTTATGACTATATCATCGTCGGGGCGGGGTCTTCCGGCTGCGTGCTGGCCAATCGACTGTCGGCAGACCCGACCGTCAAGGTACTGCTGGTGGAGGCGGGACCGGACGACAGCAGTCCGTTGATCGCCATGCCGCGCGGTATCGGCAAACTGCTGGCGCCGGGCAATCCCCATGTGTGGGATTACGCCGTATCGCCCGGCGGCAACGCACCCCAGGAAATATGGCTGAAGGGCCGCGCGGTTGGCGGGTCCAGTTCGGTCAACGGCATGGTCTATGTGCGGGGCGCTCCGGCCGATTATGATGGCTGGGAAGCGGCAGGCTGCACAGGCTGGGGCTGGCAGAATATAGGCCGATATTTCGTCTCTCTGGAGGACCATGCGCTGGGCGCCAAGGCGTGGCGCGGTGCCGGCGGCCCCCTCAAGGTCAGCGTCCACCCTTCCGGCGACCCGCTGTGCGAAGCCTTCCTGACAGCCGCCGAGCAGGCCGGCACGCAACGGGTGGACGACATGAACGACATGCCGGCCGTGACCCAGGGCGGCATGGGCTATCAGCCGACATCCACCTATCGCGGCAAGCGCTTCTCCGCCTCCCGCGCCTTTCTGAAGCCCGTGCGCGGCCGCCCGAATCTGGATGTTTTGCCGCAGACTGACGCCCTGCGTATCCTGTTCGACGGACAGCGAGCGGGCGGTATCCTGCTGCGCAACAAGGATGGCGTGCAGGAGGTCGCCGCCCGGCGGGAGATCATTCTTTCCGCAGGCGCGGTGCAGAGCCCTAAGCTGCTGCAATTGTCGGGCATCGGTCCCCGCGCCTTGCTCGAATCGCTTGGCATCCCGATCGTCGTTGATGCGCCGGGTGTCGGCGCCAACCTTCGCGAACATCGCTATTTGGGTTTCAACTACAGGGTCCGGGGGAACAGCCTGAACCAGAAACTGTCCGGTGTCGGCCTTATCCTGTCAGCTTTGCGCTATGCCTTCGGGTCGACTGGGCCGCTGACCCATGCAGCGCATGAAGTGGGCGGCTTCGTCAAGACCGATGCCACGCTCGACCGGCCCGACGCGCAGGTCGGCATGGGCCTCTACTCCTTCCACACGGACGACAGGGGCGCGGTGGCGCTCGACCCCTATCCCGGCATGACCATCATTGCTTATTATATGCGGCCCGACAGCCAGGGCCATGTCAGGATAAGTTCGGCCGATCCGGACGTCCCGCCGGTCATCGACGCCAATCATCTGGCGACCGATGCCGACAGGAGCCATTTCGTTGCCCTGTTTCGCTGGCTCCGTCGCCTGGCGCAACAGCCCGCGCTCAAGGACTGGATCGTCGAGGAAACAGGCAAGACCGTCGACATAGAGGCGGACGAGGACATTCTTGCCAACGCGATGGCCCTTGGCGGCACATCCTTTCACATTTGCGGGACATGCCGCATGGGCGCGGATGAAACCTCCGTCGTCGACCCCCAGCTTCGCGTGCGCGGCGTCACCGGCCTGCGCGTCGTCGATACCTCCATCATGCCGACGATCGTATCGGGCAACACCAATGCGCCGGCCATGGCCATCGCGCTCAACGCCGCGGACATGATCCTGCGGCCCAGACAGGAAACCATGCCATGACCGTGCCGTTCACGACGTTCGACAAGCTTTATATCGATGGCGCCTGGGTCGATGGCGGGAGCGAACGCGACGCCATCATCAATCCCGCCACCGAAGCGGTGATCGGCCACGCGCCGGTGGGTAACGCCGCCGCCGTGGACGCTGCGATCGCAGCCGCGCGCGATGCGTTCGACACGGGCATCTGGCCACGCATGGCCATGTCCGAACGCGCGACCTGTCTGCGCCGGATGCATGCCGCACTGGATGCGCGCAGGCAGCAGATCGCGGCGCTGATCATCGCGGAAGTCGGCTGTTCACAGGGCATCACCCAAGGCATGCAGGTCGCTAATCCGCTCGACCATCTGCTGGCCGCGGTCGAACATTCGACGCGCGACGACAGCGTTCGCCTGCCCATCGACATCACCCCCGATCCCTTCAATCCCGACGGGCCGAAGAAAATAGGCGGGACGACCGTGGTGCGCGAACCGGTGGGCGTGGTCGCGGCCATCACCGGTTATAATTTCCCCTTTCTCATCAATCTGGCGAAGATCGTTCCCGCGCTGCTGGCCGGCAATACGATGGTGCTGAAGCCGTCGCCCTTCACACCCTTTTCCGCGCTGCTGTTCGGGGAGATCGCCGAAGAGATCGGCCTGCCCAAAGGCGTGCTGAACATCGTTACCGGCGGACCGGAGGTTGGCACGACCCTGACCTGCGATCCGCGCGTCGATCTCGTCACCTTCACCGGATCCGAAGGCGTAGGCGCCGCTATCATGGCGCAAGCCGCCCCCACATTGAAGCGCGTGCATCTGGAACTCGGTGGAAAGTCCGCACTGATCGTCCGCCAGGATGCCGACATCGCCCGCGCCGCGGGCATGGCGGTTGCAGTGCTCTCGGTCAATGCGGGCCAGGGCTGCGCCCTGCTCACGCGCCTCGTCGTCCATAACAGCATCAGGAAAGCGTTCGTCGAAACCGCCTGTGCCATCGCCAGCCAGTTCAAAATCGGCGATCCTGCCGATCCCACCGTGGCGATGGGGCCGCTGATCCGCGAATCCCAGCGGGAAAAGGTCGAAAGACTGATCACCATCGGCCGCGACGAGGGCGCGCGGATCGTGCATGGCGGCGGGCGTCCGGCCGGTCTCGACAAGGGCTTCTTCACCGACATCACGATCTTCGACGATGTCGACAACAAGATGACGATCGCCCAGGAAGAGGTGTTCGGTCCGGTCGGCTGCGTCATCGGCTTCGATACCGACGAAGAGGCGATCCGCATCGCCAACGACAGCCGTTATGGCCTGAATGGTGGCATCGAAACCGCAGACGCTGCCAAAGGCTATGAGATGGCGATGCATATCCGTGCGGGCAGCGTCATGCTCAATGGTGGCACTGGGCGTATGACCTATGCGCCCATCGGCGGCTACAAACGCTCGGGCGTGGGCCGGGAATATGGTCCCGACTGGCTGCACGAATATCAAAATCAAAAGTCGGTCTTCTATCCTATCGGCGGATAGAGCCGCTGCCTAACCTGCGGTAATGCCGCCGTCGACCGCCCAGCAGGCGCCATGCACATGACGCGCCCGATCGGAAGCCAGGAACAGAAGCGGCTCGGCCACATCCTCGGGCGGACAGGGCGGCCGCATGCCGGTGTAGCGCGCGAGGAGCCGGGGATCGGCGAAATCGGGGAAGGACATGCCCTGTGTCATTTCCGTCCGCATCGGGCCAGGCGAGAGGATGTTGATCCGCACGGGACTGTCCATCATCTCCATCGCGAGCGACAACGTCAAACCGACCAGTCCGAATTTGGAGGCGGTATACGGCGCCAGATAGGCCTGCCCCATGAAACCGGCGGTGGAGGCCACGCAGATGATATTCCCGCCGCTCTCGATCAGGTGCGGCATGGCCGCCTGCATGAGAAAGAAGGGGCCGGACAGGTTGGAGGCAATGGTCCGGTTCCATTCCTCCTCCTTGATGTCCGCCAATCGGTGAAACATGACATCGGCGGCGATATTGCACAGCACATCCAGCCGGCCGAATGCCGTCATCGCCCCTTCGATAGCCTCCCTACAGCCATGCGGCTCGCCAAGATCGCAAGCCAGCTCGACACACCGGCCACCCGCGTCGCGGATCAACCGCCCGGTCTCTTCCAGCTTGGCTCGGCTGCGCCCGACAAGGCACAGTGCCGCGCCTTCCCGCGCGAAGGCGAGGCTCGCCGCGCAGCCCAGGCCCGACCCGGCGCCGGTGACCAGTACGACCTTGCCTGCAAAGTCCATCCGCATATCCTCTTCCAAAACGGGCCGTCGGCGGGGTTAGAATGCCACGCTGATGTCTGCCATAAGGGTGATTAAGGCGTGGCCAACCTTTCCCCGGATGGGGTTGATCCCCTCACCAGCGCCGTCGCCATTGCGCGCCGCGCCGACGGTTACGGATCATCTCATCCCGCTGCTCCGGCGTGACAAGCGGCGTGTCGGCGGGAAGATGCGAACGGAGTTCCGCAGCCGGCACGATCCTGAGCGTCGGCTCCGGCCCGGAACTCGCGCCGGTCCAGCGCAGCATCAGCGATCCTTCATTGCGTCCGGCCGGATCAAGCCAGTTGGGCACGCCCGGATCGTCCAGTGCGATGACGGCCCGGAAGCGGCCGTCGCCGTCCAGACGCGCCTGCGCCGCGTTGAGGCTGCTCTGATGGTTCATCCAGTCGATCGTGTTCCACAGCGGATCGTTGAGCTGGACGTTCCAGTAACGCACCTGATCGGGCACCGCCGTGTCGATGATCATCGCCTCCCCCGGCTCCAACCGGAAGATGCCCTGATAATAATGCTGCCCGGCCACGCCGCCGCGACCGGCCCAGTCATCATATTCCAGCCTGTTGACGAAGCCCTGCGCCCGCTGCCGCTGGCCATAACCCAGGGCGAATGCGGCATAGCGTTCGACGAACGCTGACAGGCGATCGAGCCGATGGACGATCTCGGCTGCGGGCACCGGACCGCCGCCCACGCGCCGGTCGACCCGTTCGATCGCGATGCGTAGATCGCGCCCCACGCCCCAGTCATAATAGGCATGGCGCAAGCCGATCGTGACCGCGCGCGGGTCTAGCGGAAACCAGTCGCCCGCATGATCCGGCCGCTCCCCGCCCAACACGATGTCGAACGCCCCGTCCGGTCCCAATGTGCAGGCATCCAGATCGATCATGCCCACCGAAGGCCCGAGATCTTCCATCGGTCCCAGACCGCCCGCGACCAGATCAAGGAACACGAAAACCCCGTCCCCCCGCGTGCCCGACAGCCTGTAGACGCCGCTGCCGTCGATCCGCGCCGCGCCATAGATGAAATCGGGATTGACCCCGACCGTGTTGAGGATGCTGCTGACCGAGGGTACGAAATCGGGATGATCGGGATCGGCGAAGGCCGTCTGATAGCCGGTGGCGAGGATAGCGAACAACAGGCGGTGCGCCTCGGCCCGGGCCTGTGGATCATCGGGATCGGCCAGCCTGTCCAGCATGCCTTCCGCCCCCACCATCCGCTCCAGCCAGGCGCGCCACTGGGACGTTTCAGAGATAGGCATGGTAGGTCTCGATATATTCGGCGAACCTGTCGCTCACCTGTTCGGCGGTCAGACCGTAATCGGCCAGACTATAGCTGCGCGGCCCATGCTTGCCCGCCGGATTCTCCCGCAGCCAGCCCAGCATGCCCTTTTCCGACTCCGGCGTGAAATCCCAGCCGAAATGGTCATAGGCGGCCCGGATGGTCGAGACCGGGTCGGCGACGATGTCCTTGTATCGCATGTCGTAAATCGGCAGGTCCGGATGCGCCCTGCGATAATCCATGCAGAACTTCACCCCATCCCACCAGAGTTGCAGGAACTCGGCGCCCAGCGCATGCAGATCGAGTTGGTCGTAGGACGGTCCACGAATGACGCTGATCAGTTGGGAGATCGAGGCGATGACGGTGGTCGGGTCGCGATGGGGCTGAATGAAGATCGCATCGGGATAGACGCTACGCAGCGCGGGGAGCTTATACATATGCTCCTGAATCTTGAGCACCCAATGCCTGCCGGGATGCCGCCAACCCAGATGCTGAAGCCACATCTTGTGGACCTCGTAGCGAAAGGTCGCGTCGATGCCCTTGAACCAGTCGTAGAAGCGCGGGAGATGCTGGAACATGCACGGATTGCTGCTCTGAAAGGAGGTCGTCATGAACGATCCGCATTCCTGCGGGATTTTGGCGCCCAGCGGATGGGCTTTGAGCAATTCGTCGGCATCACCGCCCAATTGCGCGCGCAAATGTTCGTCGAACCGGGAGATGCGCGGGTCCGTGTCGGCGGTTGCCGCTTCGGGAGGAGGCGATGGTTCGGCCACTTCCCACATCAGCGGCGTGCGGATCTGCGGGTCGCCTTCCATCAGGGCGTGCAGGAAACTGGTGCCGCACCGGGGGAGGCCGAGGATGAAAAGCGGCTGCCTGATTTCGACATCGGCAATGTCAGGATAGCGCGCTCGGTCGTCGGCGATCGCCTTCAGCCGGGACAAGTCATCGGCAATGATATGCAGTGCACGCACATGGCCATTGGCGTTAAGTGCCCGGTCTTCCGCCATTGAGGCAAGCAGTTGCTCCAGCCCCGGCCGCACATTGTCGCGTAAATAATCGGGCAGCGGATACTGCGCCAACAGCGCGTCCGCGTCCGGAAATTCAAATGTCATTGCCATCCTCTCTCAAACTGGTCTGACGACCATTTTGGGCAGGATGACTGGTCCAGACACCGATGAAAAGCCCAGGTGCCATCGATGTCGCCTATCGGAAACAGATGTCGAAAATTGCGGCTACATCAGTGGGCGCTCAGTGGATCAAAAGCCGGTCACGGAATTGCCGCGGCGAACACCCTTCTATCTGGCGGAACGCCACACTGAAGCTTGCCGTATTGGCGAAACCACAGCGATAGGCGATCTCCTTGACCAGAAGCGATCGGTCCATCAGTAGGTCCTTCGCCAGAGCGAGCATATGACGACGACAAAAGGCTGCGGGACTTTCGCCCGTCGCGGTGCGGAACAGGCGTTCATAATGACGGACGCTGATGCCGCGTTCCGCCGCCAACTGCCCGATCTCGACCCTGCCGGGCTGCTCCCGGATATGTGCAACAAGGCCAGCCAGATAGCGCTGGTCGAACGTCCGGCGACTGGTGAACTCTGGTTGGCTTTCTGGACCGAATTGCTGCACCATTTCGGCTGCGAGGCCGACGCTGATCGAATCCAGAATGAGTTGCGAACACAGCCCCGGCGCCACCAGTTCCTGCTGGGCCCTTAGAAGCAGTGCTCTGACATGGGGATTGCGCATGTCTATGGTGTCGCGCAATTGTTGATTGGAAAGTTCCATGGGCAATCCAGTGATCGCGGGAATATCTATTCTGCAAAATAGCGATCTTTGCTCGCGTTCCTGCCAATGCATTTGGAACGGACACGCGGCCGGATAAAAGCGTACCTCGCCCTGCTCGCAAAAGTCGCGAGCAGATGCGAGATATCTGCCCATAGACGGGAAGCGGGTCAATTCGAAATAGCTGCAGGGCGGCGTGAAGACGATCTCGTTTCGTTCTCGCCAGAAAAACCGCCGGACTTCAAAGCGCGCACCAACTGTAGCCCTCGCCGCTTCGAGAGACGTTTCGAATTCCTGCGGGAATATGAAGTCCAGGCTTGTACCCTCAGGATGACGGTCAGAATCATAAGGTCTTGTAAGCATATCAGCTGTTGCTCCTGATCTGCCCCCACCGAGTGGACCGGTTTCTTTGTTAGTGGATTATTCGCGCCGCCGCCATATCCGGATGGAGGTGGAGCGAAGCGGAACCGGAGGCCGGATATGGCGGTGTCGCCGTTTCTGGCGCCGGCGGTCGGTAACCCAAGCTGCTGTGCGGGCGCACGGTGTTGTAATGCCGCCGCCAGGCTTCGATCAGCACCTTGGCCTCCGCGAGGCTGTAGAAGATCTCGCCATTGAGCAGTTCGTCGCGAAGCGACCCGTTGAAGCTTTCATTATAGCCATTCTCCCATGGTGATCCCGGTGCTATGTAGAGCGTCTTCACGCCGATCTGCCCCAGCCATTGCTGGACGGCCGTCGCGATAAACTCGCTGCCATAGCACATTGGGAAGCTGCCCCTCGAAGGCAGCATTCGCCTTGATGGAGACAAGGGCGCGTAGCGCCCGACGGCTTCATCAAGGCGGCCATGACCGGCCAGCAGGTCTCTAAAGTGAAGTTGTCGACTCAACACTTTGGAGACTGACCGACCATGACCAAGCGCAGTTCTACTCCGGCCGATGCCGTGCTGGTAGCCATCGATATGTCCAAGCACCGCCAGGAAGTGCTGATCGAACGCCCGGAGGGCGGACGACGTCGCCGCATGACAGTCATGGCTACCAAGGCTGATTACGACCGCCTCGCGGACGATCTGGCAGCCATCGGCAGACCTATCGTCGTTGGCTTTGAGGCCACCGGCAACTACCACCGTACGCTGGCGCACCGACTGCTAGCTGCGGGTTTCGAGCTGCGCCTGATTTCGTCGGTCGCCTTGGCACGGACGCGTGAGGCGTTGCATAATGGCTGGGACAAGAACGATTCCAAAGACGCCCAGGTAATTCTGCACATGCTCCAGATCGGCGCCACTCAGCGCTACGTCGACCCGCTGGCCGCCGGCATCAACGACCTGCAGGAGATGTCGAAGACGCACGAGGCCATTTCCAAGGCGAAGACGCAGACCTGGCACCGCATCCTGACCCATTACCTGCCTTTGTATTTTCCCGAGATCGAACGTTTTGCGGGCAACAGCCGGTCCGACTGGTTCCTGGCTCTGCTCGAACGGTTTCCGACACCGGCCAGCATGACGACGCTCGGTCAGGAGGCCTTCACGCGCGAGGCCTGGTCACTGGTCGGCCGCAAGGTCTCCAAGGCCCGCTTAATCAACGATATCTACGAGACGGCCTGCGCCTCGGTTGCACTGCCGGTCGACGAGGAATCCGTCGCGGTCGCCATGTTCCGCATGGTCATCGCACAAGCCCGCAGCCTGATCCGGCAACGCGATGAGATCGAGCGGACCGCCAATGCCATGCTCAGCGAGAACCGCGACTATCAGCTCCTGCGCATGATCCCCGGGATCGGCCCGATCAACGCGCTGACGATCCTCGCCGAGGCTGGCGATCTTCGGCGCTTCAACCATCATCGCCAGTTCCTGAAGTTTTGCGGGCTCGACCTGGCCACCTGTCAGTCAGGCACCTTCCGAGGCCGAACCAAGCTCTCGAAGTACGGCAATGCCCGGCTACGCCGCACCTTCTGGATGGCGACCCAGGTCGCCATTCGCCAGCGCGACAACAGTTTCCGCGACAAGCTTGGTCGCTATGTGGCCGGCCACGGCAACGACCCTGATCGCCGCCGCAAGGCGATGACCGCACTCACCGCCAAGATGGCGCGCGTCGCGCACGCCGTCATCAAGACGGGAACCGAGTACCGTCCGTTCGTCGAACGGACGGACACCAGATGGAAGGACCCCTCTCTGTGGAGCCGTGAGGGCGCAGCCGCGACCCTGTAGATAATGTTCGGGCCTTCCATCTGGCATCCGCATCTCATTTTAAGGACGGTGAGGACCACGACCGGTGCGGTCGCTGGATCCTGTGTTTGCTATGGCCGAGAGCGCATTCCTTGACGATGGAAGCCATCTGGATCAAAAAGTCATCAGCGCCGATCACGCTCGGCGCAACGAGACCTGCTGGCCTTTTCCCGCCGCTGCTTCCCAACCTAGGACGTTGTCGGACCGGATATTGGCTGGCGGGCCGCGCGAGATGAACAGGTCCGCCAAGGCTGCCAGCACATCCTCATGCTTGAGCTGTCGCGCGACGATGAGCGCCAGGCATTCCCTGCTGGCCTCGTCGATGATCGTCAGGATGCGGAACTTGCGGCCGTCATGCGTGCGACCTTCGACGAAGTCGTAGGCCCACACATGCCCTGGATACTCCGGCCGCAGGCGGATACATGATCCGTCGTTGAGCCAGAGCCTGCCACGTTTCGGCTGACGTAGCGGGACCTTCAGCCCCTCACGCCGCCAGATACGCTCGACCCGTTTATGGTTCACCGTCCATCCTGCATGACACAGCAATGCTGTCACCCGGCGATAGCCGTAGCGACCATATTGCTTTGCCAGCGCGATGATGTCCTCCGTGAGCGCCTGTTCATCATCTGCCCCGCGCGGGACCTTGCGCTGCGTCGATCGATGCTGGCCCAGCACCCGGCAGATCCGTCGTTCGGACACCGGAAGCTCTCGTCGAACATGATCGATGCAGCGTCACCGCCGAGCGGGGCTCAGAAGTTTCCCCTGGCAGCCTCCTGCAGGATCAGCTTGTCCAACGTCAGGTCGGAGATCGCCCGGCGTAGCGTACGCATCCGGTGAGGACCGCGGCTACTGACGGTTTGCTGGGGGTTTTGGCATCTTACTTGCCGAGGAAGGCCTCGACGCCTTCTTGAGCGAGCACATCGCGGAATGCAGCATCGGCATCGCGGTCGGTGGGGAATAGATTGTCCCAGACCGTCGAGGTGCCGTGCTCGTTGACGACCTCGAGGGACCAACCACGTTCGGTGGCGAGCCGCACGATGTTGATGGTCAGCCGTACGCCCGCCTGTTCGATGGACCGGCAGAGAGAGGATTCAATCAGTTCGGGTTGCGGGTCAAATTCCATGCCGTGATGCTATGAGGTCACGGCTCCAGCTTCAACGCTGTTGGTTTCCAATTCCATGGGAGCAGATCGCCAAGCCGATTAGCCGGATGACCGGCGATGCGGGCAAGGACGTCGGCGAGCCAAGCCTGGGGATCGAGGTCGTTGAGGCGACAGCTTTGAATGAGTGAAAACATGATGGCGGCGCGCTGACCGCCGCGATCGGAGCCGCAAAATAGCCATGCTTTCCGCCCGAGTGGCACACAGCGTAGCGCCCGTTCCGCTGCGTTGTTCGTGAGGCATACCCTGCCATCGACGAGGAAGCGGGTGAAGGAGTCCCAGCGCCGGAGCATATAGTTGATAGCCTTGGCGAGATCATGGTTACGCGACAGCTTGGCGAGTTGGGCGTTCAACCAGTCGTGCAGTTCGGCGATCAGTGGCGCGCTCAACTCCTGACGGGCGGCAAGCCGCTCCGCTGGTGTCTTGCCGTTGATACCGCGCTCAACGTCGAACAGGGCGTCCAGCTTCTGCACCGCCTTCAGCGCAATCGGATAGATCGGGCCAGTCCGCTCGCCGCGGCTCTTCTTGCGCGCAGCGCCCTCGACGTCAGCAAGTTCGAAGAACTTCCTGCGCGCGTGAGCAAAGCATCCTGCCTCCAGGATGAGACCAGGCTGGCGGTTGGGAGCGTACAGCTCAAAATAGCCCGCATAGGCATCAGCCTGCAGAATCCCGGACCAGGACGCGAGGTGCGCCTGGGGATGTTCCCCGCGCCGGTCGCGCGAATAATAGAAAACCACCGCCGGCGGATCGGCGCCGCCGAACGGGCGGTCATCCCGGACATAATCCCATAATCTACCGGTATCGGTCTTGCCCTTGGCCATGACCGGCACGGTGGTATCGTCGCCATGCACGCGCTCGGCGGCAAAGACATGGGCCTCGATCAGCCGAAAGATGGGCATCAAGGCGAAGGACGCCGCACCAACCTGATCGGCAAGCGTGGAGACGCTCAGCGGCACGCCTTCGCGAGCGAAGCGCTCCGCCTGGCGGTTGAGCGGCTGGTGCTGCCCATACTTCTCGAACAGCAGCATGGCGAGGAAGCTTGGCCCTGCCCAGCCACGCGGCACGACATGGAATGGCGCGGGCGGCTGCGTGATCTTCTCGCAGTCACGGCAGGAGAACTTCTCGCGTACGGTCTGGATGACCTTCCAGGCACGCGGGATTACCTCCAGCGTCTCGGTTACATCCTCGCCCAGCTTCGACAGGCGCATGCCGCCACAGGCCGGACAGGAACAGGGCGCCGGAACGACGACGCGGTCGCGGGGCAAATGGTCGGGGAACGGTTTTTTAACTGGCCTCTTGCGCTCAAAGGCGGTGACGTTCGTCGCCTTTGTCGCGGCGGTCTCGGCGGCCAGATTATCTTCGGCGGCGTCGGCCTCCAAATCTTCGAGCTCAAACTCCATCTGCGCAAGAAGCCGGCGGGTGCGTTCGGCGCTGGGGCCGTACTGCTCGCGCCTGAGCTTGGCGATCTGCAACTTGTAGTGCGAGATCAACGCCTCGGTGGCGCTCTCCCGGGCACGGGCATTGGCCAGTTCTGCTTCAGCGCTCGTGGCCCGCTGTTCGGCTTCATCGGCGCGCTGCGCACTGAGCCGTACCAACGCCTTGAGCGCTTCGATATCGTCAGGCAGGGGCGAAACGGCGGCGTCCACAACTTGGATGGAATCATAGAAAACCTCCCGGATGAAGCGGAAAATGCAGCCTCCGCCGAGAAAATCTGCGCCTATCCTGCGCTCTGTGGGCGCCAGCTATATTGCGGGTTCCGCCAGTCCACTCCGTCGAGCAGACAGGCCAGCTGTGAGCTCGTCAGCGACACCACGCCGTCCTTCGCGGCGGGCCAAATGAACTTCCCTCGTTCCAATCGCTTCGAATATAACGACATCCCCAGGCCGTCGTGCCAGATTATCTTCACAAGCGCCCCGCTGCGCCCGCGAAAGACCCAAAGATCGCCGGCAAATGGGTCTCGCGAGAAGCTCTGCTGCACCATTGCTGCCAAGCTCTGCATGCCGCGCCGCATATCTGTGTGGCCCATCGCAATCCACACCCGCGCGCCAGCTGGGATCATCGCAGGGCCTTGAGCGCTGCCGACACCAAGGCAGCTGGTGCCGACGCAGATATGCTCACGCGCCCTTTGCCACCCAGATCCACGATGATTACCGGCATTGCGGCCTGGTGCGCATTCTGCTGTTCGCCATCGTCAACCACCGCCTGGGCGAACTCCGTCAGGGCGGGCGGCTGCCGCAGCTTGTTGCGCCACGTGTAAATGCGCGCCGTGGAAATATCGTGCCGACGCGCCACAGCCAAAACGCTGGCCCCAGGCGCAAAGGCTTCTGCCAAAATCTGGAGCCGTTCCTCGTCGCTCCAGCGCCGCCGCCGTTCCGGCCCAGTCATCACCGTGATCTGCCGCATCCACTGCTCCTAAGCGTGCTCTCGAGAGCGTTCTTAAGAGCAGGCCCCTACCTCACGACAAGGCGCGTCTCGCCGGATGCATACGGCGTAGCCGCAGGTTCTCCTTCTCAAGATCCTTCATCCGCCGTGCCTGGTCGGTCTTCAGGCCGCCATATTCTTTGCGCCACCTGTAATAGGTCTGTTCGCTAACCGCGATCCGGCGGCACGCTTCGGCGGTCGATGCCCCCTGCGCCAGCACGATCTCAACTTCACGCAGCTTGCCGATAATCTCTTCCGGCTTGTGCTTCTTGCTTGGCATTCGATGTCCCTTTCGTGGTCCAGACTATCATAGTCTCTGGGCCACTCCGCAGGGGGCAGATCACCGGCGCCCCAGCATAGCAATTTCGCTGGCAGCCAGCCAGCGAGCGGACTCGTCCCTGCCGGGACCTGGGCTGGACCCTTCCGACTGATGAGATGCATCGGACACTGTCCGAATGCGCCGTCCACATTGGAAAGTCCCGTCCTACGAAGACCCAACATGCGGCGGCTCATGCTGACCGCGAAGACGACCCTGAACCCGGCATACGATTAGCTCAATATCTGCGTGCAAAACTGGCTGCGATTAGACGACCTCATCCGCTTTGGACACTCACATGATCCGCTCAATACGTCTGATTATCAGCGTCCAGCAGATGATCCCTAGCGAGACCGCGACCGCAGCTGCGACAAACGCCGCTTGAAAGTACCCCGTGAGATCAATGATCAAACCAGTAAGGATTGGCGCGAGCACTCCAGCAAAGCTAGCCAAGCCGTTCTGCAATGCCATCCACCTTCCGGCCGCAAGAGGGCCTGCGAGCGTCTGACCCGCAGCGAAGATGGTCACCCCAGACAAGCCGCTTCCTACCGAATATAGCAACAAGGCTGCTATCACGACCCCCGCGGTTCCGAGCGCACAAGCGAGCATGCACGCGATCATGATGACGCCGGCGGTACAAAGCATTTGCTTGCGCAATCGGCTTGGATCAGCGCCGGCAGCGATGCGGTGATCGGACAATACGCCCACTACAATCCCCATGATGGCTGAAAGCAGATAGAAAGCTCCACCCACGAGGCCCATCGTACCGAACGAAAGCCCATGCTGCCGGACGAGATAGGTCGGCATCCAGGATAGCAGCAGAAAATAAGGATAATTAAATGCGAAATGACCGAAGGTAGCACCCCAAAGTTCGCGTTTGCGCAGGATGAAAGAATATTCGATCCGGTCCTTGAGCTCCCCCACTGCAGGATTCTTCGCCCCCAGTGGGACAATGAGAGCCGAGATTACCAGAACCATCAGTGATAGTGCGCCAAAGACATAGAATATGGCGCGCCATCCTGCTGCAGCAATGATGAACCCGCCGAGCAATAAGCCACCCGCGTTGCCAAGCATCAGTCCCGTGCCGACCAGCGCGTTGGAAATGCCGAGCCTGTGCGCCGGTAGATATTGAGCGATCAGTTTGGAACTGGCGGGAAAGCTGGCGCACTCGCCCAGCCCGACAAGCAATCGAAGACCCAGCAAAGCTATAAAGCTGGACGCCAAACCGGTCAGCAGCGTCGCCATCGAGAAGACCAGCAGCCCCGCTGCCAAGGTGCGATATGCACCGATCCTGTCGATCAACCACCCCGCTGCAAACTGACCTGGAATGTTCGTGAAGAAATAGGCAGACAGTAGTAGGCCGAAGGCGGTGTTCGTGTAACCCAGTTCAAGGAAGAGTTGAGGCCCCGACGTCGCCAAAGCACCCCGATCTAGCGCATGGACGAACAGAATCAGTGGCAGCGCGATGTAGAATATCGGGGACATTCCTGTTGCCGCGACCAATGTACTAGTCTTGCAGCCAGTTGCTGCAACGCTCTGATTGGCTGTGCCTGTTCGATAGGCGGACGGCGGCCTCATGACCTATTCACTTGGCCCGAATTTCGTACTTGGGCGCAAAATCCACCTGCAAATCATGTCAATGACATGCTTCTTCTGTAGAGCGACGGTTTCAGGCAGGCTTGAATCGATGTCGAAGTTGGCCTTGAGAGAATATTGGTTCGAAATGTAAAATTGACCAAGCGCACTGATCGAATGGTGCACTTTGACTGGATCGACGTCTTCCCTGACCAAGCCCTCGCGGATGCCTCGATCAAGCAGCTTCCTCCACGTCGCGATCGTGGAGCGAGTGCCTTGGCTGATTTCGGGTATCGTTCTTATATGCTCGCCGTGCTGAAAGTTTTCTTGCAGCAGCAATCTTACAAAGTCTGGACGTTCGACATGCATATCGAAGGTACGTCCAATCATCTCCTCCAGAGCCGGCAAGGTCGCCATGTCTTCCAGATCGGACAGATTACCCAGGGCGCTGGGTGAACTGAACGCATGTTGTATGGCGGCGCGATACAACCCCTCCTTGTCGGTGAAATAATAATAGATCATCCGCTTCGCCGCGCCGGACTGTCGCGCGATCTCCTCGGCACGCGCCCCTTGGAGGCCCTTTGACGCGAACTCGCTCAAAGCAGCATCCAAGATACGGCTCCGCACTTGGTCGGCCACCCCTGCGTCAGCACCTGTGCGCTTTGGGCGAGCCACCGCAATTCCTCTCCATCCTTCACATCTGTCGGATCCTATACGCCCGCTATTGACAATGTCAAACAATGGACTAAACGGTCCATATGAAATGGACAATTTGGTCCATTTATCCGCCAAGCAGGCTCGAAAGCCGCAGGCGTAAAAAGGAGGGAATATAGAATGGCAAGCTTCTCTAACCCGTCTTATTCAGCGGTGGGGCTTTGAGGGTTGGCGGGAGTGGCGTAAGCCTTTGGCTTGCTGTAGGAAATTGGATGTCTAGACCAACCTGCAGCGAGGCAAAAAATGCCACAGGCCACACCCGCCGAGAGCCACGATAGCGCGGCGGTGATTTCGTTTCCAGCGGTGTTGCGCAAGAAGGTGACGGGCGCCTTCGACGGAGGGCGACTGACCTCGGACGGTGGTGTAGTGCTGCTGGCCCAGGCCGAGCGGGAGATGGGTATCTGCAAGCGCCTTGCCGCCTGCATCGCCGACCCGCGCGACCCTGCGCGGGTGATCCATAGAGTGGATGATATCCTGCGGGCGCGGGTTCTGGCGATCGCCTGCGGCTACGAGGACGCCGACGACCTCGACGCCCTGCGTGACGATCCGGGGTTTCGCCTGGCGCTGGGTAAGTCGCCGGAGGCAGGGGTCGGTCTGGCGAGCCAGCCGACGATGAGCCGGTGGGAGAACGCCCCGACCACGCGCGAACTGGCACGGATGATGATTGCGATGGTCGGCATCTACTGCGCCAGCTATTCCAAACCGCCCAAAGCGGTGACGCTGGATATCGATGACACCTGCGACGTCGTGCACGGCTACCAGCAACTTTCGTTCTGGAACGGTCACCATGGCGAGCGATGCTTTCTGCCGATCCACGTGTACGATACGGCGACGGGCCGCCCCGTCGCCATGCTGCTGCGCACCGGCAAGACGCCCTCGGGTGCGGAGGCCGCCGGGCACATCCGGCGCCTCGTGCGGCATATCCGCCAGCATTGGCCCGCTACGCACATCACCGTCCGTGGCGACGGGCATTATGGCAGGCCCGAGGTCATGGCCTTCTGCGAGGCACATGGCATCGACTATGTCTTCGGCCTTCCCACCAACGCCGCCCTGCGTGCCAATCCCGACATCGTGGCCGCCGCCGATGCCTGTGCCGTCCAGCGTGCCGAGGAAAACCGGGTGGTGCTGCGCAGCTATGCCGAAATCCGCTATGGGGCGAAAAGCTGGAAGTGTCAGCGCCGCGTCGTCGCCCGGATCGAAGCCAGCACCTTGGGCATGGACATCCGCTACGTCGTCACTTCCCTGGCAGAAGGCTCGGCCGAGCACATCTACGACAGCCTTTACTGCGCCCGTGGTCAGGCCGAAAACCTGATCAAGCGGCACAAGAGCCAGCTCAGCAGCGATCGAACTTCATGCCGATCGGCCAACGCAAACCAGATGCGGCTGATCCTGCATACCGCCGCCTATTGGCTGATGTGGCGCATCCAGCAGGCGATACCCAAGACAAGCGCGCTCGCCGCCGCCGAGTTCGCCACGCTGCGCCTGCGGCTCCTCAAGGTCGCCGCCCGCGTGATCGAAACCGCAACCCGCATCCGCATCGCCTTCGCGTCAGCCTGTCCCGAGGCCAGCACCTTCCGGGCCATTGCGGCCGCCTTCAGGCCTGCCCCGACATAGCCGCCCCGGCCGCACGCCAGAACCGCTCCCTCCAACTCGCAAGCCTATCAAATATCCGCGGTGAAATAGACGCAGCGAAATCCCTCGTCCTGATCACATACAGGCTGGCACCGAAAAACGCGGACCGCCGAAGCGAACAACGTCACGAATAATCCGGGCTAAAGCGATCCGCACCAGTGCCAGCGCATTTGCATTGATCGCAGGCGCTACGCACGCGGTTGCGCAGACGCCGCAAGCAGGCGTTGACGCAACGGCGGCCAAAGACGATGAAATCATCGATATCGTCGTTACCGGCTCGTACCTCACCCATAATGTCCAGTCGCAAGGCGCGTTGACCGCAGTTTCGGGCGAGGATCTACTCAACAGCAGCCGGGCGTCGGTTGCTGAGACGCTTGCGCAGCTACCCTCGACCTCCGGTAACATTGTAACCGGTGGCAGCAATGATCAGGGCAACAGTCCCGTCTCCGCGATCAACCTTCGCGGTCTTGGCCCGCGCGCCACGCTCGTCCTCCTCAATGGACAGCGGCAGGTTTCGGTAGCGGAACCTGGTGGCCAGGACAGCTTCTCGGTCGACGTCAACACCCTTGTCCCTGCCATTCTCATCCAGCGCGTGGATGTGCTGAAGGATGGCGCCTCCGCGCTCTACGGGAGCGATGCGGTGGCCGGCGTCGTCAACTTCATCACCGACACCAAGCTAAACGGCCTGAAGTTCAGTGCCAGGCTCAACCTGATCGATGGGCGGTCGCGCAAGAACGGCAACATTTCCGTCGCGTTCGGCTCACAAGGCGAGCGAACCTCGGTCGTCGCAGCGTTTGAATATGCCCATCAGGATCAGGTCTTCACGACCGACATCTACGGCCCGGCGCGAATCGCAAAGTTCGGTCAGACGTCCGCCTTCGCCAATCCAGCCACGTTTTTTGTCAACGGTGTAGCGAGGCCCGACCCCTTGTGCGGAAGCAGTCAGATCGGTGGAGTCCCGGTCGCCGGGTTGCCGGTGAACGGCCAGTGCCGCCAGGATCTGACCCTGCTGCGGGGCATGATTGCCCAGATCGATCGCGGCGTCGGCTATGTCAACGTGAAGCACGAACTGTCGGACGCGCTGACGCTCAATGTGGAGGGCGGAGCTTCTATGGTCCAGCTCCGGCGGTTCAACTCAGTCGGCTTTCCTGTGAACACGGCGACTCTCGTCGTCCCCGCCAACAACCCCGGCAATCCGTTCGGAGCGCCTGCCACAATGAATTACCGCTGGGGCTCGGCCTATCTCGGGCTGAAGTCGGTAACCGCTACACGATCCAACACATACAAGGCCCGAGGCGCGCTAAATTGGAACATCGACGGTAACTGGAAGGCCGAAGCGAGCGCCTATTATGGCATCAACAATTCAGCGGTGAACAACGGTGGCTACGCCAGCAACAGCCGTCTGCAAGCGGCGCTGAACTGCAAGGGGGGCGCAAGCGGCACTTTGTGCTTCAATCCCTTCGCAAGTTCCTACCTCGCCCAGCCCGGCTCGGCGCTCTACAACTCTCAGGCGCTGATCGACTATATCGCCGTTGCGCGAACCAACAACAGCGAGTTCCGCCTTTCGACGTTCGACGCGCGCGTCACCGGCAAGCTGCTGGAGTTGTGGAACGGGATGCCGGTGCAACTCGCTCTGGGTGTCCAGCGTCGGTCGGAGCGCGCGACCCAGACGAACGATGCGCAAAGCAAGAGCACCGATGTCAGCTTCGGCGGTCCCACGATCGACTATGATGTTTCGCGAACGGTGAACGCAGCCTATGCCGAGTTACACATCCCGCTCGCCGCGACACTGGACATCAATTTCGCCGGCCGGTACGAAGATTCAAACCCCGGCAGCGGCACGTTCAATCCCAAGGCCGCGTTCGGATGGCGCCCATTGACCGGCTTGTCCTTCTCAGGCTCGATCGGTCGATCCGAACGCGCACCTGGACTGCTTCAGTTCATCGGGGGATCGGGATTGGGCGGCATCCCGGTCGATCCAATTACCCAGAATGCGCAGAACGGTTTTGCGGTCACGCTGCTGCCATCGACTGGGCTGGACCCCGAAAGCGCCGTCAGCTGGAATCTGGCCGCTGACTACTCGGCCCAGACCGAAATCGGCAACCTCAAATTCGGTGCCGACTATTTCAACATCGACTTCAAGCATCTGATTACCGGAACGGATGTCACCGGCTTCATCCTTGCCGATCCGACAAACCCTGCAATACGGCGCGATCCGGTCAGCCAACAGATTCAGCTTGTGACGGTTCCAGGCTTCTTCAACGCTAATCGGCTCAAGTTGAGCGGCCTGGACTTCAATGCTCGGCTCGGCGGCAGTGTCGGCAGCGCCACGCCTTACCTGTCGATCGACGGGACCTGGATGTTCAAATACGACTTCACCAACGCTGCCGGTGTGTCGAACGACGTCCTTGGCACCTACAACACCGCCGTCGCGCCGGTGCCGAAACTCAATCTGCGCGGAGCGGCTGGCGTCAATGTGGGCGGCGTAAGCGCAGGCTTTACCGTGAACTACAAAAGCAAGTTCACGGAGAGCACGCCCGGCCTGGCAGGCATCACGGAAGAAAGATCGTTCACGACATTCGACTTCGCCGCTTCAATCCCATTGCGCGATCAGTGGGTCGTCAATCTGGGCGTGCTGAACATATTCAACAAATTGCCCCCGGCACAGGCGAACAGCATCTATACCGCAAACGGCCTGGTCTATCCAATCACGGGTCGTTCTTTCTCCATGAGCCTTCGCGGCGCTTTTTAAGGTCGGAAATGCGTCACTGCCTCCTGCCGGGACAGTGACACATCCCGAAACGGGGAGAAGTCCAATGATGTTCACGAGGCGGGCGGTTGTGGCCATGCTCGGCTCAGTTGCCGGTGCGACCGTTGCGAAGGCATTGGCCGCACAGACAATCGGCTCCGGTATTCGAGGTGAAGGCATGGGGGCTAACGCACCTTATATCCCTGCGGCCCCGCCCGTTCCGGCGGGCGCGCCAGCCGTCGTTTCGACGCCGCTAGGGCGACTGCGTGGAACGGAAGCCGAGGGTGTGCGCTATTTTCGCGGCGTCGCCTATGCCAAGCCCCCGATCGGCGAACTGCGTTTCAAACATCCCCAATCTATAGCGCCATGGGATGGTGTCCGCGACGCGACACGCAACCCAAACGCAGCGCCTCAAATCGAGGTCTGGAACGAG
The DNA here is from genome assembly GCF_000367345.1 of Sphingobium xenophagum NBRC 107872. Classification (GTDB taxonomy): domain Bacteria; phylum Pseudomonadota; class Alphaproteobacteria; order Sphingomonadales; family Sphingomonadaceae; genus Sphingobium; species Sphingobium xenophagum. The sequence continues at coordinate 181,470 of NZ_BARE01000012.1, forward strand.
GCTCCAGGCAAGAGCGAGGACTGTCTGTATCTCAACATTTGGGCACCGAGTACGCCCGGACCGCACCCGGTATATGTGTACGTCCACGGTGGGGGCAACGTTTCGGGCTATGCGCTTGAGCATCGGGTCGATGGCGCCCAATTCGCCCGGGACGGCATCGTCTGCGTCAACGTCGGCTATCGCCTGGGCCTACTCGGCTTTGTCGAACTAGGACATGTCCTGGGGCCGAGTTACGTCGGCAGCGGAAACAACGGCCTGCGCGACATTATCGAGGCGCTGCGATGGGTCAGGCGCTGCATCGCCGAATTTGGAGGCGACCCCGACAATGTCACGCTGGGCGGTCAGTCGGCTGGCGCCTTCAATGTCGTTTCGCTATGCGCTTCGCCGGCTGCAGACGGCCTTTTCCACCGAGCGATCGTGCAAAGCGGCAGTGGTCACGGCATTCGATCGCTCGCCGACGCGAACGCCAGTGCGGAAACACTGGCGCGCGAAGCCCGCGCGACCGGCCTCGCCCCACTTGACTGGCCTGCCGCTCCGGCAAGCGACCTGATCGCATTTCAGGCCAGGGCACTGGCTTATGGTTCCGCCAACGGCGTAATCGACAACGATATCCTGCCGGGCCATCCCTATCAAATGGCGAAGTGGATCGGCAAAGCGGGTCGGTCCTTGTTGATCGGATACGACCGCGACGAAATGAGCTTGTTCGACGCTATCGGTCCAGAGCAGCTCAGCGCAGACCAGAAACTGGCGTTCGAGAGGTTCCGGGCTATGTTTGCCAGCGGTCGGATCGAACATGACATGATGAGCTTCAGAACAGCGATGACGTTCGGCGTGCCTTCGCTACTGTTTGCGAACGCATTCGCGCGGTCCGGCGGGCAGGTGCATGTCTATGAATGGAACTGGGCCGCCGCAAGCGGTCCGTTAGCCGGCAAGGCCTTCCATGGTATCGAACAGCCCTTCGTCTGGAACACTCCCAGGTCGATTGCCTTTCGCGGCGTCGATCCAGCCCCCGACCATGCGGTGCTTGCAGAGCGCGTCCATCGGCGCTGGTGCAACTTCATCCGCTTTGGCCATCCCGCCGCGAGGGGAGCGCCTGATTGGCCCACATGGACGCCAGAAACCTGTTGCGTCCTGACAATCGACCGCGAGGATAGCATCGGCACGGCGACTCTGATGCCAACCCCTTGGTTCGCCTCGCACATCGCCTCCTGACTTCACTCTGTCAGTATTGATGAAGGCCTTTTATGAAGTCTTATCTTTCCATCGCCGCGATGCACCGCGTTGTGCTCCTGCTCCTCGTAATGACTGCGGGAGCGCCTGCGCTAATCGGGACCGCCCAGGCGCGGAGCCTGCCGCGCGTCATGCCGGTCGTTGCGTGCGGCGCGCTGGTGAATAAAGTCGTGTCCGCTGATGGTGCCCCTGCCCGAATCGTGACGGCCACGATCCAGCAAAATGGCACCGCCGCCTTTTGCCAGATCAAGGGATATGTCGCTCCACAAGTGAACTTCGAACTACGCTTGCCAGTCGACAAATGGCACCAGCGGCTGTTGTTTGCCGGATGCGGCGGGTTTTGCGGCGAGGTGACCATCCGCGCGCCTGCGGCGCACGGCTGCCTGCCGCTGACCAATGGTGAATTGGCCCTCGTCGGCAGCGACCTTGGGCACTCCGCTGATCTGATGGACGGGGTCTGGGCATCAGGAAATCCGCAAGGCGTTCGCGATTTCGGCAACCGCGGCGTGCACGTCGTCACTCTGGCGGCGCGCGCGATCATCCAACTCTATTATGGCCAAGGCCCGAAGTTCGCCTATTTCAGCGGCTGCTCCGACGGTGGTCGCGAAGGCTTGATGGAGGCGCAGCGTCACCCTGAGGATTTCGACGGCATCATCGCCGGGGCTCCCGTCGTGAACCAGACCGCGAACAACAGCATCTATCATGCTTGGTTGGTTCAGCATCTGATCGATGAGCGGAGCGCGCCGCGCTATGACGACGCCACGTTGGAACTGGTCCATGCCGAAATTCTAAGGCAATGCGGTTCTCCCGGCCCTGCCAAGATGGTCGTCGATCCAGCCCGGTGTAAACCTCGGCTCGCGCGCGTCATCTGCCGCAGCCAGCAAAAATCTCTTTGCTTGTCGAAAGATGGCCTCGCCGACATTCTCGCTGTGTATCGCGGTCCATCGGGAACAGACGGTCGCCCGCTCTATTTCGGCGCGCCAGTCGGATCGGAATATAGCTGGAACCAGCAGGCGAAGGTGTCGGAGTTGTTCGGACGCAACTTCATCACCTACATGACCGGCGAACCGTTCACATCGCCGGTCGATGTCAGGAGCGTCGGGTTCGATCCTGCTTCAATCAGCCGCTTTTATCACTTCGCCGACGAATTGAACGCAGTCGATGGCGATCTCAGCGGTTTTGCATCGCGTGGCGGAAAGGTTCTGCTGTGGCATGGCTGGGCCGATGCATCGGTGCCATCGTCGAGTACGCTCGACTACGTCTCGTCCGTCCGCGCAGCCATGGGTGGCGAAGCCGCCGACCGGATGCTCAGGCTCTACATGCTGCCTGGCGTCGGCCATTGCGGCGGCGGGCGCGGCCCGAGCATAATGGATTTGCTGACGCCGCTGATGGCGTGGGTCGAGGATGCGGTTGTTCCCGATGCGATCGACATCCGTGCGGCGCCAGGAACAGGCCAGGTCGGCGCACGGGTCGCTCCCCATGCGGTGCGTTGACATGCGAGGAACTTGCAAGAGCATCGCATCCAGGCCGATCCGACGCGGCATCGTCGCCAGCCGCTCTTTTCGGCATCGAACAAACGCAGTGACATCGCAGCATGAGGCTTGAAACGGATATTCCTATGCATGAAACCCAAGCCGATATCTTCGCTATTGCGGAGCAACAAATCGCGCCAGCGGAGAACCACTCTCGCGATGCCTTTCTAGCCGGCCTCATTGGCAGTGGGATCGGCGGATCGCGTTCGCCGATGCTTCATCAAGGCGAGGGCGACGCGCAGGGAGCGCGGCTGATCTACACGCTTTATGATTTCAATGCGCTTGGCCTGTCTGTCGGGGATATTTCGGACTTCTTGAGGTCCGCGCGGAACCTGAAATTCTCCGGTCTGAACGTTACCTACCCTTATAAGCAGGCGGTCATACCTTTCCTTGATGAGTTGAGCGACGAAGCGCGGCGGATCGGCGCAGTCAATACGATCGCTTTTAGGGACGGTATTGCCAAGGGATATAATACCGACGGCTTCGGCTTTGGTGAAAGCCTGATAAGGGGCTTGCCGGGCGCTGCGCTGGATGTCGTGGTCCAGATCGGGGCGGGCGGTGCTGGCGCGGCGACAGCCCACACATTGCTCGAAATGGGCGCAGGCCTCTTGCTACTTCACGATCAGGATCTCCAGCGTGCCGAAAGCCTGGCTGAAAATCTGCGCGCCTGGCATGGGAGCCACCGGGTCCGCATCGGCAGTGACCTGGTCGCCTCACTCGCTGCAGCGAGCGGTGTGTTGAATGCAACCCCGATGGGCATGACCGGGCATCCAGGCATCCCTCTACCCGCCGCCGCCTTGCGGCCGGAGCTTTGGGTGGCCGACATCATCTATTTCCCGCTAGAAACGGAATTGTTGCGGGCCGCACGCAACCGAGGCTGCCGGACGCTCGGCGGATCAGGTATGGTTGTCTTCCAGGCAGGCGCTGCCTTCAATATCTTTACCGGCCTGACCGCCGACCTCGAACGAATGTTGCGCAATTTCCAGCAGGGAATGGCGAATGAGGCAGGAGCGCGGAAATGCTGACCTCGATCGCCACCGTATCGATCAGCGGTACGCTCGACGAGAAGCTCCAGGCAATCGCCGCTGCTGGCTATGACGGGGTCGAGATTTTCGAGGCCGATCTGCTCACCTCCCCCCGAACACCTAGGGAAATCGGTGGAAAGATCCGCGATCTCGGGCTGGAATGCGTGCTATTTCAACCATTTCGAGACTTTGAGGGAATGCCAGAGCCGTGGCGCACGCGCGCCTTCGATCGCGCCGAACGCAAATTTGCGTTGATGAATGAACTTGGCACGGATCTGCTGCTGATCTGCTCGAATTGTTCTCCGCATTCCCTGTTCGATAGAGGTCGCATAATCGACGACTTTGCCGCGCTGGCCGAGCGGGCGGAACGATGCGGGGTGCGTATCGGCTATGAAGCGCTTGCATGGGGGCTGCACGTCAACGACCATCGCGATGCGTGGGGCATTGTGCGCGACGTCGACCATCCCGCCTTTGGGCTGATTCTTGACAGTTTCCACTCGCTGGCGCGCCGGATACCGTCGGCGAGCATCGGCGACATCGATGCACGCAAACTGTTCATGGTCCAGATGGCCGATGCGCCATGGCTGGAAATGGATTATCTCACATGGGCGCGACATTTTCGCAATATGCCCGGTCAGGGCGATTTCCCGCTGACCGACTATGCTACGCAGTTACAGCGCATCGGTTATGATGGCTATTGGTCGCTGGAAATCTTCAACGACCGTTTCCGCCAGGGCTCCTGTACAGGTGTCGCGCTGGACGGCCATCGGTCGCTGATCGCGCTGAAGGACAATGTCGGACGCCAGCCGCGGGCAGCGGCGCGTCCCACCCTGACGCCGCGGGTGACGCCCACTCGTATCGCATTTATCGAATTTGCCGCCGACGATACTGAGGCGCAGGCATTGAAGCAGACGCTAACCCAGCTCGGCTTCGCAGCGGTGGGTCGCCACCGACGAAAAGCCGTGGAACGCTGGTCGCAGGGCGGGATAAATATTGTCATTAACCGCGAACCCGACGGGTTCGCACGCAGTTTCGATGTCGTGCATGGCTCTTCGGTTTGCGCCATCGGATTAGTGGTACCGGACGTCGCAGCCGCACTGGCCCGCGCCAAGGCGCTGTCGATTCCTGATTTCGAACAATCTGTCGGACCAGGTGAACTGCGGATTCCTGCCGTTCGCGGGGTTGGCGGTAGTCTGATCTATTTCATCGAGGCGGGCAGCGAAGAAACTGTCTGGGACAAGGAATTTGCGGCTGTCGGCGACACGTCGGCCACAGCGCGCGAAATCGGCCTCAATCAGATCGATCATATTGCCCAGACAACATTCTATGAAGAATTTATGAGCTGGATTCTTTATTATGTGACTTTGTTCGACGTCACAAAAACGTCGCAAATCCATATCAGCGATCCATTGGGTCTAGTGCAGAGCCAGGCTGTAGAATCCGCAAACAAGACGCTGCGGATAACGCTCAACAGTTCAGGCACCCAGCGAACATTGTCCGGACGTTTTCTGTCGAAATATTCGGGTGCAGGTGTCCAGCACATCGCGCTATCGTGCGACGACATATTTGCTGCTGCTGAGCGCGCGCGCGACAATGGGCTAGAGACGCTCGAAATTCCGCGTAACTATTATGATGATCTGGCGGCGCGTTTTGCGTTGGACGATGAACTGATCGGCCACATGGCGGCGCTGCACATCCTTTACGACCGCGATCGTGAAGCCGAATATTTTCAATTTTATAGTCGCGCAGTCGAAAAGCGCGTCTTCTTCGAGATAGTCGAGCGGCGCAATTACAATGGGTACGGGGCGGCGAATGCCCCGATCAGACTTGCGGCACAATCAGGTTTCAAAACCGATGGGCCTTATTAAGCGATGGCGCGTATGAACCGCGCATATAGCCACCCAACAATGAGCATGGCTACACAGACAGGCTCAGCAGACCAGGAGAGAGTGATGGCAAATCGGCGCGACGGCAGTGGAGCAGGGCACTGGCGGTGTTCCCCCAATGGCGGGCGAGGATCGCTCTGATGGCCCCGGCGGTATTTACGGATATCCCCGCTGAAAAGGGTACCGAACGCTGGACGGCGCTTCGTGTCACCGTGGTCGCGTGCTGCTTCCTGCTCAGCATGCTCGATGGCGCCGATATCCTCGCCATGTCTCTGATCGCGCCGGCCATTTCGCGTGAATGGCTGATCACGCCAGCCAGCCTCGGCCTCATCTTGAGCGCCAGTCTTGCCGGCATGGCCATTGGCTGCCTTGCCGTGGCTCCCTTTGCCGATCGCTTCGGCCGGCGGGCGCTGATCGTCGGTTCGTTGATTGTCACCACCGGTGCGATCGGTGCATCCGCCGCGGTCCAAACTGTACCGGAACTGATGATTCTTCGGTTTCTCACTGGCATAGGTGTGGGCACGATCGGGGTTTGTATGACCGCCCTGGCAGCGGAGTTCGCGCCGGCGAACAGGCGCAGTCTCGCGGTGAGTTTCGTGCAGGCAGGATGGCCGCTTTGCGCGATATTCGTTTCTTTCGGTGCTGCTGCCTTCCTGCCTGCTTATGGATGGCGCCCCATGTTGGCTGCAATCGGGATCTGTAGTGGAATACTGCTGCTCGCAATCCTGATCCTGTTGCCGGAATCAGTGTCCTTCCTCACCGCCAGAGGCAGACCAGGCGATCTGGATCGGGTCAACCGCATTCGCCGCCGTCTTGCTCTGGAACCGCTTGCCGTGATGCCGGTCCCCAAGGGAAGTCGGACGCGTTTTACGCTGCGCGCCCTGTTTGACAATGATCGCGGCACCACCAGCGCCTTGTTGTGGTCGGCGGTGACGATGGCCTATTTCGTACTTTATTTTGCTATATCTTGGATCCCGAAAATGGAGGCGGAACGCGGACTAAGCATTAAAGACGCCATTCTGGCCGGTGCACTGTACAATCTAGGCGCCTTCATTGGAACTTTGTTGGTCGGCTGGCTCGGAAGTCAAGGTCGCCTTCCCTCTGTGATCGCCTTCTTTCTTTTGTTTGCCGCCGGAGCACTCATCATGTTTGGGATCATTGCCTCGCCTCTTAGCTTGGTATTGCTGATCGCGCTGCTGATCGGCGTGACAGTACAGGGCGGCTTCAATGGATATTGGGCCCTCGCTGCCGAACTCTACCCCGCGGAGATGCGCAGCACCGGAATTGGCTGGGCATTGGGCGTAGGGCGCATCGGCGCGGTACTGGGGCCGATCGCGGGTGGATTGCTCATGCAGGCAAATGTGCCAATCCCCGCGATCTTCCTGATTTACGCCATACCGGCTTTGATTGCGGCCATTTTGACGGTGGCGATCGGATGGAACAGCTATCGCAAGCGTGCGCGATGAAATTTCACGGTCGATGCCCGGTCGCGCAATATTGGGACAATAACACAAGAGAGGCCCGATAGCACGATAAGGTCTCCTGGGGCTTTCAGGTACTCGACGAGAACGTGGAGTTGCTCGAAGCCATCATTTCAAACACGATAACTTTACCTACGGCGCCATTGTCAGCGTCAACACCGGTCCGGACGAGGCCATCGCGGCGCTGAACGCTCCTTGCCCATTTCCTGTTGTCCGGCATAGCGGTCGGAGATCCACACATCGGGCTGGTGTCCGCCCAGAACCTCCTCAGCGACACCGCGCGCCCGGCGCGGGGCGATCCTGCGCAGGACGGCCTCTTTCGAGAGGAAGGCCCACTGCCAGTGGATGATACCATTGGGTGCGGATCGTCGTCTCGTCGGATGCGATGACCCGTGCGGTCAGCACCTTGTCGGTGATCGCGTGGGTCGCGGCTGCCATGCCGGCTTCCATTCGCCGGAAGGCGTTAGCGATGGCGCCTTGGGAGATGCTCAGGCCGGACAGTTCCGATGCAATGCGGAACAGGCGCTCGAAACTGACATGATGGCTGTGGTGCAGACAGGCGAGCAAGGCGCGGATGCCCGGTCCAAACGGGGTTCCCGGCTCCATGCCGGCAGGAGCCTGCGCACGATAACGGTGTCCACATCCCCGGCAGCGCCCACCCAGCAGTTTCACCCGGGTCACGACCGGGCGGATCGGCGGCAGGTCGATATGATCGTAACGATGCCGCCATCTCTGGGTCTGGCCGGAAACGTCGCCTCCGCAATGGCCGCAGGCTGCAGCGATGACCCGCTCGATCTTGTCTGGGGTTTCCGCAAGTGGGCGATGCTTGCCTTCACGAGAAGAACGCTTGCCCGGCTTTGCCTTGCGGCCCTTGCCTCCACCTTTGCCAAAATCATCCTTCTAGGGCGGCACATGCGGGTTCTTCGACGTCTTGCCGACCAGTTCCTCCAGTTCGAAAATCCGTGCAGCCATACGCTCGATCATATCGTGCTGCGCGAGCAGAAGCTCGCTCTTCTCGGCTTCGCTCATGACATGAAGAGGCGGCGGCGGCATGCACAGGACAAATCAGGCATTCGCCCCCCCCGTGCAACCTCCTTCTGCCAACCCCCTGAGCAATTACATAGACCTTTCCCAATTTTTGGCGAGACGACGGCACCTACCGAGCCAAGCGAAAGTCCGTTCGACCACCCACCGACAGGGCAAGACCTCCAAGCCAGTCGCCTTGTCGGATCGCTTTATGATTTCGATGGTCCAGCGCCCCATGGAGGCAAGAGCTGACCTGAGCTTGTCACCGGCGTAGCCCCTGTCAGCGAGGATATGCCGCATCCAGGGGAACCGCTTGCGGATCGCGACCAGCACATCAACGGCACCGTCTCGATCCTGAATATCGGCAGCATGAACGAGGATGAAGATCAGGAAGCCACAGGTGTCAGTCAGAATATGGCGCTTCCTGCCTTTCACCCTCTTGCCTGCATCAAAGCCGGAAATTCCGCCCCCTTCGGTGGTTTTGACAGACTGACTGTCAATCACCCCGGCGCTGGGCGACGCCTCACGCCCTTCAATCTCACGCAGGTTCATTACCAGCACCGTGTTGATCGTGTCGAACAGACCAGCATCCCGCCAGGCGTAAAAGTAGCGTCGCACCGTCGACAAGCATTTTGGCAGCAGACGCCACGCACAACCGCTCGCCGCAATGTAGAGCATCGCATCGAGAACCTCGCGCATATCAGTTGCACGCCGCCGACCACCTCGATTCGCGGGCGGAATGAACGGCGCTGCCAAAAGCCATTCGCGATCCGTCATATCGCTTGGATATCGCAATCCATCCCGGCTATGCTCCCGCCGGGCAATACCAGTCCCTGCCACCATTCACTCCATCTCTTCGCTAAGAGGCGTGAATCACAACATACTGGTATTGCTTAACAACCTTCGGATCAGGCTCTAAGCGAGACACGTCTCACGACCAAGGCCTGGCACCAATTCCTCAATGATTTTGTCGACGATCCCGAGCTCGCCGCGCGCTTCAAGTCTCATAAGCCGCAGTGACAATCAGACGATTACGACATCTAGATCTATCTGACGACTTGATGGACTATCCATTTCGTGCATATTCGTAGGAGGTCACTTTAGACGACTCAAAGGTTCCCTAGCACTCACGCAATTTTCATAAAGAACTGTCGCGGGGTTCAGCAGGATGAGGAGCATCAGAGAAATCTCGTCGGGGTATCTACATGATTGGTCGTCAACTATCGAAGCATAAGGCATGCAGGCTTTTCACATCACGAGATGTGGAAGATACAAGAGCGAGAATAGCGGCGGTGATGCAACCGCACCAACTCGATCCGGTCGGCGATACGGAATTGTTCGAGGCGGAAATGAACTTTTTGCCCGTCGGTGGCCTGGGGATTGGCACCATCCGCTTTGGCCGCACCAATCTGAGGATCGATCACGTCGAGGATTATCATCTGCTGATCTTCTGCCTCGCTGGACAGGCTCGAGTAACAGCGTGGGATCAAGAGGCGAGCATCGGTCCGGATAAGGGCGTATATCTGGCCCCCGGCACACCGGTTAGAGCGAAATTTTCCGAGGATTGCGAACAACTCGTCATCCGCGTTGAGTCGAATGTCATGCGGCAGGCTTGCGATGGGGGGCGACCATCCATGAAGTCCCAGATCGACCTGCGCCAGCCGGCGCTCAAACCCTGGCTGGGCCTGATGCAGTCGATGCTGGGGGATGCGAACGGCATCGAGCTCCTGCGCACGGACAGGCGCCTTCAGTCGGACTATGAAAGCATGTTCGTCAGAACCTTGTTGCATGGCCACGGCATTGAGGAAGCAAAGGCATCCAGTATTGCGCCAGTGGCGGTAAAACGTGCCGAAGCCTTTATCCACAGTCATCTCACCGAAAGGCTGAACCTGGATCAGATCGCTGGCGCGGCGGGCGTCCCTGTCCGCACATTGCTCGACAGTTTTCAGCGATTTCGTGCAACGACGCCGATGCAATTCGTCCGCGACCTAAGGCTCGATCTAGCGCGCACGCACCTGGAGGCACGCAAAACCGATAATGTTACGTCAATCGCGCTGGACGTCGGTTTCGTACATCTGGGCCGGTTCTCCAATGCTTATCGGGCGCGTTTCGGCGAACGGCCTTCCGAGACATTGCGCACAGCGCGCAAATAGCGCGCTTCATGGTGACGGCCGCTGTTGCAGATGAGAACCTTGGCCGTGCGGTCGACAGATAGGACCGTCTCGCCAAGGACGGCGTCAATCCGAAGGGCCTGTACCTCATCCCTTTTCAGCAACGTGGCGCTTTCAAGCTGCACTGCGCCGGAAAGAAGGGATTTGGATAAAGGTGGGCGCTCATGATAGCCGGGCAGTGTTCGTCGGTAAGACTGGATCGTGGTTCCACGACCTCGGCGACGTGTATTGACATTGTCATGACGGATCGACATATCGGGTATCTGAGTAGCCCCTAGATTTCTGGACGCCTTCTATCCTAATTTTGAGGACAGGAGACAACGATGGGGAAGTCCAATTTCAGCGATGAGTTCAAGCGTGATGCGGTGGCCCAGATTACGGAACGTGGGTATCCGGTAGCGGAGGTATCCGAGCGGCTCGGCGTCAGTCAGCATTCGCTGTATGCCTGGAAGCGACAACTGGCGAAGGTGGTGCCTGGGGATGCCAGCAAGGATGCCGAGATCCGCCAGTTGAAGCGCGAGCTGGCCCGGGTGACCGAGGAGCGCGACATCCTAAAAAAAGCCACCGCGTATTTCGCCAGGGATGCAAAGTGAGATACGCATTTGTTGCCGAGCATCGTGACCAGTTCGGGGTTCGATCGATGTGTCGATGCCTGCGCATCCAGCCCAGCGGTTTCTATGCTTGGCAGAAGAGCCCACTGAGCACGCGGGCCCAGGAAGATGCTCGACAGACAGAGTTGATCCGGCAAGCCTGGAACGACAGCGGCAAGGTCTATGGCTACCGCAAGCTGCACGACGACCTGCTGGAGCAGGGCGAGACCTGCTGCCCGAACCGCGTTGCCCGGCTGACCAGGCTGGCGGGTATCAAGGCGCAGGTCGGCTACAAGCGCCGACCCGGGAACTATAGCGGCAAGCCGTCCCTGGCGGTCGACAACACTCTGGATCGCCAGTTCGACGTGGCCGCACCCGACAGAGCCTGGGTGACAGACATCACCTACATCCGGACCCTGGAGGGCTTTACCTATCTGGCCGTCGTGATTGATCTCTATTCCCGCCGCGTGGTGGGTTGGTCGATGCAGAGCAGGCAGACCACCGATGCGGTGCTGCAGGCGCTGCACATGGCGGTATGGCGGCGCAAACCGAAGCAACGGGTGCTGATCCACTCGGATCAGGGCTCGCAGTTCACCAGCATGGACTGGGCGGCCTTCATCCGGGCTCACAATCTTGAGCATTCGATGAGTCGGCGCGGCAACTGCCATGACAACGCCGTCGCCGAGAGCTTCTTCTCCTCGCTCAAGCGTGAGCGCATTCGGCGCCGCACCTACAAAACACGCGAGGAAGCCCGGCAGGACGTGTTCGATTACATCGAGATGTTCTACAACCCGGTGCGCAAGCAGGTTAGGAACGGGATGCTGTCACCCAACCAGTTCGAACGGCAGCAGATTCTGAAAGCTGAAGGCGTCTAGAAAACTAGGGGCTACTCAATCTGAAAGAAAGCTTGGAACCATGGCACAGACCGCACAACCTCATTCTACCCGCCGTACTCCACCGCCCAAGAATGATGTCATTCAGATTCGTGCCTCTGCAAGCATGAAAGCCATCCTCACCCGCGCTGCGTCTTTACGTGGTCAGAAGCTCTCCGAGTTCATGCTCGACAGCGCACGCCGAGAAGCCGAAGATGCGATCCTGGACCAGCGCACGTTCTTTCTGGACGCAGAGCAGCACGAGCAGTTCCTGGCAACGCTAGATTCTTCCCCGGCGCCGTCAGAGCAGCTAAAAAAGCTGATGCAGCGGAAGCCGTCCTGGGAACGCTGACGGTCGGTTCGCGAGCGATCCATGGCAGAAATTCGCGTCACCGCGCCTGAGCGCTTGGCCGCACAACATGAAGTCAACGACTTCACGAATGGCGTGCATGAATCGCTCGATGCATGGTTGCATGATCGGGCGCTCGCAAGCGAAGGCAATTCGGCGCGTACCTACGTGGTGTGCGACGCGGCACAGCGCCAAAGGGTGGTCGGCTACTACACGATCACCACTGCGATGGAGCAGCGCGTGGCGCTGCCATCCGCAAAGCTGCGCCGCGGAATGCCCGAGCAAGTGCCGTTGCTACTGGTTGCCCGACTCGCGGTCGATGCGAGATTTCAAGGTATTGGGTGTTGATTGCCGTTGAGAACTGACCCGGGGAGGCCAGTAATTTCCGCTGAGAAGTGACCCATGTTTGAACACGCCCCTGGCTTTGACGAGCGGGGGACCATGGAGTGTTGGACATGGCATTATTGAGCGTCATCCGGCGCTGGCATTACCGCGATCATCTGTCGATCCGTGAGATAGCCAGGCGCACCGGTCTATCCCGCAACACCGTCCGTAAGTATCTGCGATCGGACACAGTCGAGCCACGGTTCAAGGTGCCGGAGCGGCCGAGCAAGCTGGACCCGTTCGTCGAGCGGCTGACGGTCTGGCTCAGGCGAGAGATGGGCCGATCTCGCAAGCAGAAGCGCACCATCAAGCAGCTCCATGCCGATCTGGTGAGCCTGGGCTTTGATGGCTCCTATGGGCGCGTTGCGGCCTTCGCCCGAGGCTGGCGTGACGATTATCGCCGTCAGCAGCAGATGAGTGGCAAGGGTACGTTCGTGCCGCTGTCATTTGCGCCGGGTGAGGCGTTCCAGTTCGACTGGAGCGAGGACTGGGCGATCATCGACGGTGTGCGCACCAAGCTGCAGGTGGCGCACTTCAAGCTCAGCTACAGCCGCGCCTTCTTCGTGCGGGCTTATCTTCTCCAGACCCATGAGATGCTGTTCGATGCCCATAATCATGCGTTCCGCGTGCTGGGCGGGGTGCCGCGGCGAGGCATCTACGACAACATGCGCACTGCGGTCGACAAGGTCAGACGCGGCAAGGACCGGACCGTCAATGCCCGCTTCCTGACGATGGTCAGCCATTATCTGTTCGAGGCCGAGTTCTGTAATCCGGCAGCGGGATGGGAGAAGGGCCAGGTCGAGAAGAACGTTCAGGATGCGCGTCATCGGCTATGGCAGCCGGTCCCGCAGACCGAGACTCTCGACGCCCTGAACATCTGGCTGGAGGATCGCTGCAAGGCGCTGTGGCACGATATCCCGCACGGGATAGAGCCAGGTTCTGTCGCGGATGCCTGGACCGAGGAGGTGGCAAGCCTGATGCCGATGGGACGCCCGTTCGACGGCTTCGTCGAGTATGGCAAGCGGGTCTCGCCGACCTGCCTCGTCCACCTGGAGCGTAATCGCTACAGCGTGCCGGCATCGTTCGCCAACCGTCCTGTGAGCGTGCGGCTCTATCCTGACCGCTTCCTCGTCGTGGCCGAAGGCCAGATCTTATGTGAGCATCAACGGATTATCGATCGATCCCACGACAAGCCAGGGCGCACCATCTATGACTGGCGCCATTATCTGGCGGTGGTTCAGCGTAAGCCCGGCGCCCTGCGCAACGGCGCACCGTTCCTTGAACTGCCCGAGCCCTTCCTGCGGTTGCAGCGCCATCTGTTGCGGTCACCTGGCGGCGACAGGGAGATGGTCGAGATCCTTGCCCTGGTGCTGCACCATGACGAGCAGGTCGTGCTGATGGCGGTCACCATGGCGCTGGAGGCCGGTGTTCCGACCAAGACCCATATCCTCAACCTGCTGCACCGGCTGATCGATGGCAGGCCGCTGACGACATCGCCGATCACGGCGCCGCAGGCACTGAGACTGGTCAGCGAGCCTCTTGCCAATGTGGAACGCTATGACGCCCTGCGCGGGGAGAACCGCCATGCGTCATGACCCCGCCAGCGGCGCCATCATCGTCATGCTGCGCAGCCTCAAGATGCACGGCATGGCGCAGGCAGTCACCGATCTCATGGAACAGGGAGCGCCAGCGTTCGATGCGGCCGTCCCGATCCTGTCCCAGCTTCTGAAGGCGGAGACCGCCGAACGGGAGGTGCGATCGGTATCCTATCAGCTCAAGATCGCGCGGTTCCCGGCCTATCGCGATCTGGCGGGCTTCGACTTTGCCAGCAGCGAGGTCAATGAGGCGCTGGTTCGCCAGCTCCATCGCTGCGAGTTTATGGACGTTGCCGACAATATCGTGCTGGTCGGCGGTCCAGGCACCGGCAAGACCCACATCGCCACCGCGCTCGGCGTCCAGGCTATCGAGCATCACCGCAAACGGGTGCGGTTCTTCTCGACGGTCGAGCTGGTCAACGCCCTCGAACAGGAGAAGGCCCAGGGCAAAGCAGGCCAGATCGCCGCAAGGCTCGCCCACTCCGATCTCGTTATCCTCGACGAGCTTGGCTACCTGCCGTTCAGCGCTTCAGGCGGCGCGCTGCTGTTCCATCTGCTGAGCAAACTCTACGAGCGCACCAGCGTCATCATCACCACCAACCTCAGCTTCAGCGAATGGGCCAGCGTGTTCGGCGACGCCAAGATGACAACCGCGCTCCTCGATCGGCTCACCCATCACTGCCATATCCTCGAAACCGGGAACGACAGCTTCCGGTTCAAGAACAGCTCGGCCCAGCGGCCCAAAACCAGGAAGGAGAACCCCCCATCTTGACCCACCCCTGACATCCGAAACATAATCGAAAGGTGGGTCACTTCTCGATGAAAACCCCGGGTCAGTTCTCAACGGCAATCAACAGCCCGGTCTCCGACAGCGGCCGCACCCTGCCGATGGCGATCGGGACCGATCATGCGGTCAATATCGCGCGCAATCTCTATCTTGGCATCAAGATGCAGACCGGTGTGCGTCCAGCCGTCGGCGTACGGGGCATGGCCAAGTTCACCGGGATCGTGGCGCCTGTTGCAAGGGTGGCCAGTCGAGCGAGGCAATGACCATTCCGTTCACTCCCACTGCGGTCGCGACATCGCTGCAAAGCCAGGAACAGTCTGTCTGTCTCCGCCAACGAACAAGCCGCGACTGTCTGGGCAACGTTGGCGGCCTGCTGTGGTGCCAGCAGGGCGGCAGCGGAGCTTTCATGCAAACATGCAATAGGTTCGCGCTTAGTCTGGCGCTCCTTCATCCTCTCAAATTCGTATCTCTATTCCGAATTTGCGAGGATGATCCCTCGGATTTTCCACCTCACATATCGAGAAGTCCGCGCATGGCGGGCCGGCTTCTCCTGTCCTTTCTTTACCAGGGAAACCGCCATGCGCCTCTTCATATCTAGCCCGGCCTTATCCGTAATCGCCCTTCTCTCGACCTGCGGCCTCACCGCAGCGCCGGCCCATGCGCAAAGCTGGGCCGAACATTGGTTCGACAATGTGACCTATACCAGCCCCGGCAGTTTCGAGGACCAGACCCGCGGCTATGTGACCGCCGGCGGCATGTCGGGCCGGATCGATGTCCATAGCGATTATCTGACCAGCCTCACCCTTCCCAAAGTGAAGGCGGGCTGCGGAGGCATCGACATGTTTCTGGGCGGCATGTCCTTCCTCGACCCCGATTATCTCGTCCAGAAGCTCGAAAGCATCCTCCAGGCCGCGCCCGCCGTCGCCTTTCAATATCTGCTCGAGACGCTCGACGAGAAGATGGGCAACATCATCTCAAAGATGGAGGCGGCCACCAATTTTTTGAATTCCATCCAGGTCAACGACTGCCGTCTTGCCAATCGAATGGTTCAGATCGTCAAAGGCGACGATAATATGTCCGGGATCATCGAGGAAATGACCGGCTACAAGTCGGTGAAGGAAGGCTATGCCAAAAGCTATCAGCAGAGCCGCGAGAAGATCCAGGCGAACGGCAACAGCCCGACCGAGGATCTGAAGGACGCGCTCGCCAACTGCCCGGCCGAAGTGACCGACATCTTCCGCACTGGATCGCTACTCGCCCATGCCGCCTCGCGCGTTGGCGCGTCTGACTGGGCAGGCGTCATGCGCGCCCGGGTGGGCGACGTCTATATGCGCTGGGACGCGACCGACAAGGTGCCGCTCTTTGCCGCGATCCCCGCCTGCGCGGCGCAGGATACCGAATCCTCCGATGATTTCCTGAGCGGCCGGGTGATGCGCCGTGCGCTCGCCATGCCACCGACCGCCGCCGACTGCACCCAGGATGGCGGCAAGGGCGCGCTGGCGTTCACCCGCGAGCGCATGACCGCCATCGCCGAGAAAATCCGCACCCGCGCAGCGCTTTCGGCCGAGGAACGGCAGTTCGTCGCCAATGTCCGCACCCTGCCGGTCTACCGGATGCTCGAATGGGGCGTGCGCCAGGATGTGGTGGATTCGGTGATCGGCGATACTGACGAGCTGGTTGCGCTGACCCTTGCCTATCAGATGCTGAACGATCTTTCGCGCAGCATCGATTTCGCCCTCTCCAATGCCGAGCACGGCACCAATGCCGCGGGCGCCAGCGACGGGACAAGCGCCAATATCTGCCAGACCCGCATTCTGACCAAAGGCATCGAGCAACTGCGGGATCTGCGCGAAGAGGTGCTCCGCCAGCGGGCGCAGATGCGCCAATCCTATCTGGCCGCCCTCTCCCAGGCCGATCTCTCTACTGGCTATGCGGGCCTGATCCGCCAGCGCGACCGCGATGCGCGCGATGCGGCCGGCGCAGCCGCCAACCGCAACCGCTGAGGGGGCAGTCGATGCAACGCCTTGCCCGCACCCTCGCCAGCCTGACGGCGATTTCGATCACCTCCCCCGCCCTGGCGCTGGAGACGAGCTTCCACACCTATGACGGCTTTGCCGAGACGGTCGATGCCTTCCGCCTCGTCTCGATGATCTTCGCCGATCCCCGGTATGAGACGCTGGTGCTGATCGTCGCGGTGGTGGGCCTCGCGCTCGGCGCCGTGCTCGCCATGATCCGCGGCACCGGCATGGGCCTTGTCGCCTTCGGCCTCCAGATGCTGGTCGGGATCGGCCTGTTCGTCGGCCTGGTTGCGACCACCGGCACCGTCCATGTCTATGACCGGGTGCGCAATGCCTATCAGCCGGTCGGCGATGTCCCCAATCTCATTGTGCTTGTGGCGGGCGTCACCAACATGATGGAGCGGGCGCTCGCCGAGACGATCGACGACAATACGCTCGACCCCCACGCCAAGCTCGAGTTCGGTGCGGGCGGCCATGCCTTCGACCTGTTCCTCAATGCGGTGAGCCCGCGCGGTCCCATGACCGACGCCTTTCTCGATGCGACGATCAAGGATTATGTCCGCCAATGCTATCCGGTCGCCCGGGTCTCGCCCGCCTACGGGATCGACGACGACCAACTGTTCCGGACCAGCACCGACCTCCCCGCCGCTTTCGCGGCGATGGCGGGGCCAGCGACGTTCAGCACGGTCTTCACCGCTGCCGACAAGGGCGGGACGACGGTCAGCTGCAACGAGGCCTGGGAGCATATCGCGGACCGGCTGTCCGACCCTGCCGTGTTCGAAGGCTATTCGGCGCAGGTCTGCCAACGCACCGGCTATGACATCGACAAGCCCGACCAGCTCGCGCGCTGCCGCAGCAACCTCTCCGAAATGGGCGACATGATGCTGGGCACGCCGCTCACCGCCCAGGCCTTCCTCACCGATGTGCTGCTAGGAACCAGTGTCGGCGATGTGTTGTTCGAGGACAGTCCGGCGACGGCCTCGCGGGTGATGGCCAACCGGGCCGTGGTCGCGGGCGGCCTGGCGACCATGTCGACCGCCAATGAATGGATGCCGACGATCCGCGCGACGGTGTTCGGGATCATGCTGTTCATGATGCCGATCGCCCTCCTGTTCATTCTCACCCCCATCAACCTTCGGGTCGCGAGCTTCGCGCTGGGGCTGTTCGTGTTCGTGGCGCTCTGGGGAGTCATCGATGCGGGCATCTACCAGCTAACCCTCGGACGAGCGATGGCGGTGCTGGCCGAGATGCGGTCCAACCATCTGGCGGCCAATGCCTGGATGCTGGCTCCCTCTTCCGCCATGAAGGCGCTGGCGATCTTCGGGAGCTTCCGCACCGCGGCGGCGGGCCTGGCTGGCGCGTTCGTGTTCACCGTCTTCCGCTTTTCGGGCAATGTCTTCTCCTCCTTCACCGGCGGGTCGCTCGGCGTCCAGGCGCAAGGCTCGGCTGCCGCCGCTGGCGTGTCCACCTCCGAGGGCCTCGCCTCCGCGCTGGAAGCGCAGGCCTCGGCCATGGGAACGGGCGCGCGCCGTGGCGCAGCGTCGAACTTCGGGGATTTTGGCGAGCGATCGAGCTTCGGCACCAACCGTAGTTTCGGCGCGGCGGGCGCGGTCACAGCATCCCATGGCACTGGCGCGCCCGGCGGCCCGGCGATGGGGCTTGGCGCGCTCGATGCCGCCCGCGAGATGGGCGGCCTTGCGCCCGCGCTTCATGGCCGGGACCTGGGTGACCCGGCCACGATCAGCGCGGTCCGAGCAGCAGCGGCTACCAGCGCCATCCACAATTTTGCGGAGAAGGACGCGCTGCGGACCCTCGGCACCCGCTATTTTGGCGCGGGTGAGGCCGGCGAAAAGGCGTTCGGCGCTTTCACCCAGGGGCTTGTTCAGTGGCGGGCGTTTGGGGACACCCGCGCCTATGGCATGATGATGCAGGCGGCCACCCGACAATTCGAACGGGCCGGATACGGAACCCAGGATGCCGAACTCAAGGCGAGCGGCGTCGTGGCCGAGGCCAGCGCCGATCCGACGTTCGCGAAACTGATCGCCAATAGCTTCGCCCAGGAGGCGATGCTCCGCAATGACCTGACGGCAGCGCAGGTGCAGGTCGGTGCTATGGAAGGGCGCCGCGACTATGCGGGAGACAGGGTCGCACGGGTGGAGCGCGGCAATGTCGCGACCGAACAGGCCCACCGCACGGGCGGCAATGAAGGCCAGCGCAACGCCGCTGCCATGCTGGGTCTCCCCGTTTACGAGATGAGCCGCCGCATCGCCTTTATTAACGCCCTCTCCGGCGAAGCGCGCTCGTCTGCCATCACGCAGCTCTCCCGCGCCACTGGCCGCAATGAGGCCCAGGTCGCCGGGGCGCTTGAAACCTACAAGGCCGCGACAGAGCTCGGCACCGCAGACGGGATGACTGCCGAGGCGGCGCGTGAGGGCACAAGGGTCTATGGTCGAACCAGGGAGGCCGCCGGCTACGACTTTGCCGAACGATCAGGCAAGCTCGATGCCCAACGTGAGGTCGGCCATGACGGCACGCGCAGCGCTGCCCGGATCGGCGAAGAGCGGCGGCAATCGGAGAATTTTGGCTTTGCGCAAGGCGCAGAAGCAGCCGGTATGTCCACGCGTGAAGCCGCCCGTCTCGACAGCTTCATTCGGACTCTGGCCGACGCCAGCGGTAACCAGCTCGATATGGCGGAAGGCGGCGCTGATGGCATTGCCGACCGGGCGCACAACGCCCGGATTACCAGCATCGTTGAACGCGAGCGCCTGTCGCGGATGCGGGGGCTGCTGCGTGCCAATGGCATCGAGATGAGCAAGCGGCAGATCGCCATGGACCAGAATGGCGACTTCAACCTCAACCTGACGCCCGCGACTGCGGCGCAGATGTGGAAGGCGGGCCTGCTCAACGAGAGCCAGCTTGGCGCGGTTGCCAAGGGCGGTCATGCCCGCCTCAGTGGCT
>NZ_BARE01000011.1 GCF_000367345.1 Sphingobium xenophagum NBRC 107872
ATCGTAGATACCGCGTCGCGGCACACCGCCGAAGAACGCGAACGCCCGGGCATGGGCATCGAACAGCATCTCCTGGCCCTCGCGCGGATAGGCCCGGACATAGGGTGCGCGCGAGTCGCAGAGACGCATATGCGCCACCTTCACCCGCATCGGCTTGCCGGCGATCTCCACATCCTCGTGGCTCCAGTCGAACTGGTAGGCCTCACCCGGCTGGAAGGTCATCGGGATGAACGCCGGTGCGCCTTCGCCAGCATCCTTCCGCCGCGCAGCACGCCAGCGCGCCGCATAGCGGCGCACCGCATCATAGGATCCATCGAACCCCTCGCGCACCAGCAGGTCATGGATACGCGTCATCCGTAGCCGATCGCGGCGGCCGCGACCTTCGTTCTCCTCAAGCAGCGCATCGAGACGATCCTGATAAGGACCGATCCGCGGCAGCGGCTGGACTTTGCGCTGATAGTTGAACGCCGCCTCCGGCGACCGGATCGCTTTGCGGACGACCTTCCGCGACAAACGAAGGTCACGAGCGATCGCCTTGATCGCCTTACCCGCTGCATGCTCACGCCGAATCCGAACCACTGTCTCCACGATCAACATCCCGTTCTCGCCAACTGATCAAAACCAGTCGGCCGACTAAATCCCCGGGATGAAGGGGTCCTTTTTGCACGCCGATCACCCCACGAAGGGGGTGCCTATTGCACGCTGATCCTCAGCCATGATCGCAGGTGATGATGCGCGCATCGGCATTGAGCGAGGCGACGAGCTTCTTGACGATCGCAAGCTGTTCAGGAGGCACGGCGCTTGCCTTGTTGATCACGACCACATCGGCAAATTCGATTTGCTCGACCAGCAGACCGACCAGACTGCGTGTGTCATCTTCGCCCAGACTTTCACCGCGATCAGCAAGGAAGTCCTGGCTGGAATAGTCGGTAAGCAGGTTGAGCGCATCGACCACCGTGACCATCGTGTCGAGTCGGGCGACGTCGCCGAGGCTGTTCCCTTCCTCGTCGCGGAAGGAGAAGGTGGTAGCGACCGGCAGAGGCTCGGAGATGCCGGTACTCTCGATCACCAGGCTGTCGAAACGGCCTGCCTCGGCAAGGGCGCGCACTTCCTTGAGAAGGTCATCGCGCAGGGTGCAGCAGATGCAGCCATTGGTCATCTCGACCAGGCTTTCCTCGCTGCGCGCAAGCGCCGCGTCGCCGCCGCGCACGAGATCGGCGTCGATATTCACTTCCGACATGTCATTGACGATCACCGCGACGCGCCGTCCCTCGCGATTGGCGAGGATGTGATTGAGGGTGGTGGTCTTGCCCGCGCCAAGGAAGCCCGAAAGCACGGTGACCGGAAGCCGATTGTCAGTGGAAGCCATATTCTGCCCTTGACCTTTATGTGACGGTATATCATCTCTGATACGGATATGCGCGACGTCTGTCCAGCGTCGGTCGGAGAATGTCATGAAACTATTGTCCTCCAGGCAGCCGCTCCTCGACGGGCTGGCGATCGGAGCATCCTTCGCCTGCCTCATTCATTGTCTGGCCCTGCCGCTGCTGATCATGCTGCTGCCCGCGCTGGGGGCATTTCTGGTCGTGCCGGAAGCCTTTCATGTCTGGGCGCTCGTCTTTGCTGCGCCGGTCAGCCTGGTGGCGCTGTCTGCTGGCTATCGACATCACAGGGCTGCCGCCCCCCTGTTCATCGCCCTGCCGGGCCTTGCACAGATGGCAATCGGCGCACTTGCGACATCATCGGAATGGATGGAAACAGCATTTACCGTCCCTGGCGTGCTTTTGCTGGCGATCGGTCATGCGCTGAACTGGCAAGGGCTGCGGCTCGCAAGCCAAAGCCGGAAAGCCGGCGCATGAGCGGGGTCTAAAAGGGCGGCAATCTACATTTCCCGGTAACGCCCCCCGTGCTGCGGACCGCTCAGCCTGCCTCCGCCGCGATCACATAGTCAAAGCCATGCCGCAGCCCGCCTTCGCGCGCGATGATGGCCAAGGCGTCCTGTCGCAAGGCTTCGCCCCGCGCGTGCAGCGCCGCCGCCAGCGACCGATCCCCAAGCCTTGAAAGCCGCGGCGCGCACATGTCGATCTGACTGTTCACGAACCGGCGCTGGTAGCGGATGGGGAAGCGATGCGCGTTCACGATGCGAAAACCCAATGCCGTCATCTGTTCCAGCACCCATTCCATCGGGAACTCACGATAGGGCCGCTCGCCCGCATGGAGCAGGACGGCGTCGCGCCATCGCCCGATGTCGCCCAGGATTTGGCCATCGCGCGTCCCGGCACGCTCAGTGATATAGGGTTCCAGCCCGATCAGATAGAGCCGCCCGCGCGCCAATGCCCGCAGGCGGGCGAACATGCGTTCCTGAAAATAGGGTGCGAAGCCTTCGATCGCCCCGATCAGATAATCGGCGAGAATGGTATCGAAACGCTCACCTGCCAGCAGCGTCGGATCCGCCCAGTTGCCAACGATGATCCTGTCCTGCGGTCGACGAACGCGATCCGATGCGTCACGCACCTGAACGGCATGGCCCGCCGCGCCGGTGACGGCGACCCAGCGATCGGTCGCAAGCCCCGACACCCAGCCGATCGAATTGGTGCCCGTTCCCGCGTCCAGAAAGGTGCCCCAGAGCCGATCGCCCTGGAGCGCCTGGATATGGCGGAACAGCGCGGACGGTCGCCGCGCTGTTCCTTCCGTCTTGCTCAGAATGCCCCCCGCAGGCCGAACACGAAGTTGCGACCGCGCAACGGAGAGAAGGTCTTGATGAACGAGCTATGGTTATATGCCAATTCGTTGGTCAGGTTGGTGCCGCGCACGAACAGTTCCGCGCTGCGCTTGTCCCCCAGTTCGAGGCGATAGGCGAGCGTCGCATTGACCATGTCATAGCCCGGCGTGCGCGTTTCAAAGGCTGCGATCCGGTCCTGTTCGAACACATGATAATATTCCGCATCCGCCGTGAACGGCCCGACATGCGCATCGCCGCGTGCGCCAAGGCGCCCGGCCGGAATACGCGGCAGGTCACCGCCGCCATTTTTCAGCTTGGCGCGAACATAGTCGCCGAACACCGACAGGGCGAACTGATCGTTGAAGGCATGACGCACTTCCCCATCGATGCCGGTGAAGGTCGCCTCTGCCCCGGCATAGCGGATCAGACGGAAATCTTCGAACTGGTCGAGCGTCTGGGCGTAGATATAATTGTCGAAGTCCTGATGATAGGCGCCGATGGTGAAGGTCGTCGGCCCTGCCGTCTTGCGCAGCGTCAGGTTGACCGAATTCGCCTTTTCAACGCCTTGCGATACTTTTTCGGCAAGGCGGCTGTTGCCGCTGACGATCCCGATCTCATAGGTGTTGGTCGCAAGGTGCAGGCCATAGGCATAAAGTTCCTGCACCGAAGGCGCGCGTTCGGTATGCGCCAGCGACAGCGCGAGCGAGTAATCGCTGCCTACATTCCAGATCGCGGCGGCCGATGCCGAAAAGGGCTTGTGCCTGATCGACGGATAGCGCGTGATCAGCGACTTTACCGTCTGCCATTCCTGCCGGGCGGCTGCCTCCAGCCGGACAGGACCAAGCGAATAGGTCTCCATCAGGAAAATCGCGGTATTGCTGCTGTCGGTATTCAGCGTGTGAGTCTCGCCGCCGCTGATCGCCTGGAACCGGCTGCCGCTCTGTTGGATGCCGAACGTGCCGCGCAAGCCCCCCAGCGGCGCATGGGTCAGTTCCACACGCAGGTCGTGGGCCTTGTTGAGGAAGGTGTTTTCCGCTTCCCCATCCTCGATCTCATCATGGGCATAGTCGGTGAAGGACAGGCGGAAGCGTACCTTCTCCAGCGCGGGCACCGGATTGTCATAATCGCTGCGAATGTCGAAGCGATTGCTCCGCAGCTTCACGAACGGCACTTCCTCCTCATGGTCGTGTTCATGATCATGGTCGTGATCATGCTCCTCTTCTTCTCCATGACTGCCGCAATGCAGGCCGATGCCATGGGGATGGCAGCTTTCATAATCATGATTGTGGCCCGGCACGCCATATTCATTGCGCTGGCGGGTATAGGCAACGCCCAGATAGCCGTCCGGGCCGATCCAGCTTCCCCCGACACTGAAGGTCGATGTGTCATTGTAGGAGCCATGCACTCTGTCCTCCCCAAAGGCGCGAGGCACCCGATAATCGTCGGAGCGGCGGTGGACGCCTTCAACACGCAGCGCCAGCGGCCCGACGCCCACGGTCGCACCGCCTACGAGACTGCGCTCGTCATCGCCCGTGCCCAAGCGGCCTTCGGCTGCGCCGGCGATGCCCCCTTCCGGAACGTAGGTCGGCACCTTTTCATCCAGCAGGTTGACCGCACCGCCGATCGCACCGCTACCATAGAGCAGGGTCGCCGGACCGCGCAGCACCTCGATCCCGCGCAGCAATAGCGGTTCGCCCGTGACATTGTGGTCGGGCGAGATTGCCGAGGCGTCCTGCACATTGGCGCTGTCGCTCAGCACCTGCACGCGGGGCGAGGATTGGCCGCGAATGATCGGACGGCTGGCGCCGCCGCCGAAATTCTCGAAATTGATACCAGGCTGGCCGGCCAGCGTTTCACCCAGAGTCGCCGCGCGTCGGTGGATCAGTTCTTCCCCTGTGAGCGTGACAACCGGTGTAACGGTTTCATCGGCCGTCTGGCCCAATGGCGCCGCCGTCACGACAATGTCGTTCTTGCCATGACCGCCCGCTTGGGCAACTGCCGTACCGGGTGCGATCGCGATGAGCGATACGGCACATAGATAATGAAGGTGATTTCTCACAAAATGCCCCTGCCAATGATTTGAGTAGGGCGCAGTTACGTAATATCATATCATGAAACAACCCCGGATCGGCAAAAATTTTGCAGAACAAATCAATGTTTCCAGTTAGTTACAAAATGTTTCTGGCATTTGGGGCGTGACAGGAGTGGAAGCTTGCACAGTTGATCGTTATGATACACCGTGACATTCAGCCAAGGTTTCACGGCCATCTTCTTGGGAGACAATATGCAATCCCCCGCTACGCCGGTTCTGGATATCGCCGGATTGACCCATGGTTACGGCCCGACGCCGGTCCTGAATGACCTGGCAATCCGGCTGGACCGTGGGGTGCATCATTTGCTCCTGGGACCGTCAGGATCGGGCAAGACGACATTGGTTCACGCCATTTCCGGACTGCTGGCACCTGACAAGGGCCAGATCATGGTTGATGGCGAGGCCATGACAGGGCGCAGCCAGACGGCGCGCGATGCCCTTCGGCGGAACAAGATCGGCCTGATCTTCCAGTCGCTGCGCCTTGTTTCGGCTTTGACCGTGCGGCAGAATCTGCATCTGGCCGGACGGCTGAGCGGTCATCCCACGACGAACGATGCGATTGACGGGCTGCTTGCCCAGTTGGGGATCGCCCACCGCGCCGCCGCCAAGCCCCGTCGCCTGAGCCAGGGCGAGGCCCAGCGAGCGGCGATCGCGCGCGCGCTCATAGGCAGGCCCAGCCTGCTGATCGCGGACGAACCGACATCGGCACTGGACGATGACAATGCTGCGCGGGTGGCTTCGCTGCTGATCGAAGCGGCGGATCGCAACGGTTCGACCCTGCTGATCGCAACCCATGATCAGCGCCTTAGAAAGCTGATCCCGCATACCATCACTCTGGGCGCCCAAGGGGGCACGATCCAATGATCCGCGTTGCCCTGGCCTATCTGCGCGATCGTCCGCTGATGAGCGCGCTCAACATCCTGCTGCTGTCATTGGCCGTTGCCATGCTCGTCATGCTGCTGTCGGTATCCACCCAATTGGGCGATCGCTTCGAGCGCGACGCACGCGGCGTCGATCTGGTCGTGGGGGCCAAGGGGTCGCCGCTGCAATTGATCCTGTCCAGCATCTACCAGATGGATACGCCCACGGGAAACATTCCCCTGGACAGCATTGCCTTGCTCCGTCGCGATCCATCCGTGCGGCAGGTTATCCCGCTTGCCCTGGGGGACAATTTCCGGGGTTTCCGGATCGTCGGGACCGAGCCGGCCTATCTTGGCCTTCAGGATGCGAAGCTGGCGCAGGGGCGGATGTTCGCCAAGGCGCAGGAGGTCGTCATCGGCGCGCGGGTGGCCGAAGAACTCGGCATGACGCTTGGACAGCGCTTCGTCGGGTCGCATGGGCTGACCGAAGACGAAAATGCCGGCCATCATGACCATACTCCTTTTACCACCGTCGGCATCCTCGCGCCTACCGGATCTGTGATGGATCGCCTCATCCTTTCCAATGTGGAAAGCGCCTGGGAGGTGCATGGCATCGAGCATGATCATCATGACGAGGAGGAATTGCACGAGGGCCAGCACGCACATGAGCATGGAGCGATGGGTGCAGATCAGCATGAAGCGGCCGAGCATCATGATGCGGATCATGACGCGCATGATCGGCCTGCCAATCTGACCGAGCGGGAACAGTTGAAGCCGGAAATTACGGCGCTTCTGGTATCGTACAGGTCCGCGTTCGGCGCCGTACGCATACCATCGATGATCAACCGCCAAACCAACATGCAGGCTGCGGTGCCCGCCGTCGAGACAGCCCGGCTCCTGTCGCTTCTGGGTGTCGGCATTGATGGTGCGCGCGCGTTTGCCTGGCTGCTCGCGGCGACCGGCGGTCTTTCCATCTTTGTCGCCTTGCTTGCGGCGGCGTCGGCGCGGGAAGGCGATCTGGCGTTGCTCCGTGTCATGGGCGCCAGCCGCGCGCAGATTTTCGGAACGATCATGGCGGAAGGTCTCGTCATTTCGGCCATTGGCGGGCTTGCGGGGCTGCTGCTTGGCCATGGCGCGCTGGCGTTGGCGCGCAAAAGCTTCGAGCAACTCAGGGATTTCGGATTCGATCCCTTCACGCTTTTGCCTGGTGAAGCAGCGATCCTGCTTGCGGTCCTGACCATTGGCCTTGTGGCATCCCTGATCCCCGCATTGCGCGTCTTCCGCCTCGATCTGGCCGACAGCCTGACGCGATCCAGTTAAGGAGTCCATGATGCGCCTTTTGATTTTACCTGCCCTGCTGGCGCTGACCGCGATTCCGGTTGGCGCCGCGATGCAACTGGGCAAGCCAGCCCCGACCAAAGATGTGTGGCAACCGGCAAAGACGCCTGCGGGCGGCACGCCTTGGTCTTTGCTCCAGCAAACGAAGCTGAACGACCGCACGGACGAGGCGACGATGATGATCTACACCAAGCCGAGCTTTCCGCCGGCGGTGAAGGCTCTCAATGGCAAGCAGATCAAGATTGCGGGCTGGATGATGCCGCTCGACAATGGGTTAAAGCAGAAACATTGGGTTCTGCTTGGCTATCCACCCGGCTGCCCCTTCCACATGCATGCGCTGCCCAATCAGTTCATCGAGATCAATGCGGCGGTTCCTTTCCCGACCGACGAAAGCAAGGTGCATGTCGTAACCGGGACATTGCAACTGACCGGCTATGATGAAAGCGGTATCTTCTATCGCCTGTTGAACGCGCGCCCGGCCTGAATCCCGGAGGGGGGGCTTGGTCATGAAGCCCGCTGGCAAGGCATAATCCGGCTGCGGGTTTCTGCCCCTCATCACCCTTTGCGCCGATCCAGCAATATTTTGACACGATTTGTTTATGATATATTGTATCTAAAAACAAAGCCGCATAAGAGAGCCGCGACAGGGGAACGCGCCAAGAGCGCATTCAGGAGAGGATCCGAGGTTCGGATCATAAAAAGGGTACCCCATGCGCATCAGTTTTCTACTATCTACTTGTTCGGCCATCGCGGTCCTGACGCTAAGCCATCCCGCTCTGGCGGAGGATGACGGGTCAGCCACAGCGGGATCGCACGAACAAACCCCTGCCAACATCATCGTGACTGCGCCTTTCCAGCGTGATCGGTCCGACATCCTCTCTGGCACGTCGGTGCTTCAGGGCAGCGAGCTGACCCAGGCCATCCGGCCTTCGATTGGCGAAACGCTCCAGCATACGCCCGGCGTGTCCGCGACCTCCTTTGGTCCCAGCGCGTCCCGCCCGGTTTTGCGCGGGCTTCAGGGGGAGCGCGTCCGTGTCCTGGTCGATGGCATCGGCTCGATCGACGTGTCCAACACCAGCGTCGATCATGCTCCCGTGGTCAACCCTTTGCTGGCCGAACGCATCGAGGTGCTGCGCGGTCCCCAGTCGCTGCTGTTCGGCGCGTCGGCGATCGGCGGCGTGGTCAACGTCATTGACAAGCGCATTCCCCGCAGCGTGCCCGAAGAGCCTGTTCATGTCGACGCGATCGCCACCTATGGCAGCGCGGCCGACGAGCGCAGCGGCGCGGGTTCGGTCGACGTACCGCTGGGTGACAAGTTCGTCGTTCACGCCGACGGCAGCTATCTGAAATCCGACAATATGCGTATTGGTGGCTACGCCCTGTCGCCCAGTGCCCGTGCGGAAGCGCTGGCATCCAGCCAGCTTCCCGCAGAAGAGCCGGCAGAGGGCGAGGAAGCCATCGATTTTGCCGGCAACGCCGCTATCCGGGGCAAGCTGCCCAACAGCCAGGCCAAGACCTGGACTGCAGGCGTCGGTGCTGCCCTGATTACCGAGACCGGCAATCTGGGCGTTTCCTACAGCCACTATGATAGCCTCTATGGCGTGCCCGTTCGTTACGCGACCCGACCCGGCCAGGAACAGGAGGCGCCGCGCCTCGATCTCGCGCAGGATCGACTGGATTTGCGGGCGGAGGTCGAGACGGGCGGCGGTTTCCTCAAGACCATTCGCGCGCGCGCGAGCTATGCCGCCTATCGCCATTTCGAACTGGAGGAGGACGGCGCAGTCGGCACTGCTTTCTACAACAAGGGCATGGAAGGGCGCATCGAACTGGTGCAGGCCGATCGTGGCCCGTGGCAGGGCGCAAGTGGCGTTCAATATTATTCGCGAAACTTCAACGTGGTTGGCGACGAAGCCTTCCTGCCCAAGAATGACACGCAGCAGTTCGGCGCGTTCACCCTGCAGACCCTCAATTATGGCCCGGTGAAGCTGGAAGCGGGCGCGCGCTATGAGCATAGCGAGTTGCAGGCGCTGCCGCTCGAAGAACAGGACCAGTTCTTTTCGGGCAAGCGGACCTTCGACACTTTCTCCTTCTCCGGCGGCGCGTCCTATGGCTTGAATGACAATTGGCGTCTGGGCGCCAACATCTCCCGGTCCGAACGTGCGCCTTCGGCAGAAGAATTGTTTGCGAATGGTCCGCATGCCGGGACGCAGGCGTTCGAAGTCGGCAATCCCGATTTCAAGACCGAACGCGCATTGGGGGTGGAAGCTGTGTTGCGCGGGAAGGGCGACAATTACAGTTTCGAAGCCTCGGCCTATCATAACTGGTTTTCCAACTTCATCTATGAAGGGCTGACCGGCGAGGAAGAGGATGGCCTGCCCGTCTATCAGTTCAATCAGGCGAAGGCGCGATATTACGGGTTTGAAGCGCAGGGTTCGGTTACCCTCGCCACATTCGGCGAGATGAAACTCGTCGCCGATGCGCTGGGCGACTATGTCCATGCCCGGATCGTCGGCGAGGGCCCCGCGCCGCGCATTCCGCCGCTGCGTGTGCTCGGCGGCCTGGGCGTCACCAGTCCCAAGGTGGATGTGCGCGGCGAGGTCGAGTGGACGGACGACCAGAAGCGCATATCCGACTTCGAGACGGAAACGAAGGGCTTCACGCTCGTCAATGCCGAGGTCAACTACCGCCCCTGGGGTATGGAGCGTCCCCTGAGCTTTGCGCTGTCGGCGAACAACATCTTCGACGTTGTTGCCCGCCGCCATGCCTCCTT
Source organism: Sphingobium xenophagum NBRC 107872 (assembly GCF_000367345.1). Taxonomy (GTDB): domain Bacteria; phylum Pseudomonadota; class Alphaproteobacteria; order Sphingomonadales; family Sphingomonadaceae; genus Sphingobium; species Sphingobium xenophagum. Next base: position 9,783 of record NZ_BARE01000011.1, read on the forward strand.
CCTGAAGGACTTTGCGCCATTGTCGGGACGCGACATCCGCGTCACGGCCCGCGTCACCTTCTGAAGGCCGGATGTCCCGCCGCGGCTGCCGCGGCGGGACATTATATCAGGCAGCGGCGCTCCTTGGCCGATTTAATGAGCGGCGGAACCGTTCCCGTCGGGATCGCGCCCATGCCAGCGATCAAGCATTCGCATGGCGGGGGTGACGGTCAGGCCATGCAGCAGGATTGACAGCAAAGCCACCAAACCGACGATGGCCCACAGGCGAGGCCCCTCATCAATCTTCAGGTGATTGAGGCCATATGCAAGATAATAGAATGATCCGACGCCCCGGATGCCGAAGAAGGCGATAGTTCTCTTTTCCGCCCGGCTCGCGCGGAACCCGGCAAGGGCTACCAGCCCGGTAAAGGGCCGGACCACCAGCAGGATGACGATGGCCGCCGCTACATCGACCCACCGCAGCGGCCAGAGCATGCCACTCAACAGCGCGCCGCCAAATAGCAGAAGCAGCACCATCATGGCCAACCGCTCAACTTGTTCGGTCAGATCGTGCATTTGCCGGTTGAAGGCATGATCCCGATGCGATCGCCGTAGCGTTAGCGCGGTCACGAATACGGCCAGGAACCCGTAGCAATGCAGGATTTCGGTGACGCCATAGGATATGAATGTCGCGGAAATCGCGATCAGTCCGTCGCCGGTCTTAGACAATCGGGTGTCGGCGGGAATATGGAAGGTCAGCCACCCAAACAGACGGCCGATCAGCCAGCCAACCAGAACGCCCGCGCAAATTTCCCACAGGACATTGTGCAACAGCCATTGCGCAGCCCAGGGCTCGCCCGTCGTTGACGCCAATCCCATGGCGATGGCGAGATGCACGAATGGAAATGCCAGGCCGTCATTCAGTCCCGCCTCCGAGGTCAGTCCGAACCGCACCTCGTCCTCTTCCCCGGACTTGGGTGGGCCTACCTGAACGTCGGCAGCAAGCACGGGATCGGTCGGCGCAAGGCTGGCCGCCAGCAGCAGCGCCGCTACCCAGGAGAGGCCAAGCCACCACTGACCGATGAGCGTTATGGCCAGGATACCCAACGGCATCGTGACGGCGAGCAGCCGCCAGGTGATGTTCCATTTGCCCCAGCTGAAAGGTCGGTCGAGTTTCAGCCCGGCCCCCATCAGGGCGATGATTACGACGAATTCGGTAAAGCGCTCGGTCACTTCGGGATAGGTGAGCGGCAGGGGGCGCAGCGTAACCGCAGGCAAGGAAAATATGGCTACGCCGATGGCGATGCAGACGACGGGCAAGGACAGCGGAAGGCGCTTGAGCGCCAATGGAAGCCATGCCACGAGCGCGATCAGTAGTCCGGCGCCGGTGAGGATCAGGATATAGGGGTCAGGTGCTGAAATGATTTGCTGCATCGCCTGATAACGACGCAATCGTCGGATTGGCTACATCACCCATGGCAAGACAGCGATTTTACCGGCCCAGCCAATCGGAGGTGATCTCGCCGCTATGCCCCTCCGGCGCCAGCGCAGCGCGCAGAGCCTTTTGCAACGGCGGCAGGGCCTGCGTGAAGGCGTAGGGCGGGTTGACGATAAACAGACCTGCACCATTATAGATGCCGGACTGGTCGTCATCGTACAGCCAATGTTCCACGCACAGAAACTTCGGGATGCCGAGCCTGCGCAACTGGTCCTTCCACCGTGAATGCGTGGCGCGGTCTTTCAGCGGATACCAGATCACCGTGACGCCGTGCGCCCATTTGCGGGAAGCGGCGGCCAGAGTGGCTGTGATACGGGCGCGTTCGTCTGTCTGCTCGTACGGCGGATCGACCACCACCACGCCGCGCGGTGTTTGGGTCGGCAGCAATGCCAGCCATAGCTCGTAGGCGTCGCGCTGATGCACGGCGGCGGACGTGCCGCGCATCGCGCTGCGCAAGGCATGAACGTCCTCGGGATGTTTTTCGTTCAGGATCAGGAAATCCTGCGGGCGCAGAAGCTGCGCCAGAATATGCGGCGAGCCGGGGTAGAGGCGTGGTTCGGGCCCGTCATTCACTGCCCGCACGGCGGCGCGATAGTCGTCCAGTAACGGGTTGGTGTCGGCGAACGCCCGCAGCACGCCGTTAATGGCCTCGCCGGTGCGCTGGGCCTCCTCGCTGCCAAGGTCGTACAGCCCACAGCCGGCATGGGTGTCGATCAGGGTCAGGGCGCCTTCTTTCTGCTGCAACGCCCGGACAAGGGCGATCAGCAGGCTGTGTTTCACGACATCGGCGCTATTGCCAGCATGGAAGGAATGGCGATAATTCATTGAGATTCAAAATCCTGACGATCTGCCTTCATACGAGCCGCCGGGTGGGGAAGCGGCGCGCGAGGCGATTGAAGCAACACATCGGATGCTCGTATAGAGTCGCGCGGAAACCTTCAAATCCGTAGCCGCCATCTTCAGCAGTATGTTGGCCATCTGCGTGAGAGCGCCCAGACCGACGACGAGGAGGAATAGACGAAAGATTGTCGTTCATGAAACTTGCGTGCTTCTGGAGGCTTGTAGCGGTGCAGCCTTGTCGTGGATGGGGGACGAAGGGCTCAACTCGTTTGAGAGGACGCCCGTATGAAAATCGCGCAAATCGCTCCCCTGGCCGAAAGTGTCCCGCCGAAATTATATGGCGGCACCGAACGTATCGTATCCTATCTGACCGAAGAACTGGTCCGTCAGGGCCATGAAGTCACCCTGTTCGCCAGCGGCGATTCGCAAACCAGCGCGGAACTGGTGCCGATCACGGACATGGCGTTGCGTCTCAACCCCGCTGTCGTCGACACAATCCCTTATCATATGATAATGATGGAGCAGGTCCGCCGCCGCGCCGACGAGTTTGACGCGCTGCATTTCCATATCGACATGCTGCACCTGCCGATGGCGCATGATTTCATCGGGCGCACCGTGACCACGCTGCATGGCCGGCTCGATCTGCCAGACCTGCCGCCATTCTACCGCACCTTTGCACAGCACAGCCTGGTGTCGATTTCCGATCATCAGCGGCTGCCCATGCCGCCGGTCAATTGGGGTGGCACCATCTATCATGGCCTGCCCGCCGACCTGCTGGCGCCCCGGCTGGGCGCGGGCGAGGATTATCTCGCTTTTCTTGGGCGCATATCGCCGGAAAAACGGCCCGATCGCGCGATCCGCATTGCCGCGCGATCGGGGCTCAAGCTCAAGATCGCGGCCAAGATCGATGCTGTCGATCGCAGCTATTGGGAACGCGAAATCGCGCCGCTGGTGGACCATTATCCCAATGTGGAATTCATTGGCGAAATCAACGAGCAGCAAAAGGCCCAGTTTCTGGGCGAGGCGGCCGCGTTGCTGTTTCCGATCGACTGGCCCGAACCGTTCGGCCTGGTCATGATCGAGGCGATGGCTTGCGCCACGCCGGTCATCGCCTTCCGTTGCGGTTCGGTGCCCGAAGTGGTCGAACATGGCGTGTCCGGCTTCATCGTCGATAGCGAGGATGAAGCGGTGGCGGCCATTGCTGCGCTGCCTGATCTGGATCGGCGGCGGGTACGCGCCGCGTTCGACGCACGTTTCACGGCGCAGCGGATGGCAGCGGACTATGTGGCGCTGTACCATGATCTGCCCGGTGCCCGTACCGATGCCGCCCGATTGCGGCGTCATCGGGGCGTGGAAGCCGAATTGCAGATCGTCGCATAGGAGACGCCATGACCCTGAGTCAGCCCCAACCCGACATGCCGGGTATCGCTGGAGGGCAAGCGCTGTCCCAGGCGCAAACCCAATTTTTCATCCCGGCGACCGCCTCCCTCCACGAACGCAGGCCGCGCACGCTCAAATATGGCAACAGCTTTGCCGTGTTCGATCATAGCGGCGACGCGATCTCCGGGCCGGGCAGTCCGGAGGGGCTGTATCACTGCGACACCCGATACCTTTCCCACCTCTATCTCACCATCAACGCCATGCGGCCGATCCTGCTGAGTTCGGCGCTGCGCGACGATAATGCGATGCTGACATGCGACCTGACCAACCCCGATTTTTTCGGGGACGACGGGCGGGTGGCGGTCGAGCATGATCTCATCCACCTGCGGCGCACGCGCTTTTTGTGGAAGGATGCGTTGTATGAGCGTGTCACCATCCGCAACTTCGACGCGGAAACGCGTCAGGTCAGCGTCGATTTCAGCTTTGCTGCGGACTTTGCCGACCTGTTCGAGATACGCGGCATGACGCGGTTGCGCCGGGGGACGATGTGCGAACCGCAAGTCGGCGCGGCCGATGTCCTGCTCGGCTATGTCGGACGCGATGATCGCGAACGGCAGACGCATCTGCATTTCGATCCCATGCCCGACGCATTGACCGACAGTCATGCGCGGTTCGAGGTGACCCTGCCGCCGGGTCAGCGTTGCGCGCTGTTCACCCGCATCTGCTGCGAACGGACAGAGGCGACGGAGCCGCTTCCCAAGCAGTTCCTCAAATCGCTGAGGGAGGCCATGGGGGCGCTACGGACGGCGCGCAGGCGTGGCGCGAGGCTGCATTCTTCCAATGACCTGTTCAACGAGGTTGCCCGTCGATCGGTTGCCGACATCTCGATGCTGTCGACAGATACCGAATTTGGCCCCTATCCCTATGCGGGCATTCCCTGGTTCAGCACGGTGTTCGGTCGCGACGCGATCATTACCGCGCTCGAAACGCTGTGGATGGACCCGGCGATCAGCCGTGGCGTGCTGGGCTATCTTGCCGCGCATCAGGCCACCAGCTTCGATCCGGCGGCGGACGCTGAACCTGGCAAGATATTGCATGAGGTGCGGCATGGAGAAATGGCGGAACTGGGCGAGGTGCCGTTCCGCCACTATTATGGCAGCATCGATTCAACGCCCCTGTTCGTGATGCTGGCGGGCGCCTATCTGGAACGGACCGGCGACGCTGCCTTCCTGACCAGCATATTGCCGCATATCGAGGCGGCTCTGGAGTGGATCGACACCCATGGCGATCGCGACGGCGACGGTTTCGTCGAATATGGTCGCCTGACCGACCAGGGGTTGCAAAATCAGGGCTGGAAGGACAGCCACGATTCCATCTTTCACGCCGATGGCACGCTGGCGCGCGGGCCGATAGCCCTCGCCGAGGTGCAGGCCTATGTCTATGGCGCGTGGCAGGCAGCGGGGGCGCTGTTCGCGACGATTGGCCAGGAGGCGCGCGCCGCCGAGTATCGCGAGCGCGCGGCGCGTTTGCGCGACCGGTTCGACGCCGCCTTCTTTGACGCGGCACTGGGTACCTATGTACTTGCGCTGGATGGCGACAAGCAGCCCTGCAGGGTGCGATCGTCCAATGCGGGTCATGTCCTTTATACAGGACTGGCGCGCGAGGAGCGGGTCGAGGCCGTCGTCCGGACGCTGATGGCGCCTGCCTCCTTTTCCGGCTGGGGCGTGCGTACCATCGCCTCGACCGAGGCGCGCTACAATCCCATGAGCTATCATAACGGCTCGATCTGGCCGCATGACAATGCCCTGATTGCGGGGGGCTTTGCGCGCTATGGCTATCAGCGGGAGGCCGCGCAGATATTCGAGGGGCTGTTCGCCGCCGCCACCTATGTGGACATGATGCGCCTGCCCGAACTGTTCTGCGGCTTTCCCCGCCGTCGGTCGCAGGGGCCGACATTCTATCCGGTGGCGTGCAGCCCGCAGGCCTGGTCGGCGGCGGCACCGCTGGCGCTCATCCAGTCGAGCCTGGGGCTGAGGTTCGATGTCCCGGCGGCGCAAATATCCTTTCACCAGCCCAAGCTGCCGCATTTCCTCCACAGCCTCGCCATCAAGGATCTGAGCATCGGTCCCGACAGGGTCGATATCATGTTCGATCGACTGGGCGATCAGGTGGTGGTCAAACCCATGAAGCATGATGGCGACGCCCGGATCGTGACGATTGCCTGAGGGGCGACTTGCCGATTTGCGCGCCTCTACCCCCCCTATCGGCAACGTAGCGTCGCGATGGATGCCAGCATCATGACACCGGCTGCAAAGGCCATCGTCCAGATCGGTTCGGTCGGGAAGAAATGGCGCATGATCGTGCCCATCACGGTCGCGACCAGCAGTTGTGGGATGACGACGAAGGCGTTGAACAGCCCCATATAGATGCCGAGCTTTGTCTGCGGCACGCTGGAGGCGAGCATGGCGTAGGGCATAGCGAGGGTCGACGCCCAGGCGATGCCGATCGCGATCTCCGACAGGAGCAGCAGTTGCGCGTCGCGCAGGAACAGGAAGGAGAGAAAGCCCAGCGCGCCCAGCATCAACGCGATGGCGTGGGTATTGGCCTGGCCGATGCGGCGGGCGAGTGGCTGGAGCAGGAAGGGGGCGGCCAGGGCGGCCACGCCATTATAGGCGGCGAACAGGATGCCGACCCAGTTCGCACCGGCATTATAGGCGGGGCTGGTGGGATCGGCCGATCCGAACATATATTGGGCAACGACGGGCGTGGTGTAGATCCACATGATGAACAGGGCCGACCAGGTGAAGAACTGGACGAGCGCCAGTCGCTTCATCAGTGGTGGCATGGTCGCAAAATCACCGACGACATGGCTGAGCAGATTGTCGCTGCGACCCTGCGCATGAAGCCGACGCGCGACGAGGCGCGCGCAGCCATAGGCGGCCAGCAGCGCGCCCAGCAGATAGAGTTCCTTTTCAAGCGACCAGGCCCATACGATCGCCAATATGACGCCGCCCGCCACGATCCAGCCCGGCCCGCCCGCAGGCATGGCCCGATCGGCCGACAAGGCGGCGGGTGGTTGCCCGTCAGCCTTCGCAAAGCGCGCCATCTGATCGGGCGCATATTCGCGCGTCGTCAGGACCGTCCACAGGACGGCCAGGAACAGGGCCGCCCCGCCGATATAGAAGCTGATCCGCACCGTGTCGGGTATGCCCTGCGCAGCGGCGACATTGGAAACGCCCATATGATCAAGCAGCCAGGGCGTCGCGGAACCGATCACCGCACCCGCGCCGATAAAGGCGGTTTGCAGGGCATAGCCGGCCATATGCTGATCCTTTGCCAGCATGTCGCCGACAAAGGCGCGGAAAGGCTCCATCGACACGTTGAGCGATGCGTCGAGTATCCAGAGCATCATCGCTGCCGCCAGCAAGCCGGGCGCATGGGGCATCCCGATCAGCGCCGCGGCGGCGAACAGCGCGCCGACAAAGAAATAGGGTCGCCGCCGACCAAAGCGGCACCAGGTCCGGTCGCTATAATGACCGATGATCGGCTGGACCAGCAGGCCGGTCAGGGGCGCGGCGATCCACAGCAATGCAAGATCGTCCAGACTTTCGCCCAGCGACTGGAAGATGCGGCTCATATTGGCGTTCTGAAGGGCAAAGCCGATCTGGATGCCAAAGAAGCCGAAGCTGATATTCCATAGCCCTGCAAAACCCTGCCGGGGGCGGCTCGCGCTCGCGCTGCCTGTGTGACCGTCCATCCTGCATCCGCCCCTTAACTTCGCATATTTCCCGGCAATTCTGAAATTTTATTACCCGATCCTGATCCTATCGAACAAGCGGCCATCCATGCGGGCAGCGTGCAGCATAGAGATTTGCCCGCCTGTAGGACAGGATATAGGATCAGCGGCGGCGCGCCTTGCCGCCAGCGACGAAGCGGATCGCCTGGCCACCGCCCGGCGCCATTGCGATCGTCAATATGTCGCCTTTCCTGACCGCCTTCTTTTCGATCACGATCGCATGGCGCGCATCGGTGCGATAATCCGCGCCCGGTCCGTCGCGGTAGATTTCCGCTGTATAGCTTCGTCCCGCATCCAGAAAATCGAGCGTCACCTGAACCGCGCGGGCTTCTTCATCACCCACGGCGCCCAGATACCAGTCATCGCCGCCCTTTTCCTTGCGCGCGATCGTGGCATAATCGCCGACCTCTCCATTGAGCGCCCGTGTGTCGGACCAGTCGGTCGGCACATCCTTGATGAACTGGAACGGGCCGGGATATTTCGCGTAATTTTCAGGCGTGTCGGCTGCCATCACGACCGGCGAATAGAGGACAACATAAAGGGCGAGCTGCTTGGCCAGCGTCGACTGGATCGCACTGCCTTCCGATCCGGAAAGGCTAAGGACGCCCGGCGTAAAGTCCATCGGCCCGCCCAGCAATTGGGTAAAGACCAGATTGGCTTCATGTTCGGGCGGGTTCTTGCCGCCGATCCATGCATTATATTCCATGCCGCGCCCACCTTCGCGCGATACCCAGTTGGGATAGGTGCGGCGCAGCCCGGTGTCCTTGACAGGTTCATGGCTGTCGATGCTGACATGATATTTCGCGGCTGTCTGCACGACGCGCAGATAGTGGTTCACCATCCACTGGCCTTCATGCCATTCGCGATGGCGGGTTCCATCGGCATCGACGCGCTCGATCTGGCCCGCATCGGTGACATAGCCGGTTTTCACCACCCGCTCGCCATGATCGGCGGCCCATTTGAAGGCGCTGTCCAGCTGGCCGTCATAATGGCTGGCCGACCCGCCGGTTTCATGATGGCCGATCAGCATGACGCCCCTGGACCTGGCATAGGCGGCCAGCCCGTCGGCGTCGAAATCCTCGGTCGGTTGAGAGAAATTCATGGCGTTGCCATTGCCGAACCAGTTGCCGTCCCAGCCGACATTCCATCCTTCCACGAGGACGGCGGGGATGCCGCTGGCGGCGGCAAAGTCGATATAGCGCCGGACGTTGGCGGTGGTCGCGCCATGTTTGGGACCGCGCGCCCAGCTCCAGTCGCCCTTGATCATGTTCCACCACACGCCGACAAATTTGCCCGGCTTGATCCAGCTCGACACGTCGCCCAGCCTGTTGGGTTCGTTGAGGTTGAGGATCATGTGGTTCATGTAGAGCCCAGCCGCATCGTCCGCGATCGCGATGGTGCGCCATGGCGTCGAGAAGCCGGCATCGCGCGAGACTTTGGGTGCGCCTGCGCCCGGCGTCAGCGCGGCGCGGAAGGTGTTGCCCTGAACCCGCGCCAGGTTCATCCCGCTATAATCGACCAGAGCCGCTTCATGCAGCGCGACATGGGTGCCGCCCGCCAGCTTCACCGTCATCACCGTCTGCGCTGTTCCGACGGCATCGAGCGGGGTCTTGTTGTAGAGATATTCCTCCCGGTTCCATTCGAACGCGGGTTTCCACCAGGCAGTGCCGGGCTGGGCGAAGGCGAACTGGGTCAGTTCCTCCGCAATGTTGACGTGGTGCAGATTGGGCTGATCGGGCAGGGTGTAGCGAAAGGCGACGCCATCGTCGAACAGACGGAAGGTGACGTCCATCGTCCGTTCAAGATCGCTCTTTTCGCGGAAGGCGAGGCGGATTTCGCTGTGATTGTCGCGGATCGTCGCCCATTCGCCCCAGGGCTGGGTCCATGTCGTGTCGCTGCGATCGCGCTTCGTATCGGCCAGCATCAGGTTGCGTTCGATCTTGGGAGCGTCCGTCAGCATGAAGCCCAGGCGGCTGTCGGCGATCAGCGGCTGGCCATCGCGCTGCACGGCGTAGCTGGGGCGGCCTTCGCCATCCAGACTGACGGTGAGGGTGATGCGACCGTCGGGCGAGGCGGCCTTGGCAACGACATCTGCGCGCGCGGCGACAGGGGCGAGCGACAGGGCGAAAATCGGCAGGGCAAGCGCAGTCAGTCGCGTCATGAAACAGATCCTTGAAATTGGGCGACGAGGGCGGAGGCAGGCGGGAAATGCCATGGGGCGGCGTCCCCGCATGTCAGCAGGGGACGCCAATGGTCGGCATCGTCCGGCGTCCAGTGCGCCGGCTGGTCGCCCAGGTTGAAAATGCACAGCATCTGCTGATCCGCATGGCTGCGCGTGAAGGCGAGCAGGTCGCCGGGCAGATCATGGAACGTCATCGTGCCGCTGCGCAGGGCAGGGGAGGCATTGCGCAGCGCCAGCACCTGACGGGTCCAGTGCAGCAGGGATGCCTGATCGGCCTCCTGCCGGTCGACCGCGCGCGGGCGATGCGCTTCGCCGATCGGCAGCCAGGGCTTTGCAGTGGAAAAGCCCATATAGGGGGCGTCGGCAATCCAGGGCATCGGCGTGCGGGCGCCGTCGCGCGACAGGGTCAGCGGCCAGTTGGCGATGGCTTCGGGGTCTTTGAGATCCTCAAAGGCGATGTCGATCTGCGGCAGGCCCAGTTCCTCGCCATAATAGAGGAAGATATTGCCGCGCAGGCAGGCGAGCAGCAGCATCTTCATCCGGCAATAGGCGTCCGGATCATGACCCTTGCCCCAGCGCGACACGGCGCGGGGGGCATCGTGATTTTCAAAGGCCCAGCTTGGCCAGCCGATCCCCTGTTCCGCCGGCCATTTTTGCAGCGCGTCCCTGATGAGCGAACTGGTCAGCGCGGGCGCATAGAGGAAGTCGAAGCCATAGGCGGTGTTGAGGCGATGGTCGCCCTGCGTGAAGGCCTTCATTTCCCGGTCATTGTCCGCGCCGCCGACCTCTGCAACGGTGAAGCGGTCGGGATAGGCGTCGAACACGGTGCGGACCTTTTCCAGAAACAGGGGAAGGTCCGGGTGGCTCTGGCTATACAGTTTGAGCTGGAAATCGAATGGCCGGGTGCGCAGGCTGCCATCGTCGGGGGCTGGCGGATTGTCGCGCAGTTTCGGATCGTGCATCGAATGGTTGATCGCGTCGATGCGAAAGCCGTCGACGCCCCGGTCCAGCCAGAAGCGGATGATGTCGAAGATCGCGGACTGCACGTCCGGGTGATGCAGGTGCAGCTGCGGCTGTTCGCGCAGGAAGCTGTGCATATAATATTGGCCGCGCCGCGCATCCCATGTCCAGGCCGGGCCTCCGAACACCGATTGCCAGTTATTGGGCGGCGATCCGTCCGGCTTGGCATCCGCCCAGACATACCAGTCGGCCCTGGCATTGTCGCGGCTGGCCCGGCTTTCGACGAACCAGCCATGCTGGTCCGACGTATGCGCCCATACCTGATCGACGATCACGCGCAGGCCAAGCGCATGGGCGCGGGCGACCAGCGCGTCGAAATCCGCAAGCGTGCCGAAAATGGGATCGACATCGCAATAGTCGGACACGTCATAGCCGAAATCGCGCATCGGGCTTTTGAACACGGGCGACAGCCAGATGGCATCGACGCCAAGCGATGCCACATAGGGCAGGCGCGCGGTGATGCCGTTGAGATCGCCGATGCCATCGCCATTGGAGTCAGCAAAACTGCGCGGATAGATCTGATAGATGGCGGCGCCGCGCCACCATGGCTGTAGAGTGTCGGTCATTCAGGGGACTTTGCGGGCAAGGAACGGGAAGGGCGGACAGCGCACAGGCTGTAGCCAAGCGGAGGAAGGCGGAGCGAAAGACTGCCCGGCGCGACAGCGCGGGCGGCGCAGGGCGCACCGGCGAGGGTGACGAAATCCCGCGATCCGACATCGACCTGAACATGGGTGTCGATCGGCGCGGTCGAAGTGTTGAAGGCGATGAGATATTCCGCCCCGTTATCAGGATCGAAGCGCGAGACGGCGAAGAGGCCGGGCTCCTCCGACCGGGCGCGGATCGTCTGCTTGCCCCGGCGCAGCGCGGGATGGGCGGTGCGCAGGCGGGCGAGCGTGGCGATGGTGCGATAGAGGGGATGGGTCGGATCGAAACGGGCCGTGGCCGTCGTGGCGTCCGTGCCGACGAGGCGATTGTCGTTGTAGGACGCGACCTTGCTGCCGAACATATCCTCGCGCGCGTCCTGATCGCCGCCGTCGCCCGAAAAGCCCTGCTCGTCGCCATAATAGAGCGTCGGTGCGCCGCGCAGCGTCAGCATCATGGCATGGCTCAGCGTCACGCGGTCCAGCACTTCCTGTTCGCTGGCGGCGGGGAAGGCGCGGCGGACGAAGGTGGCGAAGCGGCCATTGTCGTGGTTGCTGATGAATGTCGGCAACTGCCGCGCGGTGGCGGCACCCCGGACATAGAGATCGTCACCTTGCAGCATCTTTTCCCACAGCGCCGTCGCACCTGGACCCGCGACGGTCTGGATCGCGGCCTGATGGAAGGCGAAGTCGAGGACGGCGGGAAAGCCGCCTTCGCGCGTGTACCAGGCGAGCGCGCCGGACATTATGTCGCTTTCCGCCACCTCGCCGAAAATGTGGAAATTGGGGATGCCCCTGGCCCGCGCCCGCGCCTGCATGGCGGGGACGAAAGCCTGCCAGAAATGCGGATCGACATGCTTGGCCGTGTCGACCCGGAAGCCATCGACGCCGAAACGGTCGATCCAGCCGCCGAATATATCGATCATCCCCGCAATGACGCGGGGATTTTCAGTCATCAGGTCATCCAGCCCGGCAAAATCGCCCATCGTCGCGCTTTCGCCCCGGTAGGTCGTTTCGCCCCGGTTATGATAAAGGGTGACGTCGTTGAGCCAGGCGGGCGTCTTGGCCTGGGCTTCACCCTTTGGGACATAGGGGGTGTAGGCGTAGGAAGGATCGGTCAGCCGGGCGAAATTGTCCGCGCTATGATCGTCATCGCCGGCAAAGCCGCTGTTGATCGGCGGGCCGTTGACGCCGCCGCGCCGCTGATAGGGATAATCGGCCCGCGAACGGTAGGGGCAGGGGGCCGCAGCACATTGGCGCATCTGGATGACGTCGGCGGTATGGTTGGCGATGATGTCCATATAGACTTTCATGCCGCGTGCGTGCGCAGCCGCCACTAGCGCCGCGAAATCGGCGTCGGTGCCCAAATGCGGGTCGACATGGGTGAAGTCGGTGATCCAATAGCCGTGATAGCCTGCGCTTTCCTGACCTTTTGCCCCCTGCACCGGCTTGTTGCGGAAGATGGGGCCAACCCAGATGGCGGTCGCGCCGAGCCCCTGGATATAGTCAAGCCGGCGGGTCAGCCCTTTAAGATCGCCGCCGTGGTAAAAGCCTTTTGCCGCAGGATCATAGCCATGGGTCAGTCGATCGCCGCCATAGCCGCCCTTGTCGTTGCGTGGATCGCCATTGTCGAAACGGTCGGGCAGGACGAAATAGATGACTTCATCCTCCGGCAGGCGGGCGCGAAAATCCGCTGCGGCGGGCGAGGGGGGCGTCTCCGACAGGGCCGGGCTGGCCAGTGCCAGCAGCGCAGCGAACAGCGTGGGATTGCGCCTGCCCATTCCTCATCCTCCCCTTTTGCCGCACCTGCGTGATTGCGGCGGTCTTGTTCCCCCCTTCTTAGGCGGCGTTGGTCCGCCGGGCCAAGCATGTGACATACGTATTCAAAGCCATGTTCCAGACTCAACGCCCTGCTTTCCAAGCGGGCCGGAGGGGCGTAGGATCAGACCATGGCCGTCAATGAAAAAATCACCTCGTTCGACATCGCCACACTGGCCGGCGTTTCCCAGCCGACCGTGTCGCGCGCGCTGCGGGGCGACCCCACGGTCAGCGAGGGGACGCGCAAGCGGATCGAGGCGATTGCGCGCCAGCTCAACTATGCGGTGGACAAAAATGCCTCTTCGCTGCGGCGGGGGAAGAGCAACACGCTGGCCCTGCTGTTTTTCGAGGATCTGCTGCCCGACGAAAGCTGGATCAACCCCTTTTTCCTGTCGATGCTGGGGCCGATCCTGCAAACCTGCGCCAAGCGCGGCTATGATCTGCTGACATCCTTCCAGCAATTATCGACCGACTGGCATGTCGATTATGAGGATAGCCGCAAGGCCGACGGCATCATCCTGCTGGGCTATGGCAATTACGAGATCTACCGGGTGCGGCTGGAGCAATTGATAGCGCAGGGGACGCATTTCGTGCGTTGGGGATCGGTTGACGACCATGCGCTGGGGATGACGATCGGCTGCGACAATCGGCAGGGCGGGCGTGACGCGGGGCGTCGTCTGATCCAACGGGGCTGTCGCGCCATCGCCTTTCTGGGCGATGCGTCCGACCGCTACCCCGAATTTCGCGACCGCTATGCGGGGCTGGCGCAGGTGATGACGGAAGCGGGCCTGCCCGTCGACCCCAGGCTGCATGTCGATGCCCTGTCGATCGAACATTCAGGGCATGAGGCCGCGCGCCGATTGATTGCGGGCGGTGTCCCCTTTGACGCGATTTTCGCGGGTTCGGACCTGATCGCCATCGGCGCGATGCGGGCGCTGGATGAGGCGGGCATGGCGGTGCCGGGCGACGTCGCCCTGATCGGCTTTGACGATATTCCGGCGGTCAGCCTGACGCGCCCGCCATTGACCACGGTGGCGCAGGATTATCTGCGTGCGGGCGAAGTGCTGGTCGATGCGCTGATCGGGCTGATCCAGGGCAAGCCGGTGACGCCGACGCTGCTGGCGCCCCGCCTGATCACCCGCATGACTGCCTGACAAAAAGAAGGGACCGCCAACTCCTTGAAAAGGAGCGGCGGTCCCGGCGCTGCCTGCGTGCAGTCAGGCAGTTTGGCGAAGGGCGATCAGAATTTGTAGGTCAGGCCCAGATAATAGTCGCGGCCATAGCGCTGATAGTCGATGACCTGGCGCGGATCGTCATTCTGATAGGTGACGAACGGCTGGTCGGTCAGATTCTTGCCCTGGAGCAGGATAGACAGGCCAGTGAGCGGACCGGACTGGAATTCATAGCCGATCTGCGCGTCCAAAATCCCTTCCGCCTTGGCGGTGCGGAAGGTCGGGGCTGCCGACAGGCCCGCCACTTCGCCCAGGAAGGAGGAACGGTAGCGATAGCTGACCCGCGCCTGGAACCCGTTTCGTTCGAAATAGGCGGTGCCGCTGGCGACCCATTTGGACAGGCCGGGCAGGGTGACGGTGTCGGTGGGGTTGGAGCCATATTTGACTTCGCTGTGGGTGTAGGAGCCGCTGGCGAACAGGCCGAAGCCATCAAGCGACTCGCTGAACAGCTTGAAGGGGAGCGATGCGGTCCCTTCCACGCCCATGATGGTGCCCCGACCGTTGTTGGCGGGCGCTTTGAGCAGGCCGATCGCGCCGCCATTGGCGATGATTTCGTTGCGGACGTCCACTGGCAATGCCGGAAGGAGCGACGAGAAATCATAGGCGATGCTGTTGTTGGGATCGACGAAATCGGTCAGATTCTTGAAATAGCCCGACAGCGACACATAGCCGCCATTACGGAAATAGCGCTCCACCGACAGGTCGATATTGGTCGACTGATAAGGACGCAAATTGGTGTTGCCGCCGTTTGAACTGAACGGGCTGTTCATGGGGTCTGAACCCAGGCCGATCTTGGACGGATCGAAGCTGAATTCCTGGTTCACGCGCTCCTGATCCAGACGGGGGCGGACCATGGCCTGCGCCGCGCCCAGCTTGACGAAGAAGCCCGGCTCCAGTTCGACCGATATCTGCGCGCTTGGCAGGAAGTCGGTATAGCTGGCCTTGCCCGATGCGGGCACCACCGTGACGACGCCGTTGCTGAAGCTGGAAATGGTGCCGACCGAGCGTTGCCGGGAATGGATCACCTGTACGCCGAAGGCACCCTTGAGCGGCTTGCCGCCCAGTTCGCCGTCCATCGTCATTTTGGCATAGCCGGTGAACACGTCTTCCTTCACGAAATTGTCGCGCACCAGCGATTGCGGGCGATTGTCATACACCGCGTCCAGCACATTGTCGTAGAGATAGAGCGGATTGAGCGTCAGCATCGCCGGGACGCCCAGATAGCCAAGCGAGACGTTGGAGCCGAGCAGCGCTTCGCTGGGGACCGGCGCGGAACCGGGGGTGCCGCCTGCAACGGTGCAATCGGTGCCGCCCGTGGGGCACAGGAAAAAGCTGGTAAAGGCGCTGGTTTTCTTGCGACGGCTATAGTTGCCGCCGATTTCCCAGTTGCTGAACAGGCTGCCTTCGATGTCGCCGTTGAGGTTCATGCGGAGCGAGCGCATGTCGTCTATGAATTTGGGCCGATTGAGGAAACCGGCCTGCACCACGGCGGTCGTGCCATTATAGCCCCAGCCATTGGGATCGGTCAGGCTGATGATCCCGGTGTTGGTATAGTCGATGGTCGGCACGATCTTGAACAGGCCGTTGGACTGGCGGTCGACCCGCACGCTGTCCGGCACGCCCGACCGCAGATAGCCTGTGCCCGAATAGGTTTCGAGCAGGAAGTCGGTGCGCTTGGCGCGCGACCAGCTGGCATCGACGTTCAGGCGAAGCGCGTCGTTCAGGCTGAACTGGTTGTTCCAGCCCAGCGAGATCGTGTCGGCGGTACGCTTGTTATAATCGTTGCGCTGGACGCCATAGACATTGCTGAAGGTCGCACCGGTGACGAAGCCATTGTCGACCGTCACGTCGCTGACGCCCACATCGGCGCCCCAGACGAGCGGGAATTCGATGCCGCGCAGCCGCTGTTCTTCCTCGAAATGCGAATAGAGGACGTCGAAGGTCGAATGGAAATTGTCGCTGGGCTGCCATTCCAGCGTGCCGACCGCGCCATAGCGCTTGAGCAGGTTGGACTGCACATAGGGCTTGGCGCCGCCGATGATCAGGTTGCCGCTGGCGTCGGTGGGATAACCCCAGGCGTTGAAGCGTTCATTCTGCGAGGGGGTTTGCGATGCCGCAAAGCCGATGGCCAGGCCCAGCGTGTCGTCGGCATATTGATCGACATAGGTCGCCGACGCGCGATAGCCATAGCGTTCGCCGTCCGGGTTGAGCTTGTTCATGCCGTTCATCTGGCCGCGCAGCGACACGGCGATGATGCGGTCATTCTTGTCGAGCGGGCGCAGCATCCTGAGGTCGACCGTGCCCGAAATGCCCGCCGCGATCAGCGACGCATCGGTGCTTTTATAGACATTGACGTTCTGGAAGAATTCGGACGGATACTGGTCATATTCCACGCCGCGATTGTCGCCGACCGTCACCTGTTCCCGACCGTTGAGCAGGGTGGTGGAAAAGTCGGGGCCAAGGCCGCGGATCGACAGGCGCTGGTCGCGGCCTTCGAGACGCTGGGCGGTGACGCCGGGCAGGCGGGCCAGCGAGTCCGCGATCGACACGTCGGGCAGCTTGCCGACATCTTCGGCAGTGATGGAGTCGACGATCAGCACCGAATCGCGCTTCATCTTCGCAGCGGAGGCGAGGGAGGCGCGGATGCCGGTGACGACGATGGCCTCGCCAGCTTCGTCGGCTGCGACGGGCGCATCGGCCGTCTGCGCGGATGCGACAGACGCTACGGAAAGCGAAACGCTCGCCATCAAAGCTGCGCGCAGAATGGAACCATGAAATTTGTGCATTGCAGAAACACCCTCCCCAAGACGCCTGTCAGGCGCTTCTTGCCGCTTTCGCGGGTCTGGAGGCGTGATAGCCCTGTGCTGCCCGATCTGCACAGAATCCCACATACGTATTCAGGCGATTTCGCGCGACATCCCCCGCACCCCGGCGGTTCCCCGGCTGAATGGGCGGGCGTTGCGGCAAGGACGGGGAGGGACGAGGCGCCGTTATTTTGTCGGCGGACAGAGAGCGGGCTTGATCAAAGGTCCGCTAGCCAGAGAGGCGGTAGCCAATGCCTATCGTACGCTGCTGCAACGATAGACCAGCCTGTTGCAGCGCCATCCCTGCGCAAAGGGGGCAAGGTGATAGTCGTTGGCGTAGACATTCGGCGCGGTCAGATAATCGGTCGATATGATCTGTGCGCCGCTGGCCAGCGCTGCGTCGCGGCGCTTGCCTGAACCGTCGCGCGCATCAACGGTGTCAATGTCGGCGCGTGTCCGCACCAGATACCCTTTGCGGACAGCATCACCTATTTCAGCGCCGCGCGTCAGCGCATTGTCGAACAGCATGAAGGCCGTGTGCGCCATACCGGCCTGACCCTGGACGAAGGCGGCGCGTCCCTGAAGTGACGGGCGGCCGTCCAGATAGGGTGCGAAGGCTTTGAGATTCATGCCCGGTACGAGAAACAGGAACAGGAATTTGCCACGGGCCTGCCCCAGCGTTGGCCAGCGCTTTGCCAATGCGGCAGCTTCGAGGGTCGGCAAGTCCCCCCGCAGGTCGTCGGGCGTAAACAGCTTGTCGCGGCCAAGGATGCTGCGGATGCTGTCATCCACTTCATCGAACGCCGCCTTGTCGAAGGGCGGAATCTGTGTCGCGCCGGGGATCGCCTTGTCCAGGCCAGACAGCTTGGGCTCCAGCAGCACGAATACAGGGCTGTGGTTCGGAGTGGCGTCCGACCATTGTTTCATCAGTGTCAGGCAGTGGCGAAAGGTCGGGCACTGGCTGCGAAAATCCAGGTCCGCAACGTGCAGCACCTTCATCCCCGGCTTTGCCAATTCATCGCGATAGATTGGCGCGAGATCGGTCACCCCCTGCGCGCGCAACTGGCGATAGGGCAGGGGATCGGCATAGGCGCCACCGGCAGGATCGGGTTGCAGATCGATTTCTATGCTGCGAACGCCGCTGCGCAACTGCGCCTGCAACGGCATCTGCACATAGTCGAGGCTGACCGCCATGTCCGTCAGGCGACCGGGATGTTCATCCAGCATCTGCGCCCGCTGCGCGGGTAGCATCATGTCGTTTATTTTGGCCATGAACGCGGACAGACGTGGCGCCATCAGCGCCATCACGCGCGGATCGGCCGGGATTGCATAGCTGTTGTGCGTGCCGACCACTTGTATGGCGTTGATGGGTACGGCGTCCGCATTCGACGCAGGTTGCGCCACGGCCATTGCTCCACACAGGGTCGCGGCAAGGCCGGCCATCATCGCAAACCGTTTCACTGACCTGTCTCCTGCTGCATCGACCGGACCGGCAAGTCCGCTAAAGCTGTGCCGTTGATCCGAATGTTCCGGCCCATTGGCGTCGTGACGACATAGCGCGGGTCGCCGGGCGTTATCGGATAGAGGCCGAGCATGGCCCACACGTACCAGGCGGACATGGTGCCCGCGTCATCGTCCATGCCGTCGGCAAAACCCTGCGGTGACAAGGCAAAGCTGTGTCCTACCCAAGGCTGTGGCCGCACGCCGGAATTGACGTAGCGATGGGGGACCGACTGGGTGATATAGCGGTGCACCACCCGTTCGGTCGCAGCCTTGTCGCCCGCCCATGCAAAGAGATAGGGCGTATGAATGTCCGGCTGGTTCGTCATGTTGAACAGATTGTCGGCGAAGAAGCGATCCAGTTCAGGCCGGAACCGCGGGCCCAGCGTCTGCGCCAGCCAGGGGAGATCGAACACCGGGGCCCAGCGATATTGGGCCAATGTGCCCTGATATAGCCCCCGCGCCTTCACGATATCAGCATCGTCACCCAGATCCCGAAAGGTGGCCAGCCACATCGGACGATAGCTGAGCGCCCGCGCACGAAACGCCTGCGCGGTGGCGGTTTCGCCCAGGTCCGACGCCAGTTCGGCAATCGCCCAGTCATCATAGGCGGCCTCGATCTGTTCGTCCGGCGTCTTTCGCGCGAGCGTGGCGCTTTCGGCGACCATCCCGGCCAAGGCTGCCTTCGCGTCGAAATCGGTAATGCCCCTGCGTCGGAAATCGAGCAGGGCTATGCCCGCATGCTCGGTGCGCACGGTCAGAAATGGCTCGGTCGGCGTCGCCCAGCGCGCCTTGCCGCTCTGGTAGAGCCTCACCAGCGAGCGTGCGATCTGCGCGGCACGATCGGGATCGATCAGCGCGATCAGGGGCATTTGCGTCCGGTAATTGTCCCAGAGCGCCCAACTGGTATAATGCTGCTGTCCGGGGGAAATCCGTTGGACCATGCCATCGCTGCCGCGGAAGCGCCCGTCAGGGTCTGCGATGGCGACCGGCGACTGCATTACCCGGAACAATGCGGTGTAAAACAGTGCCTGCTGCTTTTGGGAACCACCGATGTGGATGCGGGAAAGTTGCCTGTTCCAGTCGGCCAATATCCGGTCGGCAACGGCCTGAAAGGGGCGGTCGCCCAGTTCGGCTTTACGTACATTGGCTGCGGCTGCCGGATCAACCGAGGAAAGGCCCGTGCGCAGTTCGACAATATCGCCGCTGCGCACCTTCAGCGCCAGTTGCGCATCGTGCGCCGGGTCGCCTTGCCAGATTGCCGTTACCGGATTGCCATTATGGGTCAGACGGGTCGCTGAGTGGAGATGATAGGTGCCTGCGTCACAGACGGTGCCTGCCGAAAAACTGGCCTGTAGATCACCGTCCGGCTGCGCCTGCCAATGGGCGGCGATGCGCCTGGAATAGCCACGATCGAAGGCGATCATGACGTTCACCTGTCCGGATTTCGGCATGGTGAAGCGCAAGGCGCCCGCTCCGCGCGTGGCGGTCATCTCCGCAAGGATGCCCGGACCGTAACTTACGCCATAATAGCCCGCATGGGCGCGCTCACGGCGCTTGTCGATCGGCGCGGAACCAGTGGCGTCATCATAGGCAAGCATGACCTTGACGTCGCCACCCGCCCCGTCACAGCCGACACCGACGCCGCGCGTGTGCGAAAATCCGGTAAGCGTGGTGGCGGCATGGTCATAGCCTGCATGATTGGCAGGCGTCGTGTCAGGGCCAAGCTGGACCATGCCAAAAGGGGCGACGGCCGCCGGGCTGAGTTGCCCATAATCGGCGAGCGTGCCTACGAAGGGATCGACCAGTCGCCCCGGCTCGCGCGCGCCCGCCGTCGCGGCAATTGCGCCATATGCCAGGATTGCCGATAGGGTAGAGACGATGCGGTTCATGGATCGAGCGGGTCGATGGCTTCGACATGGAAGGCCGCCGGGTCCGGCGTGAACATCAGCGTGAACTGATCAGGCCCCGCTGTCAGGCGACCGGGCTGCACGCCCATTTCGGCGAGATTGCGCTGCGCCAGGATGTCGCTGCCGATATATTGGATCGTGCGATGATCCGACACGACCAGCGCTGGCCGGTCGGTCGGAAATTTCGCTGCCAGCAACAGCCGCGCGCAGTTGCGCAAATTGGTGGTGGTATGGCGCGCGTGCGGTTCCATCAATATGCGGTCGGCGGGCAGGCCATATTGCGTGACAAGCAGCCGCTTCATCTCGACCGCTTCGTTGAACGGTGTGCGATTGGGATGAACATTGCCGCCCGACACGATGATGAACGGCGCGACGCCGCGCGCGAACATATCGGCGGCGATGGACAGGCGGATATGCCCCAACACGCCCGTGCGCGATTGCGCATCCTCTGGTCCGTGACCAAAGACCAGCAAAGCGGTATAGGGCTTTCCGCGCCAGTTCATTGCGTCGATGGCGCGGTTCGTTGCGGCATTGTCGCCGCCGAGCAATGGCCGGAAATTGCCCGCGTCGATGCGTTCGTTCATTTGCAGCAGGCCCGTCGCATAACGCAAGGCGGGATCGAAAAACAGGTCGTTGCCCTTGGCCTGCGCAGCGGTGGCGACACCGTGCGCGCTCAAAATGTCGGCCATCTGTGGCGACGCTACAGGAAAGATGGTCGCATCTATGACAGGATAGCGCGGCGCCACACCCTTGGCATAGACAGCGATCACGCGGTTGGTTGCCGCCGCCGTTTCCGCCCATGCCGCAGCCAGCAGATCGGCATCGGACACAGCCGCATATCGCGCAAAACGTCCCGATGGGCGCATCTGCTGCGCGACCAGCGCCTTGCCCAGTTTGGGATCGTCCAACAGGAGCCGCAGGCGGGCCTGCACCAAGGCGATGTCCGCATCGGTCCATAGCCACGCATCGGCCAGACATTGCGGCGATGGCGTGCATGTGCCTGTGGGAATGCGTGCCGCGCGATCGGCCATCAGCGTTTGCAGAACATTGTCGTCCCGCAATGCCTGGGCCCATCCGTCCGCTGTCCGCAACATGGCGAACAGCGGAAAGACGCGCGTCGACAGCGTGTCGGCGAAGGGTGATGCGTACCCTGCAGGTTCCTGCGCCGCCGCCGTTACCGACGCCAGCGACAGGGCAATCGCCACGAAAGGCCCGAAGGCGCAGGCACGCATCAGGCGCAAATCACCAGCTCCGGCTAAGGATGAAGCGGAAGTTGCGGCCGAACACCGGACGACCATAGATCGCATCGCTTGCACCTTGCCCGGCAAGCTGGTCCGTGCGGGGATTGCCTTCGGTCAATCCCTTGGCGTTGCTCAGATTGTCGCCCACCACCTGGAAGCGCCATTTGCCGTAGGTCATGGCCGCGCTGGCGCCGAAGGTCTGATAGGCGGGCAGCGCGGTCAGATTGAAAAGGTCGACATAACGGCGACCGACCCATTCATAACGCCCCGCGATCTGCAATTCGCCTTCGCCAACCGGGAAGGTGAATGCCGGGCGCACATTGCCGAAGAATTTGGGCTCGCGGATGATCTGATTGCCGTTGACTGCGCTGGGATCGGCACCGGACGAGTTTTGCAGGTTGCGATATTGCGCATCGGAATAGGTGATCGAACCCGCCAGTTCGAACCAGCGGACAGGCGCAATCTTGCCATCGATTTCCACCCCCTTCACGACAGCTTCCCCGATGAAGGGCACGGACTGGTCGTTGCGGCCGGTCGCCGGGTTGAAGGCGATGAACGAGGCGTTGAACGGGTTAAATTTGGTGTAAAATCCCGTCACATAGACATAGGCCGGGCCGTAGCTTGCCTTGACGCCCAGTTCATACTGCCGCGCCTTGGTCTTGATGATGGTCGGCGCCGGGGTGGATACGACGCCCATCTGCGGGGGCACTTCCAGATTGGAGACGCGGCCATAGGCGCCCAGATTGCCGTTCAAATCGTAATTGGCGCCCAATGTCCAGTTGGTCGCCGAAGGCTTGAGCGTCCGGGTTACGATCGCACCCGTGAAGGCGCGGGTGTTATTGTCGGCTATCGTGGTGGGATCGCCCAGATTGGCGCTGGTCGACAGCAGCGAATAGCCATCATAATCGTACCATTCCTTGCGGATGCCGCCGTCTATCTTCAACCCGTCGGTGACGTCCCAGGTGTCGTTTGCGTAGATCGCGATCATCTTCGCATCGGCCTTGCCCTGGTTGAGCGTGGTCGTGTAGCGCAAAACCCCATTTTGCGTGACCGAGCCAAGCACAGCGCCCGTGGCCGAATAAGCGACAAGATCGAGCGTGCGTGGCCGGCTCCTCACTTCGATCAGCATGTCCTGATAGGCCTGGAACAGCGTGTTGCCGTAGAATGACCCATAGGTGCCGACGCGCACGTCGTGCGTGCCAAAGCCGGTTTCGAATTGGCGGGTCACGCTCAGATCAGCCTGTCCCGAATAGAATTTGGATTCCGAAACGCGATACTGGCCGGACATGACCAGTCCGGAAGCGGCATAGGGATCATAGACCGTCGCGCCGTTCGTACCGGCAATCGCATAGCCCAGCCGCGCCACGTCAGCACCGAAGGCCGTGCGTGCGGCGGCCAGATTGCTGGCGATGAAGGCATTGCCATCGACCGGGTTGGTGGTCGAATAGAAGGCGTCGAAGCTGTTCTTGCCCTTGGTAAACCCGCCCTTGGCGGATACGATCCAACCGTCGAAATCGCCTTCATATTGAATGCCGGCGTTGAAGAAGCGGATATGGCGGCCATCGGCCAGATCGCGCGTCATGCTCTGGGTCACGCCTGCGCCATCGCGATATTTGAAGTTCACGTTGCGCAGCGACGGCGAGTTCATCGTGCCGGTGTGATAGTCGATGTAAGGATCGAGCGAGACGGAGGGATTGCGCGGATCGGCGATCGGGATCGGCAGATAGAACAGGTTGTGATCGTTCGTATACTGCATCGTCACCTTGACGAAGCCATTATCCAGATCATGCTTCAGATTGGCGCGGATCTGGCCACCCTTGTCGTTGGGAAAGCCGGCGTCGCGATAGCCATCATGCTGGCGCAGGAAGCCGCCAATTGCGTAATAGCTGCTATCGCTGATGGGACCAGACTGCATGGCGTCGAGCCGATAGAGGCCGGTATCGCCCAGCGTGATCTGCGCCTTGCCACGCGATTCCGGGCCGCCGGTTACCGTGATGTTATTTGCAATGGCGGCGGCGCTGCTCGCGTAGATCGGCGCTGGACCACCGCGGACGATTTCGACCCGCTCGGTCATCAGATCATAGCGGTTCATGCCGTCGCCGGAGTTGAAGAACACGCCGTCGATCTCATGATAGAGCGGCAGCCCGTCCTGCTGGAAGATCAGATAGCCGCGATCGGTCGGGATGCCGCGTACGCGGGTGATGTTCTGCACCTCGCCGCCCGTCGCTTCCACCTGAATACCCGGAACCGTGCCGAGCAGATCGGCGAAATTCTTGGGCGCGATCTTCTGGATTTCGCCCTCGCTGAGCGAATTGACAGCATAGGACACGTCAAAGCGGCGTTGGGCGCGCGCGCTGCCGGTCACGACGATGTCCGATTCGGCATCTTCGTCCGCACCGGCAGCAACGGCTGGCGCGGCTTCCTGCGCGGCGGCAGCGCCGGATAGCGACAGCGCCAGTACGCTGAGCGACGTGATCAAAATGGCGGCTTTGGACGTGTGAACTGTAGGTTGCATTGAGCGACTCCCCCGCTTGGATGACGGGCGGTTAGGGGCGCTTCGCGACACAGCCATGACAGTTTGGCCGGCCGACGTCGGAAAGGGTGAGGATGGTTCGTAAAAAAATTTGACGCGCCTTGGCGCGTCATGCCTGGCCCCGATCAGGTCCGCGCCTTGGCGGCCAACCTGCTCTGCTGCCCCTCTCGATCACTCGAATTGTCGGATACAACCAACAGATTTGAAACGATAATGTTGTCGTCGAGAGCGTTATCGCGTTGCTTGAGATGGAGGCTATCTGGTTGCGGTCAGGAGGAAATGGCCCCGGAGCCATGCAGCTCCGGGGTTGGGCACCGGCTGCTTATCGTGCGCCAAAAGGTATGCGCAGGGTCGCACCATATGTGGCCGGGGGCGCATAGATGGAGGTGACGCCCAGAATGCCGAGGTTGAGGGCATAGGCGCGATAGGCCTTGTCGAACACATTGCGTCCCCATGCGGTGAGCGACATGCCCGTGCCTTCGTGCCGATAGGTCAGGGACGCGTTGGTGACATTATAGGCCTTCTGCTGCGAACCCAGGCCGTTGGTCACTTCCAGATATTGATCGTCATACCATACGCCGTCGATCTGCGCGGCGATGTTGCCGCCCAGAACGTCATGGTTGTAGCGCAGCAGATAGTTGACGCTGAAGCGCGGGGCGTTTGGAAATTGTGCGCCTTTAATGGTCTTTTGCGGGAAATCGCAGCGGAACAGGCCGCCCAGATTGGTGCAATATTGACTGTCAGGCGCTCCCGGAAAAAACTCCGGTCCAAACTGGACGTCGGTCGCCGGTATGCTGTCGACCGACGATGTTTCCCATGTGCCGCCCAACACAACATCGAAATTTTTCGACGGGGACCAGAAGGCTTCCAGCTCTGCGCCCGTCGCATGGGCATTGCTGTTGAAAACATGGGGTACGCCGCCGGCAAGGGAAAAAGCCTGATAATCATCGTAGATATAATGGAATAGGGTGCCGTTGAGGCGCAGCGATCGCCCTAGCAGGGATGTTTTGAATCCTGCTTCGAAGCTGTTGAGCGTTTCAGGCCGGTGCTGGAAATCAGCGGCTGCGATATTGGATGAAAGCGACCAGTTGCCGCCCTTGATACCCCGGTTCCAGGATGCGAACAGCAGCGTGTCTGGAGTGGCCTGAAAATTGAGGGACGCGCGGGCTGCCCAATCGCCATATTTTTCACGATTGACGCCAGGTACGACGGCCGCCAGATCCTTGTCGGTGAACAGCACGACGGGGTTGGGTTGCGGCGCGTAGGTGGGATCGCTCAGGATGTTAACATAGGCGATGGATTTATTATCTTTCGAATATCGGCCACCCAATGTCAGTGACAATCGATCCGTCAGCGTGATGTCGCCCTGAGCGAATAGCGACCAGTTTTTCGACCTGATCTTGTAAAATTGATCGACGGTCGGGACGGAGAAACCGCCATTTCCCGACACTGCCAGATCGTAGATCGGCGCGCCGGTGACGCCGTGAACGCCGTCATAGAACATGTTGAGATAATAGGCGCCAAGCTGCCATTTCAGACGGTCTGTCTCGCCCGCAAACCGCAGTTCCTGCGAAAACTGGTGAAAGTTGATCGAGGTATCGACGTTGACGATAAGGAAGGGCAGCGCATCGCCATCTTCTGCATAGGTTTTGTCCATCTCCAGATAATTTGTGATGGATGTCAGCTTGGCCGCGCCAAGATCCCAGTTCAGTTCGGCCTGGTAGCTGTTCATCACCCGGTCGAGCCTGCCTTTGCGCTCGCCGAAATGAACCCATGGCGATGCTGCTTCGCCAGTGACACCGTTGATCACGCCATTCTGATCGTCGCTCAGGCCCGCCGCATTGGTGTTGCAATAGCCATTGTCGAGATAGACGCAGTTTTCAAACACATAGCCGCCGGTCGCGACATTATTGTCTTCGGAATGCTTGTACCAGAGGCTGAGCGTTGCATCGGGTGAAAAGTCCGCCTGGATATTGAGGCGCGCCGCCCATCCGTTTTTGCCGCCCAGATCCTGTCCGCTGCCTGGCGCGATCAGCGAACCATCGGGCGCCAGCGTGTCGCGGGACTTGATATAGCCATCGGCCTTTTCCATGCGGGCGGCGGCGCGGAAGCGCAGCCCCGGCGTGAGTTGCCCGCCGACGGCGCCTTCCAGAGACTTGCTGTCAAATCGGCCATATTCGCCCTGAACATAACCGTTCAATTCGTCACGACTGGCATCTTCGCTGAGATAATGGATCAACCCGCCAGTGGCATTGCGACCGAACAACGTACCCTGCGGTCCGCGCAGGACCTCCACACGCTTAATGTCGAACAACTGGCCCGAAATCGCGTTCATCGATGCGATGTAGGCATTGTCCTGATAGACAGCGACCGGCGCTTCCAGATTATCGGTAAAATTGCTCTGCGATATGCCGCGCAGGCTGAAGATGGTCAGGTTCGGCGACCAGGCATTGACGCGCAAAGAGGGGATTTGCTGCGTGATCTGCGTCGTTTCGGTGATGCCCAGGCGGTTGATCTGTTCGCCGGTAAAGGCGCTGACCGAAATGGGAACTTTCTGCAGACTTTCACTGCGCTTGTTGGCGGTGACGACGATTTCGCCGAACAGTGCCGGCTGCGCGCCGTCATCAGTGGTTTCCTGAGCGCTAACCAGAACCGGAACGGTCAACGCCGAGCACGCCAATATCAACGAAACGCACCGCGCGGCGCGTGTCTTATTCTGCATGATCACTCACTCCCTAGATTTTTTTGTCCCCACAGCACTGCGAACAGGCAAGCTGCAAAACGAGCCGTCGTGACGCGGCAATATAAATTTACAGCAGGCGGTATTATGCTTTCATTGTTCCTAAATGGAAACAATTAATTGATCGATGGAGCCGGTTTTTCTGATTTGAGCGCTGTCAGGCAGATGAGAATGTAACATACTGAATATAGACATTAAATAATCAATCATGGACGCGCTTCATGTTGCCATCACGCAACAATCGCGAGAATTATAGCCGATTGTCAATTGAGATCGCCATGAGGTACATTGGATCAATCGTCGCAGTGATTCGCTGCCCGAAAAGGAGAGCAACGTGCCTCAGGTCCTGAAAGCCGCAAACGGATTATCGCAAATGCACCCTCTGGAAACCAGCATCACCCCGGACGCCATTGTAGAGCGCGCCCGTGCGCTCGTTCCGATCTTGCAGGAGCGTGAGGCACAGGCGATCACCAACAGGCAGGTGCCGGCGGAAACCATCGCTGCGTTTCAGGAGGCCGGCTTTTTCAAGATATTACAGCCCAAACGCTATGGCGGCTATGAAATGTCACCGGCTGTCTATTGCGAGGTGGCAAAGACGCTGGCGGAGGGCTGCATGGGCAGCGCGTGGGTCTATGGCGTCGTCGCCGTTCACAACTGGCAGCTCGCCCTGTTCGATCCACAGGCCGCAGAAGATGTCTGGGGCCAGGACCAAAGCGTGCTGATCAGTTCATCCTATATGCCAACGGGGCAGGCCAGGAAGGTGGATGGTGGATATCGGTTCAGCGGTCGCTGGGCATTTTCGAGCGGGTCGGCGCATTGTTCATGGGTGATATTGGGCGCGAACATGGTTGCAGAAGGGGGGGATGGTAAAGCCGAACCCTATAATTTCCTGCTGCCGCGCAGCGACTATACTATCGTCGATACCTGGAATGTGATGGGCCTGTGCCCGACCGGAAGCAACGATATCGTTGTGGATGACGTGTTCGTCCCGGAGCATCGCGTCCTGCGCGAACGCGACATGTTCAATCTGGATTGTCCCGGACACGCGCTCAACAGCGAAGCGCTCTATGCGATTCCGTTTGCGCAGCTTTTCAACCGGACGGTTTCGACCACGTCCATAGGTTCGCTGCGACGGGCATTGAATGTGTTTGTGGAAACGACGCGCAAGAAGCGCACGACTTATACCGGATTGAGCGTGGCGAGCGATCCGACGATCCAGAAGGCGGTCGCGGACGTGAAGCTCATATTGAGCGATCTTGAGCTGCGGCTCGCGGCGGATCTGGCGGAGTTGGAAGCCAGGGCGGTAAGTGGCGACTGGCCGATCGAGCGCCGCGCGGAATTGGGCCATAGCACCACCGCCATGGTTTCGCGCTGCGTCGAAGCAATCGACAAGCTGATGCTGTTTTCGGGAGGAAAGGCGATCTATTCTGGCAATGTCGTCCAGCGCGCTTTCCTCGATATTCACTGCGCCCGCGCGCATGTCGCCAACAATCCCTATCCCTATGCGCGCAATGTCGGCGGCCTTGCGTTCGGTTTCGACAATGATTGCATGGATTTGTGATCGGATCAGATCAACCCCGGCTTATCCTGGCCCTGCGAGGGGCCGGATACCGAGCTGAAGTGGCGTCAGGATTTCAGGTCGTGCGCGAGTGCCAGCAGGGGGGCTGAAGCGTCCGGCTTGTCAGGCCGCATATTTTCACGAACGAAATCGACGAACGCCCTGACCTTGGAAAGGGCGAAATTGCCGCGCGGGAAGATGATATGAAGCGGGATGCTTTCGCTGACCACATCGGTCAGGAGCGGTTCCAGCCGGTTCGCCGCGATGTCTTCTTCCACCAGGAAGCGAGGCAGGTAGCTGATGCCGAGACCTTGAAGCGCGGCCTCGCGCGCCATGCGAACCGAATTGCTGGTCAGCGGGCCGCGATTGACGGTAACCGAAACATCATCGGAAAGTCGCCATTCGCCCACTTTCGAGAGATGGGTTTCAATGATGAAAGTGTGATCCTTCAGATCATGCGGCGTATGCGGCTTGCCGGTCTTGGCGAGATAGGCCGGCGCTGCGATCAAAGCCATCGGATAATCCCGAAGCAGCACATATTCAAAGCTGGAGTCAGGTGGATCGCCCATCCAGAAGGCCACGTCGAAACGACCTTTGAGCATTCCGACATGGCTGTCCGACAAGTTGAGGAACAGGCGTACGTCGGGATAGGTTTGCAGGAATCTGGGTATTATCGCCGTCAGGTCGAACAGCGAGGAAACGACGGGCGCATTGACCTTGAGATCGCCGCGAGGCTTTGACACCATCCCGGTGATGATCTGATTTGCCTCGTTCACCTCATCGACAATTCTGGCGCAGCGCGCATACATTTCGCGTCCGGCAGGGGTCAGCGAAACGGAACGCGTCGTCCGTTCCAGCAGGCGCACGCCAATGCTTTGTTCGAGTTTGGCGATTTGGCGGCTGACGGCGGCCTTTGAATAGCCCAGCAAATTGGCGGCGTTCGAAAACCCCCCTGTGCTTACAACGGCGGCGAACGAGATCATCGCCATCACGTTACCTAGGTCCGGTCTTTCTTCCATGCCTCTCCCTCTTTCATAGAGCCAGATTAGTCAATCGGATTGCTGAAATAGGGCGAAAGCTAAAGGCGCGCTTGTTCGTAATTGTTGCGATTATGCAAAAATAATATTGTTTTGATATTCACTGTTGCGTATGCAGATGCCCATGCACGAGTGTGCGCCCACTTGAATTGCATGGCGGCGATTCGTGTTGTGGTGATCGACGGAGATTTATGATGTTTGAGAAGCTTTCCCAATCCTCGCAGCGTGACGTGAGCAGCCAGTTTCATCCGTTCACATCGATCAACGATCTGAAGGCTGAAGGCACGATGATGATGGAATCGGGCTCCGGCGTGCGGGTTCGGGACATTCACGGCAAGGAATATCTTGATGGGATGGCCGGCCTTTGGTGCGTGAACCTTGGCTATGGGCGCAAGGAAATCTCCGAGGCGATTGCACGTCAAAGCGAGAAGCTTTCGTTTTTCCACACCTTCAACGGCATGAGCACGGATGTTGTGGGCGAATGCGCGGAGGCGCTGCTGGCGCGCGCGCCGGTGCCCATGTCTCGCATCTTCTTCGGTACGTCGGGAAGCGATGCGAACGAAACGCAGCTCAAGATCATCTGGGTTTACAACAATTTGCGCGGGAAGCCTGAAAAGAAGAAGGTCATTGCGCGCTGGAATGCCTATCATGGCTCCGGCGTCGCCACGGCCAGCCTGACCGGCCTGCCGGGCATGCATAATCTGTTCGATTTGCCCAAGGGGCCGATCCTGCATGTCAGCGCCCCCTATTATTACCGAAAGGCGCCTGACGGCATGTCCGAGCGGGAATTTTCCCGCCAGCTCGCCAAGGAACTGGAAGATGTGATCGAGCGGGAAGGCGCGCATACCATCGCCGCATTTTTCGCAGAGGCCGTAATGGGCGCTGGTGGTCTCATTCCGCCGCCCGAAGGCTATTTTGAAGAGATCATGCCGATCCTCAAGAAGAATGACATTCTGCTGGTCGCGGACGAAGTGGTTTCGGGCTTTGGTCGTCTGGGCACCTATTGGGGCAGCCAGACATATGGATATGAACCCGACCTCATTACCTCCGCCAAGGGGGTGACGTCAGGCTATTTCCCCATGTCGGCCGTGTTCATTTCTCCCAAGGTTTGGGACGTTCTGGACTCCGGCGCGGACAAGATCGGCGTATTTGGCCATGGTTACACCTATTCGGCCCATCCTGTCGGCGCGGCGGCCGCGCTGGCCGCGCTCAAGCTGATCGATGAGCTCAAGGTGGTTGAAAATGTAGCCGATGTTGGCCCCTACATGATGCAGGGCTTGCGCGACCGGTTGGGCCAGCATCCCCATGTCGGCGATATTCGGGGCCAGGGCCTGATGCTGGGCATCGAACTGATGCAGGACCGTGAGACAAAGCAAATCCTGCCGCCGGAAAATCGCACCGGGCGTCAGGTTCTCAAAGCGGCGGCGCAACGGGGGCTGATCACCCGCGCATTGGGCGACACGCTTGTCTTCGCCCCGCCGCTCGTACTCACGCGTGCGGAAGCCGACGAGATCGTCGACAAATTCGCGCTGGCCGTCGACGATGTTTTGAAAGCCTGATCGCATAACGGCCGTCCAGACTTTCTGGGCGGCCCGTTCACTAAACCTTGGGAATGGGGCGACATGGAGCTTAACACGGCGATTTCGGGCCTGGGCGCTGCGGAACAAGGCGCGGAACGCCTGACCAGAGGCGGACTGATTTCTGCAATATTGCTTGGGCTGGTCGGCGCGGTCGTGATTTTCGTGACGCCCGGTTTCCTGGCGGTAATAGCGCAGAAAACCGGGTTTAACGACGACCAGCTGGGTTATCTGGCGGCCTGGGACATCAACGCCATGGGCGTGACGATCGGCCTCAGCACATTTGCTTTGTCCAGAGTGCCCTGGCGTGTGGCCGTAGGTCTTGGCCTGGCGCTCATAATAAGCGGAAATATTTTAACGGCAGCCGTTGTCAGTTTTCCGGCCATGGCCGCCGCGCGGGTCGTGGCCGGGGCAGGGGAAGGAATTGCGATAGGCTTTGCCTTTGCAGCTTTGGGCCGCGCGAAAAATCCGGATCGGGCGTTTGCCATATATCTGGTGACCGGCGCCGCATTGAGCTCGCTGTTTCTCTACTTTCTTCCCGCGTTGATGGCGATGTTCGCGCCAAGCACCATTTTCATCGCCAATGCAGGGCTTACGGCTCTCGTGCTGCTCTCGCTACGGGCCTTTCCCGACGGCAGCAAGGATGAGCCGGACATATTCGCGGCGGGCGGCGGCAAGCTGGACCTGCGGGTGGCATCCGGCGCGCTTGTCGGCGTGTTTCTGCTCTTCTTCGCCATGGGCGGGGTGTGGAGCTATGCCGAGCGCATCGGCCAGTTGAGCCGTTTGACGGACAACGCCATTGCCAGCGGGCTGTCCATTGGAACCATGGCGGGCGTCGTCGGGGCAGGGCTGGCAGGTGTCCTGCCGCGCCGCTGGGGACGGAGCTGGCCGTTGATATTCAGCGGGTTGATCGGCACCATCAGCTTTCTGTTGTTCCGCGACCAGGTTTCGAGCACGGCCTATATCCTGGCCTGTGCGATGATGTTGTTCAGCTGGAATTTCGCGCAGCCGCTTTTGTCAGGAATATGCTCGGAAGCCTGCAAACGCGGACGCGTGGTGTGCGCAATGGCGTCGATCCAGACATTTGGCACGGGGCTGGGCCCCGCTGCTGCGGCGGCTAGCCTGATCACGGGATCTTTTGCGGTCATGATCTATGCCGCAAGTCTCATATTGGCGCTCAGCATCATTGTCACAATTTCGACTGCACAATGGGGACGCAGCCCCGCATGAGGGAGATGGCGGGCATATAGTCCCGCATAACGACGCGCCGATGCGTTGCGATCATCGTCCGACGGTTGAAAACGGGCTGCCCCTCTCAGGGCAGCCCATTGCCGTTTAGAGGAATATGGCGCGCGACAGGCCGCCGTCGACGGCGATCGATTCGCCCGTGATCCCGCTGCCCAGATTGGAGCACAGGAACACGATCGGATCGGCTACTTCTTCCACTTCGAGCATGCGTTTCAGCGCGGCCGGATCACCGGCTTCGCGCGCGACGATCGCATCGACCGTGGTGCCTTCCTCGGCCGCCATTTCGGCGAACCATTCCTCGATATGTTCGGTCCGGGTGACGCCGGGGTGAATGATGTTCACCGTGATGCCATCCTTGCCCACTTCGTCCGACAGCGTCTTTGTGAAATGGACGAGCGCTGTATTGCGCATGCCCGACAGCGCTTCGGTGCAGCGCGCGGTCAACCCGCCAACATTGACGATCCGTCCCCAGCCAGCCTTGCGCATGTAAGGGACGCACGCCTTTGCCGTGCGGAAATAGCCGAACAATTTTGTATTGAGGTCCAGCATGAGCGCATCTTCGTCCGCTTCCTCAATGGCATTGCGCACCAGTCCGCCCGGCGCTGCGGCGCAATTCACCAATATGTGAACGGCACCGAATTTTTCCACTGCGATATCGACAAGCGCCTGAACCGATTCCTTGGACGTGGTGTCGGTTGGAACCGCGATGATCTCGCCACCTGTTTCGTCACGCAATTGCTGCGCTGCCGCTTCAAGCTTCGAAGCGGTACGCGCAGCGATCACTACCTTGACGCCGGCAAGCGCCAGCTTGCGCGCCGTTTCCTTGCCAATGCCAACGCCACCCCCTGTGATGACGGCAACCTTGCCTTCAATACCAAGTTTCAAATTCATAACGACTGGTCCTTCTCGTCTGACGGAATGAGGGAGATACGGGCCGCAGGTGCGCCGTCGAAGCTGACGCTTATAGTGTCTCCTGCGAAAATCTCGGTCGCGCCGGTCGTGGTGCCCGATGCGATCAACTGTTCTTTCTTCAAATTGTCATTTTCGTTTTCGCGCAACCAGTTGGCCAGCCAGACGACAGCATCAAGCGGGTTGCCCAAAACTCTTGCGGTCGAGCCTTCGACAGGCGCCTCGTCATTGCGGCTGAGCTTGGCTGGCATATCGGCAAACCTGTCTTCCCACTGCGACGACAGTTTGCCGCCGAGCACAAGGCCGTAGGCATTGACATTGTCGGCGATCAGCAGGGGCAGCGATTGGTGATCGTCGGTAAAACGGGAAAAGACGATCTCGATGCCGGTATAAATCCCCTTGAGCGCCGCGCAGATGTCGGCCCGTGTATAGGGCCTGTCCACCACCGGCAGATCGCTGCCCATTTCGAACACCAGTTCTGCCTCCGCATATATTTCCGGCACGACCGCGAAAATCTGGCTGCGGTCCGAAAATATCGCGCTGGCCGGAAGGCGACCCACGGTTGGCTCGGCAGCGCCGAACGCGTCCTGCGGGGCCTTGCCGGTCAGGCCCAGTTTCCACACCATGATGGGTTGACCAGTCCGGGCGTGGATTCTGCGCTGAATGGCATACGCCTCGTCAACGCTCGGAAATTGCTGGGGCAGGGGCGTCGACATTCGCCTTTCCCCGGTGGCCGCGAGCAGTGCCCTTTCAAGATCGAAATTGTTGTCCTGCACCATGATTCCTTCGGTCTGAACGTCTTTGGCATTGTCGTGCATATGCAACAAATAATCTGATAAATCTATAATTGTTTACATTGTGTCGATCCGCTATTAGATGGATGGAATCGCTCAGGCGTCAAGGCGCCGCGGGCAGAACAGGTTTCAGCAATTGAGGGTCAAGGCCATGTCAGAACAGTCTACAGCATATGCAAAGGCCGAAGCGCTTCGCTCTGATCTCGGCAAAACGCCCCGCGGGCTGATTATCGATGGGAAATCGGTGCAGGCGCAGTCGGGCAAGACCTTCGCCACCGTAAATCCTGCGACGGGCCAGGAAATTTGCCAGGTGGCAGAAGGTGGCGTAGCCGACGTCGATCTGGCGGTCAAAGCCGCGCGCAAGGCGCTGGTCGATCCCAGCTGGCGCGACATGAGCGCAGTGGATCGCTCCAAATTGCTGAATCGTCTGGCCGATCTGATCGAGCGCGATGCAGCAGAGTTGGCCGTTCTTGAGTGCATGGACAATGGCAAGCCGGCAACGCTGACCCAGGCCGTCGAAATCGAAGGTTCGATCAAGACCTTCCGCTATTATGCCGGTTGGCCGACGAAATTTGGCGGTGAAACGCTGCCGGTATCGCCCCGCAGCGGCGCGAAAATCCTGAATTATACGGTGCGCGAGCCGGTGGGCGTTTGCGGACTGATTGTGCCGTGGAATTATCCCATGTCGATGGCGGCATGGAAAGTGGCCCCGGCGCTGGCAGCAGGTTGTACCGTTATCCTCAAGCCAGCCGAGCAAACCCCGCTGACGGCCCTGCGGCTGGCTGAACTGGCTCTGGAGGCCGGTATTCCTGCTGGCGTTTTCAATGTCATAACCGGCTTTGGCGAAGCGGGTGCGGCACTGGTCGACCATCCAGGCGTGGACAAGGTAGCCTTCACCGGGTCGACCGCTGTCGGCAAGGCGATCGTGCGCGGCTCTACCGTCAATCTCAAGAAGGTCAGTCTCGAACTGGGTGGAAAATCTCCGCAGATCGTCCTGCCTGACGCTGATCTCGATGCCGCCGCGGCATCTGTAGCGGCGGGGATATTCTTCAATCAGGGGCAGACCTGCACCGCAGGTTCGCGGCTGTATGCGCATGCCTCGATCCATGACGATCTTCTGGCACGGGTTGCTGACCATGCGGCGCGGCTCACGATCGGCAATGGTCTGGACCCGAGCGTGAATTTCGGTCCGCTGGTGTCACAGGAGCAATGGGACCAGGTGAGCGGCTATGTCGAAATCGGGAAGAATGAAGGGGCTGAAATCCTGATCGGTGGCGGTCGGCCAAAAGCCCATGGCGAGGGTTTCTTCTTTGAACCCACGATCATGGCAAATGCGGGCCGTGACATGCGCATCGTGCGAGAGGAAATCTTCGGCCCGGTGTTGAGCGCGCTGAGCTGGTCGGACCCCGAAGATCTGGTGGCGCAGGCGAATGATTCCGATTTCGGCCTTTCGGCAGGAATTTGGACGAACGACCTCAAGCAGGCGCACCGCCTAGCCGGAGCGGTCAAGGCCGGGACGGTCTGGATCAACTGTTTCAATCTTGTCGACAATGCCACGCCATTTGGCGGCTTCAAGCAGTCCGGCTGGGGGCGTGAGCATGGTCGCCAGGCGATGGAGCTCTACACCGAGATCAAGAGCATCTGGGTCAATCTGAGCTGAACGGCGTCGGACTATAGCAAGCATCGATAGAATAGCAGGAGACCTCATGAGCAGGACCATGATAGTTGCAACCGATGGGCAGGCGATCATTCGCACCCATGACGAGGGCAAGCATTGGTATCGGATCAATATCGGGCAGGATCTGGAATATGACGACCGGGTTCGCTGCCTGCTGATTGATCCCGCCAATCCCGAAGCGCTGTTTGCCGGGGCGGAAAAAGGTTTGTTCTACAGCGCTGACCATGGCGTTCACTGGAGCAGGATTGATTGTGCGCTGAACGGTCTTGCCGTGTGGAAGCTGGTGGTGAGCGAGAGTGATCCGAAGGTGATCTATGCCGGCACTGGCGCCCCTTCGCGCGCTATCCTGTTCCGTTCGCGCGATGGCGGAAAGAGCTGGGAACGCACGCCGCTGGAAATGCCGGAGTTTTGCGCGGGCGTGAATCGCCCCCGCATGCTGGCGCTTGCCGTCGACCCGGCCGATTCCAATGATGTTTGGGCAGGGGTTGAAGAAGGCGGCCTGTACCGCAGCCGCGATGGTGGCGATACGTGGCAACGCATCGATACGAGCTGGTCGGAATTTGGTGGCAATTCCGATCTGCATGACATCGTTATTCTGAAGCAGGACGATGGAACGACAGTGCATCTCGCGCTCACCGTCATCGCGCTCTATCGTTCCACCGACAATGGCGAGACCTGGGTCCGTCTGCCTGCCAAGGAAAGTTGGGGCCTGCGCTATTCGCGACTGCTGATGCGCAAGCCTGGCAGTAATCGGGAGATTGCATTGGGAATTGGTGACGGGACGCCCGGC
Source organism: Sphingobium xenophagum NBRC 107872 (assembly GCF_000367345.1). GTDB lineage: Bacteria > Pseudomonadota > Alphaproteobacteria > Sphingomonadales > Sphingomonadaceae > Sphingobium > Sphingobium xenophagum. The sequence goes on from NZ_BARE01000011.1 coordinate 46,488, forward strand.
ACCACGGCCGCGATACTGACATCGGACGATGCTGGCCTGACCTGGACGAAGGCGGAACTCGACCGCCCTTCAAACTCCTGCATGTGGGCATTCGGCGCAAATCCGGCCGATCCTGATTTCATGCTGGCGGGAAGCAAATTCGGTTATCTGTATCTCTCGACAGATGCCGGAAAATCCTGGGCAAAGGAATGGCGCGAGTTCAACGAGATTACGGATCTGACCTGGATACCTGGAATTCCTGAAGATTTGGGGTTGCCGCATGTCACAAACTGAAACCTCCCCGATCCGGGTGGAGAAGATCGCCCATATCGTATTGTTCGTGAAGGACCCCGAACTCTCCGCGCAATGGTATAGCGACATCCTCAACATGAAGATCGTCGCTCGTGCCGCCGATGGCCCGTATAAGGGCGGCGTATTTTTGAGCTTCGGGGTCAGCGACCACGATATTGCGCTGTTTCCGGCAGAAGAAGGCGCGACCACAGGCAAAGAGTTTGAGCATGTCGGCCTGATGATGGCTGGCACGAGCATGGACGATTTGCGGCGGAACTACGCTTTTTTCGCGGAGCGTGGCGTCAAGATCGCCGAAATCCTGGACCATGGGGTTTCGACCGGGATCTATTTCTATGATCCTGACGGGCACATGCTGGAAGTGTTCTGCCAGCGCGTTCCCCAGGAAACCGGAGCCTCGCAGGCTGAACTGACCCGCAATCAGGGGCAGGCCGATCCGGTAGATCCGAGCCAACTTTAGCAGCGGTCGGCGAACTGGACCGCCAAGCCAACACACTTTGCCAAACGGCAGAGGCAGGGAGAATGACATGAAGACGTATGAGCCGAACTTCGGCGCTTTCCACATCCGCAAATGGTTCAGCCAGGTGGAAGAAATCTGGGCCGGTGAAACAGGCGCTCCTGCAGATGGCCAGCCTTTGGTCAAATATATGATCGGCGCGTGCATCAAGAACCCCTATGCCGGCCAGTTTGTCGAGGATCTTTCGGCCTGGATCGATGCCTCCCCGGAACTGGGCACGGAAATCGGGCGACGGCTGAATGCGCTGTCGGGTGGTGCCAAGATCGAAAGCTACGGCAAGGCGATCATGGTCGGCATCGATGGTGAGTATGAGCATGGCAATGCCCTGCTGACCAACCCGGCGGCCAATCCGGTCCGTGATGCAGTGGGCGGCGGCGCGTCATGGGTTCCCTCGACGGGCAAGCGCGGCGTTCCGGGCACTATTCTCGACATTCCCTTCGGCCACAAGGATGCTCTCTACGTTCGTTCGCATTACGACACGATGAGCGTTTCCTTCGATGATGCGCCCAATCGTGACGAAGTGATCGTTTGCTGGGCATTTGCCACGCGCGGACGGCTGAATGCGCGCCTGGGCGGCCTCAAGGCCGAAGATGCCGAAGGCAACGGACTGACCTGACGCATGAGCATCCAGACGATGACAGACCAAGGCCAGGCTCCGCTTCCCGTCGCGACGCTTGACAGGGAGCGGACCCGCCGCATTTCGAGCGGCACGTTGGATCTATATGTGCGTGAATGGGGTGACCCGGAAGCGCCAGCCATGCTGTTGCTGCATGGCTTGCGAGGCTATTCCGGGACATGGCGCAAGCTGGCATCGTCTCTGGCCGATCGCTGGCACATGATTGCGTTCGACGCGCGTGGCCGGGGGGAAAGCGACTGGGATGCGGAGCGCAACTATTATACCGACGCCTATCTTGGCGATCTGGAAGCGGTTGCCGATGCCCTGAAGCTCGATCGCTTCGTGCTGGTCGGTCATTCGATGGGCGGAACGACATCCTATTGCTACGCCGCCAAGCATCCGGATCGGTTGCTGGCTTTGGTCGTGGAAGACATCACTGCCGGTTCTTCGGTATCGGGTGCCGGGTTTGAACGGATCGTCGCAGAAATGGCTGCGTTGCCAACACGCTTTGCCGACTGGGCGGAGGCCCGCGCCTATTGGCGCAAGCTGCGGCCCAACGTGTCTGATGCAGCCATCGAGGAACGATTGTTTGAATCGATGCGGGCAGACGACAGCGGTTCGGTGGTATGGCGTTATGATGCGGATGGTATTGCGGCGACCCGCATTCAACCTGATCCATCGCGCGTGGTTGATCTGCACCCGGTGATTGCCGCGATCCGTACCCCCACTCTGGTGATCCGGGGCGGGCGATCGGATTTTTGCAACCTCGATAAGGTGAGGGAGCTGGAAGCCGGCAACCCCAGGCTCGCACATGCCAGCGTGGCTGAAGCCTCCCATTATGTTCATGACGATGCACATGAAAGTTTCATGCGCCTTGTCGAAGGTTTCCTTGCCGGCCTGAAGGTCGGTGGGGCGGCGCTTGGCTGACAGGAAAGAGATATTATGAACGTTCAAAGCGAAGCAAAAGCGCCCGTCAGCGGGCGCCTGGGCGCCGATCTTTTGCTCGACAGCCTGTATGAAGGCGGCGCGCGCATTTGTTTCGCCAATCCTGGGACGACCGAATTGGGGCTGGTCAGTGCGCTGGCGCGTGACGGACGGTTGCGCTGCGTTCTCAGCCTGTTTGAAGGCGTGTGTACAGGCGCGGCCGATGGCTATGCCCGCGTTTCGGGACAAGTGCCGCTGACCCTGCTGCATCTGGGGCCTGGCTTTGCCAATGGCATCGCCAATCTCCACAATGCGCGCCGCGCGGGTTCGCGGATCATCAACCTGATCGGTGATCATGCGACATGGCATCTGGCCTATGACGCGCCGCTGACGTCGGACATTGTCTCGCTGGCACAACCTGTATCCCGTCAGGTCATCTCCCTCGCAAAGCCTGATGCGATCGCTGATGATGTGCGACAGGCGTTCGCGGCGACCAATCTGGCGGAAGGTGGCGCTGCAACGCTGATTTTCCCGACCGATGTGGTTGATGCCCCGGCGCCTGACAACGGAAACACAGTAGGGTTCGTGCCGTACCAGCTGACTTCGGTGGGGGACGACAGGATCAAATCAGCGGTGGCCGCGCTGTCCGAACCGGGCGAAACCATCGTCCTGCTGGGGGGCAGCGCACTCACCGAAGCCGGGATTCGTGCCGGGGCCGCGCTCGCCGCCGCTCTGGGCGGACGGTTGCTGATGGAACCCTATCCGGGGATCGTAACGCTGGGTGGGGATCTGCCGAAAGTGGAGCGTCAGGCCTATTTCCCCGATGATGTCATCGCACAAATGGGCGATGCCCGCGTCGTGCTGGCTGGCGCGCGCATGCCGATCAGCTATTTCGGCTATGAAGGCTGGCCCAGCCAGCTGGTGCCCGACGAAAGGTTGGTGCGCCTGGCTGCGCCTGGCGAGGATGCCGTTGCCGCGCTGGTCGCGCTTGCCAGTCAGGTTGGCGGTGAGCCAGCGCCCGCGCCTGCGCCGATGGAGGCGGTCTGCTCGCCCGAAGCGGACGCAGCTTTAACGCCGGTATCGGTGGTGGAGGAACTGCTGGTCCAGTTGCCGCAGGACGCGGTGATTTCACTTGAAGGGTCAACTCTGGGCGGCCCCTGGCTGCGCAACGCGCATCGCGCGAAGCGGCACCGGGTGATGACGAATACCGGAGGCGCGATTGGGCAGGGGCTGCCTTGCGCGGTCGGCGCTGCGCTAGCGCAGCCTGACGCCCGTATCGTTGCTCTTCAGTCCGATGGCAGCGCACAATATACGTTGCAATCGCTTTGGACGATGGCGCGAGAGGGGCTGAAGGTCACGATCATCATCGCCGCCAATCATCGCTACGCGATCCTGCAGACCGAACTTAATCGGGCCGAAGTGCCGCTCGATGACAAGATTGTCGCCGATCTGACGAAACTGGACAGTCCCAAGGTCGATTGGGTCGCGTTGGCCAAAGGCTATGGTGTCGAGGCGATCCGCGCCACGACGAATGGAGAGCTGTCTGCGGCACTACGCCATGGCCTGACGCTTGATGGGCCGTTGCTGATACAGGCAGAATTGCCATGAGCGGCAGCCAGCGGGTTGCGATCCTGACCGGCGGCAGCGGCGGACTGGTTCCCGGCATCGCCGATCAACTGGCCAATGCCGGCTTTACGATTGTCTTGACGGCGCGTGGCGAGACGGCGCTGGAGGCTGCGGCGGCGCGGTTGAGGGAGAGCGTCGACACGCCTGTCGTCGCGATTGCGTCCGACGCCCGCGATGCCACCGCCACCAAAGCCCTTGCCGAAACGGTCGTCGATCGGTTCGGTCGCATCGATGTGCTGGTCAACGCGGCAGCAAGCTCTACGCCCATCGGCGGCGCTATCGAAGACGTCGATATTGATGCGTTGATTGCCGATGTCGACGTGAAGGTGGGCGGATATTTGCGTTACGCGCAGGCGGTCGTCCCCGCGATGAAGCGACAGGGGGCGGGACATATCGTCAATATCGGCGGGCTGACCGGGCGGTCGAGCGACACTTTGAGTGGTCTGCGCAATGCCGCGGTCGCCCATTTGACAAAGGTACTTTCCGATCAGCTCGGGCGGTTTCGCATTTCGGTGAATGTCGTCAATCCCGGCATCGTCCGGACGCCTCACCTGGACGAGTTGTTTGCCGAAATGGCCGAGGAACGCGATGTTACCGCAAAGGACATCGAGGCCGAATTCGTCCATGACATCCCGACGGGTGAAATCCTGTCTCCTGCCCAGGTCGGGCAATTCATTGCCTTTCTGGCAAATGCGCAGAGTCCTTCGATAACCGGGCAATCCCTGACTATCGATGGAGGCTATTCGCGAGGCGTTTACCTCTAGAGGATCGGGAAAAGGTCATGCAGGAAGACACTGGACGGAAAAGTCCCAAATATCCGCTCTCCATGCGCATTTTGCATTGGCTCCGAGCGGTCATCATTCTGGGCCTGATCTGGTCGGGCTGGTATATGACCAGCTTGCCGGACAGCACTCCGATAGCGAAATTCGAATTTTTCTATCCCAATCATAAGCAATTCGGCGTCCTGGCCTGGCTGCTGGCGGTGCTCCACCTACTTATTCGCTGGCAGAAGCGGCGGGTGTTGCCGCAAACCCCGGACGGTCTGACCGGCTGGGAACGAATGTTATCGCATGCGGTCCACCGTTTGATCATGACATTGACACTGCTGATCCCGATTTTTGGCTATTCAATGTCCTCCAGTTTTACGCAGAGCGATGGCGTTCCCTTCTTTTTCTTCGGTCATTTGCCTGAACTACTGCCAAAGAATGATGAGGCCTTTGCGTTATTTCAGGCGCTTCACGAATATGGCGCCTATCTGCTTCTGGCATTGATCGTTCTGCACGTTGCAGGTGCGGCAAAGCACCGCCTGCAAGACAAGGGCGGTGAAACCGACGTCCTGTCGCGCATGTTGTGAGACCATTTTCTTTCATTTCCTTGGAGTTCTGTCGCAATGACTGACCCGGCACTGCATTTGTTACGCCCTGAATATCTTGATCAAGGCGGGCTGAAGGTCACAAATCCGGCAGACGGGCGCGAAGTCACGACCATCCGCCGCTATAATCGCGCGGAATTGGTCGAGATCGTCGAGCGCGCTGACGCGGCACGGCATGAATGGGGCGCTCGCACGGCGAAGGAGCGCAGCGATGTGTTGCGCGCCTGGTATGATCTGATGTGCGAACATGCCGAGGCGCTGGCGATGCTGATGACGCTGGAGAGCGGCAAGCCCCTTGATGAAGCGCGCGGCGAAGTGAAATATGGCGCGGCTTTCATTGAATGGTTTTCCGAAGAAGCGCGCCGCGCCTATGGCGAGGTAATCCCGACCCATGCGTCGGGGAAGAGGATCATCACGCTGCGTCAGCCGGTCGGCACCTGTGCTGCGATCACGCCATGGAATTTCCCGCTGGCAATGATAACGCGCAAGGCTGGACCGGCGCTCGCGGCGGGATGCTCCATTGTCGTGAAACCGGCTGAACTGACGCCGCTTTCGGCGCTGGCGCTTGAAAATCTGGCGCATCAGGCCGGCGTGCCGCATGACCTGTTCCGGGTCGCCCCGGCAGTGCGGTCTTCGGAGGCTGGTGACGTGTTCTGCACCCACCCCCTTGTCCGCAAGATCAGCTTTACCGGATCGACGCAGGTCGGGAAGCTCATCATGGCTCAGGCGGCGGGGCAGGTTAAGCGCCTTAGTCTGGAGTTGGGCGGGAACGCGCCTTTCATCATATTCGATGATGCCGACATCGACCGGGCGGTCGAGGGCGCCATGGCCTCACGCTTTCGCAATGCCGGGCAGACCTGCGTCTGCGCCAACAGGTTTCTGGTTCAGGCAGGCGTTCATGACGCTTTTGTCGAACGCCTGACCGCGCGTGTCGAGGCATTGCGTGTAGGCGACGGCATCAATAACCCTTCGGGCATGGGTCCGTTGATCAGTGACAAGGATGCCGGTCGCGTCGCTGACCTGGTCAAGCAGGCGGAAATCCAGGGCGCGTCCAAGGCTGGAACAGCTCCGGACGTTCCTGAGCAGGGCGCATTTCACCCGCCTGTCGTTCTGACCGGCGTCACCACGGACATGGCGATCGCGCATGAAGAGATATTCGGGCCGGTAGCGCCCGTGATCCGCTTCACGCACGAAAGCGAGGCCATGCAGATTGCCAATGACACGCCCTTTGGCCTGGCGGCCTATGTCTACACCGCCGATTTCGCCCGGCAGTGGCGTTTTATGGAGGGGCTGGAATATGGCATGGTTGGGGTCAATGACGGTCTGATTTCGACCGAGGTCGCGCCTTTTGGTGGGGTCAAGGAATCAGGCTTTGGTCGGGAGGGATCGAGCCATGGCCTGTCGGAATATATGAACATCAAATATTGCCTTATCGGCGGGCTATAGGCTCGGCCTTGGCTCGGAGAGCGGTTATGGACGAAGATCGACTGGCCAAAGGGCTGAGCATTCGCAGCGAGGTTCTGGGCGCGGACTATGTCGCCCGTTCCATGGCGCAGGCAGATGATTTCAGCCGCCCGATGCAAGAGCTTTCGAGCAGCTATTGCTGGGGTGAGATATGGGCCCGCGATGGTTTGTCGCGGCGGGACCGCAGCCTGCTGAATCTCGGCATGATCAGTGCGCTGAACAGGCCGCACGAATTGAAGCTGCACGTCAAGGCGGCTCTGCGCAACGGTTTCACCCGCGAGGAAATTCGCGAAGCCTTGTTGCAGGTTGCGGTATATTGCGGAATTCCCGCCGGGATCGATTCTACCCGCATCGCACAGGCTGCATTCGCTGAATATGACGCGGAACTGGCTGAATAGGCAGCGTTTCTCTCTACTGCCCGCGTCGCACAGGGCCGCGAAGGAGCGTGGTTGAGTTTCCCGCTCTTGCAACGGCAGTTGCGCTGATCAGCATCGGATTTGCCGATCCGCAAATCCGATGCGACCCGTTTCCGCAGCAAGCCAAAAGCCATGTTTCGGCTGTCAGGGCGCCTTTTTCGTAAAGTCGGCGGGAGAGGCTATTGGCTCAAGTCCTTCAGCATCGCCTGGAAGCAAATATCCTGCCGATACGGATCGGCGCTTGGCGTCCTCGAACCGACGGGCATAGTTGCGATAATTGCCATAAAGAGCGCGTAGTCGCGCAGCGGAATAGGGAAGCTTTGTGTCATAGACGACGCCACAGCCGGTTTCATAGTCGGTCCAATATTCGGCGCTTGGCACCATGATCCAGGGCGGGCGTACGCCTCCCACTATATTGCCGGTTTTGGCGTCTCGCCGCACGCCCGCGCCGTCGCGCGCGACCCGGTCCGCACGAGGCATCGGCACCCCCAATCGCACCCATCGGTCAAGCGCGTCCAGCAACGCCGAGAATGGCAGTTCGGATGGCTCGTCGTAAATCTGCTGGCACCGCGGATCGTCCGGCTTTCCGCGCTCGTATGGCATGGGCTCCACTTCGCCAGTCCCCAGATCGGCTTTGCGCAAATGTGGGGTGCCCATCACCTCATAATAACGCAATTTGGGTTGGTCTGTGTCAGGCGGCAGGGTTATCTGTTCGATCGCATCATGCACCGTTTCAGACTGACTGAAAATGGTGACGAAGGGCGCGTCTGTCGGCATGTGGCGCGGCACGCGGATGCTGTCTCCCGCCACCTCGCCATAGGCGAGCTTGCCTGTCATATAGGCGTCGATCAAGGGACGTCCGTCCGGCATACGCCATTGCTGGTGTCGACCCTGATCGAGATAGTCCATCCAGATCTGGGCATTGACCGCCCAGGTGTTGACATAGACCCGTTCGACCTTGCGCCCTGCCAGGGGACCGTGCGGCAGGTTCGATTTGAGCAGCATCGCCAGTTCAGCGCTGATGCCCTGCGCTTGGGGGATGAACGGGTCTGGCTTTCCACCGCGCAGGAACTTGCCTGCGTCGAAGTAGCTGCCAAGCGGTGCATAGCGCGGATAGTCGAAGCGGCGCATGAAATCGAAATTGACGATGTCGCCATATTGCCGGGCGTCCCCGCTCTGTCCGGTTTCATCGGGCGGAAATTTCGGGTCATTGGGCGGCGTGTTGATCGACAGGGTGTAGCCGACGAACGCATATCCTTTTCGGGTGAGGTAATCGCGGGTCAATATCCAGCCGGCAGCCCGCTCCCCAAACCAGCTGAACGGTTCGATAATGACTGTACCGTTGAACCGCGCAGGATCTTTGGGCTGGCGTATCAGAAACCGGGTGATGTAGGGAGCGGTCGTGACGGTCTGACCCGTTGCTGTAATCGCGGGCGCTACGCCCGTGAGATAATATTCCGCCTCTTCATAGCCGACCTCTTCGAGATCGACATATTCGGTTCCCGCCCGCGCCGCTGAAGAAAGCGGTAGCTTTCCGCTGGGCGGGACCGGAGTGACGGTCGGCATCGGCAGCACTTCAGCGTCGGCACCGCTCGCGACCAGCAAAGCGATGGCAAGGGCCAGTGCTGTTCCGCAGGCGGGAGAGCGCCACCGTCGCTTTGTGTCGGGCAATGATGACGCTTTGCTCATAATGGCCATCTCAGAAGTCGGTTCTGAATTGGACGCCAATCTGGCGCGGACGGCTGACCGCACCACGCGGCAGGCGCTGGGCACTGCCATCGGCCAGGATTTCCGACCGCTCGATGCCCGAACTGTACAGGTCGCCGAGGTTGAGGCGCTTGTCGAGCAGGTTCTTGCCATAAAGCGTGATCTGGGAGGTGCCAAACTTCACGCCGATGGAGGCGTTGACAAAGTTAAGTGGCTTGCGGTCGAGGAAGCCGCCAGCGCTGTTTGCGACTTTCAGCCCCCCTGTGTAGCTATAGTCAGCGCTGATAAGGAGCGACGCGTTGTCGCTGATTGGATGATCGTAATTGCCCGAAATCGATCCGGTCCATCTGGGCGTCTGGACGAGCCGGGTATCAGGCGCCTGCGCGAAGAGGCCGGGGTCAAGCAAGCGGCCATCGGTGTAGCCAAGGCCGAGTTGGAGCATCAAGGGCACGCCGGCGATGGGCCTGCCACTCACTTCCAGTTCGCCGCCGCGAATGCGTGCCTTGCCGGCATTGGCGGTGAAACTGAACGTACATGTGGGCAGGATCACCTGCTGCTGGATGTTGGACCAATCGATCTGGAACGCGGCGGCCGCAACGTTCAGCCGCCCTCCGGCGATCCGGCTCTTCGCGCCGACTTCATAGCTCCATAACGTGTCGGACTTGAAATCCTGCGTATCATCCTGCGTGCGCCCGATCGCAGCGAGGTCCGACTGGCAGAAATCCGGCAACCGGCCCTGAGATCCGCCCAGACGAAAACCCTTCGACGCCGATGCGTAGACCGTACCCTCCCGCGGCAGCTTGTAAGAAACGACGAACTTTGGAACGATGCCGCTCTGGCGGCTGCGGCGTGCCGGTGCCAGGTCGCCGCCCGGCGAATTGAAGATGCCTTCGCTCAGCACGGCGTCGGCCTTCTGCTTGATCCAATATTGGCGCAGCCCGCCGGTCAGTGTCAGTTTGGGTAGAATTTCATAATATAGCTCGCCAAATATCGCGCTATTGTCTTCATGCGTCGGGAACGTCTGGCGCGTGATGAATGGCGGATCGAAACCCGCATCCTCGAATTCCGGAACAGGCAGGGCCGGCTGTGCAAAGCTGTTGAAACGGTGCTGATAGAAAAAGCCGACGATGCCGGACAAGCCGGGCAGCAGGGTGCCTTCGTCGAACGAAAGCCTGACCTCTTGCGTGAAGCGCCGGTCCTTGGAAATGTTGATGGTCGGCAAAGGTGGATCCCCGATATCCACACCAAGCACATCCCTGATATAGCCGTTATTGCCTTCGGTCGTGTCTTCCAGTTCCTTCGTTCGACGCGCAAAATAGCTGCTGGAAGAGACGATCGAATATCCTTCGCCCGAATATTTGAGGACAAGCGATCCTAGCCCCCAACGATCTTTGGAATATTCCTGCACGTCGCGATCGCGATCAATCGTGTAGGTCACGGGGCGATAACCGGGGAGGGGGAGATAGGCGGCGGGGAAACCATGCAGATTATATATCTGCCCGATGCCGCTGATCGTCGCCTCCAACTCATCCGTCAGCTTCGCCCGCAAGGATGCGGAGGCCGAGTAGGTGTCGCCGCGCCCCTGACCGGGCACCGAAACAAGGGCCCCAGACGCACCGGGGAAACGGCGCGTGATGAAACCGGACTCGCGCGTGTAGCCGCCAGCGATGTCCAGTCCCACCCGGTCGGGTACGACAACCAGGTTGGCCAGGGCATTGCCGTCGAAATCGAAGCCGCCATTCTTGGTGCCGCCGCCCTGGATTTGGGCGGTGTAGCTGTTTTCGGTGAAGGTCGGCTGGCGCGTGATGAAGCGCAGATTGCCGCCCATCGAACTGGCGCCGAAAAGCGTGCCCTGCGGTCCTTTAAGGACTTCGATGCGATCAAGGTCCAGGGTCTGCGGGCTGATCGAGGCCGGGACGGGGGTATCGTTGATGTAATAGGCTGTCGTGTTGGCTCCGGCGACGCCGCGGATGGTCGTCTGCCTGCCGCCGACAAAGCCGACCGACGAAAAATCGCCGCCCTGGCCGTACTGGAACGTGACGTTTGGCAGTTTCGTCGCATAATCAGCGAAGGTCTGGATATTCTGCTTTTTGAAGAAGTCCGAAGAATAGGCCGTGATCGAGGCTGGCACGTCCGTCAGCGACTCTTCCTTTCGCCGTGCGGTAACGACGATCGCGTTGCTGTCGTCATCGTTGTTGCGGGCTTGTGCTGGTGAGGGCCGATCAACGGCAGAGCCTTGAGATGCCTGAGCCAGAGCTGCGGTGCCGTTGAGTTCTGCTATCAGGACCAGCGTCAGGATCGATACGCTCGCGCTCATGCTCAAAAGGCGCCGGTGGCGTTCGGAAACGAATGTGTCGAAAGGCCTCATACAGTTTTACTCCCTGTCTCATTGGCGGCTACGTCATGCGTGCCGCCTTTTTTTGCCCAAGCCCGGCGCGAAAATCGCAGTCCCGAGAGGGTGCTGGAAAAATGGGTATTTGGGGCTGGTGCTCATCCCATCGCGTCTCAGAGGCTATGGGGGCAACGCCTGTGGGGTAAGTAACGTACCGTATCGCGGCGTAACGATCGCATGTTAATGCAAGGACAGGCCGGATTCGCGGGCGTTACAGCTTTGGCTGCGACCTCGGCGGATAGCCGTAACGGTCGCAGCCATGGGCGCGGGTAACGTTATTATTTCGGGTCGGCTTCTGCCTCGTGCCGCCGTCCGACGCGCACCAGATCCCTGATCTGCCGGCCGGCGACGACAAAGGGTTCGCCATAAAAGCCTTTAAGGGTCTTATGCGGATTCTGGTCGCCGAACTCTTCTTCATTGACGCCCCACCGCCAGGTTTCACCCTTTTTGGGCAGATAGAGCGTGCCGAACATCCAGTCCCACAATGTCAGGACCACGGCGTTGTTCTTGTCGCGATGGTGAAGCTCGATGCTATGGTGCAGATTGTGCATCACGGGTGCCAGCACGATCCGATCCAGCCAGCCATATGATACCGGCACATGGACGTGGGATAGAAAGTCGATCACGAAGAACAATATATAGGCCATAATGCCGACGCAGGCCATGGTTCCAGGGTGCAGAGCCGTGCCCGTGGCATAAAGGGCCACGCCCGTCACCAGGCCGCCAAACACCGCCGGGACAGCATTGACGATGAAGAATTCGATCGGATGCTGGCGATAGAGCGTCCAGGGGGTCAGGGTTTCGGCCGTGTGGTGCGGCTTGTGCAGGGTCCACAGGAAGGGGTTGGTGTGACACCAGTAATGGACCCAATATCCCATAAAGTCGGTGGCCAGGAAAAAGACCAGAAATTGCACGGCGACGATTGCCCAGGCCGCATGCAGCAGCGGGGCGGTGGCACCAAATTCGGCGCTGAGCAAGTTGGCGACGTTGGTCGCGATCGCCAGGCCATTCAGTGCGAACAGGCCGACGAGCGGGAAGCCGATGACGAAAAGGATGATCGCATTCCAGCGATCGACCCGTGCCGAGGCATGGCTGTGCAGGTCGCGCGGGAAGGCGGCATTAAGCAACATTTTGAACGATATGGGGCCGTTGGGACGTTCCGACAGAATGAAGATGATCGCAACCACCGCCGCGAACAGAGGCAGACCCCACATCCACATCGCCATGATTTCAATGGTCGGTTCGTAAAAGGCGCGAATGCCGGACCACAGGTTAGAATTGTCCATGATGACCTCCTGTCGACAGGCATGCGCAGATCGCGAGGACAGAGCGGCCTGGAGGCGGGCGATGTCGGCCAGCCGATCGGTGCGAGACGATTCCATGATCGACGACGGCCGACGGGGGGCGGGCGGGGTTGAAGCATGTAATCATATTGTCTCTCCTATTCGCGTCCGCTCGTTAAGGAGCGTGTTCAGCCATTGCTTGCGCATGCCCAGCAGCGATGCGGGAGCGCGAATGCTGGCGTCGCCACGACGGTGGCTGCTCGCCAGGATGCAATTCGTATCGCCCTGCTTCGCAGCGCAAGCTTGGTTGGCCATGGGGGAAAGCATCGCGCGCCTCGGCTGCGACCAAAAGTAACGAACAGTATTGTGCTGGACGTAACGTACCGTATCAAAGGCTGCGACGCTTTGGATTGACGGCGGATCGCGCCGGGAAGGTGAGGGCCCAAAGGGCCACGAAAATCCGTGCATGAGGCGCCGCGGTGCGGCGTTCTGAATGTGCCGCAATAGTCAGTATGTGCCGGTGAGTGCGTCAGGTTGCTGTTGCAAATATGAGATAATCATTGACATTATTGCGAATTCGCTGCCAATGAATGAACAATGATGAACGGTTGCCTGATCGAGATGCGATAGCTTCGCGAGCGGCGCCGCGTGGGTCAAATTCACATTCATAATATCCACAGCCATAGGTGTATTCGGGCCCGCAAAGGGCGCACGCGCAAGGATTTTTGAGGAGATGAGCACAGTGAATATGTCAATATCGCCCGTAGAAGATGTTGCCGCTGAACCGCAGCGGGAAGGCGGGCTGCGGGTCTTGCTGTCCGATGGAGTCGTTCGGGATGTTGCCGCGTCGCCCGGTCATTCGGTCATGGAGCTGATCCGCGATGCGGGCATTGCCGAACTGCCTGCCTATTGTGGCGGAGTCTGCTCCTGCGCGACGTGTCACGTCTATGTCGGCGCGGAGTGGTTGAGCCTCTTGCCGCCGATGAGTGACGATGAGGACGCGTTGCTCGACAGCATCGCCAACCGGGCGTCGCAATCGCGCCTTTCCTGCCAGATCCCGTTTTCCGCACAGTTGCACGGCATGGAAGTTACCGTAGCGGTCGAGGAGTAATGAACCGGAGCAGGCGTCACTGTCCGATTGCGGCCGCGTTGGCGCCTGCGTCCGCAACATAGGGCGGCATGTGTGACCTAGGGTGTTTACTTACGGACAGAGGGGGCGCAGATATGTTAAGATTGTTGCTTGGAGCACAGCGCTGAAAATTCAACCTGGTCCGTCATTCCGTCCCACGTTCACGATCCCATGCCATGTCGTCAGATGCCATGTCGTCAGATGACAGTGCACGGGAACGGTTGAGAGCATTCGCCGAAACGGTCCGAACGAGTGGAAGTCTGGGAAAATCGGTACAGATAAATCGATTGTTCGACTTCCTCGTCGAATCCTCTCTAGCAGCTAGAACGCCCAAAGAGATCGAGATCGCGCAGGAGGTATTCGGGCTTTCGCCAAGCGATCATCTCGGCCAGGACGCCACCGTCAGGATGAGCATCCACCGGCTGCGCAAGAAGCTGGAAAACCTGCCCCCCAACAGGGAAGGCGAACATCTCGTGCTGCCACGAGGGGAATATCGCCTCCAACTCAGGTCCGACATCGATCTCGATGCTGCGGGACTGGTCGCGGAGGCTTCCATCGGCAAGACTGACGACGCAGAAACACCCGGGCGTCAAACCCGCTACAATATGCTGGCGCGGCCTGTCCTGGCGATCTGCGTCCTTGGAATCATTCTCCTTGCGGTGCTGATGGCCTGGTTCTGGCCTTTGAACCTGACGAGAGATGCTCGGCTGGCGTCCGCGTTCTGGAAGCCCCTGACACATTCGGCGATCCCGACCGCCCTGATTGTGGGTGATCGTTATGCGTTCGGGGAAGTCGAAAACGGCCGGGTCGTTCGGCAGGTGGTCGATCCGCTCGTCACCAGCAGCGAAGATCTCGACCGCTACCTGCTCAACCACAAACGCGATGGTGCCCAAGTGGTCGATCTCAACCAGTTTGACCTGCCAGCGGCGATGGCCCCCGCGCTGGTGTCCATCATGCCGGTCCTGAACCGGGCTACGGGCGATGCCAAGGCCAGGGCGATCACATCGTCGCGCTTCACCACAGACATGCTCAAGACGCATAATATCGTCTATGTCGGTCTGTTGAGCGATCTGCGCGACCTCAGCGAGCCGATATTTGATCGATCAGGTTTTGCTTTGATGCCGACCGGAGACGCGATCGTTGATCGCCGGAGTGGCCGGCGGTTCGAAGCCAATTGGGCCGACCCGTCCAAGGAGCGCATGTTGCGTCGCGACTATGCCTATGTCGCCAGCTTTCCAGGGCCATTTGGCAACCGTATTCTGGTGATCGCCGGAATGAACGATCCGGGTCTTGTGGAGGTGGCACAGATTGTGTCCCGTCAAGCCGATCTGGCCATAT
Source organism: Sphingobium xenophagum NBRC 107872 (assembly GCF_000367345.1). GTDB lineage: Bacteria > Pseudomonadota > Alphaproteobacteria > Sphingomonadales > Sphingomonadaceae > Sphingobium > Sphingobium xenophagum. The sequence continues at coordinate 61,560 of NZ_BARE01000011.1, forward strand.
TGACAGGGAAAGCCAATGAAAAGTCCGCGTTCGAAGCGCTTTATGAAATCCGGACTTTCGGACCATCCGGCGTGGCAAACCGGCTGATTATCGTGAGACCGACGCAAGCAGGGCGTCAATGGGACGCCACCTTGCAACGATGATGGACTTGATCGGGCTCCGGCGGCCTTCAACGCAGGGATGATTGCAATACCGGCGACGCGGTAGCATCCGCTTCGCTGATCCATGATCGGTCCTTTCCATTGCCTTGGTAACCAAATGGCGCGCCAATCGTTGCACGGTTGGACTCGTGCGCGTTGGCAACTAGAGGAAACACATGAATCAAGACCAAGACGGGCAAAACGACGCTGGCTTTGACGTCGAAAGCGCAGGACAGAGCCAGGGTATTCCGGCAGGCGACACGCTACAGGACGACGGCAAGGATACCACTGGTCGCAAGGCTCGGCAGCATTGGCGCGAAAGTGTTATCACCCGGCCCGGACTCGATGATCGTGGCGACGTCTTTTTCGCGGCGATCGAGATGACCCGCATGCCGATGATCCTGACGGACCCCGCACAGCCAGACAATCCGATCGTGTTCGCGAACAAGGCGTTCCTTGATCTGACCGGCTATGAAGAGAGCGAGATCCTGGGACGGAACTGTCGTTTTCTCCAAGGTGCGCAGACCGATCGTGCCGCGGTTGACGAACTGCGCGATGCGATCGCCCAGCGTGAGTCGATCGCCGTCGAGATACTGAACTACAAGCGGGACGGGACACCGTTCTGGAACGCGGTGTTCATTGGCCCGGTTTACGACACGTCGGGCAACCTCCTCTATTTCTTCGCCAGCCAGTTGGACGTGACGCGCCGCAAGGAAAGCGAGCAGGCGTATCAGCAGTCGCAGAAGATGGAATCGATTGGCCAACTGACTGCCGGGCTTGCGCACGACTTCAACAATCTTCTGCAAGTGGTGACCGGCAATCTGGAACTATTGTCGGGCCGCGTCGCGGATGAAAAAGCGCAGGCTTATCTCGCGCGCGCGCAGGGCGCTGCAGAGCGTGGCGCCAAGCTGACCGGGCAATTGCTGGCATTTGCACGCAAGACGCGGCTGGACCCGCGCGCGATCGATGTGAATGCCTGCATTGTCGGGTTTGCCGACATGCTGGAAAGTTCGCTGGGCCGCTCAGTCGAGCTTCATCTGAGCCTGCGCCACGGGCTGCCCAAGGCGGTGCTGGATGCCGAACAGTTTGAGATGGCCATCCTCAACATAGCGCTCAACGCGCGCGACGCGATGCCAGGCGGCGGGCTGTTGACGATCTGCACCTTGAAGCTGCATCTGAACGGCGATGCAGAGGCGCGGCAGCTGAAATCCGGCGATTATGTCGTCATTGAGCTGCGCGACGAGGGGGAGGGGATGCCGGAGCATGTCGCCGCGCGCGCCGCCGAGCCCTTTTTCACGACCAAGCCGACCGGCAAGGGCACCGGCCTGGGGCTCGCCATGGCTTCCGGTTTCGTCCAGCAATCGCGTGGCCGGCTGGAGATTGACAGCGCGCCGGGGAAGGGCACGACGATCCGCATGCTGTTTCCGGTGGCTGGTGCGGACGCGCTGCCCACGGTTCACACGGCGGGGCATCCTGTCGGCGAAAGCGCCAAGGTGGACGGCGCACACATCCTGCTTGTCGAGGACAGCCCCGACGTACTCGCCCTTGCCCAGGAGCATCTGGTCGAGGCGGGATACCGCGTGACGGCGGTGGAAAATGGCGACCTTGCTTTGGTGGAATGGGAGCGGATTCGCGCGACCGATCCCATCGACCTGCTGTTTACCGACCTGGTCATGCCCGGCACGCTCAATGGCATCGCGCTGGCCGAAGCGATCACTGCGCAGGATCGGGATATGCCGGTTCTCATGACGACGGGCTATAATGAGGAACTGGTTGCAGAAGGACCGTTGCGGCGCGGGCTGGATGTGCTTGGCAAGCCGTGGCGCAAGGCCGAGCTGCTGGACCGGGTGGCGCAAGCGCTGGCAAAACGCGCCGCCGGTCAAGCGCGTCGCATTCCGTCCGAGTTCGGCGCAGCCGAAGAATAGTCCGGTCCCTCGCGTCGACCGATCAGGTGACGCGCCAGACCCATAGCCGGATCGAGTCGGAGTAACGTGCGCCAGAGCAGATGAAGATGCTGCTGTTGAGCCATTCATAAGGGCCAACGGGTGCGATGAATTCGGGGACGGTGCGGAAATAATAACCCGACGGATCGACAGGCTCCCCGCCTGCCAGACGCGCCATGACATCGGCAGGCCCATGCCGCAGCCCCCTGTTGCGGATCTGGATGACCGCGCCATCATCGGTTTCGATCGCATAGGTCGCGTCCGCGACCGTGACGCCATCCGGCCGCAGAAGCTGCCAGTCGCTTCCACCGCCCAGGATATGGCCGCGAATGCCTGGCCCCTCGACCGTGCCGGACAGGATCGGTATGATCCGCCGCATGCCGTCCGGCGTCGGGCCAATCTGTATCGGATCGGCCAGTTGCGCGCTGGCCGCATAGAGGAATTCAAGGCCGGGCCGGATGGCATCGACAGGGATATTGTCAGGCGACATGGTCATCGGCTCCATCTACGGGCGATCCGGTTACAAGAGTGCAGTCTAGCATTTGCCAGTCATGGGCGGGCAAGGCGCTGGCAGGACATCACATTCTGTTGTGCATCGAGCTGAAACAATATGTCCGCGCGCGCCGGAAGGTCGGCGAACATATGGCGGGTCACACGCTCATAATGGCTCACGAAGCGGGCCACGGCGGCGTCATCCATGATAGCTGGCGCATCCGGCGCGGCCGCGCGAAGCTTATGTTCCTGAAGTAGCCGGTTGGCGAGAACATGATCGAACGAAGGCGGCTGCAACATCACCAGATGGTCGATCCGCGAAAACAGCTGCGCATAGGAAGTCTGCAGGGCCATGTTCACATGGCGTCGCCAGATGCCTTCGGCGTCCTCCTGCGCCTCCAGCGCGTTGAGCGGCTTGATCAGGCTGTCGGCATCCTGTGGCCGAGCGCCCACGCACCAGCCTTCGAACAGCAGAATGTCGACCTTGCCGGCATGGCGTGTCCAGTCGGCCCGCGGCAATCGGTCGTCCAGCGCCTTGCTGAACCGCGGGATCAGGGCTTCCCGCCCGGCGGCCATATCATCCAGCAACGCGATCCCCGCATCGACATCATGCGTCCCCGGCACCCCGCGCGTCCGGAAAAGGGGATGTATGTCCTGCGCGATCCGCTCGCGCGCCGCCAGGGGCAGGTAAAGATCATCGAGCGAAACCACCGCCGCCGATACCCCATGTTCAGGTAACAGCGACGCGCAGAGGAAGCGACAGAGCGTGGATTTTCCACTGCCCTGTGCCCCGTTGATCCCGACGATCAGGGTGCGCCCTGCCAAGCTGTGCCACTGCGCGATCTGCTGTGCGAGCGGCCGCCACCAGCGATCGACTATCGCCGCGTAAGAGGCGGGCAACTGTTCCGCCGCGATAAGATTATCAATGGACACAGGCATTACAGGCTATCGCGGGGCGTCCGGCCCTCCCGCCAGTCGTCCAGATTGGCAAGGGCGCGCATGCCCATCGCTTCGCGCGTTTCCCGCGTTGCGCTGCCCAGATGGGGGAGGAGGACGGTATTGGGCGCATCGCGCAGGCGTTGGGAGACATGGGGTTCGCCAGCAAAGACATCCAGCCCCGCGCCGCCGATCCGCCCTGCTTCCAGTGCGTCGATCAACGCGCCTTCGTCGACCACGTCACCCCGCGCGGTGTTGATCAATATGGCATGGGGGGCCATGTGCGCGAAAATGGCCGCATCGATGATGTTGCGGGTTTCCGCGCCGCCGGGGATATGCAGCGATACGACGTCGCTTTGCGCCACCAGATCGACCAGTGACGGCACGAAGCGCGCCCCAAGGCGCTGTTCATCTTCCTGCGCGCCCGGCCGCCGTGAAAAATAGACGATGTCCATGCCAAAGCCGAAACGGGCGCGCTCCGCCATCGCCTGCGCGATCCGGCCAAAGCCGACCAGCCCCAGCGTCTTGCCGCGCAAGCTGGTCCCAAGCAAATGGGTCGGCCGCCAGCCGGTCCATTGCTCGGCACGCAATTCCCGTTCGCCTTCGCCTGCGCGGCGCGTTGTCATCAGCATCAGCGTGATGGCGATGTCAGCGGTCGCGTCGGTCAGCACGCCGGGCGTATTGGTTACGACAATGCCCGCCGCCCGCGCCGCCGCGAGATCGATATGATCAACGCCTGCGCCGTAATTGGCGATGATCTGCACCCGTCGCCCCGCCACGCCCAATATGCTGGCATCCAGCGGATCGGTGATGGTGGGGCAGATCGCATCGAAGTCACGCATGGCCGCGGCCAGTTGCGCGCTCGTCAGTGCCACATCGCTATCGTTGAATGTCGCGTCATAGCGCTGCGCGATCAGCGCTTCGACCGGCTCGGGCCATTTGCGTGTCACCAATATCCGGGGCTTGTCGACCATCGTTTCGGATCAGTTCTTTGGTGCCGAGGCGGAGAAATAGGCCGTGAACGGATCATCGGCATGTTCGGGCGGTTCGCCTTCGCGCACGGTGGTACGCCGCATGTCGCGCCGCTCGTTATAAATGTCGAAATCGCCGCCCCGGTGCATGGTGGTCAGGTTGTCCCAGATCACGATGTCGCCCGGTTCGTAGGCGACGCCGAACACATATTGCGGCTGGGTGGCGAATTCGATCAGATATTTGATCAGCGCGCGGCCTTCCTCACGCGGCAGGCCCACGACATCCATCGCATGGCTGCCGATATAGATGGCGGTACGTCCAGTCGCTTCCTGATGCATGATCATGGGCTGGCGCGCTTTGGGTCGGCCGTCAATTTCTTCCTCCGTGATCGGAAAACCGGCGAGCAGTCGCGAATACCAGAGCGAATGGTCGGCTTCCAGCGTATCGATCTTCGCCCGGATGTCGGCCGGCAGATCCTCATAGGCCGATCGCATGTCCGCGAAATAGGTAAGGCCGCCTTCCTTGGGCACTTCATAGGCAAGGAGCAGCGAATAGGCCGACCGCAGTTCCATGAAAGAAGAATCGGTATGCCAGAGCCGATCGCCTTTCTTGTGCAGCACCATATTTTCATCGACCAGTATCTCGCCCGCCGGGGTGAGGTTGCTGGCGTCGAATATTTCCGGCGTGTTCGGGTGGCGGCGCGGCCGGTTCTTGACCGCAGGCGCGGTTTCCAGATGGCCGAAATGGCGACTGAAGGCGATGTGGGCGGCATTGTCGAACCCGGTCCCGCGAATGACGCATACGCCCCATTGGTTCATCGCGTCCTTGATGGCGGCGAAATCGGCGTCGCTCAACGGTTTGCCGACGTCGATGCCGGAGAGCTCCGCGCCAAAGCGCGCTGTTATGGGGGTCGCAGTCAGAGCCATGATCATAATTCCTGTTAGGCTTGGTCGGCTTTCGCCGGAAGGATGGTGTTTTCGGTGGGAACGGGATTGCGGGCGGCCCGGCGCTTGCCGACACGGGCGAGCAGGACGAGCGACACGGCAGAGAGCAGCGGTGTGGCCGCCAGCAGCACGAACAGCAGGCGCGGCTGCATGTTCATCGCCAGCAGATAACCGCCCAGCAGCGGCGCGAAGATCGAGCCGATCTTCGCCACCGACGTTGCCCATCCAGCGCCATTGGCGCGGATCGCGCTGGGATAGAAGATGCCAGCGATGGAATGCATGCCAAAATGCGTGCCGCTGATCATCGCCATGCTGAGCAGGGAGAAGGCGGCCAGCCCCTGTAGCGAAACGGGCGCCAGACCCATGACCAGCAGCAGCGGCGCCGCCAGCATGGGATAGAAGGCGATGGCGATCGGACCCAGGCGGTCAGTGAAGCGCATGAGCGCCAGCCCCGCGATCGAACCGCCGATCGAACTGACGGACATGATCATCGCCGCCTGGGTCCGGGTGAAGCCGACATCCTCAAAGATGATCGGTCCCCAGTTCGACTTGAAATAGACCGCCATCGAACTGCCGATATAGGCGAGCCACAGCAAGCTGGTGATCGGGCGCAGGTCGCCTTTGAACAGGGTCGTGATGCGGAAGCTTTGCCCGGTTGAGGCCACCGCTTCGTCGGTGACCGTGAAATGATCCTGCGGCCGCGCGCCAAGCCCCGGCGCCAGCGCGTTCAGCGACCTGGCGATCTTTTCGGGCGATCGTCCCTTCACCGCCAGATAGCGAGCGGATTCGGGGAGGAGGGCAAAGAGAATGGGCACGAGCAGCAGCGTCGCCACGCCCGACACCATGAATACCGATTGCCAGCCATAATCGGGCGCCAGCCAGACCGTCATCGGCCCGGCGACCACGCCGCCCAGCGTATAGCCCATCATGATGACGGTCACGACAGTCGCGCGATAGCGGCTGGGCACGAATTCGATGTTCAGCGCCCAGGCAAGCGGCATCAGCCCGCCCAGCGCCAGGCCATTAAGGAAACGGAGGATGAGGAGCATATGCATGTTTGGCGCAAGCGCCATGGCTATGCTGGTGGCGCCAAAGGCCACGACCGATGCGATGATGATCGGGCGCCGCCCATAACGGTCGCCCAGCCAGCCAAAGGCGATCCCGCCCAGCATCGCCCCGAACACGCCCGTCGCGAACAGTTCGCCCAGCGAAATCACGTCCGCACCAAATCCGTCGCGCAGATAGGGCGCGACGAAAGAGATGACGAGCATGTCGAAGCCATCGAGGAAGGTGACCGCCCAGGATAGCGCCACCAGCCGGATGATGAACGCATTGATCCGCTGACGTTCGATCACATCTGTCAGATGGATGACGACAGGGGGTGACGGATCGGTTGCGTTCATGCTCATATCGGCTCCTGTCGATCCCGCGCCTTATGAACCGAAGTGGAAGCGCGCGCCGACCTTGAACGCACGACCGACCGGATCGAACAGAATCTGGTTGGTGCCGCCCGACGGGCCGGGCATTGCGGGCGGATCACGATCCAGCAGATTGTTGACCGTCGCAAACAGCTGGAAGGTCCGGCCATTGCCGGTATCGACATTCACGCGGGCCGTCATGTCAAGGTAGAAGCGGCTGGGGACATTGTTGTTGTCGACGCTGTTGGGCGCGGTAACGGCATAGCCATCCTGATCCGGCCCGACGAAATTGGTCCAGTAGATTCCCGACGGAATGTAGCGGCCATGGCCGGTCAACTGGAACTTGCCAACGGTCCAGGTGAGGACGCCGTCCAGCACATAGTCGGGCACGCCCGGTATCGTCCCGGTGCGAACGCCGGTCTGGCCCGCGCGGTCCACCGCGCCCAGGGCATCGACGGTGGTCAATTCTTTGGTGATGTTCGCGATCAGTTGCGCATTCAGTTCGCCCCACGATCCGATCGGCTGACGATATTGGAATTCGATGTCATAGCCGCTGGTCTTGAGCGCATTGGAATTGAGGATGACGTCGCGAACCTGAAGAATCTGGTTGTTGGCGTCGCGCGTTATCTGGCTGCAGAAATTGGTGGCCCCTTGCGCGCAGCGGTTGACCAGCGTCTGCGCGCCCAGCGCGCCGATCGCATCGGCCACCTTGATATTATAATAATCGACCGACAGACGCAGCCGCTGGAACGGGCCGCTGCGCGGCGCGATCACGAAACCGCCGGTCCAGCTGTCCGCCTTTTCAACGGAAAGATTGGGATTGGAGCCGGTTATGACGAAGGGATTGGTCTGCAATCCCCCGTTCAGCGGGTCGGACAGGCCGATCGAGCGGAGCGTCTGCGGCCCGAACAGTTCAAAGATGTTGGGCGCGCGGATGTCGCGTGACCGCGTGCCGCGCAACCTGACGCCTTCTACCGGTTCATAGACCAGGCCAGCCTTCCAGGTCGTGACCGATCCTGTCGTGCTGTAATGGGTGCGGCGGGCCGCGCCATTGAGATCGAGCGCATAGCCAAAGGCTGAATCGCGCAACAGCGGCACGGCGACCTCGCCAAATACCTCCTTCACGGTCACGCCGCCCGACAGGGCCGACCCGTTGAGCGAATAGAAGCCGTTTGCCGCCGAAATGGGGTCGGCGGTGCCATCGACCGTATCCCGGCGATATTCCGCGCCGACCGCCACCGTAACAGGCCCGGCAGGCAGGTCGAACAATTCGCCGCGCAGGTCGATGCCTGCGACATGCTGTTCATTGACGGTATGTTGCAGGCCGTTGCCGGTGATGTAGCCCACCGACGCCTGGCTATATTGCCCTTCGCCAAAGGGGTTGAAGGGGACGCAGGAGGCATCGTCATTACTGGCGATCGCATCGGCATTGACGCGGCAGACGGTCTGGCCGCCAGACTGTACCGCATCCACCGCCTTCAGCAGATTGGCCTGATTGACGAGGTTGGTCGCACGCTGGGTGAAGTTGGTGCGGCCATATTGGTAGAAGCCGTTGACCGTCCACCTGTCGCTCAGTCGCCCCTCTACGCCTAGAACGCCGCGATAGGTTTCCGTGGTCGATGTTGCACGGCCAGGGCCAAGGTCGAACGCGGCCTTGCCCAGGATGAAGGAAGCCACGCCATTGGCGTCCATCGCCGACGCGACGGTGGCGGGAATGAATGGATTGTCGCGCTTGATGCGGCCCAGCAACGTGCCATTGAAGTCACGGAAGATCGCGCCGTCGACCGTGCCCTTGACGCGGCCATAGGATATGTCGGCGGTGAGCGTCACATCATCGGTCAGTTCCGCCGTCAGCGCGCCATAGCTGGAAACCCGCTCCAGCGGCACTTTAAGCCGCAGGGCCGAAATGAAGCCGTTACGCCCCTGTCCTTCGCCGCCAAGCATGAAGAGCGGGCCGACCAGCGTGCCATATTGGAATTGACCCGGCGTGCCGTCGGGAAGGAACTTCGTGCCGCGCAGCGGGTCGGTAGCCGTCGTGCCGATCGCCTGACCAGCTGCATTATAGGATCGGTTGATCAGGCCGCCCGGCGTCATCGTCGATGTATTGACCCCGGCGATGATGAGGTTGGCGGGCAGGCCACCGGCGCCCGGCGTGTTACCGAGGATCAGGGTCTGGCTGTTGCACCAGCTACGGCTTGTACAGGTGCCCAATCCTTCCAGCTTTTCATATTCCACTGCGCCGATGATATGGACGCGATCGCTCAGGCGCATGCCGCCCGACAGGCTGGCGAACAGATTGCCGTCATCGCCCCGCTGGGACATGCCGGCGGCAAATTCGCCGTCCAGCCCTTCCTTCTTGCGGTCAAGGATGAAGTTCACGACGCCTGCGACGGCATCCGAACCATAAGCGGCCGAAGCGCCGCCAGTCACGACATCGACAGTGCGCAACAGGGACGATGGAATGAGGTTGGTGTCGACCGAACCCTGCACGGTGCTGGGGACGAAGCGCTTGCCATCGACCAGGACAAGCGTGCGTTGCGGATCAAGTCCTCGCAGATCGAGCAACCGGGCGCCGATATTGCCGCCCAGATTGGCCTGGGCCGCAGGACCGCTCGATGCGCGGAAACTGGGCAGCTGGTTCAGCGCTTCGCCGACATTGGTGATGCCCAGCGCATCCAGACGTTCCGCCCCGATCGAGGTGACGGGCGTCGGCGCGTTGAAGCTGGACCCAAGGCGCGTCCCCGTCACGACGATGTCGGTTGTGGGGAGATCGGCGGGGACCACGTCGTCCGATTGCCGGGTGGCGGGCGGCGAGGCCGTCACGGCATCCTGTGCGGCTGCGCCGATCGGCAATGCCGCCATCAGTGCCCCGGCAATGGCCCGGCCGCTCACATTTGCACGCATGTGCTGGGTGCTCAATCGCATCATCATTTCCCTCTCCTGGCCTTCTGCTGCGGCCTCTGGAGCAATGTATGTATCACGGTACATATATTGTCAACGGCTTCATCCATTGGCCAGATCGGCAGGAAAACGCGCATTTTGCAGTTGCTTAAGAGCGCCGCTAAGAACGACTGAGGGGGATAAAATTCAGCGCACCCCGCATTGCGATGGGAATGATATGGCTACCGACGACTCCAATCCGGTCGACCCGTTCGACAGCAACACGCCGCAATATCGCGCCTATTTTCCCGAAGGATCGCGGGACGATGTCGAATTTCGGCTCACGCGCATGCTCTCGCTCGCGGCGCGGCGTTGGGGAACGCATGTCGAAAGCCGGATGCTGGCGGCGACCGGTCAGTCCAGGCCCAGATGGCAGACCCTTTTCGTCCTGAGTGTTGCGCCGCCGCCTGTTACCACATCGCTGCTCTCGGCCCGTCTGGCGATCCAATGGCCGCCGCTGATCCGGACGTTGAACGCCTTGGAAGCCGACGGTCTGATCCGCCGGACGGAAAATCCCACCGACAAGCGATCACGCCATATCGAGATAACGCCCGCCGGTATCGAGGTCGTCGAACAGGTGCAGCCGATCCTGTCCGAGATCCGGTCGGCGGTATTTGCCAAACTGAGCGAACAGGACATGGAACTGGCGACGCGCGTGCTGGGGATGATCATTGCGGGCGTGGGTGAGGCTCAGGACATGGACGATGACCCCGTGTAACGGGGATGGCTTGTCCCTGTGGCGATTACGCCCGTCTTGCAAAGCTGGCCGGATCGGCCGCGTTCCACCAGTTCGCAAGCCGCGGATCGCGTGCGCCGTCCAGCAATTCTCCCGGTTGCACGAACGGATAGATTTCGTCGATCGATCGCATCTCCGCCGCGTTGATCCGCTGGCGCAGACCATCGGGGGTGAATTCGTCCGGTGAATTGAGGCCAGCGGCCACGACAATGTCGTGGAGCGCGTCGAGCGTCGCCCTCTGGAAGCGGGCGACCCGCTCTGCCTTTTCCGGCACCACCAGCGCACGCTGACGCGCGGGCGATTGGGTGGCTACCCCTGTCGGGCATGTATCGGTGTGGCAGCGCATGGACTGCACGCAGCCAAGCGAGAACATGAAGGACCGGGCCGCATTGCACCAGTCAGCGCCCAGCGCCGCATTCATCGCGATCGCCGCGCCGGAATTAACCTTGCCCGATGCGGCAAGGCGCACCTTGTCCTTGAGGTTCGTGCCCACAAGCGCGTTGCGCGCCAATATCAACCCTTCGCGCAACGGCATGCCGACCCGATCGGACAATTCGGTCGGCGCAGCGCCCGTACCGCCTTCCGCGCCATCAATGACGATGAAGTCGACCAGTATCTCCGTCTCGATCATCGCTTTTACCACGGCGAACAATTCATGCGGATAGCCCACGCATAATTTGATGCCGACCGGCTTCCCGCCGGAAAGATCGCGCATCTGCGCGGCGAAGGCGAGCAGTTCGCGCGGCGTCGAAAAGGCAGTGTGAAAAGGTGGCGACAGGCAGTCCTCGCCTTCTGGAATATCGCGAATCCTGGCGATCTCCGCCGTCACCTTCGGGCCTGGCAGCAAACCGCCATGGCCGGGCTTTGCACCCTGGCTCAACTTGATTTCCGTCATGACCACTGCGTCATTGGTGGCCTTGTCGCGAAAATGAGCCGGATCGAAATTGCCGCTGGCATTGCGGCAGCCAAAATAGCCAGACCCCAATTCCCAGACTATGTCGCCGCCATGTTTGAGATGATAGGGCGACAGTCCGCCCTCGCCCGTGTCATGATAGAATCCGCCAATCCTGGCACCCAGGTTCAGCGCTTCGATCGCATTGCTGCCCAATGCCCCGAAACTCATCGCCGAAATATTGAGCCGTGCGGCGCTGTAGGGTCGACTGCACTGGTCCGTTCCAACAGAGACGCGTGTATATTTCTCGGCATGGCGCGATGGCGCTATCGAATGGGCCAGCCACTCATATTCCTCGGAATAGACGTCCAGTTCGGTACCAAAGGGATGGGTCGACACATCACCCTTGGCGCGCGCATAGACGAGCGCGCGCTCGTCATGACTGAACGGGCGTCCATCCAGATCGCTCTCCACGATGTAGGATCGCAGGAAGGGCCGCAGCCATTCAAAGAACCAGCGGAACCGCGCCGAAACGGGATAGTTGCGGCGAAGGGAATGGTGCGTCTGCAATAGGTCGATCAGCGCCACGACCAGCAGCGGCACGAACAGCAGCAGCAGCCAAAAGGCGCGGGGATGGCGCAAGCCTATCAGCGTCACGGCGATCGTGCCGACCAGACCCGCCAGCAGCAGGGCGTTGCGGGACAGGGCGTGGTCGCGGAACAGGGAGTCCGCCAGGGCAGGGCGCCTGTTCATGACAGCAGGTTCCGCACGATGCCCACGACATCGCGCCCGCGTCCGTTCAGTACCGCCTTGGCCGAATAGAGCGCCATGCCGGCCACCTGCCCCGGCTTCACATTGGGCGGCATCACCAGTTCAAACCGATCGGTCACGACATCGAGCAGTGCCGGGCCCGGCTCGGCAAGCCAGGCTTGCACCATCGATTCAAGGTCTTGCGCCTTTTCGACCCGCCATCCGCGAAAACCGATGGCTTCGGCCACCCGCGCAAAGTCGGGATTGACCAGTTCCGTATAGCTGTCGAGCAGCCCCTCGACCTTCTGTTCAATCTCCACGAAGTCGAGCGCGCCATTATTGTAGACAACCACCTTGATCGGCAGCTTTTCCTGAATGGCGGTCAGCAGGTCACCCATCAGCATGGCGATCCCGCCATCGCCCGACAGGGAAATGACCTGCCGGTCCGGGAAGGCCGCCTTGGCCCCCAGCGCCTGAGGCATGGCATTCGCCATCGTGCCGTGGCTGAGACTGACGACCGTGCGGTTTTGCCCGGTCGAGGCGATATGGCGCAGGCACCACACCATCGGCGATCCGCCATCCGCCGTGAATATCGCATCGGCGTCCGCATGACGGGAGATCATTTCCGTCAGATATTGCGGATGGATCGCGCCGCCCTTGCCTTCCGTCGCGTGCTTTGCCTGCGCCGCCACCGCCTTGCGATGATGATCCAGGCATTCATTCACAAAGCTGTCATCCTCGCGCGGCGTGATGCGCGGCAGCAAGGCTTCAAGCGTCGGGCCAATATCGCCAACCACCCCGATATCGACGGGATGGCGGCGTCCCAGATGCGTGCCGTCAAGATCGACCTGCAGGATGGTTGCCTTGTCCGGGTAGAATTGCCGCCATGCAAAATCGCAACCAAGGAGCAGCAGCACGTCGCATGACATCAAGGCGTGATAGCCCGACTCGCTGCCAAAAATGCCGGTCATGCCTACGTCGAACTGATTGTCGGCTTCCAGAAAATCCTTGGCGCGCGATGTGCGAGCGACCGGCGCGCGCAACCGGCTGGCCAGCGCTACTACCGCATCATGCGCCATCTCGCATCCTGACCCGCCATAGATCGCCACGCGCTTGCCGGCATTGATTGCGCTTGCCAGCCGGTCAAGCTCCGCGTCGGAAGGCAGCACGACCGGCGCGGCGCGGTGCACGGCGAAATGCGGCTCGTCAGGCGCTTTGGCGCTCGACACGTCGGCAGGCACGATCAGCACCGCCACTCCGCGCTTCGCCAGGGCGGCTTGCGCCGCCATCGCGGTCATGCGCCGCGCCTGGGCAGGCGTGCGGATTTCCTCGCAAAAGACGCTGCACGATGCATAGACCGATTTGAAATCGACCTCTTGCGGGAAGTCAAAGCCAAGCTCGTCGCGGACGATCTGGCTGGCGATCAGTATCACGGGCGCGCGATTGCGGTGCGATTCGAACAGGCCGTTGATGAAATGCAGGCTGCCGGGACCACAGGACCCCGCACAGGCAGCAAGTTCGCCGGTCAGCATGGCGTCGGCGCCCGCCGCAAAGCCTGCCGCTTCCTCATGCCGGACATGCACCCAGCGTATGTCGCTGGTCCTGATCGCATCGGTGATGTGATTGAGCGTGTCTCCGGGAACGCCATAGCAGCGGCGTACGCCGGCAGATTGCAGCGTTTCTATGATCACCTGTGCGACTGTCGTCATGCGCCTGTCCTTTGAAGCGTACTCGTCTGAGCCAGGAAACGCACAAGGGGCGCAAGTGGGATCATTGCGCACGCGAAAATATCGCGCAGAAACAAATCAGGCGTAGAGTCGTTCCTGAGGATTGGCTGAAAGGCAGGGGGTAGAGAATGTTGGACGAGCAAGAGGCCGCGACCGGCGCGCAGCCTGCGCCCCGGATGCAGGTGAATGCGCCGGTATTCTATATCTCGGCGGTGCTGATCGTCGCCTTCGCCGCGTTCGGCGCGCTGTTCCCCGATCGTGCGGGGGACATGTTCAACTCTGTGCAGAGCTTCATCGTGCGCGATTTCGGCTGGTTCTACATCGCCTCTGTCGCCGGCTTTCTCATCTTCGCGCTCTACCTGATGCTCAGCCGCTATGGCGACATCAAGCTGGGGCCCGACGACAGCGAACCGGAATATAGCTATCTTTCATGGTTTGCGATGCTGTTCAGCGCAGGCATGGGGATCGGCCTGATCTTCTTTGGCGTGGCCGAACCGGTGCAGCATTATGCACTGCCCCCGGTGGGCGAAGGCAAAACCGTGGAGTCCGCCAGGCAGGCCATGGTCCTGACTTTCTTTCACTGGGGCCTTCACGCCTGGGCGATCTACATCGTTGTTGGGCTGGCCCTGGCCTATTTCTCGTTCCGCCGCGGACTGCCCCTGACCATCCGTTCGGCGCTGTTTCCCCTGATCGGACGGCATATTTACGGGCCGGTCGGCCACGCCATCGACATATTTGCCGTCTTGGGCACGATGTTCGGGGTGGCGACGTCGCTGGGCCTTGGCGTGCTACAGGTCAACGCAGGTTTTAGCCATTTGTTCGGCATCCCCACCAACAGCAGCGTCCAGCTCATACTCATCGCCGCGATCACCGGCATGGCCACGCTGTCGGTCGTGGCCGGGCTCGACAAGGGCGTCAAGCGCTTGTCGGAACTCAACATCGTGCTGGCCATCGCGCTGCTGCTCTTCGTGCTCTTCGCCGGATCGACCGTATTCCTTCTACAGGCCTATGTGCAGAATATCGGCGCCTATCTGGGCGCGGTGGTCCAGCGCACGTTCCGCATGTACGCCTATGAGCCGAACCCGTGGATCGGCAGTTGGACGATGTTCTACTGGGGTTGGTGGATCGCTTGGTCGCCCTTTGTCGGCATGTTCATCGCCCGCATCTCGCGCGGGCGCTCCATCCGCGAATTCGTGACCGGCGTGCTGCTCGTGCCGGTGCTCTTCACCTTTCTGTGGATGACCGTATTCGGCAATACAGCCATCTCGCTCGACATGAGCGGCGTCGCGCCCATTGCCCGGACCGTGGTCAACAACCTTCCCGTCGCGCTGTTCGAAGTGCTGGAGCAACTGCCGCTTTCGACGCTGGCGTCGGGTATCGCGACCTTGCTGGTCATCACCTTCTTCGTAACGTCGGCTGATTCAGGGGCCCTGGTGATCGACATGATCACGTCTGGCGGGGCGGAAAATACGCCCGTCTGGCAGCGCGTATTCTGGGCGGTCTGCGCCGGTACGGTGGCGGCGGTGCTGCTGCTGGCGGGCGGGCTGCGCGCTTTGCAGACCGCCGCCATCGCCAGTGCCTTGCCCTTTGCCGTTGTCATGATCTTCATCTGCTATGGCCTCTTAAGGGCGCTGCAAACCGAGTCCGACACGGACGCGCTCGACCTTTCCGGCGCGCAAGACAGCGAAGATGAAACGCTGGGCTGGCAACGTCGCCTCGCCAATATCGTCCATTTCTACAAGGAAGCGGAAGTCCGCGCCTTCATAGACGATGTTGCGTCCCCTGCGCTGGATGCCGTGGCTGCGGAAATGAGCGCGGCGGGCTTTGCGCCTGACATATCGCGCGGGCCGGACCATGTGACGCTCGCCGTAAACCATGGCGACCGCGGTGCCTTCAGATACAGCGTGAAGCTACGCGGCTTTCGCACGCCAAGCTTTGCCTGGGCCGAAACACGCAAGGCGCAGCAAGGCGACAAGCTGCACTATCGCGCGATGGCGCAAAGCCCCCAAGGCGATCAGCCCCGTGATGTGACCGGCTATACGCGCGAACAACTGATCCACGAAATTGTGGGCCGCTATGCCAGCTTTCGCCACATACGCCGCATGGCTTGATCGCGTGGCCCCGTCAGCATGGCCCCTCCAGCCGGGGATTGCCGGAACCGACGGGCTTGTCCTGCGCGGTGATCGCAGCAATCAGGCCGTCGGCCAGCCATTGCCCCAGCCACTGGCCGACAAGCGCTATGCCGCGATCTTCGCCTAGCTGGACCGTCACCTTTCGACATGCCGCACCGAAGGGCAGGCCGCCACGCAGGTCAAGCAACGTCTGCAACTCCATAGCGTCGATGGTCCTGACGCGACATTGTTCGTCCTGACGCCATAACAGCGCCGTTTCAGGCGTCCCCAGATATTGGGACGCTGGCGGCTCTTCCCCGGCAACCAAAGCGGACCAGATGGCAAAGGCATTCGTCTTGAGGTCAACAAGGTCGATTGCCCTCTGGAACGTCAATAAGGCGTATTCCCAGTCAAGGTCGTGCAGATGATCCAGCGCGACCGCCGGGCCGTCCGCCGAGATGAACAATTCTTCCAGCCCCAGTTCCAGGCAGGCGATTTCCGCGATTTCCGGATCGTGCGGTTGGAGCCTTGCCAGCGTCACGGGGAAATCATGCGCATAGGCGTCGAGCGT
Organism: Sphingobium xenophagum NBRC 107872; assembly: GCF_000367345.1. Lineage (GTDB taxonomy): Bacteria > Pseudomonadota > Alphaproteobacteria > Sphingomonadales > Sphingomonadaceae > Sphingobium > Sphingobium xenophagum. The sequence goes on from NZ_BARE01000011.1 coordinate 78,132, forward strand.
CCAGCTGCTTGGCGGCACATCGTCGATATGATGCGCGGCGGCATGCAGAAACCTCTCCTCGCCAATCCAGGCACGGGTTCGCGCAAAGCTGCTTTCAAGGCAGGTGACGAGCTGGGACCGGTAATTATTCTGATAGACGGCAAAGCCCGCCTCGCAGGACGATTGGATACGCGCAGCGGCAGCCATATCGGCGCGCACGAGCCAGTCGCGCATGTCGCGCTGAAGTGCGAGAAGGCTCATGCCGCTGCCCTCACTGCGCCAGCGGCGATCGTCCGCGCGGTGCCCAGTTCCGCGAGCAGCTCCCCCAAAGGCGGTATGTCATCGTCCCGCTCGATCATCGTCGCCACGGGGCCAAGGCGTGGCAGGATATGGGCGTAAAGGTCCCATACCGACGGGGGGACAGGCCGATCATGCGTGTCGATCAGCAGATGTTCGCCCTGGCTATGGCCGGCAAGATGGACCTGACGCACATGATCATGCGGGACACCATCCAGATAGGCGATCGGATCGAAGCCGTGATTGCTGGCGCTGACAAAGACGTTGTTGACGTCCAGCAGCAGGCCACAGCCCGTTCGTGCGCACACCCTGTTCAGAAATTCCCACTCAGTCATGTCGCCCGACGCGAAATCGAGATAGGATGACGGGTTTTCGATCAACATGGCGCGGCCCAGCGCATCCTGCGCCCGATGAATGTTCGCGCAGACAATATCGAGCGCTTCCATCGTATAGGGCAGGGGCAGGAGGTCGTGGGAATTGAACCCCTCGATCCGCGACCAGCTCAGATGATCAGACACGAACAGCGGTTCGATCTCGTCGACGAGTGCGCGCAGGCGGTTAAGATATAAGCCGTCGATGCCGTCGGCGGAACCGATCGACATCGACACGCCGTGCAGCGCGACCGGATAGCGGGCGCGAATGTCGCGCAATATCCGCCGGGGCCGACCACCATCGACCATGAAATTTTCGGAGATCACCTCCAGAAAATCAACGGCGACATCGCGGTCGAAAAAGTCGGCATAGTGCGGCGTGCGCAGGCCAAGGCCGAAGCCGGAGAAGGACGGGATCATCAGGACGCTCCCTGCTGCAAGGGAACCCGGCGCTGACGGGAGCGCCGGGCTTTCGAATGTTATTGGGGTTCGGTCAGGCTGCCGCCAGCAGCCTTGCATGCCTTGACGGTCATGGCCTTGAAGCCGTGGCCCTTGCAGACATTCTGCCCCTTGCATTCGTTGCTGGCCGTCTTGCAATCGGACGTGCCCTTGCAGCTGTTGATGCCGTAGCAATGCACGACCTTCGTATCGGCGCTATCCTTCGCGATGGCCGGGGCAGCGGCGGCAGCCACGATCGCGATGGAGGCAGCGGAAGCGGCGATGCCAAGGCCAGTGTTGAGAGTGAGCATGAGGGATTCTCCAAAAAAGCAGGTTGCGCCACGATGGCTCCTGTCTTTCGGTCCCGCCGGTCGACTGGTTACAGCAGCGAACGAAAATTCCTGCTGGAACGCTGTGTCGCCTCACCAGCGCAGCAGCCTTGGCCCCACCAGCATGCCGAGCAGGGTCGCCAACACGATGCCGAGCGAATACCAGGTCAGAACGAAGATGGCCGACACTTCGGGGCAGTGCAGGCAATAGACGGTCGCCGCAAATGCGCCGGCAGAAAGGCCCGCCGCCGCCCCGGCCGCCCTGAGCCGCGTAGGGGCGAGCCTGCGGAAGGACCAGAGCAATCCCGCAAAGATCGGCGCGGACAGCGACAGGACCATCCATGGACAGCTTTTCCAGCTCTCGCCCAGCCACATCGCCAGCCATTGGGACGACGGAGTCCGCGCCAGTTCGAGAAAGCCTATGCCCGCCAGCAGGACGACCGGGATCACGAGCAGCCACAGGCCACGCAGCCGACCGCTATCGGGCCGGGCGAGTTGCGCGGTTGTCATCAATGCGGCGACCGCCAGGGAAAAGGTATAGCCCCATTTCATCCAGAAGGATGTGCCCTGCATCGCCGTGCCCAGATCCGGCCGCATCCCAAGCGCGATCAGGATCAATATGGCCGATCCTGTTCCTCCGGCGGCCATGCCGATGGCCAGCCTTCGCGCGACGCTATTGCGACCGACCGGGCGCGTTTCCTTGGCCAGATGCCTGACCAGATCGTCCGTGTTCATCGCAGCGCTCCTTGTACCCGACCCATCAGCGCCTTCAGTCCGCGATGTACCGAAACCTTTACGTCCGATTCCCCTATACCCTCCGCGCTTGCCGCCTCGGCGACGCTCAGTCCCTCGATCCGCGTGGCGCGGATCGCCCGCGCCTGCTTGTCAGGCAGCCCTTGCAACAGGTCGTCCACATCCAGCCGGGCGATGCTGCTCGCCTCGAAATCCGCAGCGGTGAGCCATTCATCGTAATCCTCGATCGGCCGCAGACGGCCGACGCGGCGCAGGTGGTCGATCATTTTGTATCGCGCGACCGCGTACAGCCAGGCGGTGAATGGGCGCTCTCGGTCGTAGGTGGCGCGGCGGGTATGAACGGCAATAAGGGTTTCCTGCACCATATCCTCGACATCGTCGTCAGCGCCGCGAAGCCGACGCCGATAGAAGCCCCGCAGCAGCGGAACAAGCAGGCGCAGCAATGCTTCATGGGCCTTGGCGTCGCCATTCAGCCCATCGATCATCAACGCACGCAGATGCTCCTCTGTGGTCTGCATTCTGTCTCCTCATTCGCATGTTCGGAGGAAGTCGTGGCCAGGTTACAGCTTTGCGCGAAAAATTTTCGCGCGAAATGTCTGTAACCGGATTTGCGCCTGTCACGAACTTGCCGACGTGACACGGGCTTTCCCCAGCCTCCTCCCCGGTCACCGCGCGGTCCGGCCTGTCCGGACCGCGTGAAGAGGCCCAGGATCAAAGAGGACATCATGATGCGTACCACCCATGCCGCGCTCGCTGCGAGCATCGCCATCGCTTCGGCAGCCGCGCTCGCCATGCCTGCCCATGCCCAGGAAAAGCCGAAGATGGAAAAATGCTACGGCGTCTCGCTCGCCGGCAAGAACGACTGTGCTGCGGGCCCCGGCACCAGCTGCGCGGGCACGTCCAAGGTCAACTATCAGGGCAACGCCTGGAAGCTGGTCAAGGCAGGCACCTGCACATCGATCAAGACGCCCAAGGGTAACGGATCGCTGACGCCCAAGGCCTGACCGAAGCGGCCGGGGCGTGCCTTCGTCCCGGCCCTGCTGGAGATGATCGATGCTTGTGCCAATCCATGATCGTTGCACTCGGCGCATCGCCGCGATGTTGCCGGATGCATTGCTGCTATTCGTCGCCCGTATGGCCATCGCGTCCATATTCTTCCTGTCCGGACGCACGAAGGTAGAGGGTATCCTGACCATCACGGACGGCACATATGAGCTGTTTCGTACCGAATATGCGCTGCCGCTGGTGCCGCCGGACATCGCCGCGACCATGGCCACCGGGGCGGAACATCTTTTCTCTATCCTGCTCGTGCTGGGGCTGGGTACGCGTTTTTCAGCGCTGGCTCTCCTTACGATGACGTTGGTCATCCAAATTTTCGTCTATCCCGACGCCTGGCCGACGCATCTTAGCTGGATTGCCATCCTGCTGCCCCTCATCGCGCGCGGCGGAGGCGCCTGGTCAGCCGATGCGCTGCTGCGCCGAAGGTCGGATCGCTGAGTTGAGGCCGAACAAATGCCGGCAGGATCGAATGATCCGCCGGCATTTTTTCATATTATAACCGTCCGATCATTCCGCCGCCGGAGCGCTGGCGGGTGTGGATGTGATCGGCCCGCCCTTCACCGCAGGCGCACCTTTCAGATAATGGGCCAGCCAGCCCTGCACCTCGCGATAGAATTGGCGGCTATCCTCCGGCTTGGTGATCCAGTGCCATGCGTCCGGGAAGATCAGCAGGCGGCTTGGCACCTGCATCCGTTGCAGCGTCGACCAGGTTTCCAGCGTGTTCGACATCGGCACGCGATAGTCCCTTTCGCCTGCGGTCAGCAGCATCGGGGTCTTCCAGTCCTTGCCATATGTGATCGGGCTCTGGTCGCGCCAGACCTTGCTGTCGCCCCAGGGCGGGCCGCCGCTGGCCACTTCGCGCCCATAGTTGAAATCGCTGGTGCCCCATTGGGTCAGCAGATCGACTTCACCGGCATGACTGACGATACATTTGTACCGGGTGGTCGTGGCTTCCATCCAGTTGGCAAGATGCCCGCCATAGCTCGCGCCGCCGATACAGGCATTGGTGGTGTCGATAAAGCCGTACCGCTTGCCGGCCTCGTCCACAGCCTGATTGATTTCGTTGGCAGGGCCGCGCAACGGGTCGAGCTTGATGGCGCGGGCAAAGGCTTCGCCATAACCCGTTGATCCGGTATAGTCGGTCAGCAGCACGACATAACCGGCGCTGGCCAGAAGATGGTAGTTCCAGCGCAGACCAATCTGATCAGCGTTGGACGATGCCGGGCCGCCATGCATCAGCACCATCAGGGGATATTTTTTCGTCGCGTCGAATGCGGGCGGCGTGACGACCATATTGTGGATACGCCGTCCCCTGTCGCTGGTGAACCAGAAATGCTGGGGGCTGGACCAGTCGATCGTTTCGGCAAGTGCCGTGTTGACGTTGGTCAGATTGCGATGACGCCCACTTTTGGGGTCGATGCGGACAATCTCCGCCGGGTTCACCGCGCTGCCATAGCTGGCAATCAACTCGGTCGATTTGGCATCGGACGGAATGTCTATGGCGGTATAGCCGCCGACCTTGGCCGCGATCGCCAGTTCGGGTTTTCCACCGGCAACCGGCACGCGATAGACATGCTCCAGACCTGCGTCAGGCACGGTCAGAAACAAGGTCCGGCTGTCAGGCGTCACGGCGTAGCCATCCACTTCGCGATCAAACGCGCCGGTCAGCAGCGTTGCAGCGCCGCCAGCGGGCCACGCAACGCGATGTAGTCGGGCCAGATCATATACTTCATCGCCCTGGCTGTTGAATTTGACGATCAGATTTTTGCCGTCGGGTGTGAATTTGGGATCGCCATATTCGCCCAGGACCGGCGTGGCCAATGTCGGTTCGCCACCGTCGGCGGACATGCGGTACAGGCCGTAATTGACCCGTGCATGGGCTGCATCCCACCGCTGCGTCGTGGCGATGAACAGGATTTCCTGTCCATTGGGACTCCATATGGGCGACAGGCTCGCGCCGCCATCATTGCGCGGGGAGCCGCCAAATCCCTCCATTTTCGCCAGTTGCGTCGTGGAGATGATGTCACGCGCTGCCGCGCCCTGGGTTAGCGGCTGGACCCACAGGCTGGGGCGGCGATCGTCCAGCCATTCGTTCCAGTAGCGGATCGGGAAATGTTCATAGACGCGCATGGAAAATTTGCGCGCCTTGCGCTCATCGGCTGCCTTCTTGTTGGTCGCCGCGTCGACTGCGCCGGGATAGACCATGCTTTCAAACAGGATCGCCTGCCCGTCGGGTCGCCATTGCGGTCTGGCCGCACCCGTCGGCACGTCCGTCGCGCGCCGGGCTTCGCCACCCGCCAGGTCGAGGATGTAGATCTGCGCGACATCATCGCCTTCGCGCTTGGTAGAAAAGGCGATGCGGCGGCTGTCGGGCGCCCAGGCCGGATCACTCTCTCCCGCCTTGCTCGACGTTATCCTGCGCGGAGCCGCGCTGCCGTCGGTCGGCACGATCCACAGATCGCTGACGGATTCATCCTTCGCATAGGATGGTTCGCGCAGGGAATAGATGACCCATTTGCCGTCCGGGCTGGTCAGCGGCGCGCCGACCGACTTCATCATCCACAGCGTCTCATGCGTGAGCACCTGCTTGGGCTGGGCGAACGCTGGCGTGGCGCTCAGCCCCGCGACCATCGCCGCGGACACCAGAAAATGTGCGATCTTTCCCATAGTCAATCCTGTTCCAAGACGGCGGCGCAGCAGTTGTGGGCCGCGCGGCCTCATTCTATCGAAGCTGCCCGAACCGGCAGCGATAACATAGGCATATGCGTCACCTTCACGGCGGACGGAAGAAGGAAGTCGATCCATTCGCCGCTTGAGCGGCGATCGCCCGAACACGCATAGTTGCGGGATACGGGCAATGGTCCGCGAAGGTAGCGCGCTTCCTTGGGCCCGGTTGCTTTGGAGCCAGGTCAAATTTCCGGCAGGGCTTGCGCTGCAAATCCCCAGCCTTTGAGGCCTTTGCTCCTCTTCAGCAGGGTGTCGGGATCATCGATGGAGAAGGGATGGGCGTCCTTCATCCTGTCCAGTTCTTCCCAGTCGATCGGTATGGCGACAGGCGCGCCGGGGCGGGCGCGGGCGGAATAGGGGAGGATGGCCGTGCTGCCACGCTGGTTTCGCAACCAGTCTATGAAGATGCGGCCCTTTCGCTTCGCCTTGCTCATCGTCGCAGTGAAGCGGTCAGGCTCTGCGGCGCTCAGAGCCTGGGCGAAGCGCGACGCGAAATCCTTGTGCGTGTCCCAGTTGTGACCGGGCGTCAGCGGTACGACGACATGCACGCCCTTGCCACCCGACAGCATCGCGAAGGAGACAAGCCCGATGTCAGCGAGATGATCGCGTATATCCTTGGCCGCTCGCTTCACCTTGTCAAAGTCCAGTCCTTCGTCCGGGTCAAGGTCGAAGATCATACGGTCGGGCTTCTCCACATCGTCGGTTCTGCTGGCCCAGCCGTGAAATTCAATCGTCCCCATCTGGACGCAGGCCAGCAGGCCGTCCGCGCTGTCGACATAGATATAATCTTCCGACCCGCCGTTTTTCTCGCGAATGGGCATCTGTCGGACTTCCTGTCCGAAGGCGCCGCTGTCATGCTTCTGAAAGAAGCATTTCTTCGCTCGCCCTTGTGGACAGCGGACCAGGCTGATGGGCCGGTTGGCGGAGAAAGGCAGCATCAGCGGCGCTATGCGGGAATAATAATCCGCCAGTTCCCCCTTGGTCTGGCCGGTTTCGGGGAAGATGACCCGATCACGGCTGCTGATGTCGATCGCGCTCTTCGGCACAGGGGCAGGCGCGGGCTTTTCCGGTTTCACCGTCTTTGCTGGCTTATCGGCACGCAGACCCAGGAAGCTGCCATGACGGACGCGACCATCGGCAGTGAATTCGGCGAAGGCGATTTCGGCAACCAGCTTCGGCTTGATCCAGCTTACGCCGCGCGTCTCCGCGCGGGGCACGTCGACCGGGGCCGTGTCGGTTGCCAAGCGGGCCATGGCCTTGTCCAGTTCGTCCATCGCCTGACTATCGAAGCCGGTCCCGACCTTGCCCTTGTAGACCAGCTTTTGCCCCTCATGCTGGGCGAGCAGCAGGGACGCGAAAGGACGTCCCCTGGCATTGCTCCTGGTCCATCCGACAAGGACGAACTCCTGGCGCCGGGTGCATTTGACCTTCACCCAGCTGCGGGTTCGGGAACTGCGATATGGCGCGTCGGCGCGCTTGGAGATGATGCCTTCCTGCCCGGCCTCGCAAAGCGATCGGAACAAGGTTTCTCCGGCCCCCAGAACATGATCGGAGACATGGATGGGCGATTCCGCCTGATGCAGCAGCGCTTCCAGCCGCTCCTTGCGCTCGATGGTGGGCAGCCCCTTGAGGTCTTGCCCATCGAGCGAAAGCAGATCGAAGGCGAACAGGTGCAGCGGCCGTGTCGCATCCTCCTGCCCATGCCCGCGCTTGAGCGTCTGCTGCAATGTCGAGAAATCGGGATTGCCATTGCCGTCCAGCGCCACCACTTCGCCGTCTATCAGGCACGGCGGCAGGTCCAGCGCGGCGATCGCACCCGTGAGCGGCGCGAATTTTTCGGTCCAGTCCAGGCCGTTGCGCGTAAAAAGCGTCACTTTCTGCCCGCTTGCGGCGATCAGCGCGCGATAGCCATCATATTTGATCTCGTGCAGCCAATCGTTCCCGGTCGGCACGGCATCCACCAACGTGGCGAGTTGTGGCTTCACGAAGCGGGGCAGGGCCGTGGCGCGCGTTTTCCGCCTGTCGCTTATTTTGGCGGTATGATCCTTCGCTGCCGCCATCTTCGCAGCGAAGCCTTTGCCATGCGCCCCGGCAAGGGACTGTTCGCCAGCCTTGTCGGCCTCAATCTCCGCCATCGATCGGCCCGTCACTATGCTGGTAAGCGCACGTTCGACCAGCGCATCGCCCGACCCGGCCTCCTTGTCGTCAATCTTGCGCAACAGCCAGTTTTCGCGCTTCTCCTTGGGACGCCCTTTCATCCGCACCAACAGCCACTCGCCCTTCATCCGCTCCCCATGCAGAATGAAATGCAGGTGCCCATCCTCTATATCGGCAGCGCTCTTTCCTGCGATCGGTTCCCAGGTGCCGCGATCCCACAACATTACCGTGCCGCCGCCATATTCGCCCTTGGGGATCAAGCCTTCGAACGTGCCATAATCCAGCGGGTGATCCTCCGTCCGCACGGCCAGCCTTTTGTCGGCCGGGTCGATGCTTGGCCCTCGCGTTACGGCCCAGCTTTTGAGCACCCCGTCCATTTCCAGCCGAAAATCCCAATGCAGGCGGGTCGCGGCATGTTTCTGCACGACGAAGCTGTTGCCGCCTGTTTTCGCCACCTTGCCCTTGGGTTCGCGCGTGCGGTCGAAATCCCGCTTGGCATTGTAGGTGGAAAGGGCATCCTTTCTGGCCATCATTTCGTCCGATCCAGCGGATCGAGCCAGCGGCGTTCGACAAAGCCCAGGACGGTGAGCATGATGATCGCCACGATCGTCGCGCTGACGACCAGCGGCCAGAGCGCCGCGCCGCAGGCGATGCCGATAACCGCCGCCAGCCAGATATGCGCTGCGGTCGTCAGGTTGCGGACCTCGCCCTTGCTGAATACGATCAGCCCGGCCGCGATGATGGCGGTAAAGGCGGCCGCTGCCTCGAACACGCGCAACGGGTCGATATTGCCCCCGCCTTGCAACTGGAGATGCAGGGCGATGGCGCACACGGTCATTAGCGCCGCGGTAAAGCAGATAAGGCCGTGGGTCCGCATGCCCGCTGCATGGCCACGCAATTCCCGGTCCATGCCCAGCAACAGGCCCAGCACCGCCGCAGCACCCAGCCGTAGCAGCACGGGGCCATCGATCAGATGGAGGGGCGTGACGGGGTTCAGTTCCATCACGCGCTCTTGCGTTTTGACGCTGCGGCTTTTTTGGGCTTGGCCTTGGCGGCGGTGCTTTTTGTGGTCGCGCTCTTGCCCGATCCAGCGGATTTTTTCAGTGCGGCCATCAGGTCGATGACATTGCCTGCCTTGGCCCCGGCCGGTTCATCGTCGACATCCTCGATGATCCGCTTGCCCTTCGCCTTCTTTTTCTTGTCGATCAGACGGTGAAGCGCATCGACATAGCGGTCGTGAAACTCCTCCGGCTCGAAGGGGGCTGTGCGCTTCTCGATGATGCTAACGGCCAGGTCGAGCATCTCCGGGTCAGCCTCATCGCCAGGGAGTCCGCGAAAATAGCTCTGGGCCTTGTTGACTTCATCGGCATAGCGCAGCACTTCCAGCACCAACCCGCGTCCGCAGGGCTTGAGCGACACCAGTTGTTCGCGCCCACGCACGGATAACTGCCCCAGGCCGACTTTCTTCGTCTGCCGCAGCGCATCGCGCAGCACAGTATAGGCTTCCTCCGCCAGATCGTCGGCGGGGACCACGAAATAGGGCTTTTCATAGTAAAGCACATCAATCGCATCGGCGTCGACAAATTGAACGAGGTCCAGAGTCTTGCGACTCTCGATCTTCACCGACTCAATCTCTTCCTGATCCAACAGGACGTAATTGCCCTTGGAAATCTCATATCCTTTGAAGATTTCGTCGCGATCGACCGGACCGATGCCGCTGACCACCTTGTCGTAATGGATCGGCTTGCCGCTGGGTTCGTGGATCTGGCGGAAGGATATGGCCGGTCCAGACTTGGTGGCAGGATAGATTTCGACCGGAATCGAAACCAGCGCCAGCTTGATTTGACCCTGCCAATATGCGCGTGCGGGCATGCATTACCTCCGCGCTATCAGCGTATGGCCGCAAGGTTGGTTCCACCGCCGCACTGGCACGCAGCGGCAAGCAAGTCCCCCCGATCGGCAAGCGGCCTGATCGTCAGCCGCGATTCAAATAGCCCGCTATTTTCGGAAACGAAAAGCAGCGAAAAAGAGCGAAGAAAACATGCCGTCATCCCGTCAGAGAGATGCGGCTTTTCGGGAGGGAATCATCTTGCGCACCAGTCATCTGAGCCTGCTCATCTCCACCAGCCTTGCCGCCGCGTTCGCAGTTCCCGCTTCGGCGCAGGATCAGTCGGCGGCTAACGCGGTCGTGAGCGATCCCAACGAGATTATCGTCACGGCCCAGAAGCGGGCACAGAGCGTGCAGGACGTTCCCATCTCGATCACTGCGGTCGCCGGATCTTCGCTCGGCACGCTACAGATGCGCAGCGGCACCGAAATCGCCCGACAGACACCCAATCTCTCGGTCAGCGTGCTGGGCAATGAGGACCAGCCCAAATTCTCGGTCCGCGGCATCGCCCAGTCGGCATTCGACCTTAACGCTTCCTCGCCCACTGGCATTTTCTACGACGAAGTTTTCGTCCGCGCTTCCTTCCTCGGTGGCGCGCAACTGTTCGATATGGACCGGGTAGAGGTGCTGCGCGGTCCCCAGGGCACGTTGTTCGGCAAGGAAACCGTGGGTGGCGCTGTCAGCTATATCACCCGGGCGCCGCAATTCGACAATTCGGGCTTCATTTCGGCCGAGCTTGGCAATTATAGCTATGTTGGCCTGCAGGGCGCGGCCAATACCCAACTTGTCGAAGATCGTCTCGCCTTGCGCGTCTCTTTCAATACCAGCGACAGCGACGGTTTCGTCAAGAATCTGTTGCCAGGAGGACGTGACAAGTCGAACTTCAACAAGGTCGCGATCCGCACCGCGCTTAAATACAAGGATGATGCGGGCTTCGACGCAACCCTGCGCTACAGTTTCACCCGTAGCGCACCCGAAGCCGTCGGCACCAACGTCACGGGATATCTGCCAGGCAACACCAATGCATTCGGATTTGACCCGCGCCGTGACCCCAATACCGGCGAACTGCTCGGCCCGCGCGAGGGCTATTATGACCGGGACGGTCGCATCCGGGTACGCGGCGATGGCGTCAGTCTCACGCTCAACAAGGATCTGGGCAATGTCGCGCTGACGTCCATCTCCTCCTACCTTAAGGGCTATTTCCTCAACGAAGTTGACGGTGACGGCAGTGCCGCCAATCTGTTGGCTCTGGATTTCGAGGCAAGGACAAAGGAATATTCACAAGATCTTCGTCTTGCGACGCAGTTTGACGGACCGTTTAACCTGATCGCGGGCCTTTATTATTTCCGCGATACGCTCGACAACCTGTTCCATGTGTCGCAGTTCGACGGAGGCTTCGACGCGCGGCAAACCTATCGTCAGACGCGGACCTCCTATGCCGCATATATGGACGGTAGCTTCAACTTCTCGCCGACATTTAGCCTCTATGGCGGTGTCCGAGTGACGCATGACAAGGCGAAAATGCGCAATTTCCAGTCGGTCGTGAACATTCCCGGCCTTGGCATTCCGACGACCAATGTCGATTATACCGAGACCCAGCCCAGTGGCCGGTTGGGCCTGCGATACAAGGCATCGTCCGATTTCATGGCGTTCGTCCAATATGCGCGAGGTTATCGCAGCGGCGGCTTTAACGGGGGTGCGGTTGTGTTCCCAGGTGACCTGACGACCGCCAAGCCCGAATTTCTCGACGCCTATGAAGCCGGGATCAAGAGCCGGTTGTTCGACCGGCGCGTGACATTGAACCTGTCTGCATTCCACTATCAGTTCAAGGATCAGCAGTTCATCGATTCGATTTCGGTGATCAACCAGGCGCTGGTCAATGCGGGCAAATCCCGGATCAATGGCATAGAGGCGGAAATCACTGCCAGCATCACGCCACAGTTGCGGCTATCGACCGGACTTGGATTGCTCGACGCGAAATATACGAGCCTGATACTCAACGGTACGGACCTTGCCGGCAATCGCATGATCGAAGCGCCCAAATTCTCGATGAGCGCCGCGGCAGACTACAGGATTCCGCTCAGCGCTTCGGCCGAACTGACGCTCCATGGCGACATGGTCCACAAAAGCTCTCAGTTCTTCACGGCCTATAACGACAAGGTCTTTCCCTTCAGCCTTGGCCGTACGCCGGGATTCGAAGAATATAATGCGCGGATCGGCGTTTCCTTTGACGACGGGCAATATGAAGTCGGGCTGTGGGGCAAGAATCTGACCGGAAACGACACGCTGGTTGGCGTCGGTATCGAAACGAACACCTTCCTGCGGTTCGGGACTGTCCCCTATCCGCGCCGCTACGGCATCGATTTTCAGGCGAAATTCTGATGATGCCGTACAGGGCCAATCCGGGGCTGCTTGTCGCCCTGATCGCCAGTCTCGTCGCCATTGCCGGGCTCTTCCTCGCTTCAGCGATCCAGACCGGCGACGGCGTGACTGTTTCGGAGGTCCATTTCCGGGGCGCAAGCGGCGCGCAAATGCGAGCATTGCTGTTCCGGCCGCGCGCAGCGACAAGTGCGAAGCCCGCACCTGCCATCCTTGCCGTCCATGGTTATCTCAACAGCGCGGAGATGCAGGCCAACTTTGCAACTGAATATGCCCGCAGAGGCTATGTCGTGCTGGCGCCCGACCAGCGCGGACATGGCGGCAGCGACCCCGTCGCCTTCGCCGATGGTTTTGGCGGCCCGGATGCGCTCGCCTATCTTCACAGCCTGCCTTTCGTCGATCGCCGCAATATCGGGCTGGAGGGACACAGCATGGGCGGGTGGACCGTGCTCAGCGCGGCCAAAGCGATGCCCGACGGCTATCGTTCGCTCGTGCTGGAAGGCTCAAGCGTTGGGGCGCCCTTTGCGCCAGAGGGCACACGGGCTTTCCCGAAAAACTTGCTGGTCGTTTTCGGGACGCGCGACGAATTTGGCGGCTTCATGTGGGGGCCTGAATCGCCACTGGCGACCGGCGCGGTCAAGAAGCTGCGCGACCTGTTCGGCAGTACCGAACCGATCGTACCGGGGCGCCTCTACGGTCGGATCGCAGATGGCAACGCCCGCATGCTGCTGACGCCCGCCGTGACCCATGCATGGTTGCACCAGTCGTCCGCCGGCATCACCCCTGCGCTCGACTGGTTCAGTCGCACATTGGACGGGGGCAGGGCGCTTGACGTCACGGATCAGGTCTGGCCGTGGCGGGAGGCGGGTAATTTCGTGGCGCTCATGGCAGTGCCCCTGCTGATAGCCGGATTGATCGCGGCTTCGGCAACTTTTTTCGCCACAAGGTCCGCGCCCAAGCAGAATCCGGCCCCGCCGCCATCGGGGGCCAGGCCGATCGCCAAACTTGTCGCCATAGCGCTTCTCCCCGCTTTGCTGTTCATTCCGGCCTGCATGGCGACCGAAGCCTTGCTCGGCCAGAACGCCCTTTTCCGGCAGACATTCACAAACCAGTTTGCAGGTTGGGCCCTGCTCAGCGCTTTGATCTCCCTATTCATGCTGCGGCGCAAGGCCGGGGGTCTGGGCATGCGTGAGGTGCCGCGTGCATTGGCGCTTGCCGCGATCATTCTGTTGCCCGCTTACCTGCTGGTGCTGGGGGCGGACCAGCAGCTTCACGTCAATCCTTCCTGGTGGTTCATCACCATCCGTCCGATCTCGCTGGAGCGCGCGCGCGATTTCCTTCTTTATGCGCCCTTCTTCGTGATGAGCTGTCTCTGCTCGCTGCAACTGATACAGGCCGTTTCGCCGCTTGATGTCGGCAGCATGGGCGGCGCGGTGGCCCGTGCCATGGCTGCGCTGGCTGGCGGGTTCGCCCTTTTCCTCGTTGCCCAATATGGCGTGCTGGCGGCCACGGGTCACCTGCTTATGCCTGGAGAGGGACTGCGCGTGATTTCGGCGATCGGCTTTGCGGTGATTCTGGCTTTTGTCGGCCTGTTCGGCGCCGTGTCGCAGCGCAGCCATGGTTCGGTCGTGCCGGGCGCCCTTGTGTCGGGGCTATTCGTTACTTGGCTTCTCGTCGCCACCCAACCGATCGGAGTGTGACATGAGGCGCTTTGTTGCGGCTCTCGCCGCCTCCATGCTCCTGACCGATGCAGCGGAAGCGGCGGCAGCATCCACCGGCGCGCCGCAACTGCGGTTCGTTTTCGAGGAACGCGTTGATCTAGGGCCGAGCGAACCGGCCGGCGAAGGGCCGCATGGCACCGGGAACAGAATCGCTCTGCTGGGCGGCACAGTCAGCGGTCCGGCCTTGAGCGGGGCAGTCGTTCCCGGCGGGGCAGACTGGCAACTGATCCGCAAGGATGGATGTACGGAGATTGTCGCCGATTATTTCATCCGCACGCATGACGAGGCTCTGATCCATGTACGCAACCTGGGCCTTGCGTGCGCGGCAGACGGCCAGCGTATCGCTTATGCACGGGCGAACCCCGTTTTCACCGCTCCGCTCGGCAACCATGAATGGCTTAACAAGTCGGTCTTCACCTCGACGATCGAGCCGGTAGTGCTTGGCGGCCAGCTTCGCCAAGTCATTGTGCGCTTCTATGAAGTCCTTTGACCAAAGCGCCGCATCCGTCGGGTTTGGCCTCCACGACGATTATGTCTATGCGGGATGGCATGGTTCAACGACCCAAATCAGACGAAAACGCCTCACGCGACCTGGCGGCAGTGCGGCAAGTGCGACTGGTCGAGCATCTTGGTGGCGCCGGGCATGCCAAGGTGGAGGATCTGGCGCAGTTGTTGGGCGTAACGCCACAGACGATCCGTGGGGACTTACGCCAGCTGGACGAGCAGGGCGCGGTTTCACGCGTGCGGGGCGGAGCCATGCTGCGATCGCGGCTCGACAATATCGGCTATCATTCGCGTCAGGCCATGGCAGCCGACGCGAAAGGCCGGATTGGCAAAGCCGCAGCGGATCTGGTGCCGGACGGTGTGTCGCTCTTCATCAATATCGGCACCACCGTGGAAGCGGTTGCCACCTTCCTGGCCCAGCGCCAACGGTTGATGGTCGTCACCAACAACCTCAATGTCGCCGAAATACTTGCCGATGCACGGGGGATAGAGGTCATCGTGGCGGGCGGTCGGCTGCGGGCGGAGGACCGCGCTGTTGTAGGTCCGCTCACGGTCGATTTCCTCGGCGCTTTCAAGGTGGATTATGCGGTAATCGGTGCGAGCGCGCTCGATGCGGATGGCAATCTGCTCGATTTCGACATAGACGAGATCAAGGTTTCGCAATCGATCGTCGCGCATGCCCGTCATGTTGTCCTTGTCGCGGATTCCTCGAAGCTTTCTCGCCACGCGCCGGTGCGCTTCGCGACGATGAACGATGTCGATACCTTCGTAACCGACCGGATCACCGATCCGCGCCTTGCACAAATCTGTGCCGAAATGGGCGTTCGGGTCATCGCGACAGACCCGGCGTGATCAGCATGCCGTATCAGGAGCCATGCCCTGTACCGCGCGGCAGCCTTGCAACGCCGCCCTTTCTGGACGTTCGGGACATGATTTGATGCCAGATTCAGCGACAGACCCGGAAATGCCCCCAGCCAACCCTCCGCACGGCATGCCTGCGATATACGATATTCTGGTCATTGGCGCTGGCATCAATGGCGCGGGGATCGCGCGCGATGCCGCGGGCCGAGGCCTGAGCGTCCTTGTCATGGAGGCAGGGGATATAGCCCGCGGTACCTCTTCGGCATCGACCAAGCTCATTCATGGCGGTCTGCGCTATCTTGAGCATTTCGAATTTGCGCTGGTACGGGAATCGCTGGCGGAGCGAGAGCGCCTGTGGAAGATCGCCCCGCACGCGGTTCGACCGATGCGCTTCGTTTTGCCGCACCGTTCGGGCCTGCGCCCGCGATGGCTGCTAAGGCTTGGTCTGTTCCTTTACGACCATATTGGCGGCCGCCGAAAGCTGCCGCCGACCAGTACGCTTGACCTGCGGACACATGAGGCTGGAAAGCCGCTGAAACATGGTTTCCGCACCGCCTTTGCCTATTCGGATTGCTGGGTCGACGATGCCCGCATGGTCGTGCTTAACCTGCGCGATGCGGCTGATCGAGGGGCAACCGTCCTGCCGCATACGCCTGTTGCCGGTCTTGAGCGGGCGCAGGGCGTCTGGCGCATCCGCGCAGGCAATGGCACGCAATATGCGGCGCGCGCCGTGGTCAACGCCGGCGGGCCGGCTGTGCTTGACGTGCTTGACCTCGCCGGCCAGCGTGGCAGCCAGCGCATGCGGCTGGTCCGCGGTTCGCACATCGTCGTATCCCGCTTGTTCGACCATGATTTTTCCTATTTCTTCCAGCTCCCCGACGGACGCATCTTCTTTGCCATTCCCTACGAGCAGGACTTCACCATGATCGGCACGACCGATGCCGACCACAGCGGTTCACTGACCGACATCAGGCCCGATGCCGCCGAGATCGCCTATCTCTGCGAGGGCGCGAACGGCTATTTCCGCAAGCAGATCACGCCCGCCGACATAGTGTGGAGCTTTGCTGGTGTTCGCCCGCTGATCGATGACGGATCGGGCCGGCCGGAAGCGGCGACGCGCGGTTATCGGCTCGATCTGTCGGAGGCGATCGAGGGCGCGCCTTTGCTCAGCGTGTTCGGTGGCAAGCTTACCACCTACCGCCATCTCGCGCAGTCGGCGATCGACCTCCTGGCCAGTCGGATACCGGAACTGGCAGGCCCCGGCTGGACCGACAGCGTGGCCCTTCCCGGCGGCGACTTCCCGATGGACGGGGCTGCCAAGCTGGTGGAGGAACTCATCGCGCACTATCCCTTCCTCCAGCGCGGCTGGGCGGAGCGGCTCATCGCCTCTTATGGCAGGCGCGCCTGGCTCGTGCTGGGCGGCGCGCAGGGTTTGCAGGATTGCGGCGTTCACTTTGGCCATGGCCTGACCGCATGCGAGGTCGATTATCTGATCGCGCAGGAATGGGCGCGAAAGGCTGACGACATACTCTGGCGGCGCAGCAAGCTGGGCCTGCATCTTTCCGCCGTGCAGGTGGCAAGCCTGGAATCCTACCTGGGCACCAAAATGGGAGCGTCATGATGAAGGCGGTGCTGGCAATCGATCAGGGCACGACGTCGACCCGCGCGCTGATTGTGGGCCAAGATGGCGCAATTGTAGCGCGAGCGCAGGTCGAATTGCACCAATCCTATCCCCGGACCGGCTGGGTGGAGCATGATCCGGAGACGATCTGGCGCGATGTGGTGGCAACCGCGCGGCAGGCTCTTTCGCAGGCCACAGAAGCTGGAATTGACGTTGTCGCCATCGGGATCACCAACCAGCGGGAAACCTTTGTGGTGTGGGACCGGGAGACCGGCAGGGCCGTTCATCCCGCGATCGTCTGGCAGGACCGGCGTGGCGCGGCTTTATGCGAACGCCTGATCGGGGAAGGCGTGGAAACGGAAGTATCGGCGCGCAGCGGCCTTCTGCTTGATTCCTACTTCTCGGCCAGCAAACTGGCCTGGCTTCTCGATACCATGCCGGGTTTGCGGGGCGACGCAGAGGCGGGCAAATTGGCCTTCGGGACGATCGACACCTATTTGTTGTGGCGGCTGACGGATGGCCGCGTTCACGCAACCGATCCCAGCAACGCCGCGCGCACCCTGCTCTTCGATATTGAGCGGATGGATTGGTCGGACGAACTTTGCGCGTTGTTCGGCATATCCCGCACTATGCTGCCACAAGTGATGGACAATGACGCCCTGTTCGGTACCGTCGACGCAGCTGTCCTAGGACGGGCGTTGCCGATTACGGGCATGGCCGGCGACCAGCAGGCCGCGCTGATCGGGCAGGGATGTCTGAAAGCCGGTCAGGTCAAGATCACTTATGGCACCGGCGCCTTTGGCCTGATGCACACTGGCGACACGATCAGCCGATCGCGTCATCGGCTCCTTTCTACCGTCGCCTACCGTGTCGGGGGGCAGACCTGCTATGCGCTGGAAGGGTCCATATTCGTGGCAGGGGCGGGCGTGCAATGGCTGCGCGACCGGCTCGGCATCATCGCCTCGGCCGCTGAAACCGAAACACTTGCCCGCACTATTCCGGATAATGGCGGGGTCTATCTTGTCCCTGCGTTCGCGGGGTTGGGTACGCCGCACTGGGACTCGCAGGCCCGCGCTGTCCTGTGCGGCATGACTTTGGGCACGGGCGCGGCGCATGTGGCCAGAGCGATGCTGGAGGCGGTCGCGTATCAAAGCGAAGAACTGATCGACACGATGCGCGAAGATACCGGGCTTTGTGCCGATCTGATCCGGATCGATGGCGGCATGGCGCATAACGCATGGCTCTGCCAGTTTCTGGCCGATGTGCTGGCAACGCCGGTCCGGCGCCCGGACAATGTCGAATCCACAGCGCTTGGCGCGGCCTTTCTTGCTGGCACAGCCGCCGGAATTTGGCCGTCGCTGGCCGACACGCCATCTTCGTCAAACAGGGATGCGGTGTTCGAACCCGCGCTGGCAGCCGCCGAACGCGCGCGGCTGATTGCGGGGTGGCGTGACGCGGTGGCCAGGACCAGGCACCGTACGAACGTGGAATGAGCAGGGTCCGGCGGTCCTACCAATAATTCTCCAGCGCCTTCTGGCAGCGAGATTGTGCCGCTACGATCGGGGCCTGACAGGCATCGTCCAGATGATCCAGAATCTGGACGCTTGCCGACAATAGTTCGCGCGCAGCGTCGTCGGGCAGTGCGGCGCTGCGAGTCCGGCGCATTAGAATGGAAGACGCGAGCGCCCTGGCCATGAAATGCATCAGGGGATTGGCTGCAATGTCGGCAATTTCCCGAATGAAGCTGTACCAGGCTGTGCCAAGGGCGGTACCATTGTTGGCCTGCTGCATCTGAACGAACGCGTACCGGATACGGTTCAGCCCCTCCAATGTGCGCCTTTGCCGCGCAAGTTCGATCATGCCGGTATTGATCTGGTCAAGCACCTCCCGGCAATCGGCAGTGGAAACACGCTGTGTGGCTAAATACGCATTGGCGACATGCAGCGCGCATCCTGTTCCCGACGCGCTGGCAAAAACGCCTCCCGCTCTGCCGCGGCGGACCTTCACGATCCGGGCATCGGCAAGTATACGTACAGCTTCGACCGCCACCTCAAGGCTTACGCCATAGTCGCTGCTGATGTCGGAAAGTGATCCCAGGAAAATGTCCCGGTCCTGCGATACGGAAATTCTTCCAAGCAGAAGATTGGCAAGCCATTCGGCAAGATTGTCGCTCCGGTCGGGCGCCGGCATTGCATCCCTAACCCCCTGAAAGCGCAGTAACGAACGCACCATCTCGGAAAGGGCATCGTTCCGGCTGGCCAGTGATGGAGCAAGCCAATGCGCTGCTTCGTTCAGGACATTATGGGCCTGATCAAGGCGCAGTTCGTCGGCAGCCTTTGCAACCGTTTCCCCCAAACTCGGCGCTGTGACCCAAAGCCCGCCCAGGCCGTTCCCACCGCGGCGCGGAGCAAGGACACCGCGTTGCTGCAATATGCGACTGGTCTGCCGCACAATCCTGCGACCAACACCAAATTCCTTTGAAAGGACGCTTTCGGTAATGGGTCGATGCGGCAGGGGAGCGTTGCAAATCCATTGCTCAACTCTGTCTGCGATCGACGAAGAGTTGGAAAGCGTATCGGCATGTTCGTTGATCACCCGCCTGAACAACTCTCGCGCTCTGGCGCGCTGCGGGTTGTCAAATCCCGGCCCTGTCATTGTGTCGGGCAATGACGAAACGGTCAGATCGCTCTCCATCCCCAACCTTGCCGATCAGCATCCAGAACATTTTCTGATATGAGCTGCGTTGAATGTTTAAGTTCATACGCAGGGCAAGGCCACAAAAATCGGACAAAGAACTGGCCCGCGCGGCTTGAATAGGCAGGTGGGCGCAGTTCTCAACCAGGTGTGATCAAACTGAAGTTCAGCGCAACGCGCAATCTGGCTGAACCGCAACATGCGGCACGAAAAGGGGTAGATATTGCCTTGGCGGGCGATGGATACAGCTCGTGGATTACGCAGTTCCGCTGGCAAAACCAGCCTCACTGCCTATTGTCCCGAAAAACATCTCAATCACACGCTAAGCAGATCACCCACCAGAGCTTTTACAGCTGTCTGTTGTGTTGTTGACCCTAGCGCATCAAACCTGCCGACCGCAGCGCATCCTCGATAATCTTCTGAACGCTGCCCTTATTCGCGGCGGCTCGTGCCGGTTTGACCGACGATAGGGTTTCAAGTCCTGTTTTGGCCGTCGAAAGTGAATTTGGCGTTTCTACTGTCGCTCGATCCATTGGTTTGGGGCGTTGTACGACCTTTTGATCGTTCAGAAGGCCCCATGACGCCGCGATCCGTCGTGTGGAGGAGATACCGGCTTCCAGCATGTGCGGCATCGGTGTTCCGCATGCGTCATTGCCGGTGGTGGCAAGCGGCGTGCCATGGCCCATACCCGTGATGCGATAATCCTCGATCAGAGCGCGACCCTTTGCGTCGTGCCAGATGCGATAGCGATGACCGGAAATATCCTCAGTCGAGTTCGGCGCTTCGTCCAGTTCGTGGACCGAGAGCCATTGGGCCAGGATTGCGTCGGCATTGCTGCTCTTGACGGTTTGGTCAGCCGCGCCATGCCAGATCGCAATGCGCGGCCAGGGACCGGCGTGATCGGATGCGCTTCGTACGCGATCACCAAGCTGGTCGCCAGAGAGCGTGTCAGGCGCGCGCATCGCTTCCAGCGCCTGCTGAACATTGGAGGCCGCGCCAAAGGGCAGCCCGGCTATGATCGCGCCCCCAGCGAATAATTCCGGATAGCTCGCCAGCAATATCGAGGTCATCGCGCCCCCAGCTGACAGGCCAGTGATGAATATGCGCGATGTGTCGATCCCATGGGCGTCGATCATGGTTCCGATCATCTGGCGGATCGACAATGTTTCGCCACGGTCGCGGACATTATCCGCGCGGGAAAACCAGTTGAAGCAGAGATTGGGATTGTTGGAGCGCTGCTGTTCTGGAAATAGCAGGATGAAGCCATGATCATCGGCAAGCTGTGACCATCCAGCACCATGATCATAGCCGTCCGCAGTCTGGGTGCAGCCATGCAGGACGACGACCAGTGCCGGCTTTTGAGCGACTTGCGCGGGGACGTAGCATTTCGCCTTCAATGCGCCGGGATTGGTGCCAAAGGATTCAACCTCCTGCAATCGGCTCGGCTGGTTTGCCTCCATTGTCGGACCTGCGGCGGCGCGCATGGCCACCAACTGGGCGATATTCGCGGACAATTTTCTCATGAAATGACCTCCGGCCTTGAAGAGTGGCCAAGCTGGCCATGATAATCGGCGGCGGATTATGCTGCACTGCACAATATGGCGATCGACATCGCTACGGCAAGGTCAAAGTTCAAAATTTTCAGGTTCGCCCGCTGACGGGCGGACATTGTCCCGGTCCAGGTCTCCGGTAACGAAAAAGGCGGCGAGGTTGCCCCCGCCGCCCCAGCATCAATGCTGCATCGAATGTTTGATGTCGCGCATCTCATCATGGCCGGCCTTGACCGACATATAGCTGGTTTCGACCAGGTCGCGTACGGCTGGGCTCAGCTTTCTGTCTTCCAGCGCATCCTCGAACTTGGCTTTGATATGATCTTCGCCAGCTTCGACTTCGTTGATGATCGCCTTGTCATCATTGCCCGTCACGACCGACTTGAGGTTAAGGAACATGCGATGGGCGCCTGCCAGCAGAGTGCCGTCATCTTCCGGGTTGCCGCCGAGCGCTGCGACCTGCTGCTGCAAGCGAGTGGCAATGGCGCGCCGTTCGCCAGCACGGCTGGTGAACAGGGCAGTGAAGCGGCTGTTCTCGCTGTCCTTGGCGGCTTCGGTATAGCCATCGGCGCTGTCGATCGTCGTCGCGATCAGGCTGTTGAGGGTCGAAATATCGTGGCTGTTGTCGGACATGGGGATTTCCTCCTGTGGGGGTGGCAGTCACCCCGGCGTCGGGCGACTGCTTGGTCCATCAACGACGATCCCTCCGGAAAGTCGCATCGATTATGCCCGGCTTAACCTCTATCAGTATGATTTTTCGCCGGCCGATTGCACCTCGTCAGTATGGACGTCGAACCGGACGAGATTGGTCGGGCCGAATGCCGTAGTGAGCGCCACATCGGTAGCGTCGCGTCCGCGCGCCATCAGGATGCGGCCTATGCGTGGCTGGTTGTGGCGGGCGTCGCGTGTGTACCAGTTGCCGTCGATATAGACGTCGAACCAGGCGCTGAAGTCCATAGGTGCGTCGACTGGCGGGACGCCTATGTCGCCCAGATAACCGGTGCAGTAACGCGCGGGGATATTCATGCAGCGGCACAGGGTAACGGCCAGATGCGCAAAATCCCGGCACACGCCCCGCTGTTCCTGAAAGGCGTGCCACGCGGTCATGTCCGAGCGGGCATGATGATAGCCAAATTCTATATGGTTGTGGACGAAATCGACGATCGCATCGACCCGTGCCTTGGCCGTCGTATAATGCGCGAAATTGCCCCAGGCGAACGCCATCAACCGGTCCGTCTCGCAATAGCGACTGCCCAGCAGGAAGGGCATCACGGCATCGGGCAATTCTTCGACCGGCGTGTGCGGACCGTCGGGGGCGGGAACGTCCACCAAACCGCTATCCTCGATCACGAAATCGCATGACAGGGTGACGCCGCCCGCGGGAATGGTGAGGCGCGTGGCGACATTTCCAAACCCGTCTTCAAAATGATAGAGCGGTACATCCGGGTCGGCCAGCAACCGCTGGGGCGTGCGCAGGTCGAGATGCCGGGAAGGATGCAGGCTGAGCAGCGCCATGATCGCTGTCTTATTCTGTGTTTCAAATCTGATGTCATATCCGCAACGGATCAGCATGGACGGGACTTTCCTGAGGTGCCGACGGAGCGGCCGTTAATGGCATTGTTTGGGGCAGGGCGACGCGGGCCGGGGATCAGTGCAGACCGGGGCGCTGGCCAAATGGCTCCGGCAAGCGCATCAGGGTGGTATGACTATGCAGGAAACCCCGGTGCCGACCGCTATGACGGATAACAAAAAGGGTCGTCGGCTTGGGCATGGGGAAATATCCTGATGGCCGGAGACGGGACGGGTGCATTGTTGGGTCTGAACGATCCGGCACCGTTCGGGCTATTCAACGCAGCAGGCGCTTCCCCGTTCCTGCTGATAGGTGATCATGCAGGAGCGGCCATTCCGGCTGCATTGGGCGACCTTGGCCTGAGCGCTGCCGACCGGCGGCGTCACATTGCCATCGATATTGGCGTTCATGAACTGGGGCATAGACTGGCCGAACGGCTCGATGCGGCCTTTCTGTACCAGACTTATTCGCGCCTCGTCATCGATTGCAATCGCGATCCCGTGCGCGACGATGCGATCCCGGCAGTTTCCGACGGGAGCCGTATCAATGGCAATGAAGCGCTGGACGCGACGGCCCGCGCCGCGCGGGTGGCGGCGATCCACGCACCCTATCATCGGGCGATCAGCGACATGATTGCGGCGCGATGCGCGTCCGGGCGCGACACCATCCTGCTGTCGCTGCACAGCTTCACGCCGGTCATGGACGGGATCGCCCGACCATGGGATGTGGGTGTGCTGCATTGGCGTGGCCGCACCGATTTTGCCCATGCCATGCTGGCTACGTTACGGGATGACGGCGTCCTGGCGGTGGGAGACAATGTCCCCTATGCCATGGACGCGACCGACTTTACCGTGCCATTCCATGCGTTTGCCCGCGACCTTTCCTATGCGGAAATAGAAGTGCGGCAGGATTTGATTGGCCACAGCGAAGGACAACGCATCTGGGCCGACCATCTGCGCCGCGCCGCAGAAGCAGCTTTACTGCGTATCAGCGAATAGTGTCCCGGCATGATACTCACCGTCAATTGCACTTGTGCTAGCGCTGGCAACGATTTAGGCACAACCCATGCCCGACCCAGAAATCATGGCGCTGCAAGTCGCCTCGGACGATGATGTAGCCGTTGCGTTGACGCCGCTCGTGCCAGGGCAGGTGGTCGTCTTGGCTGACTGCCAAGTCACCCTTGTCGACGCGATTGCACCGGGCCACAAATTTGCGGTCCATGACATAACTGCCGGAAGCGCCGTCCGCCGCTATCGTGCCCCGAT
Source organism: Sphingobium xenophagum NBRC 107872 (assembly GCF_000367345.1). Classification (GTDB taxonomy): domain Bacteria; phylum Pseudomonadota; class Alphaproteobacteria; order Sphingomonadales; family Sphingomonadaceae; genus Sphingobium; species Sphingobium xenophagum. Next base: position 102,295 of record NZ_BARE01000011.1, read on the forward strand.
CGGGGTGGCGACACGGGATATCGGCGTTGGCCAACATGTGCATAGCCACAATGTGAAAACCGCGCTGCGCGGCGAACTGGCCTATCATTATGTGGCCAAGCCTGTTGAGACGGTCGAAAGGCCGGTTGATACGCAGCCCGGTTTCATGGGCTATGTGCGGCAGGACGGCAGTGTCGGCATCCGCAACGAAATATGGATTTTACCCTCGGTGGGCTGTGTCGGACGCCTGGGCGAACGACTGGCGCGCTGGGGTGATGGGCTGGTTAGCGATCATGTCGATGGCGTTCATGCATTCAACCATCCTTTTGGCTGTTCGCAATTGGGGCATGATCTGGAAGGCACGAGCGCGATCCTGGCCGCACTGGCACAAAATCCCAATGCTGGCGGAGTGCTGATTTTAGGGCTCGGTTGCGAATCCAATCAACTCGACCTGATATTGACCCGGATTCCGCGGGAAATGCGCGCACGGATACGCACGGTAAGGGCGCAAAGCGAGCAGGATGAATTTGCCGCGGGCAAGGCGGCACTGGAGGCGCTGGCTGAACGGATGGCGCAGGATGTGCGCAAGCCCGTACCATTGTCGGCGCTGCGGCTGGGGGTCAAATGCGGCGGTTCCGACGCCATGAGCGGCCTGACCGCTAACCCCCTGATCGGCCGGATGGCCGATGCGGTCACGCAGGCAGGCGGCACCGCGGTCCTGACCGAAATTCCCGAGATGTTCGGGGCCGAACAATTGCTGCTCGTGCGCGCGGAAAATGAGGCTGTGTTCCATCGGCTGACCCGGGTGGTCAACCGGTTCAAACGCTATTTCCTGGACCATGGTGAACCGGTGTCGGAAAATCCCAGTCCAGGCAATATTGCAGGCGGCATCACCACGCTGGAGGAAAAATCGCTCGGCGCGGTGCAGAAGGGTGGGCTCTCGAACGTCGTCGATGTCATTGATTATGGCCATATCGCGACCCGGACAGGCCTGACTATATTGGAGGCACCGGGCAACGATGCTGTATCGACGACAGCATTGGCAGCGGCGGGGGTGACACTGACGCTATTTTCCACTGGCCGCGGCACGCCGCTCGGCAGCCCAGTGCCAACGATGAAGATCGCCTCCAACTCTGCCCTTGCGGCGGCCAAACCAGGCTGGATCGACTTTGACGCAGGTATGGTCCTGACCAATGGCATGGACGCAGCGGCTAGCGCGTTGCTGGATCGTATCATCGCGGTCGCCAGCGGCGAACCGGCGTGCAACGAACGTAATGATGAGCGTTCGATCGGTATCTGGAAACGCGGCGTCACTCTGTAACAGCGGCAAGGCGTCCCTATACAAACCGCCATTTGAGCGGCATGCAGCAATTATGGACTCCGTTGATAAGACCCTGGACGAACTTGGCTGGCGCCCGTTTTTCAGCGCGCAAATGTCAGAATTGGGCGATAGCGGGTCCAGGCCGTTTCGCGTTATGGCCGTGCATCGCGGTAAGATCGTGGTCGCTGGCGAGGGTGGGGCTCTAGACATTCAGCCCGGCTTTGGCGACGGCTTGGCGGCGGAGGATCATCCCACTGTCGGCGACTGGGTGCTTGTCGACAGCGCCACTTGCCAGATCACGCATATCTTGCAGCGCGCCAACCTGTTCAAACGGCGCGCGCCGGGTGGTGACCAGAAAACGCAGTTGATCGCTGCCAATGTCGATACGCTGTTCATCGTCGCCTCCTGCAATCAGGATTTCAGCATTCCCCGGCTGGAGCGTTATCTGATCCTGGCGCGCGACGTAGGGGTTCATCCCGTAATCGTCCTGACCAAGACCGATCTGACCGACAAGCCAGAGGCTTTCGCAGCGGCGGCGCGCGATTTGCAGCCGGGATTGGAGGTGGAAAGCATCAATGGCAAAGACCCCGCCAGCGCCGCCCGCCTGTCGCGCTGGTGTGGCATGGGTCAAACGGTCGCGCTTGTCGGATCGTCCGGCGTCGGCAAATCCACGCTGGTCAACACATTGCGCGGCTCTGATACTATCGCGACCCAGGCCATCCGCACAGCCGACGACACCGGACGGCACACCACGACAGTGCGGGAAATGCATCGGCTGGACCATGGCGGCTGGCTGCTCGACACGCCGGGGATGCGCGAATTGCAGCTTACCGATGTGGCGTCGGGCCTTGCCGCTGTGTTCGCCGACATTGTCGAGGCCGCCGAGCAGTGCCGCTTTTCGGACTGCGCCCACAACAGCGAACCGGGTTGCGCGGTCCAAATGGCGATCGCAAATGGCGTATTCACGCCCACCCGCCTGGATCGCTGGCGTGCCCTGGTTGCGGAGGAAGCCTATAATAGCGCCAGCCCGGCAGAACGCCGCGCGCTTGACCGTCTTGCAGCGGCGGCGGCCAGGCGAAAATAGGTTGTGCCGGTTGCGCGGTTCATGCCCGTCCAACGGATGATCGACGAAGCGCAGGGCGCACCGCCCCAGCGCTGAACCGACTGGACAGATCGCTGCAGATCAGCATCTAATGCGCGCGACACAGTCAAAGGTGGGCGGCATGGCGATCAGTCTGACGGTAAATGGCAAGAAGCGGCAGGTGGAGGGTGATCCGGCCAAGCCGTTGCTATGGGTGTTGCGCGAGGATCTTGACCTGGTCGGCACCAAATTCGGCTGCGGCGCCGGGCTTTGCGGCGCTTGTACTGTTCATGTCGACGGACAGGCGGTGCGGTCGTGCCAGACCCTGCTGGGCGATGTGAAGGGCGCAGCGGTCACCACGATCGAGGGTGCGGCAGCCACTGACGTTGGCAAGCGCATTGCCGCCAGCTGGATCGCCCAGGACGTCCCTCAATGCGGCTATTGCCAGGCCGGGCAGATTATGAGCGCAACCGCGCTGCTCAGCCAGACGCCCAAGCCCACCGACGAGGATATTGACGCCGCGATGATCGGCAATCTGTGCCGCTGCTCCACCTATGTCCGCATCCGCGCCGCGATCAAGGCGGCCGCGGCATGAGCCGCGCGACACTCTCCCGCCGCGGGTTCATTTCCGCGTCACTGATCGCGGGCGGCGGATTGCTGTTCGATCTTGCCGTGCCGATCGCGAAGGCGGCGGACGGCACGCCGGTCATCATCAACGCCTTCATCCGCATCCTGCCGGACAATCGCGTCATCATCGGCGCGAAAAATGCTGAAATCGGCCAAGGCGCCAAGACGATGCTGCCGATGCTCATCGCGGAGGAACTGGACGTCGACTGGGCGCAGGTCAGCATCGAACAAACCCATGCCGACGCCAAGATTTTCGGCGGGCAGAGCGCAGGCGGCAGCCGGACGACCCCGCGTGAATGGCTGCCCATGCGGCAGGCTGGAGCGGCGGCGCGCGCGATGCTGGTCGCCGCTGCAGCAGCGCAATGGGGCGTTGCGGCAGAGATGCTGACGACCGGCAGCGGCAAGGTGACCGACCCCAAAACCGGCAAGTCGATCCCGTACGCCACACTGGCAGGCGCAGCGGCGAAGCTGCCAGCCCCCGATCCCGCGACGCTCAAACTGAAAGACCCGGCAAATTTCCATATCATCGGGCAGTCGGTCGGCGGTGTCGACACGCCTGCCATCGTCGCGGGCAGGCCGCTGTTCGGCATCGATGTCAAGCTGCCGGGCATGCTCCATGCTGTGCTGGAAACCTGCCCGGCATTTGGCGGCACGTTCAAATCGGCCAATCTGGACGCCGTGCGCGCGCTGCCCGGCATTGCCCATGTGCTGACGATCAAGGGCGATGGCACCCCTGAATCCGGCTATGATGGTGTCGCGATCCTCGCCAAAAGCTGGTGGACCGCCAATCAGGCGCGCGAGACGCTGAAAGTCGAGTGGGACGACAGCGCGGTCACCGGCTTTTCGACCCAGGGCTATGCCGCGCAGGCCGCGACCCGTGCGAAGGGCAAGGCGGACGGCAATATCGTCCGCACTGGCGATGTCGATGGCGCCTTCGCGTCGGCGGACAAGGTCGTGACCGCAGACTATAGCTACCCCTTTCTCGCCCATGCCACGCTGGAACCGCAAAATTGCACGGCCCTGTTCAAGGATGGCGCCATCGAAATCTGGGCGCCGACCCAGAATCCGGAGAGCGGGCGCGGACTGGTCGCACAGGCGCTGGGCCTGCCGCCGGAGAAGATCCGCATCAATTTCTCCCGCATCGGCGGCGGTTTCGGGCGGCGGCTGATGAACGACTATATGGTGCAGGCGGCGCGCATCGCCGCGCAAGTGCCGGGCGTACCAGTCAAACTGCTCTTCACCCGCGCTGACGACATGGGCCGCGATTTCTATCGCCCGGCAGGCTGGCACGGCTTCCGTGCCGCGCTCAACAAGGATGGGGCGCTGACTGCCTTCCACGATCATTTCATCACCTTTGGCAAGGACGGCAAGCCCGTGCGGTCGGCCGAACTGTCACCCGGTGAGTTGCCTGCGGGTCTGATCGACCATGTGCTGTTCGAGCAAAGTTTCCTGTCCACCAACATGCCGACCGGCTGGCTGCGCGCCCCCGGCTCCAATGCGCTGGCCTTCGTCTATCAGGCTTTCATGGATGAGATCGCGGCGGCGGCGGGCAAGGATCTGCCTACGCTGATGCTCGAACTCCTGTCCAAGACTGCGCAGGTCAGTCAGGGAGCCAATCGCCCGCCCTTCGTCACCGCGCGCGCCAGGGGCGTGATCGAAAAAGCGCTGGCCATGGGCGACTGGGCGAACCGCACAGCGTTGCCCAAGGGGCAGGGCAAGGGCTTTGCCTTTTATTACAGCCATGCCGGCTATTTCGCCGAAGTGGTGGAGGTAGCCGTTGCCGATGGCGTGCCGAAGGTCAGGACGGTCTGGGTTGCAGGCGATGTCGGCGGCCATATCATCAACCCCATCAATGCGCTGCATCAGGTGCAGGGGTCGGTGATCGAAGGGCTGGGGCAGGCGCTCGCCGGGCAGGCCATCACCCAGGTCGCCGGAGCGATCGAGCAGGCCAATTTCGATACCCACCCGCTTCAACGCATTCCCGACACGCCAACCATCCATGTCGAATTCGTCAAGACCGATTACCCTCCCACGGGCCTGGGCGAACCCGCGCTGCCTCCAGTCATTCCCGCGCTGATCAATGCCATCCACGCCGCGACCGGCAAACGCATCAGATCACTTCCGGTGACGGCCGAGATGCTGGTCTGAAAACAACCCGGTCGGGTAGCGCGATGGGTTTTGGCGCGGCTGATTCCGGGCGGCCATTTCAGGATGCTTTCATGCCGGGATCGGCGTGGCACCCCTTCGCGCAAGTGTTGCGATTGGGGGTCGGAAGAGGCCGATCAGCCCGTTTGAAAAAATCTTGATAGCTGTCCAGTTTCCTATGGCGGATTTACACAACGCCATACGTTTCCGAAACGATAGCGCACGATGTGCGTCTGCCTGAGCTTGGGTTTCGCGCATCTTATGGTGCTTGTGGGGGAAACGGGGTGAAGCGGGTAACGGTCTCGAAATTCGGGTTGCTGGCGCTGTTTTCTACGTCAATCCTGTTCGCGCAGGCCGATGGCGGGCCGGATGGCGCGCTTATGAAAGAAAGCGATCCGGGGATCCCGGTCGCAGACGCGCTGGTCAAGGAAAAATGCGGCACCTGCCACGCGCCCGATGCCAAGGGGAATTTGTCGCGGATCAGCTGGGTCCGCACCACGCCTGAAGGTTGGTCGCAGGCGATCAAGCGTATGGTCCGGTTGAATGGCCTGGCGATCACGCCCGAAGAATCGCGCGCTATCGTCAAATCCCTTTCCTCGTCGCATGGCCTGGCCCCGCAAGAGGCGCTGCCGGTCATGTATCTGGCCGAAAAGCGGATGATCGACGAGACCAATATCCCGAACGAAACCATGCGCGGGGCGTGCGCTGCCTGCCATAGCTTTGCCCAGCCCCTGTCTTGGCGGCGGTCGAAGCTGGAATGGAAGCAGTTACAGGATCTGCATGTCGCCATGTATTCGCAGGCGGACGCTCAATATCGACGCCCGGCCGAGGATAGCGAGCAACCGGCGGGCCGCGATCCCAAGGACAAGATGCTGCGCGGCGAATATGCGCTTGGCTATTTGGCGAAGGCCGCGCCGCTGCACACGCCCGAATGGGCCGCATGGCAATCGCGCCAGAGCGTGCCGCGTCTGGTGGGCGAATGGCTGGTCGTGGCATCGGCGCCGGGGCAGGGGCGTTTCGTGGGCAGCTTCAGTATCAAGCCCGGCAAGGCAGCGGACGAATTCCTGACCAGCAGTGTGCTGCGCTCGCTCAACAATGGAGCGTCGGTGAACCGCAGCGGGGCAGGCATCGTTTACGCCGGTTATAGTTGGCGCGGATCGTCAAAAGGCGCGGCCGTCGCTGGCAGGCCCGATGATCTGGGTAGCGCCGCGCGCGAAACAATGTGGTTCGCGCCGGACCAGCAAAGTGCGGTGGGGCGCTGGTATTGGGGCGATTATCAGGAATTCGGGCTGGACGTGAAATTGACCCGCGCAACGGCTGCGCCAGCGGTGCTGGCCGTCATCCCCGGTTCGGTGAAGGCCGGGACCAGGGGCGCGCAGTTCCGCATCGTCGGCCACAATCTGCCCGCTTCGCTTACGCCCGCCTACATTGATCTGGGCATGGGCGTGACCGCGACCAGAATACTGTCGGCCAGTCCGCAGGAACTGGTGGTGATGGCCGACGTTGCCGCCGGGGCGGCGTCGGGACAGCGCAATGTCGCGGTCGGTGGCGCGGTGCTGGAACAGGCTTTCCCGGTCTACAGCAAGATTGATTATATCAAGGTGACACCGGAAACCGCCCTGTCGCGATTGGGCGGGATCAAATTCCCTAAAGGCTACGCCCAGTTCGAGGCGATAGGCTTCGAAAATGGCATCGACGGCAAGCAGGGGACGGCGGATGACATTGCGGTAGGGCCGGTCGACGTCACCTGGTCGACCCAGGAATATCTGGCGGTCTATTATGATGATGACGCCAAATATGTCGGCACGCTCAGTCCCGCGGCGCTCTTCACCCCCAATAGCGAGGGGCCGAACCCCGCCCGCCGCTTTGGTCGCAATAATTATGGCGATATTTGGGTCGTCGCCACGGCCAAGGCCGAAAAGGACAAGTTCGGCAAGCCGCTGACCGCCCGGTCCTACATGGTCGTCGCCGTGCCTGCCTATCAGAAATGGGATCAACCGGAGGTGTCGCAATGACCGTGATGCAGGCACCCACCTATCGCCGGGCGGAATATCACGGCTTTGCCGCAGGCGGCAGCGAGTTCGTCTATCTGGTAAGCGCGGGCGCCATCTTCGAAATCGACACCCATGTCCGTGTGGTTCTGGACCGTCTTGATGGACAGGAACTTACTCACGCAGCGCTCGTGCGCGAATTGGTAGCCGAAGGCAGCACGGCGGAAGAAGCCGATGGGCTGGTGCGCGAATTGCGGCAGGCGCGGCTCATCCATCTGGGCCACGCCATGCCGGTTGCAGAGGCGCCACAAGCTCCTCCGGCGGACTTTCCGTTGCAGGCGCTGGTGCTGAACGTCACCAATCAGTGCAATCTGGCCTGCACTTATTGCTACGAATTCGGCGCGGACAAGATCGCGACGCCAGCGGGCAAACCCAAATATATGACGCTTGAAACGGCGATGGCGTCGGTCGATCTGCTGATCGCGGAGGCGATCGGCCGCAAGTCGGTACACATCACCTTTTTTGGTGGTGAGACCTTGATGAATTTCAAACTGTTACGCGATGTTGTGGCCTACGCTAATGAAGCTACGAACGCAGCCGGCAAGGACATCACCTACAGCCTCACGACCAACGCAACGCTGCTGACGCCGGAGATTGTCACCTTCCTGTCGGACAATCGCATCGGCGTGACCGTATCGATGGACGGCCCGCCGGAATTGCAGGACAAGCATCGCGTCTTCAAGAATGGCAAGGGCAGCTATGCGGCGATCGAGCCGCGCCTGCGCACGCTGATCGCGCATCACAAGACGCGGGCCATCACCGCGCGGGTGACGCTGACCGAAGGTGTGACCGATGTCGTCCGCATCTTCCGCCATCTGAAGGATGATCTGGGCTTCCACGAGGTCGGCTTCGCGCCGGTGACGACGGGGGAGACGCGCGCCTATTCTCTGGACGGCAACGGCATGGATAGCGTGCTGGCGCAGTTCAACAGCCTAGCGGACGAGTGGCTGGAATATGCCCTGCGCGGGGAGTCGCACGGCTTCACCAATGTTAGCGAAACGATCAGCGAGCTGATTTCAGGCGTCAACAAATCGCACCCCTGCGGCGCGGGGCTGGGCCTGATGGGGGTCAGTCCGTCGGGCGACCTGTCGCCCTGCCATCGCTTCACGGACGCTGACACGCATAGCATGGGGCATGTCTCCATCGGCATCGACCGCGTCAAGCAGGGAGATTTCCTGGCCAAGGGGCATGTCCAGGCGAAATATGACTGCCAGAGTTGCTGGGCGCGCCCGCTATGTGCGGGCGGATGCCATCATGAAGCATTTGTCCGCTATGGCGATACCGGCCACGCCAACCTCCATTATTGCGACTGGATACGCCAGTGGACCGACACCTGCCTGCGTATCTACGGCGTGTTGTCGGTGCGTAATCCGGGCTTCCTGGAACGCTTCGCCGAGAGAAAGGGGTTGTCATGAAGCATCTTCGCGCCATCAATAAAAAGGCGCAGCGGATCGACGAGGCCGTGACGCAGATGGAGGCAGCCGCTTCCCCTGATGCGGACATGGAGGAGGATGTCGTCGCCCTTCAGCAGACGCCGCGTCCGCATGTGCCGATGGGTTGTTCGCTCTCCTTCTCTCCCGGCTGGGAAGTCGATGCCAGTGGCGGGACGGCGGGGCTGTGCCAGCCGGTCGAGCGCGATATTTATGATTGCTACGTCACCTGTTTCTGGCCGGTTCAGGTGCCCGATCATGTCAACTACTCGCCCGACTGGGCCAGTAACTGCGCTACCGCGACCAAGGATTGGCGCAATCTCGATCTCGTTTTCCCATGAGGGCCGCCATGCATAAATTTCGTCTGATGCTGGGCCCTGGCCTGGCGATGCTGGGCGCTGCGCCCATGCACGCAGCTACGCTGTTCATGGGCTCCTATCCCGACCGCCTGCTGGTGTTTGAAGAAAGCAAGGGGGCCGTCACCGGCACGATCAAGCTGGACACCGGCCTGCCCACGTCGATGCAATTGTCCGACGATGGCAAGCGCATCTATGTAACAACCATCACCACCGGCGGGATCGAGGTGATCGACACCGCGACGCGCAAGGTGATCAACAAATTCAGCCTGAATGACGGCACCACCCGCTATCGTTTCTGGGGCGGAGTGCCCGATCCTACGGGTCGCTATTTCTACACCGTCCTCTCCAAATTCGATAAGGGCATAGACCGCTATACCGTCAGCAAGCCCATGTATGGCGTCATCGACCTGAAACAGCAAAAGGTTGTCCGCACGGCCGAGCTCGACAAGGAGGATGAACGTTCTGGCAGCTGGCGCGCGGGGTATAAAGTGTCGCCAGACGGCAAAACGCTCTACGCCTTCGGGGAAAAGGTCGCGATCATCGACCTGACGACGCTCAAGGTGACGGACCGGATCGACCTGGCCAAGCCGGAAGGCGCCGGCATGGAAAATGTCGGCTTTGGCGGCACGTTGGACGCCATCCGTACACCGGGGCAATATGTGGCGCTGTTCAATGCCGCCGACACCTATGTCCATAACAAGATGTTCGGCCTGGCGCGCTTCGATTTGTCGACCCGGCAGTTTGATTTTACCCCGATCGGCCCTGCCCCAGACGCGATGGCCGGACTACAGGTTACGCCCGACGGCAAGCAGGCCTACACCGTCGTCACCAACGGCAAATATGGCAATAAGCGCTGCGAATTCTGGCATATGGACATGGCCAGCAATGCCGTGGTCGACAAGGCAGAGTTCCCATGCCGGTCGCGTTTCCGCCTGGGCATGTCCATCGATGGCGCGAAACTATATATTTACGGCGCGAGCTATGATCTGGAAGTCTATGACGCCCGAACGCTCAAGCATGAGGTGACGCTGGATCTGGGCTATGACACCACTGGCGCAGGCATGGTCGCAGTGGAATGAGCCAAAGGCGCTTGATCGTCGGCATCCGGGGCAGCGGGATTGCGGCGACGACATGCGCACATCTATTGCATGGAGCGGGCCTTCGGGTCGCAAGCGAAGCCGCTCATCGCACGCCGGTGCCGACGATCCTGTTGAGCGATCCCGCTCTGGCGCTACTGCGCGACGTGTTCGGGCGGCCCGGCCTCTTTGCCGATAGCCCTAGGATCAAGCGTCGAGTGATCGCTTGGGGCGGTGCGCCGGTGGCGGTCCCCCACAGCGCGGCTCTGGTGTCGGAAGAAGCGGTGCAGGCGGCGTTGGCCAGCGACAAACCTGCCGCCGGCCCCGTGCCGGTCGATTTCTCCATTCACGCCGCGCTGCCGCAGCCATCGGGCAAGATGCGTATCTTTGGTGATCGCAACGCCGTCGCCGCGAAGATACGCTTGCGTGACCCGGCTTGCGCGCAGGAGGGCAGGGTAGAGGCGGTACCGGATGGCTGGCTGTTTCTGGTGCCCGCCGGAACGGGGGAAGGCTGGTTGCTGGGGGTAGGCGGGCCTCTGGACGACCTGCTGGCGCAGAGCGGATTGATTGCGCCAGTGGTCGACGCCGTCGGGGCGGCCTCCATGCCCTTTCTCGCAGCACCGCGCCTGCATCTGCCCCTGTGCGGCGACGACTGGCTGGCCTGCGGAACCGCAGCATTGGGCTTCGATCCACTCTGTGGCGATGGCACCGCGCAATCTGTGCGGGAGGCGATACTGGCCTCCGCCGTGCTGATCGGCATTGCAGAGGGCGGCGATCGCGCGGCATTGCTGACCCATTATCAGTCAATGCTGATTGCGGCGATGCGGCGGCATCTGGCGCTCTGCGCGCAATTCTATGCCAGCGGCGGGACGGGTGACTGGTGGCGGGCGCAGCATGATGCATTGATGGACGGGCATCGCTGGTGCACCGGCCTGCTGGCAAAGATGCCGGAGCCAGCCTTCGTGCTGGACGGGTTCCGGCTGGTGCCCCGGCGGCAGGCGGCATGAGTGGCACAACGCCCACGCCGGTTGCCGACTGGAGCGCTTACAAGCGACTAAGCCCCTTCCTGCGGCCCTATCGCGGCGCGCTGATGGTCGTTTTGGCGATCAGCCTTGTGTCGACCGCGCTGGGGCTGGCGCAGCCCTATCTGTCCAAACTGATGATCGACCAGGCGCTTTTGCGACGTGATATGGGCGCACTGGTGCGGATCGCCGCGATCATGATTGGCGTGACCGTTGCCGGGTTCGCGGTCAATATCCTCGCCAGCTATCGCTATGTCGCCCTGTCGGCGGCGATGCTCTATGATATTCGCGCAGCCCTACTGCGCCATCTCCAGACGCTTTCGCCACGCTTTTACGGCAGCTTCCGGCTGGGCGACCTCGTATCGCGGATGAACAGCGACGTAAGCGATGTGCAGCGGATCGCGTCCGACACTATGCTATCGGTCGTCAGCAACCTGCTCTTCTTCGTCGGCTGCGTTGCCATGATGCTGTGGCTCGACTGGCGGTTGTTCCTGGTAAGCGTCGTGCTGGTCCCGGCAAGTCTCGCGACATTCGCATATTATCAGCGGCGGTTGACCGCGCTGACCCGTGACATGCGGGAAAAGGGCGCGGACCTGGGTAGCTTGCTGGTCGATACGGTCATGGGTATGCGGGTGGTCGCTTCGCTACGCGCAGGCGAGCATGAAGTCGGACGCTTCCAGCGGAAGAATGATGCCTTTGTCGGCGCAATGTTGCGGATGCAGGTCGCCTCCTACATGACTGGCGCGTTGCCCGGCACGCTGATGACCGCCGCGACATCGGCGGTGATCCTCTATGGCGGCTGGCGCATCATCGAAGATGGCATGAGCATCGGTACGCTGGTCGCGTTCATGACCTATCATATGCGGCTGCTATCGCCGATCCAGACGCTGATGGGGCTGACGTCTGGCCTCGCGTCGGCACGGGTGTCGCTGGGGCGGATATTCGAACTGTTCGATACCAGGGCCGATGTGGTCGAGTGCGCCGATCCAGTGCCGCTGGAGCGGGCGCAAGTGATCCGGTTCGACCGGGTGGCGATGCGTTATGATCGTGATGTCGTGCTGCGCGAAATAGACCTGACGATAGCAGCGGGCAGCCTGTGCGCGATTCTTGGACCGAGCGGGGTGGGCAAATCGACCATGGCGGACCTGATGGTGCGCTATCTTGATCCCGATGCCGGGCGCGTGATGGTCAATGACCGTAACCTGCGCGACTATGTGCTTGACGATGTGCGGCGGGAGATCATTCTGGTCGACCAGTCGCCCTATCTGTTCAACGATACGATCGCGGCGAATATCGGCTTTGCGCTTCCGGATGTGCGACAGGCCCAGATAGAAGCTGCGGCCCATGCGGCGGGGCTGGACGATTTTATCGCGCGGCTGCCGCTGGGGTACGACACGCGGGCGGGGGAGCGTGGCATGGCATTGTCGGCGGGGGAGCGGCAACGGATCGTTCTCGCGCGGGCATTGCTGCGCTCGCCCAGCATCCTGATACTCGACGAGCCGACATCGGCGCTGGACGGGGAAACGGAGCAATTGATAGCTGGTCGGCTGCGCGGGGCGTTGCCCGATGCGACCATCATCATCATCACGCACAAGCCTGCCATGGCGCAGCTGGCCGACATGATCGTGACGCTGACGGACGGGCGCGCCAGGGTAGAGCGGCGCGGCGAGCCGGTTCATGCCTGATCCGGTACGGATCGCGATCATCGACAGCGGGGTGCATCCCGACCATCCGCATATTGATGCCGCGCGTCTATTGCCGGGATTTTCCGTGGCGCGCGATGGCAGCTTTACCCAAGGCGATACGCTGGACGACCTGGGCCATGGCACGGCCGTAACCGCTGCCATCATGGATCAGGCGCCCGATGCCTTATGCCTGCCGATCCGGGTCTTTCATGCGGCGCTTCGCGCCAGTGCGCGGGCACTGGTCAGCGCGATTGATCTGGCGGTCGAGGCGCGGGTCGATCTGATCAATCTCAGTCTTGGGACCGTCAATCTGGCGCACAGCGCGGCTTTTGCGGCGGTAGTGGAGCGGGCCAGGGTTGCAGAAATTCAGATTGTCGCGGCGCGCGATGTTGACGGACAGGCCTGCTATCCGGGCAGTCTCGACGGGGTACTGGGCGTCACCCTCGATTGGGATTGCCCGCGTGGAATCTATTCTGTGACGGAAGGGGTCATCCATGCCAGCGGACATCCGCGGCCGATTCCCGGCGTTGAACAGCGGCGCAATCTTCATGGGGTGAGTTTCGCGGTCGCCAATGTCAGTGGGATCATAGGGCGGGAGCGTCAGGCCGGATAGGCTGCGATTTCCGGTCCCAGCGCCTCTTCCAGAGGACCGAGCCAGGGCGCGAAATGCCGCCAATGATCGACGCCATCAGTGAAGATCGGCTGACGCACCTGTTCCGAACTCGCGGTGCGAACTGCCCGCTCCGTCCGCCAGAAGGCAAGGCATGCCTCCTCGAACGGCAGGCCGAGATAGTCGAGCAGCCGCGCGACTTCGCCGGGCGTGTCGGCGACCATATGTTCATAATGCACACGGTGGACATGGCCGGGCGCAGCCGCATCGAACGCGCTCATCAGCGCCACATAATCGCGATAATAGCGACCGATCTCGCTCAAATCGTAAGTAAAGGCCTGACCGCGGGCGAAATGCTGTTTCCATCCCGAAAAGCAGCAGCCCATCGGATGGCGACGCGCGTCAATGATCTTGGCGTTCGGCAGGATCAGCCGGATCAGGCCAACATGCTGCCAATTATTGGGCATTTTGTCGATGAAACGGGGCTTGTCGCTCTGGCGGTGAACGCGGGTGCGATCGATATATTCTTCGCCCAGCCGTTGCCGGTCGGCTGGGGTCAGCGACATGATCATCGTGGCGAAATCGGGGAATTCGCCTTCGTCGATGCGCGATTGCAGACGGCTGGCGATGATCATCATCTCCGGCAGTTCCATCGTCCCCTCAACCTGACTGTGGCTGGAGAGTATCTGTTCGACCAGCGTGGAGCCGGACCGGGGAAGGCCGACCACAAAGACGGGATCGGGCGCAGCGGCGCCGCCCGTTCCCATTCGCGTGAGGAAGGCGGCAGTAAAGCAGGCTTCCGTTGCCTTGACTTCCGCGGCAAATTCATCGGCATCATAGGATAGTAGCGAGCGGCGCAGGCTGTTGCCGCGATCATAATGACCAAAGGAAGCGGCATAATCGTGCGCATCCTCCAGCGCCTTGCCGAGTGAGAAATGGAGGTGGAAGATGTCCTCGCTCCGTGCCGCCGCCTCCGGCGCCAGCATCGACAGCGCCTGTTCCATTACGGCAATATCCGCTGCGTCGAGCTTGACGGTCTTGAGATTGGCAAGGCTCCACCAGGCTTCGCCCATGGTCGGCAGATAGCGCACCGCCTGGCGATAGGCATGAATTGCGTCCGCCTGCCGCCCCACCGTCTTGAGCGCATGGCCCAGATTCTGCCAGAGCTGCGGCTGATCCGGCTTTTGCGCTAGCAGCCTTTGATAAATGGCTGCCGCCTGCGCCTGATCACCCAGCCGCACAAGCACCGAAGCACGCAGCAGCGCATAGCCCGGATTGTCGAGCGGGGATTGCGCCAGAACATCCGCATGGGCGAGCGCATCGGTCAGGCGGTTGTTCTGGAGCAGCAGCCGGATCAGGAAATCGCGCGCCAGATCGAACCCCGGCGCGGTCGCCACGGCCCGTTCGACCAATATCAGGGCCGCGCTCATATCCCCGCGACGCCAGTGAATTTCGCCCAGCAACCGCGCAGCGGCGGGATCGTCCGGCAACCGGGCAAGCCGCGCATCCAGAATCGCTGTGGCATCGTTCAGGCGCCCCTCATTCATTGCCACCGCTGCTTCAAGCAGATCGCGATCGCGCGACGAGGCATGGATGCCCGACAGGTCTGCGCGCCATGCCTGGTCGTCACGGCCGACTTTCCGCAATTCGCGCGCCAGCAGGAACCAGCCGCTCGCCACACCGGCTTGTTGGCGGACCAGGCGTTCCAGCGCGGCGATAGCCTGCGCACTATCGCCCGTTTCGCTTGCTGCCTGTGCGAGTTCCCATAACAGGGCGGCCACGTTCGGCTGGCGACGGGCAAGCGCTGCAAGCCGCGAGAGAGCGGCATCTGACTGGCCCAAGCGCCGCAAAGCCTGGGCAGCGACCAGTTCGGCGGGCGGCAGGCCGGGGGCTCTTGTCAGTATCTCTTCTGCATGCACCAAAGCCTCTGCCGGCCGGGTGTCCAGCAGCTTGGCAGCGCGATCCACCGCCACGTTCAGTGCGCGGGAAGGGGAGACCGGCGGGTGCGAAGCAGCGTCCATGGAGGCTTTTACTTCCTTTCTCGTTTGCACAATGAACAGGATATTGCAGTTGCGCAACAACAGGAGCGACCGAAGGGCGGGAACAGTAAAATTAGGCTGTTGACTCCTGCCATCGTTACAGCATTATCAAACTTGGACAAGCGTACGAAATAGCGAAAGTCCAAGGGGTATACAGGTAAATTGTGATGCCATGCCGTCGTTCGGCAGGTCTGGAGGCGTGCGCCGTTTCCGGTCGTGGGGCTGTTTTGCCCTTGCGAAATTCGGGTTGTGACACGCTAGCTGAAAATACGCTGCAATGCGTCATAATCGCGCGGGATAACCGCGATTTTGGGAGAGTGGAGGGCATCTTTTAAAGGGGGAGTCCAACACTATGAAAATTCCGTCTCGTCGCCGGTCGCAACTTGTGAAGATATTGGGCGTGACCACCATATTGGCCGGGCTGGGCGCTACAGGTATGGCGCGCGCGGCCAGTGCCGTTGCTGACCAAGCCGCTGATCCAGCCATGACATCACCTGCCGATGAAGCGGGCGGTGGCCTCACTGAAATCGTCGTCACGGCGACCCGCAGTGCGCAGAGCATCCAGAAAGTGCCGATTTCCATGCAGGCGCTGGGTGCTGAAACGCTGGCGGAGCGGCAGGTCAAGGGCTTGAGCGATTTCGCCACGCTGTTGCCATCCGTATCGTTCGAGGGGATCGGGCCAGGCCGCAACACCGCCTTTTTCCGCGGCATCGTGCCAGCGGGCGGCGCCTATGCCTCGGTCGGCTATTATCTGAACGACATTCCAATCACGGGCACGGAAGTGCCCGACATCCATGCCTATGATCTGGAGCGCGTAGAAGCGCTGGCCGGGCCGCAGGGCACGCTTTATGGCGCGGGATCGCTGGCCGGCACCATCCGCATCATCACCAACAAGCCCAATATGGACAAGTTCGAGTTCGGCTACGATGTCGAGGCCAATAAATATGGCAAGGGTGACTTTGGCGGCCAACTGGAATCCTACATCAACGTGCCGTTAAGCGACACATTGGCGGTCCGCGCCATGGGCTATTACCGGCGTGATGGTGGCTATATCGACAATAGGCCCAATAACGGTCTGCTCAACAATGGCGATCCGGCCGTTTATACGCTGGGGGACGAAAACCCGGCGACCTTCTTCAATCTCGACAATTCCGACATCGCCAAGGATGACTATAATAGTATCAAGGAATTTGGCGGTCGCGTCCAATTGCTGTGGGAGCCGGTGGATGGATGGTCGGTCGCGCCGGAAATCACCGCGCAAAAGCAGGTCGCCAACGGCTATTTCGGCTTCGATCCGCGTGTCGGCGATCTGGAAGTGCATGATTATGACAAGACCAGGAATGACGATCGCTGGTATCAGGCGGCGCTCAGCATCCATGGTCATATCGGCGACTGGGACATTGTTTCGGCTACCGGCTATTTCAAACGTAGGACGCGAACTCTCAACGATTATACTTATTATACAGTCACTTATGACGGTTTCGGGCCGGGCTACGAAAGCTATTTGCAATTTTTCGATAATTGCACCGGGTCGGGCGCATCACAGCAATGTTCGCTGATCGACCCGACGCAATATTATCATGCCGATACACACCGCAACAAATTTACCCAGGAATTACGCCTTTCGACGCCCAAGGATTGGCCGTTCGACGTGACGATCGGCGGTTTCTATCAGCGGCAGAAAAATAAGACGAACACCTATTATGCCATTCGCGGGCTGGATACGATCACGGGCTATACCCAGACCGGCGGCGGCGATGTGGCAGGTGGCCTGATCGGCGTACCGGCGATGTTCGCGATCGATTATGATCAGGATGGAATACCCGACACCGCGGATGATAGCGTACCTTACTTCACCGACACGGTTATCAACCCCAACGGCAATCCGCTTGGCACGATGCTGCTGGGGACACAGGCGGTAAAGGGCGATGGCTTCTACGCTGTCGAGCAGAACCAGCTTTATCATGACAAGGCGATCTTCGCCGAAGGCCATTATAATATCACGCCGACACTGAAACTGACCGGCGGCATTCGTTATTTCTGGACCGATTATGCGGTCAAGGGCTTTGCCGGTGTCGCAGGGTCTGCGGCGAATACGGTCACGTCGGTCTTTGTCCCGACCGGGGAAATGGGTTGCCCGACTCCGCTCCCAGCCGAGCGGCTGCAATGCCTCAACACCAATTTCCGCGCGACCGACCAGACCGGGCGCTATAAGGAAGATGGCGAAACGCACAAGGTCGCGCTCGACTGGCAGTTCCAGCCCAACAAGATGGTCTATTTCAATTATTCCACCGGCTTCCGCCCCGGCGGTTTCAATCGTCCACTGCGCATCCGCAACTTCGGCCCGGTCGATGTCGCTCCGTTCAAGTCCGAAACGCTCACCAATTTCGAACTCGGCGTCAAAACGACCTGGAACAACATCTTCCGCTTCAATGCAGCGGTCTATTATGAGAAATGGAATAATATCCAATATGGTGTCGTGGTGTCGGGTGCGCAGGGTGCGGGCATGACCGGCAATGCGGGCAAGGCGGTGGTCAAGGGTATCGAATATGATGCCGACCTGAAGCTGGGCAAGGTGACGATCTCGACCTCCGGTGCCTATAATGACGGTAAGCTCAAGGGCAATTTCTGCAACTTCGCGCTGGACAAAGATACATCGACCATCTCCCAACTATCGAGCTGTACGCTAGGTCAGGATGTGCCCGAATCCAGCCCACCAACGCCGCAGGTCGCTGCTGCCAATGGCACCCGCCTGCCACGCCAGCCCAAGTTCAAGGGCACGACATCCATCCGCTACGACACCTATATGGGCGACTATAGCGCCTATGTGCAGGGCGCGGCGCTCTACCAGACCGGAGCGACCCAGGATCTGAACGTCGATAATAATGCGCTGCTCGGCAACACAAAGGGCTTTGTCAGCTTCGACTTTTCCGGCGGCATCAAGAAGGACAGTTGGAGCGTGACGCTGTTCATCCAGAACGCCTTCGACAAGCGCGGTCAGCTGACCAAAAATACCTTCTGTTCGATCGACTTCTGTTCCGGGTCGTCGCGTACCTTCACCATCAAGCCGCAATTTTTCGGCATCCGCTTCGGCCAGAAATTCTGAGCGCCTGCTACTGACTTGATAATGCCGCCGGACCAACGATCCGGCGGCATTATTATTACCAATTCAGTTATGAAATCCTTTTATTCCTGCCCCGGATAGAGCCGTCGCATGGCGGCCGGCGCGCCGCACTGGCGGATTGCCACCTCGACATAGCGGGTGCGCTCCGCCTTCAGCGAAACGGATGTCAGCGCGAACTGGCGTTCGTGTGCCACCTCTTGCGCCGTGAAAGGCTTGGCGCCCTTTGGCACGCTGGCCCCGCCCAGGCCAAAGACCATGTAATTGACCAGATCGGCAAGCTGTTGATTGTCCTTGATCCGGCTGTGCGCGATATTGGGCAGGCGGATAAGATAGGCCCGCGACTGGGGCGTACACATGAACCAGCCAACCCGCCCGCGCAATTCGGGCAATAGCGCGGGTGCAGCGCTGCCCTGAATGCCATGACAGCCACCGCAATGTTCGGCATAGTCGGACCGCGCAAGGTCAGGATCGGTAATTGCGGCGGGCAGCGGACCCAATGGCGGCAGCGCGGCGCGGCCAATACCGACCGCGCCGATCAGGAACAGCGAACCAAGAACAAGCCTGCGCATCGCCGCCCGATCCTAGCTGGCGGATCCTACCAGCACCGCGGTCGAACAATGATACTCCATGCTGGTCGTACCGAAGCACCAGATCACGTCATTGTTGAGTTGCGGCACATAGAGTTGGGTTTCGCGGTCGGTATTGTCGCAACCGCACTGCCCGCAGGCCGGTTTGCCGCAACAGTCGCGATAGGCGATGAGATAGGCCTTGCCGTCGTCCGGGTTGATGCAGGTGCCTACCCAGGACACGGGCGAAGGCTCGGCCCCCGGCGGGCAACTGTGGATGCCGCCGCCGCAGCATGTGCACAGCGCTCCGTCGATGGCGCAATAGCGCCAATAGTCGCACTTGGTGTCGTCTTTCGTCTGGGCGTTGCGCGCGAAACCGGTCTTGCCTTCCGGTGACCGGTCTGGCTTGGCTGCTTCGGCGCGACTGACCGGCAACAGAGGAAAGGCGGGCGCCGCCACCAACGCCGCCCCCAGTCGCGACAACATGGAACGGCGCGACGTGCCGCCCGCCAGCTTGCGCAACAGGCGTTCCCCCATGGCGTCGGCGTCAAATTTCTTCATCTCACTGACCCCCTATATGCCGCTCAGGCAGCCTGCGCCTTTAACGATCCGATATAATCCTGCACGGTCTTGATCCCCATCTCATGGGCCACGATCAGACTTTCGAGATGTTCGCGGCTGTTGACCAGTCCTTTGGACAGGATCGTCCCCTCCGCGTCGATCAACACCGCATAGGGCAACTTCGCGACGCCGAAGGCCTGTCCCACTTCAGGGCCATTCACGAATGGATAAGCCTCCAGCCCGTGCTGCGCGATCATCGCGCGCTGGGCCGCGGCATCATCGTCACCGACGAAACTGAGCGCGACACGCTCGTCGCGGGCAAAGGATTTCGCCATCGGAATGATTGATTTGCACAGCGGGCATTGCGCGGACACGAACATCAGCAGGCGCAGCGGTATGTCAGGGGCGTGCCCGCCGATCGTTACCGGGCCGCCGTCCAGCAAGCGCGCATCGACCTTGACCGTGGCGTCGCCCACCGCCGGGCCACCGCCGGTCGTCAATGCACCGGCAGGCGCAACGCGAATGTGCAGCACGCCGACCTGACGCGCGATCGCGAGCAGCGCCACGCCAAAGCCAAGGATCATGATCCACGACAATATTTGCGAGACAATGAGCGATGTCATCATGATTGCTTATCTCCGGTGGGCGGCGGGCAACGCGAGGAGCGCGCCGATGGAATTGCAGAGTAGATAGGCCAGATAGAGTGCGACACCGCCGACCATGGCCGTGGCGATGTCCATCGCGCCGAGCGGTGGCGCGTCCCATAGTCGCGGAACCAACAGTGTCGCCAGCACGGCGTTGCGGCCAACCAGCGACCAGCCGATCGGATGGCGCAGCTGCGGTCTGCCACAGCCGCAATCGATATGGGTCCGGCCACGCCGGATATTGATCGCCATCGCCCCCCCGAACAACATCAACAGCAGGATCGCCAGCAGCACCGGCAGCGGCCATCCGCCCGCGATCAGTGCCGCGCCAATCAATATTTCGGCGATCGGCAGGATTGTCGCGGCGGGTGCCACCAGGCCGTTGGGGAGTAGGCGGTAATTGGCGATCACGCCGGGCAACAGGATGCGATGGCGCAGCTTTTCAAAGCCCGCGATCAGCAGGATGAGTCCAACGCCTACCGATGCGGCCAGTCCCATGATTGCCAGCCCCAGCGCCATTGTCAGGACGGGTCCGCAACCGTGATGGTGCTGCCCCCGGCTCTTTCTATCCTGTGCTTTTCTTCACCCGTCGCGACGTCGACGACAATGGCGTTGCCGCCTTCCCCATTCATGAACAGCATCGGCTTGTCGGTCTGCGACACCTCGATATTGTTCATCGGTTCCTTGAGCGTGCGCCGCTTGACGACCTTTTGCGTGGCCAGATCGACCTCCCACACTTCGGTGCCGGACGCCTTGTGCGACCAATATTCGCCCATATGCATCAGCACGAACAGATGGCCGGACGGTCGATGCAGCGCCATGGGCTGGCGACCGCCCGGATACCAGTTCAGCTCCAGCGGCTTGGTTTCGCCCGGACGGATGCCAGCGGCCGCCTGGATCGAGAAGGGCGCAGAAATGGTCGGCGTCGGACCCAGCTTGGCCTGATAAATCTGGCCGGTATAGGTCAGGAAGGTCGTTTCCTTCTTATGCTTGTCATAGGTGAAATTGTCGAAGATCGGGTCGTCGGTCGCCGAAAAGAAGGGCGCGCTATGGGTGATGTTCGCCTTGGTCCCCTTGATCGCGACCGTTGCCAGCGATCCGTCCGAGCAAAGGGCGGAAAAGCCAACCCCCGGATTGGGCATCATGCTGGCGCAACCGGGCAGTTCCACGGCGGTTACGAACTTACGCTTGACCAGATCGACGATATTCACCCCGGACACGGGACTGAAATCATAGACATAGGCGGTCTTGCCATCGTCGCTGACGATGAAATTATTCTTCCGCGCGCCAATCAATATGCGGCCCGGCAGCGGGACTTCGGTGATCAGGTTCAATGTCTGGCTGTCATAGACAGAAACCATGTCCTGCCGCGTGCCGCGATCGCCCTTCGACCAGATGGTTTCGGCGACATAATAATATTTCCCCGCCGGATCGATCGCGAAATCGGCTAGGCGGCGGGTTTCAACCATGCCCTTCATCTTGCCGGTTTCGCCGTCGAAGATGCTGGTGCCCGGCATGTCCCAACCGCCATCCACAAAGAACCAAGTTGGTTTGGGCGGAGTGATACTCAGGACGTCAGACGTTTCCATTTCCAGCGCCGCGCCGGTATCGGCGGGCGCGGCCTGCGTCGGGCCGGCGAGCAGTGCCCATCCCCATGCGGCAGCAGCGAACAATCCCCTGGCGGCGGTCCTCGGCATCTGGCGTGATCCCCCTTGATCGTGCGGACGGCGGGGCTGACTCATCGGGTCTGTACGCCGGCGTCTGCGCAAAGATTGGACAGCTGTCCGGTATTGGTCAAGGGGTTTCGGGGGCGGAACGGAAATATATTTTGCAATGCAGCAATATGGTGCCCATTTGGCCGGTTTGTTCGCTCTAGGCGGCCTCTGTCATCAACCCTTCAAGATCCCGCGATGTCACCGTTTTGGCCAGCTGGATCAACGACGTCGCGGCAAGCGCGGTAAAGGCCGGCATTTTGTGCGCCCATGGTTTGCCATAGCCCAGAAACGGGGTGGATCCTTCCATCGACGCGCTGATGAACAGGGCGACGCTATGCACTTCGTCGGCGGTCAGGTCCGGGTTGAGCTCAGCGACATATTCGCCGATGGCGCGATGCACCCGTTCGTAAAAGGCGCGCACCCGATCGGCGACGAAATCGCTATGATTGGCCAATGCCCATAATTCGGTGAATAAATGGGTGGTGCGCTTGCTCTGTATATAATCCAGGCACAGGATGATGACGCGCCGTAGCCGTTCTTCGACCGTCAGGCCCGGCTTGCGCACCATCTGGTCCATCATCGCGCCATAGGAATCGACCAGTTCGTCCAGCATCACCTGGATCAGCATTTCCTTGCGCGGGAAATGATAGCTGACATTGCCGACCTTCATATCACAGCGCGCGGCGATTCGGCGCAAGGTGAAGGCGTCCGCCCCTTCGTCGATCAATACCGCCAGCGCTGCTTTGAGGATCTGGTCGACCGTTTCGGTCCCGCGTGCGTATATGCCGGGACGGGTGGGTGAGGATGTCATGTCACTATCTGCCTTGCGCCGCTCCTATCATCCAATAGGACCGGTGGCCACCCTTTGCCGCCATTTCGGGCGGAGGCATGATGTCATCTGTTGCGTTTTTGCCCGGCTGGCCTACCCCTTGGCCCTGCATGGTGCGTTGCGATTGGCGGCCCAGCCGATGGCGCTTTCGAGCAGGCTGACATGCTGCGCCTGGCTGTAACTTTCGGGCAAATGGCCAATGGCCGAATAGAAAATACGGCCTTTGCCGATGCAGTTTGTCCAGGCCAGCGGGTGATCGCCCATCCGCAAACCATCCGCCAGCTTATAGCTGCTCTCATCCAGGGTCAGCAGCACATCGGCGCCAGCCGCGCGCGGGTTGGTACCGAAAGAATACCATTCGTCGGTCATCCGCCATTCGGCGGGCAGCGCGCTTGCCAGAGGATGCGCCTTGTTCACCGCAATGCGCGCCTCCTGAAATTGCGGATTGGATGGATGCCCCTTGAACCGCGCGCCGATCAGCCTGTCCGCATACCAGTCCCAGAAATACACCGGGTCGCCCGCCGTGCCATGCATGCCCACAAAGCCGCCACCGCGCGCCAGATAGGCCTGGAGCGCCTTGCGCTGCGACAATGTCAGCACGTCGCCGCTGACATTGTTCCAGATGACAGCGTCAAATGTGCGCAGCGTGCCGGGATTGAATGCGCCACCCTTGTCGGTGACGACCATCGACCAGCCCATGCGCTTGGCCATGCCCAGCAACGCCTTGCGCGCTGCATCAACCGACGGTCCGTCGCGAAAACCGTTGATCTTTTCAAACAGCAACAGTCGCGGACGGCCAGCGGGCAGCGCGAATGTGGGCACATCATTGTCGTATCGGGCGCAGCGTGCCGCCTTTTCCGCATCGGTCAACGGCAGCGCCCTAAGCTCAGCCTCAATCGCGGCGACCTTGTCAGGCTTGATCTGGAGCATGCCGACGGCTTCACGAAGCGACAGGATTGCAGAGAAGCTTGGCGGCGTCGTGCCGGTAAAGAAAGGCGGCAATGTATCGATCCGGCCGGGAACGACTTTGTCCACCACGCTCCGTGCCGCAGGGCTACGCAATATGTCGATCAGCGGCGTTGCCGTCGAAAACGGCATATCGCGCAACGGGCAGTCGATCACAGGTTTGGCGATGGCAGGCATTGCCGATATGGAAGCCAGCGCTGCGACACAGCCCAGAAATGCCTGCCTGATCAGCACCGGGCGACGGTCCTTGTCAAATATAGTTCGTTTCCCAGGGACTAGGCCGGGCAAAAACCATGGTCAACCCGAATTATGATAGCGCTATCTTTTACTGGTCGGCGGCGATGACCCTGTATAGCCGCAGCCGGTTGCTGGCAAGCGCAAGGTCCGTGGCGATTGCGGTCCGCTGAGCGCTATAGAGCGATCGCTGGTTGACGAGTGTGTTCAGGAATGTGTCGATTCCCGACCGGTAGCGCTGTTCGGACAGATCATAGGCCCGTTGGCTGGCGGCGACCAGACGGCGTTGAGCCGCCTGTTGCGCGTCGATCGTGCCGTCGCGCGCCAGCGCGTCGGCGACTTCGCGAAAGGCGGTCTGGATCGCTTTCTCATATTGCGCCAGCGCCAGGTCGCGCTGTGCCTTGCTATAATCCAGACTGCCGCGGGCGGGGCCGCCGAATATCGGCATGGTGGCGGACGGGCTGGCCGACCAGGTGAAGGCATCGCCGGTAAAGAGCGAGGAGAGCGCCGAACTGGCAATGCCGATCGCCGAGGTGAGGCTGATTTTCGGAAACATCGCCGCGCGGGCCGCGCCGATATTGGCATTGGCGGCCTTGAGCTGATGCTCGGCCTGCAAGATGTCGGGTCGCTGGAGCAGCATGTCGGACGACAGACCAGCGGGCACTCTTGCGATCCCCGCGATCAAGCCATCGAGCGAGCTTGACAGCAACGCCTCCTCGATCGGGGCGCCGACCAGCAGGTCCAGCGCATTGCGGTCCTGCGCTACCTGCGTCACGTTGACGGCGACGTCCGACGCGGCCTGTTCCACTATGGTTTGCGCCTGAAAGACATCCAGCTTGCCGCTCAGCCCCGCGCCGTTGAGCGACTGGGTCAGCTTCAGGCTGCGCTCTGCATTGGCGAGCGTTTGGCGGGACAGGTCCAGCAATTCCCGATCCGCAGCCAGCGTTGCATAGGCCGTGGCGGTTTCCGCGATCAGGGCGATGCGCGTGGCGCGGGCGCCCTCCTGCGTGGCCAGATAATTTTCCAGCGCCGCTTCGCTCAAGCTGCGGACCCGACCGAACAAGTCGATTTCGAAGGCGCTGATGCCGATGTCGGCGCTATAGCTGTCATTGTGCCGGGTGACATTCGCCCCCGCATCACCCGTCAGCGTTGGCAGTTGGGCCGCGCGCTGTACCCGATATTGGGCGCGCGCCGACATTATGTTGGCCAGCGCCGCGCGCAGGTCGCGATTATTGGCGAGCGCCCGTTCGATCACGGTGCGCAGCGCCGGATCGCTGACGACTTGCCCCCAGGCCAGTCCTGGCTGCACGCCAACCTGTGCAGGCGCATAGGCTTCACCCGTCGGGAGCATCGCCGGGATCGGCGGGGCAGGGCGCTTATAGGCCGGAGCCATGGTACAAGCTGCCAGCATCAACCCAGCGACCAAAGGAAGCGCGGTACGGTTCATGCGGGCACTCCGGCAGCGGGCGGGGCCGGATCAGGCTTGGTCGGCCGGTCATTGCCAAACAGCCGGGCGATAGTGACGAAGAAGAGCGGCACGTAGAAAATCGCCAACACCGTCGCCGTCACCATGCCGCCCACCACTGCCGTGCCGATCGCGATACGGCTCTGCGCGCCCGCGCCGGTGGCGACGGCGAGCGGGACGACCCCTGCGATGAAAGCCAGACTGGTCATCAGAATTGGCCGGAACCGCAGCCGCGCCGCCTCCAGCGCCGACGACAGGGCGTCCTTGCCCTGCCGATGCGCCAGTTCGGCAAATTCGACGATCAGGATCGCATTCTTCGCCGCCAGCCCCATGGTGGTCAGCAGCCCGACCTGAAAATAGATATTATTCTCCAACCCGCGCGCCCACACCGCAACCACTGCGCCTATCAGACCCAGGGGAATGACCAGCAGTACGGCAAAGGGGATCGACCAGCTTTCATACAGCGCGGCCAGGCACAGAAAGACGATGAGCACGGAAAGCGCATAAAGCAACGGCGCTTGCCCGCCCGACAATTGCTCTTGGTAGGACAGGCCGCTCCAAGCATAGCTGGTGCCGGCGGGCAGTTGCTTCTGCAATTCGACGATCCGGTCCATCGCTTCGCCCGAACTCGCGCCGGGGCCAGCCTGTCCCTGAATTTCATAGGCGGACTGACCGTTGAAACGCGCAACGGTGGTCGGTCCCATCGTCCAGTGGCTGGTGGCGAAGGCGGAGAAGGGAACCATCTCGCCGGTCGCGTTCGACCGCACCATCCATTTGTCGAGATCGCTCGGCAGCGCGCGATAGGGCGCATCGGCCTGCATATAAACGCGCTTCACCCTGCCGCGATCGACGAAATCATTGACGTAGCGGCTGCCCCAGGCGGATGTCAGCACATTGTCGACATCGCTTTGGGTCAGCCCCAGAACGGCCAGTTTTTCGGAATCGATATCGACCTTGAGCTGTGGCGTATCTTCCAGCGTGGCGGCGCGCACGCCTGCAAGCTGCGGGTCTTTCTGCGCAGCGGCCAGCAACTGATCGCGCAACTCCAGAAAGCGCGCGCGCGACAGCCCGCCGCTATTGAGCAATTCAAAGGTGAAGCCGTTGGACTGGCCAAGGCCGCGAATGGCAGGCGGCGTCATCGCCAGCACCCGCGCATCGCGGATGGCGGCAAGCTGCTTGTTGGCCCGCCCGACAATTGCATTGGCGCTGTTTATGGCGCCCGGCCGATCGCCCCACGGCGCCAGATTGATGAAGCCCTGCGCGGTATTTTCGCCCTGGCCCGCAAAGCTGAAGCCGGTCATGACGAAGGCGAAGGAGATATTGTCCTTCTCGTCACTGAGGAAATAATTCTGCATCTGTTCCACCGCGCGAGCGGTCCGACTGGATTTCGCACCGGCGGGCAGGGTCATTTGCACCATCACCTGCCCCTGATCCTCCACCGGCAGAAAACTGGTTGGGAGCCGCACGAACAGCAGGACTAGGATGGCCAGGATGATCACATAACCACCCCAGAAAAGCGTCCGCTTGCCCAGCATGCGCGTCGTACGGCGAACATAGCCATCGGTGAGTCTATCAAACCAGCGATTGAACTTGCCCGACCAGCCCTGTGTCCGCCGTTCCTCTGCAATGGGTTTCAGGATCGTGGCGCACAAGGCCGGGGACAGGATCAGCGCCACCAGCACCGACAGCAGCATGGACGACACGATCGTGATCGAAAACTGGCGATAGATTACGCCCGTCGATCCGCCGAAAAAGGCCATGGGCAACAATACGGCCGACAGGACGAGCGCAATGCCCACCAGCGCGCTGCCAATCTCCTCCATCGACTTGATCGTCGCCTCGCGCGCCGAAAGGCCTTCCTCCTCCATGATGCGCTCGACATTTTCGACAACGACGATCGCGTCGTCGACCAGCAACCCGATCGACAGCACCATGCCGAACAGGGTCAGCGTGTTGATCGAATAGCCAAACAGCGCCAGCACGCCGAATGTGCCGAGCAGCACGACAGGAACCGCGATTGTCGGGATCAGCGTCGCGCGCCAGCTTTGCAGGAACAGGAACATCACGACGACGACCAGCAGCACTGCCTCGATCAATGTCTTGACGACTTCCTCGACCGACAATTTGATGAAGGGCGTCGTGTCGCGCGGGAATACGATCCTGTAGCCGTCGGGCAGGTTGGTCGACAGCGTCGCCACCCGCGCCTTGACCAGTTCCGCGGTCTTGAGCGCATCGGCCCCCGGCGCCAGCTGCAACGCCATGCCCGACGCTGGATGACCGTTCAGTTGGGCCGCAGTAGTATAGCTTTCATTGCCCAGTTCCACCCGCGCGACGTCGGACAGATGGACGATGGACCCGTCGCTCTGCGTCTTGACGATGATGTTGCGGAACTGCTCGGGCGTCTGCAGCCGCGCCCGCGCCGTGACCGTCGCGTTGAGCTGTTGCCCGGCAGGGGCGGGATCAGCGCCGATCTGCCCGGCGGACACTTCGACATTCTGCGCGGCGATCGCGCTCTGCACGTCGGACGGCATCAGCTTGACGGCGGCCAGCTTGTAGGGGTCGAGCCAGATCCGCATCGCATATTGCGATCCGAATATCTGGGACGATCCCACGCCGTCGATCCGCGCGATCGAATCCTGGAAATGATTGACCAGATAATCGGAAATGTCGGACTGCGAAGCCCGGTTGGTCTCATCATAAAGGCCAACCAGCATCAGGAAGTCGGTCTGCGACTTGGTGACCGTCAATCCCTGCTGCTGCACGGCGTTGGGCAAGCGACTGAGCGCCTGCTGCACCTTGTTCTGCACCTGCACCTGCGCCGTGTCCGGGTTGGTGCCCTTCACGAACGTCACCGTGATCGACGAACGCCCGGTCGAGGAGGATGAGGAGGAGAAATACATCAGCCCGTCGATGCCGGTCAGCTGTTGTTCTATGACCTGGGTAACGCTGGTTTCAACGGTTTCGGCGGACGCGCCGGGATAGGTCGCGTTGACGCCGACCGACGGCGGCGCAATGTCGGGATATTGGGCGATCGGCAGCGACAGCATGGCCCCGATGCCCGCGATCATCACGCCGATGGCTATGACCCAGGCGAAAATCGGCCGTTCGATGAAAAAGCGACTGAGCAAGACCGGGTTCCTACTTCTTGGTCGCGATGGTCACGGGCTTCACCTGGTCATCGGGTTTCACCTTGTCGGTGCCCTCCACGATCAGCCGGTCGCCGGCCTTCAGCCCGTCAGTGATCAGCCAAGCATCGCCAATCGCCTGTCCCGCCATGACCGTCCGCCGTTCGACCTTATTGTCCTTCGTCACCACCAGCGCCGTCGCATTGCCCTTGGGGTCGCGGCTGATCCCCTGTTGCGGGGCCAGAATGGCGTTGGGCACGACGGCCTGCGGCGCGACGACGCGCACGAACATGCCGGGCAGCAACAGCCCGTCGGGATTGGGAAAACGCGCACGCAGCGTCACGGTGCCGCTGTTGACGTCCACGATCGGTTCGGCAAATTCGATCTGCCCGGGCTGGGGATAGTCGCTGCCATCGTCCAGTTTCAGCCGGATCGTCGCGCTGGCTGGCAGCGTCCTGCCCGCCGCCAGCGACCGCCGCAACTGCAACAGTTGGGCGCTCGACTGGGTGATGTCGACATAGATGGGGTCAAGCTGCTGGATCGTGGTCAACGGGTCCGCCTGGCTGGCCGTGACCAGTGCGCCCTGCGTGAACAATGTTCGGCCAATCCGGCCACTGATCGGCGCGCGGACGAGCGTGAATTGCAAATTGACGTTGCTGGTCGCCAGGGAGGCGCGCGCCTGCTGAACGGCGGCGGCCGCCTGCCGCGCGGTTGCGTTGACGTCGTCGCGCTCCTGCGCGCTGACGGCTTCATTGTCCGACAGGGTGGCATAGCGCCGTGCCTTCGCCTGCGCCGCAGCAGCACTCGCCTGCGCGCTCGCCAGCGCGGCAATCGCCTCGTCGCGGGACGCCCGGTACAGCCGCTGGTCGATCTCATAGAGGGGCTGTCCCGCGCTCACCAGCGATCCTTCGGTAAACAGCCGCTTCTGGATGACGCCGGCTACCTGCGGACGGACCTGCGACATCATGGTCGATACGGTGCGGCCAGGCAATTCGCTCGCCACCGTCACATCGCGGGTCGTCAGCGTCACCACGCCCACTTCGATCGGTCCCTTTTGCGGCGGCGGCTTGTCGCCACAGGCGGTCATGGCCAGGCAAAGCGCCAGCAAGGAGAGGGATCGTACAGGCAATGGCGCAAACATAGGCGGCTGGGTTTCCTTCTTGACCAGGCGGAGCCTTGCGATGCGCTTGTCGCGCCGCTTTTGCCTTCCGGGCGCGCAGGGGGAGGGGGGAGCGCGCTGACGGCCGGATCGAGGGTGCTGATTGCCCGTCCCGCTGGACGGACAGGCATCGCAAGGACTCCGCATGGTGTCGGCGAGGGGGCAGCCGACCATCGTGTCTTGGCTATTTTACCAGCACCGGCATAGCCAAATTTGGCTTCCGTCTGTCCCAGTGTGCGGCGCAGCGTATCGCTTTGTATCACCCTGTATCATCGACGACCGCCGGGCAGACTTTCGCCCCGCAACGCGCTAGGGAAGGGGGATGCCCGACACTGCCTCCACTCGTGCCGCAACCATATTGGTCGTCGACGATGACGCGGACATCAGGGAATTGATCGTCGGGCAACTGGCCCAGGAAAATTACCGGCTGCTGTCTGCTGCCAATCTGGGCGAATTGCGGCAGACATTGCGCGATCATGCGGTCGACCTCATCGTCCTCGACCTCAACCTGCCCGACGGCGACGGTCTGTCGCTGTGCCGCGAATTGCGCGGGGAGGGATCGGATGTGCAGATCATCATGGTGACCGCGCGGGGCAGTGCGATCGACCGGGTGCTGGGGCTGGAACTGGGTGCCGACGATTATCTGACCAAACCGTTCGAGCCGCGCGAACTGCTGGTGCGCATCCGCAACCTGTTGCGCCGGGGCCGTGGCGACAATGGCGCGCAGAGCAGGGCAGGGTCGGCGCGCTACGCCCATTTCGGCCCGTGGCGGCTTGACCTGGTCCAGCGACGGCTGATTGCGCCAGATGATCGGCTGGTCATGCTGTCATCGGCGGAATATCGACTGCTGTGCCACTTTATAGAGCAGCCCAATATCGTGCTGGGACGGGAAGCCTTGCTGCCCGAACGGCGCGCCACCGCCGCGTTCGACCGCTCCATCGATCTCCAGATCAGCCGCTTGCGACAGAAGCTGAGCAGTGTTGCGGGCGGCAGCGAACTGATCCTGACAGTGCGGGGCGAGGGCTATGTGCTGGCCAGCGCGGTGGATTATTCATGATAGCGCGGCTGGGCGGCCGGGTTCGCAGCTTTTTCCGGTCCATGGCCGGGCAGATTTTCGTCATCCTGACGCTGGGCATGACGGTCGCGGCGATCATTGCGCTGCTGGTGGCGGAACAGACCCGCCGCCACGATTTTGAGCGGGTGCGGCGGCAGCGCGTGGTGGCCAGCGCCGTGGACATTGCCAACCGTTTGCAGCGGGATGCTGCGCGGACCGAGGCGATGATGGCCGACCACAGCATAGGAGGCGCAGCGCCAGCACCGCCCGGAGTCGCGCTTGCCGAACCGGATACAGCGTTGCAGGAGGCGCTTGTCGAACGTCTTGGTCCGCGATCGCAGCCCGAAGCCGGGCAGGTGCCGACGGGCCTCTGCTTTGTCAGTTACACAAATCGCTGGGAACGGGCAGCCGGCCTGATAGATGCGCCGCGGCCAGACTGCTGGATCGTCCGTTTTACCGACCATGCCGGGCAACGGCGCGAAATGGCGCTCAGCTTTCCGCGCCTCGCCAAGCCGCCCAGCACCATATTCAATCCGCTCTATTTGCTGGTGATCGTCGCCGCGTCAGCCGGTCTTGCGATATTCGTCGCCCGCTTCGTATCCAAACCGTTGCGTCGACTGGAACAGGCAGCGGAGGCTTTTTCGGTATCGCTCGACCCGGAGGAAATTCCAGAACGCGGGCCTGAGGAGGTGCGCGCCGCGCTTTCCACCTTCAACCTCATGCAACGGCGCGCAAGAGCGGGCTTTGCCGAACGGACGCAACTGTTGGCTGCGATCAGCCACGACATACAGACGCCGCTCACCCGGCTGCGTTTGCGGCTGGAACTGGTCGAAAATGCGGAATTGCGCGCCCGGCTGCTGGCTGATCATGAAGCCATGCAGCAACTGGTGCGGGAGGGGCTGGACCTGGCCAGCAGCACGGAAGCGAGGGAAGAGTGGTCGGTCCTCGACATCGACTCACTGCTTGCCAGCATGGCCGAGGATGCGGAAGAACTGGGCGCGCCGGTGCGGTTCCTGACCGGCTGCGGCGGTACCGTCCGCGTCAAGCCCAACGCGCTTATCCGCTGCATCGCCAATCTGGTCGACAATGCGGTACGCTATGGCGGCAGCGCCGACATCAGCTGCGCGCGGGCAGGGAGCCGTGTCCTGATCCATATCCGCGACCGGGGACCGGGCATTCCCGCCGACCGGCTCGACCAGATGTTCGAACCGTTTACGCGCGGTGCAACCGGTCAGCCCGGCGGACGCACCGGCACCGGCATCGGCCTCACCATAGCCCGATCGCTGGCCATGAGCTTCGAAGCGTCGGTACGGTTGCGCAATGCCGATGATGGCGGGTTGATCGCCACCATCGACATGAAGGCATGACGCCTATTTCGTTTCCGCTTTAAGATAGGCGATCAGATTGGCGCGGTCATCTGCCTTGGGGACGCCGGCAAAGGCCATGCGGTTACCCGGCACCAGGGCGCTGGGCTTGGTCAGGAACGTATCGAGTGTCTTGGCGTCCCAGCGGATCTTTGCCTTCTGCATCGCGGGCGAATAGGCAAAGCCCGCCATCGTGCCGGACGTGCGGCCAAACAGGCCAGCCAGATTGGGTCCCATCTTCTTGGGTCCCGGCTTGACATCATGGCATAGTGCGCAGCGCGCGAACACAATCTTGCCCTTGGCTGCGTCGCCGGCTTGGGCCAGCGCGGGCGTGGCAGCCATCGCGACCACAGCGATTGTCAGTCCAGTCAAACTCCGTGCCATCGTCATGCTTCCACTCATCCCTTCGCTATGCCTCATTACCGTGCACTCTCGTTGCTATGGCAATCCGAATGTGAACGGTGATTGAAGCAATTTCCACCACAGCAAAAACCGACCGCCGACGAACGGATGTATCATGGAGCCCACACAGGGCAACCAGCCTTTGGTATGATCGGTCGATCGGCATAGCTCCGGCCAGATCATCGCCAGATAAAGTCCGATAACAAAGATTATGTTAAATCACATATCATCCGCGCCTATGTTCGGCTCAGTGTCGGAATAGCTGTTTATCGCTCCCCACTGGTAGGTCAGCGCGGCCTGGTCGTTTCGCCCATCCATATCCGAACTCCGCCCATAGCATGCTGTTTTCATGTCGCTGACGCCAGACTGCGTCTCGCCATTCGCCGGTAAAGGCTCAGCCGTGACACTTTACCGGGTGGCAAAGTGTCACGAGCGACAAAGTGCGACTCGTTGGAAATAAGGGATTCACAAGCCAATCGGACTATGCTTGATTCACCTTATGTTTCATGCGCCCGTCCCATCCCGCATTCCCGTCGGCAGTGATTTGTCCCTGCTGCTTGACCAATTGTCACATTGCTGCTCCCGTCCCCGTTATGCCTTCATGCTGCTGACCCTGATCGCGGACGTAGCAAGGCCTGACGGCAGCGCTGGCCCGATGGTACGGACGGGCCAGGCGCTTGTGCCGCTGCGCGACTGGTTGTGCGACGCGCTGATCCCGATGGGGCATCGCGATCCCCGGCGCATGGCGCTGGTCGAACGGGTGCGAGAGGAGTTGCGCAAGGACGATCGATTGACCGGGGACATGGCGGTTGATGAAGCGCTGGTGCAGGATGAAGTGCGCACGCGCGTCCGCGCGTCAGGCAAGACGAACCTGAGCCGAGCGGCGTCTGAACTGGTCAAGGCCGGATTGCTCAAGCGCCACTATCAGGGCTATCGCGTCGACCATCTCAATCGCGGGGCGCAGCGGCAGGCCGTCTACACGCTTACGGGGCGAGCGCGGGTGCTGGTCGGTACCCCTCGCCAGACCGCGAAACCGCCCGCGCGCCCGCGACAGGGCGATCTGTTCGCCGTTTAGCCTAAGCCCGCTCGCGCGCGGCCTTTCTGGCCTTGGCATAGCTTTCCCGCCGCATCTGTTCGAACCCGACGCGCTGGTCGTGGCCGGCATCTGCCGGATAGGGACGGAAATCGGCCAGAATTTCGTCGAACACCACCCGCAATTCATCCTGAAATTCCGGATGCGGGAAGATGTGAAAGCGGTTCTCCTGCATCGCCTCCAATGTGCGCGCGGCGATCACGTCCGGCTCCATGCCGAATTCGTGGATCTGGGCCAAACGGGCTACGGCATTGCCGTCGACGGGCTTGGCGTTTTCGCTCAATGTCGCTGGACGAACTTCGTCGCTGGCATAGATGTGGCTTTTCACCAGGCCAGGGCAAAGCAAGGACACGCCAATATCGTGCGGGGCGAGGCTATAGCGGAGCGATTCGCTCATCCCCCGCACCGCGAATTTCGTCGTGTTATAGATGCCTGGAGCACCGCCGCACAGGAAACTCGCCATGGAGGCCGTGTTGACG
The DNA here is from genome assembly GCF_000367345.1 of Sphingobium xenophagum NBRC 107872. Lineage (GTDB taxonomy): Bacteria > Pseudomonadota > Alphaproteobacteria > Sphingomonadales > Sphingomonadaceae > Sphingobium > Sphingobium xenophagum. The sequence continues at coordinate 136,500 of NZ_BARE01000011.1, forward strand.
ACATAACCGCCCAGCCCGGCCGCTTTCATCCGCGGGACGAAGGTCATGACACCGTTAATGACGCCGTGGAGATTGACGCCCATCACCCAGTCCCAATCATCAAAACTGGATTCGTCGATCGTCTGGAACAGGTTGATCCCGGCATTGTTGAACAACAGGCTGATCGGACCCAGCGCCCGCTCCGCCTCATCCGCCGCGTCGGCAAAACCGCTGCGCGATGCGACGTCAAGCGGAATGCCGATGACATGCTGATTATCAAGCGTCTTGAGCGCGGTATGGATGGCATCCTCGCGAATATCGGCGATCGCGACCTTGGCGCCGCGCGCCAACAATGCGCGGGCCAGTCCCAGCCCGATGCCGTTGCCCCCCCCGGTTACAAAGGCGGTTCGCCCTTCAAAGTTCAGCATCGCTCTCTCCATCACCTATATTTCTAACGGTCGTGAATTTTTACTCTCGCCATATTCGTATACTTCACTTACAAATTCTCCAAGCCGAAAAAATCAGCCCGGTACAGGGGCAGGCGGAAAGAGGAGAAGGCTTGTGGCCCTGGCACCTGCGCCGATCGCGACCGAGAATCGATGCGAAGACCATGCGCGCCCGGTCACGCAGGCCGTCGCATCTGCCTATTCCATGACGGCGGCCTATTGGGCCTTGTTCGTCATCATCCTGGCGACGTTCGTGACATTCTTCGAACAGGTCGTGTTCGCCATGCTGGCCGAACGGATAAAGGCGGATTTCGGCCTGTCCGATTCGCAACTCGGCTTTTTGGCGGGACCGGCGAGCATTGTCTGTTATCTATTCGTTGGCATCCCGCTTGCTCGCCTGGCCGATATTTTTCCACGCAAATTCGTGTTGGCGGGCGGGGTCGCGGCCATCGGCGTCATTACCGCGCTGGGCGGCGTAGCGCAGAGCTTCACCCAATTTGTCGGCACGCGCGTGTTCCTGGCGGCCGGCGGATCGGCGCACGCGCCCGCATCCTATTCGCTACTGGCCGACGCATTCCCGCCGCGCATCCTGACCCGCGCATTTGCGTTGCTACAATTCGGCTTTATCGGCGGTACCACGCTGGGACCAATCATCGGCGGAATGCTGATTGGGGTGGCGGCGGGATGGGCGCCAACGGTCCATGGCGGCTTTACCATATTGGGCTGGCAATGGTTGATGATCTGGCTGGGCCTGCCTGCGTTGCTGGTCGCGCTGCTCTTCCTCACAATTAGGGAACCATCACGTCAGGCTGCACCCCTCGGCAGCATCATGCCGCCGGCCCACGCACCGCTTGGCCGCCGTATTCTGACATTTACCGGGCTGGATGCAGCCAAGGCGATCCATGCCAAGCGCCGAGTTTATTATCCGCTATTCGCGGGTCTTGCGCTCAGCGCGATCGAGGTGTTCGGGCTGCAATTCTGGCGGGTGCCGTTCATGATCCGCACCTATGGCTGGAATGAAGCGCAGATCGGTGCGGTCATGGGATCGATGACCTTGGTCGCCTCGCTACTGGGTTTGCTGCTGGGCGGAATATTCGTCGAATGGCTCGCCAAGCGTCATGCCGACGCCAATGTGCGGGCCGCCGCCATCTTTTTTGGGTGTGTGACCGTCTGCGCCATTCTCGCGCCACTGATGCCCAATGGCTATGCCTCGCTGGCTGTTTCGAGTTTAGGCGCGGTTTTCGGCATGGCGGGGGCCGTACCTCAAAACGCCGCGATCCAGCGCGTTGCCCCTAACGCCATGCGCGGTCAGGTGACGGCCATCTATTTGTTCATGTTTACCTTTTTCGGCGCGATGGGCAGCTTCCTGGTGGGGTTGGTCCAGGACAATCTGGTCGGTGATCCGACCCAATTGTGGAAGGCGCTGGTGATGACCGCCAGCGTGCTTTTGCCGATTGCTACGCTCTGCATGGTGCGCGCCATCCGGCCCTATCGCGAAGAGGTAGAAAGGATCGCCGCGCAGACAATCTGAAGCCTTGGTTTCTGTAAGTATCACATACAAAATGGAGAGTCGAATGTCTGATGTGGATCGTATCGCAAAACTCGAACAAAGTGTCGCCAGCCTCTCCAGCCGCCTGCAACGGCGGGAAGATGAACTGGACGTGCGCAAGCTCCAATATCTGTACGGCTATCTGATCGATAAATGTCTGTATAACGAGACGGTCGACCTGTTCACCGACGACGGAGAAGTGCGCTTCTTCGGGGGCATCTGGCGCGGCAAGGAAGGGATACGCCGCCTTTATGTAGAGCGGTTCCAGAAGCGCTTTACGCATGGCACGAACGGACCGATCGACGGCTTCCTGCTCGATCATCCGCAATTGCAGGATATTGTCGACATAGCCGAGGATGGCGTCACCGCCCATGCCCGTGCCCGGTCGATGATGCAGGCCGGGCGGCACAAGGATCATTGTGACCCAAGTAATCCAATGCTGGGGCCGCGCCAATGGTGGGAAGGCGGCATATATGAAAATACGTATCGCAAGGTGGATGGCATCTGGCGGATCGCGGTCCTGAATTATCTGCCCCAATGGCACGCCGATTTTGAAACCGGCTGGGCCAATACAAAGCCGGAATATGTCCCTTTCCCCAAGGAAGTCTATCCTGCCGACCCGACCGGTCCCGATGCGCTGATCGAGGATGCCTGGCTGTGGCCGACGCACAAGGTCGTCCCTTTCCACATGAGGCATCCCGTGACCGGGCGGGAGATTGTGGCGGAACGCTGGCAAGGCGATATCGACCGCGAACGCACCGCCCGTAGCGCTGTGAAAGTCTAATCTCCATGACCTATCCAGAGCTATATTTGATGATCGATGGCCAGCGCGTCAGTGGCGGGGGTCGGCGTACGCACAGCGTCGTCAATCCCGCCACAGGCGGTGTGCTCGCCGATTTGCCGCTTGCCAACGTGGAGGATCTGGACGCTGCCTTGGCAGCTGCTCAACGCGGCTTCCTGCGCTGGCGTGACTCCACGCCACAGGAGCGCTCCGCGGTGTTGCAGGGTGCGGCAAGGCTGATGGTCGAGCGGCAGGAACAGCTCGCTCGGACTGCAACACTGGAACAAGGTAAGACGCTGGCCGAAGCGCGCATCGAAGTGATGATGAACGTCGGCCTGTTCAATTTCTATGCGGGTGAAACTTTTCGCCTTTACGGTCGCGCACTGGTGCGTCCGGCAGGTCAGCGATCGACCGTGACGAAGGAGCCGGTCGGCCCGGTCGCCGCTTTTGCTCCGTGGAATTTCCCGATCGGCAATCCCGGACGCAAGCTGGGCGCGCCCATCGCGGCGGGATGCTCGGTGATATTGAAGGCAGCGGAGGAAACGCCGGCGTCCGCGCTGGGGATATTGCAATGTTTGCTTGACGCTGGCCTTCCCGGCGATGTCGCACAGGCCGTGTTTGGCGTGCCGGACGAAGTGTCGCGCCATTTGCTATCATCGCCGATCATTCGCAAAATGAGCTTCACCGGATCGACCAGCGTAGGCAAGCATCTGGCCAAGCTGGCGGCGGACGATTGCAAGCGCACGACGATGGAACTGGGCGGCCATGGCCCGGTATTGATCTTCAACGATGCCGATCTTGACCGTGCACTTGATACGGTGGTTGCAGGCAAATATCGCAATGCCGGGCAGGTCTGTGTGTCACCAACCCGTTTCATTGTGGAATCAGGGGTTTACGATCGCTTCCTCACAGGCTTTGTCGAGCAGGCGGAGAAGATCGTCGTTGGTGATGGTCTGGCCGATGGCAGCATCATGGGGCCTATGGCCAACGCCCGGCGGCTTGACGCAATGGACCGGCTGATCGGTGACGCGGTTGAGAAGGGTGCGTGCCTTGAGACCGGCGGCGCGCGGATCGGCAATACGGGCTATTTCTATGCGCCCACGGTCCTGTCTGGCACACCGCTGACTGCGGCGATCCTGAACGAGGAGCCGTTCGGGCCAGTGGCTCTTATCAATAGCTTCCCCGACGAAGTTGCGATGATTGCTGAAGCAAACCGCCTGCCCTACGGCCTTGCCGCCTATGCCTGGACCAGCGACGCCGCCCGCCAACGTCGGGTCGCGCGCGCGATCGAAGCGGGGATGGTGGGGATCAATACCGCGATGATCGGCGGGTCTGACGCGCCATTTGGCGGAGTCAAATGGTCTGGTCATGGCGCGGAGGACGGGCCGGAAGGCATTGAAGCCTGTCTCGTTACCAAAGCCATCCATGAAGGATAATCCATGACGCATGACTTAAAAACCGGCGGCGATCGCGGCTATCTGCGTATCGCGACCGAGGAGGCTTTCGCGACACGAGAGCAGATCGACGCCTATCTGCGCATGGTGCGCGATGGCAGTGCGGACCGGGGCATGACCTCGCTCTGGGGCTTTTACGGGCAGTCGCCTTCGCCCCGCGCTACCGAGATTATCGACCGCCTGCTGGATTTGGGCGATCGGCGGCTGGCCGATATGGACGCGACCGGCATCGACGTCGCCATCCTGTCGCTCACATCGCCCGGCGTGCAACCGTTGCTGGACATGAGCGAGGCCAAGGCGATGGTCAGCCGCGCTAATGATCATCTGGCTGACCGCTGTGCCGCGCACCCGACACGCTTTGTCGGCATGACATCCATCGCGCCGCAAGACCCGGATTGGTCGGCTGCCGAGATCCGGCGCGGTGCCCGCGACCTTGGCTTCAAGGGCGTTATGGTCAACAGCCATACGCAGGGTGAATATCTGGACGATCCCAAATTCGATCCGATCTTCCGCGCACTCACGGAAACCGGCCAGCCGCTCTATATCCACCCTTCCACCCCGCCCGACGCGATGATCGGGCCGATGCTGGATGCCGGGCTGGACGGCGCGATCTTCGGCTTTGGGGTGGAAACGGGTATGCACCTGCTGCGCCTTATCACCATCGGCATTTTCGACCGCTATCCTGATCTTCAGATCATCGTCGGTCATATGGGGGAGGCGCTACCCTATTGGCTGTATCGGCTGGATTATATGCATCAGGCGGGTGTGCGTTCGCAACGGTACGAACGGATGATGCCGCTCAAGAAGACCATCCACGATTATATGCGCAGTAATTTAAGCGTCACGACCAGTGGCATGGCGTGGGAACCCGCCATACAGTTCGCCCAAAAGGTGCTGGGGGAAGATCGGGTCCTGTACGCGATGGACTATCCCTACCAATATGTGCCCGATGAGGTACGCGTCCATGATCTGCTGGACATATCCGACACGGCCAAGCGCAAGCTGATGCAGACGAACGCCCAGCGTCTGTTCGGCCTGTGAGTTCGGGCGTCCCGCCTCGCAGCACGGCCTATTATGCGCTGGCACTGGTGGCCGCGACCAACATGGTCAGCCTGCTCGACCGCAACATCCTTGCTATACTGGCCCCCTCCATCAAGGCGGATCTGAGCATTGGCGACGCGGAGATGGGACTGCTCTACGGCACAGTGTTCGCGCTCTTCTATGCGCTCTTCTCCTTGCCTTTGGGTCGACTGGCCGATGGCTGGATCCGTACGCGGCTACTGGCGACAAGCATCAGTTTCTGGTCAATCGCGACCGCCGGGGCGGCTTTCGCAGGGGGCTTCTTCACCCTGATGCTGTCCCGCCTGTGCGTCGGCATCGGCGAAGCGGCCGCCCAACCGGCTGGCACGAGCCTGGCCTATGATTATTTTCCCCGGCAGCGCCGCGGTCTGGTCATGGCGGTCATCGCCGCTGCCATAGCCCTGGGCCTTGGCGGGTCGCTGATCATCGGCGGCGTTGCCGCGCAATGGTGGGACGCGCGCTATGTCGGCGGCGGCGCCCCGCTGGGGCTGGCGGGCTGGCAATTTGCCTTCGCCATCGCCGCCGCGCCCGGCTTCATCATCGCCATTCTGATGGCCAGACTGAAGGAACCACGGCGCGGTGCCATCGACGGTATCGCGAGCCCACCCGATCCCCACCCCTTCCTCGCCAGCTGGGCGGTGTTGGCGGCTGTAACGCCTGGCGTTCATTGGCTCAGCCTCCGACGCGCGCGCGCCAGTTGTCGGGAATGGGCGCTCAATATCGGGCTGCTCGCCATGATCATCCTCGCTTCGCTTGGCGCCATGCACGCTGCGGAATTGGTATCGCCCCGTCCGCCCTTGCTGCTCGGCGGTTTTTCGATCAGCCCGCATGTCGTGCAATGGAGCGTTATTGGCTTTGGCGCCTTCGTCATTGCCAATCTGCTACAAAATCTCAAACGGCGCGATCCCGTTGCTTTCACCGTTATTACTGGAAAGCCCTCGCTGCTGCTCTGCATCGCCGCGGGCGCGCTGCAATGTGTGATCAACTATGGCGTGATGGGCTTTACCCCATCTTTCCTGATGAAGACCTATGACCTTTCGCCTGCAATGACGGGCATGCAATTTGGCCTGCTTTCGGCAGGTTTAGGGGTCGTCGGCCCGCTAATCGCCGGCCCCCTGTCCGATCGCATCGGCGCACATCGTCTTTCACGCCGCGTTTGGGTCGCATTATTTGCCATGGGCGTGTCGCCGTTCGTTGCGCTCTGGGTCTATCGCGCGCCCGATGCAGGCGATTTCTACCTGCGCTTCACCCTCTACAGCCTCATCCTGACGATGTGGATGCCGCCAATCTATGCGTTGATGTTCGAGCAAGTATTGCCCCGCATGCGGGGGCTGACTGTCAGCCTTTATGTCGTGGTCTCGACCATCTTTGGCCTGGGGACTGGCCCCTATGTCGTGGGCATGATCAGCGACGCGCGGGGCGGCGATCTGGGTGGAGCGATCCTGGCGATCAACTGGGTCGCACCGCTGATCGTCATCCTGCTGCTGATCATCTTGTTCCGGGTCGAGCGCGACCATGCCAGCCTGCTCCCCCGCGCCCGTGCGGCGGGGGAGCCGGTATAGTCCCTAAGCCGCCAGTCCGATCTGATCGGCATTTGCCCAGTTGCCGTGCAGTCCAAATCGCAGGCGGATGGGTACGCGGATCTGCGCGATCGGTCCCTTGGCGATGTCGGTCGCATCGAACAGCAACAGGTCGGAGCGATGTTCGGCCAGGCGATTGCACACCATGACGATCCAGCCGTCCCCCTCCGGCGCGTCGGCCGCTCGCGGGATGAAGCATGGCTCCTGGAGCGACGACACGGGTCCGCACCACCATTTTTGTTCCTTGCCCGTCATATGATCGACCATGCCCAGCGTGTTCATGATCATGCCCCCGGCGCTGCCGCCTTTCAATTCGACCGGCTGGGTGGGATCAATCACCAGCATCCAGCCATAGCGATAGGGCAGCCCGGTGAAGCGGTCGTCAATACGCGGAAATTCACCGATCATGCCCGTCAGTCGCTGCGTTCCGGCAAAGGCATCACCATTGGACGCCATGTCCACGGTCCAGCGAGTCAGGAAACTTGCGGCCTCCTGCGGATTGAACGGCGCACCGTGAATGTCAGGGAAGAAGGGAAACATATTGTTCTTCGCCTCGGGCGTGTCGAAATGGATTTTCGTCCCCTCCTGAAATGCGTTCATGACATGGCTGGCGAAGCAGTTGTCGCGCCTGAACCAGCGTATGTCGGCGGCGGTTGCATCGGCCCGGCGAGGTAATACGCCAAGATAGACCGGCAGGGTCGTATCAAACCCGAAATGGGGCAGGCCCTGTTCCAGCCTTTCCCAACTGGACGTGCTGGGAACGACATGGAACAGGGCATAATCTGGCGTAATCGCGAAGTCATGCATCATCGCATAATAGGGAAGTTCGAACCAAAGCTCCTGCTTCAGCGTCCCGTCCGGCGAAACGACATAATAGGTCATATCGCGAGTCAGCACCCCCTTAGCTGCATAGCCAAACGCGATCATGTCGCCGGTTGCCGGGTCAATCTTGGGGTGGGCGGTAAAGGTCTGGCCGGTCATCGCGCCGCCAAAGCGGGTATAGCCGTCCGTCTCCAGCGTTGCCGGGTTCATCGCCAGTGCGGGGCTGTCCTCCTTCAGCGCATAGAGTTTGCCGCCATGGATGAAGGCGGTGGTGTTGGCGGTGCCGCGTATTTTTCCGCTGACGGACTCATCATCGGTCAGCGGGTTGCGATAGGCGCCGAACAACGCCCTCCCCGTTTCATGTTCCAGTCGCCATTTGTCGGTTTTGGCCCAGCGCTGGCGGAAATCGACCCGCCCGTCCTTGAACCGGAACATGGTGATCATGCCATCGCCGTTGAAGGCAATATCATCGCCCAGCCGAGGCGGAAATTGCGGATCGGGTTGGACCCGATAAAAGGCTCCGTCCAGTTCGGGCGGCACCGTGCCGATCATGTCCAGGTCCGCAATGTCTGCCTCGATCCGCGATGGCGTATTGAAGCCTGTGAAGGAAGGCGTTTCGGGGAAATGCGCCACAACTGATCCTCCGCTTATGATTCTTCACCTTATTGTATGTGACACACACATATATTCAAGTTCCAGGATTGACGTAAAAGCCTTTAGTCTGCACACTGTTACTATGAATACCATGAATAAGGACCTTGATCCGCTCGCGCTGTTCCCTGACCCCCGCCTCAGCGGCATCGACGGTCTGGTTGGATTCCATATCCGGTTGGCGAGCGCGGCGGTCTATCAGCATTTTACCGAAACATTCAGCGATCTGGGGCTGACCCAGAAGCAGGTCGCGGTGCTCTGGCTGATCCAGGATCAGCCCGCCATAGCGCAGGCAGATATTGGTCGGCGGCTGAAAATGGACCGGGCCAGCGTGATGGCGATCGTCAACCGGATGCAGGATCGCGGCTTCCTAAAACGCGGAGAATCCAAGCAGGATCGCCGTCGCCAGACACTCAGCCTCACGGATGCTGGGCGCGAGTCGCTGGCGGCGGCCCGCAATTGCATTGCCGAACATGAAAACTGGCTAAAAGCCCGGTTCAGTCCAGCGGAAACCGCGATGCTCGTGGAATTGCTTCGCCGCGTCTATGTCTGACGGCTCAAAACCAGAGGCAAGGTTTATCAAAGAGTTGCCCACGGGCCTAACTCCAGCCTGTTACTGCTAATAACACCAACATAGATACCAGTATTATTTGCGATCTCCCAATATTGTCAAATATTGGGTCAATAGTTGTTGCGGGGCCAAAGAGGCTCTTGCAACGTCGAAATTTGTATGCCTTACTAACAATCGACGCACAGCAGCGTCACAGGCGGGTCACGTCCGGGCAGGACGGATCTCAAGCCAGTTTTGGAGAGGGGGTTCCCCATGCAGTACGTGCTTCGTACCACGATGACGCATGCCTTGTTGGCATCGACATCAATCCTTGCCATCACGACGCCGGCATCCGCGCAGTCTTCGGCTCCTCCGCCATCGGCGCCGCAGGCCGCTGAACAGGATGCACTGTCGTCCGCCATGGTTGCCGACATTGTCGTTACCGCCCAGTTCCGCGAACAGCGGCTTCAGGATACGCCGATTTCCATCACTGCCGTCAGCGCGGCGGAATTGGAGGCGAAGAGCCAGGTTAATCTGGCCCAGGTCGCGGATGCGTCGCCGAACGTTTCGCTCAAGCCCCAAGGCGCGTCTTTTGGTCCGTCCATTTCCGCATCGATCCGCGGTGTGGGGCAGAATGACTTTAACCCTGCCTATGAACCAGGCGTCGGCATCTACATTGATGATGTCTATTATCCTCAACTGACGGGCGCAGTGTTCGAGCTACTTGATCTCGATCGGGTTGAGATATTGCGCGGGCCGCAGGGTACCCTTGCCGGGCGCAATGCCGAAGGTGGCGCAATCAAGCTCTACTCAAAACGCCCGTCGGGAGACGGTGGAGGCTTTGTCGAGGTCAATTACGGTATCCGTAACCGCATCGGCATCCGCGCAGCGGCGGACTTTGGTATTACCAGCACCCTGTCGGCGCGCATTTCCGGTGTGGCGCGGCAGCAGGAGGGGTTTGTCGATCGTATCGACTATGGTTGCGCCAATCCGGGCAGCGGTATCGCATCGACCCAACCTGCGGGCGACTGCGTTATCAGCAAGCTGGGCGGCGTTGGCTATCAGGCGATCCGTGGCATCCTGTTCTGGGAACCGAGCGACAGGTTCGATGTGACGATCATCGGTGACTATACTCGCGACGAACATACGATTGCTGGCGAAGTGCTGCTGGAAACCAGCACGGTCAATTCGCCCAACACCAATCCGGCGCCAGGCATTCCCTATGACAATCGGTTCATATGCGGTCGCTATTGCAACTATATCGGCACTGGTCAGCCCGCAGGCGTCTGGACGCCGCCGATCCCGGTCGATCCTTTCGGTGCGGCTGGCACGCCGCTGGCCGCAACGCAAGGGACAGACCGCAGCCTCTACCAAGGGTGGGGTGTGTCGGGCCAGATCAATTACAAGCTGAGTGACGCTTTCGCGCTGACGTCCATCACTGGCTATCGGGCGTTTGATACGCAATTCGATTCCGATGATGACATCTCCCCTGCCAATATCGGCTTTGGCCGCAATTATCTGGAAAACTGGAGTTTCAGTCAGGAAGTCCGGCTGAACGCCGAATTGGGCGATACGTTGAACGGGACTGTGGGCGGCTATTATTTCAAGCAGAAGTCGACCTATGATTCCCTTCAGGACATTCGCTATGTCCCGGTCTATCCGCTCCAGTTCCGCCAGCCCGATCCGACCAAGGCCGACGCCAAGGCCGTGTTTGCACATTTGTCGTGGAAACCGATGGAGCGTATGACGATCAGTGGCGGTGTAAGATATACGAGCGAGTCAAAGGATCAGACCTATTTCCGCCTGAACTATGACGGCACCGTCAATGCCTTTCTCGACCCGGTCGGCGCTGTATATGGGCTGAGTTACTCAGGCGCGGACACACTGGATTATAATCGCAACGGCAATGTCACTGAAATCGTGACGGCATTGTCCGGATTGACCGCCCACTATAGCGCAAAGCGTTGGGACTATCGGATCGCGGCCGATTATCGCTTATCGGATCATGTCATGGTTTATGGGTCGGTTTCCACCGGCTTCAAGGGTGGTGGGAGCAACCCGCGTCCGTTCAATACCGACCAGGTTATTGCCTTCCAGCCAGAAAAGCTCATCGCTTATGAAATCGGCTTCAAGAGCGATATGTTCAATCGTCGTCTGCGCTTCAATGCCGCCGCGTTCATCAACGACTATACGGACATTCAAATCCCGGTACTGACCTGCCCTGGCGCTCCTTGCGCTGCCCGCCTCAATGCCGGCGACGCGCAGGTCAAGGGGTTCGAGGCGGAGCTGACAGCCTATCCGGTCGATGGCCTCGCGATCGACGCATCGATCAGCTATCTCGACTTTAAATATAAGGCGGGCAGCCTTAGCCCGGCGGCGGCCTATCCGACCAATCCGGGCGGCGTTTCGGCTGACGATCCGCCAGTATCGCCACCCTGGAAGTTCAGCCTGGGCGCGCAATATAAGATCGACCTCGATAGCGCAGGCAGCCTGACACCCCGTTTCGACGTCACTTATGAGGACAAGAAATATGCCGGTTCCTCGGTAATCGGCACCACCCGCAACCTCAATTTCGTGCCAGCCTATACGCTCGCCAATGCGCGCTTGACCTGGGCTAACGCCGACAATGACCTCGACATATCGCTCGAAGTCACCAACCTGTTCGATAAATATTATTTCCTGTCGGTGTTCGACCTGCGCGGCGCAGGCGCGGGCGTGCGCAAGGGGCGCCCTGGCAACCCACGCGAATGGGCGATTTCGGTCAAAAAGAAATTCTGATCCCCGCCTGACCGGGCGGTCTCGCGCCGCCCGGTCTTCTGGACCATGGAGACATTATCGGCATGACCGACGTTACCCTCTACCATTGGGAACCCAACGCCAATTCGGGCAAGCCGATGCTGGCGCTGTTTGAGAAAGGCGTGGCGTTCGACAGCCATTATCTCGATCTGTTGAATTTCGACCAGCACAAGCCGGATTATCTGGCCGTCAACCCACTCGGCACCATTCCCGCGATGACCCATGGGCAGCATGTGCTGACCGAATCCACAGCGATCATGGAATATGTCGATGAGGCGTTCGATGGTCCCCGCCTGATGCCGGTCGACCCGGTCGATCAATGGCGCACGCGGTGGTGGATGAAATTTCTCGACCAATGGCTTGCCCCCAGCTTCTCGATGATCGGGTGGAGTGTGTTCGTTGGTCCTTCCGTGCGGCAGAAGGACCCCGCCGAACTGGAAGCGGCGATCGATCGCATTCCGATGCCGGAACGACGCATTGCCTGGCGCAAGGCGATCAACGGCGCCTTTTCGGCGGAAGAGATGGCCGAATCCCAGCGTCGCGTCGCTCTTGGCATCACCTATTTGGAACAGGCATTGGGCCAGCGCGATTGGCTGGCCTCCAACAGCTATGGCCTGGCCGACATTAACGGCTTCAATCTCGCTTACGCCATGCCGCTGTCGCAGCCGCAATTATGCAATGACGATTTGACCCCCAATATCATGCGTTGGCTGCGCGCCATCTACGCGCGCCCCGCGACGCGAGCATGCTGGGCGCTGGGGCGCACAGACCTCGCCCGCCGTATCTCCCTGCTTGAAAGCGAACCAGCATGACGAGGATCCTCTACCACGGCCAGCCCAATGGCCCGTCCTTCACCGTTCTGGCAGCCGCATTCGAGAAGGATGTGACGCTGGACTTGCGGGAGTTTGACCTGGTCGCGGGCGATCGCCACGCGCCCGCCCTGCCCCATCCGATCGAAGTCGACCAGTCCATCGAAGGCGAAGGGCCAGTCTTCATTGTCGATGGCGTCGCGATGACCGACAGCGTGTTCCTGGCTTGCTATCTCGACGAGATTGGCAGTGGTCCGGCGCTGCGCCCGGCCGATCCCTATGCCCGCTGGCAAATGATGGCATGGTGCCGCTATGTCATAGAGCGGGTTGCCCCTGCCGCGGCCTGTCTGGGTGTCGCCGCACACCCGCCTGCCGCTGTTCCCGCCGGGATCGCCAGCGCGGATCTGGAGCAACGTTGGCGCGATGCGGTGGAAGGTCGCGCTGACGAAGCCCGACTGGCCGACAGCCGCGTAAAGATTGCCCAGGCGGTCGAGAAACTGGAAACGCAACTGGCCGATGGTCGCGACTGGCTGATGGGTGATTTTTCCATCGCCGATCTGGAAACCCATGCCTGGTTGGCTGGCATGCGAAGCATCGTTCCGGAAGCCTTTGCCGCGTCACCGTTGACTAACGCCTGGGAAATCCGATTGCGTGCCCGCCCGGCGGTAGCGCGTGCGCTAGGCCTTGCCAATGTCGCGCATCCCGAAGCGATCTGGGCGCCTGGCCCGGAGATTAACCGCTGGGGCTGAAACAATGCGTGCGATCGATTATTTCGACCGGGGCCATGACATCGACCCCGATCATGCCTGCCTGATCGACGCGGTGAGCGGCGAAACGCTCAGCTTCGCGCAGGTCAGCAGGCTGACCCGGCAGATCGCGGCAGCCCTCTACGCTGGAGGGTTCCGCAATCAGGAACCGATCGCACTTTACGGTCCCAACAGCGCTGCAATGATGGTCGCCCTACTGGCGATTTGGCGCGCCAATGGGCAGTGGGTGCCGGTCAACACCCGCAACGCGATCGACGCAAACGCCGCCTATCTCGACTATGTCGGCTGTAGCTGGCTATTCTATCATAGCGACCAGTCCGCCGACGTTATGCAACTCAAGGCGCGCGTGGCAGGGCTTAGGCATTTCATCTGCCTGGATCGCGCGCAGGATGGCGACCTATCGCTCGACCAGTTCATTGCCAAAGTCGATGGTGACGCCCTGCCCGACCTGTCCGATCCGTTCGGGCGTCCCCACGATGTCGTCGGTCTCTTCCCTACCGGCGGCACGACTGGCCCGTCCAAGGGCGTGGTCGTCACCAACAGCGGCTGGGGCACGATGATCGAAACGGTCGCCCAGGCGGTCGATGGACGCACCCCCGCTCCCGTGTCGCTGGTGGTTGCCCCCATTTCGCACGCTGCTGGCCCGGTCGCGCTGGCGACCCTATCGCTCGGCGCGACGCAGATCATACTTCCCGCTTTCGATCCCGCCGCCGTGCTGAACGCGATCGCTGCGCACCGTGTGACCCATGTCTATATGCCGCCAACCGCGCTATATGGCCTGCTCGACGCGCCCCAACTGGCGGATGCCGACACCTCGTCGCTCAAGATTTTCCTGCTGGTCGGCTCGCCCGTTTCCCCGGAAAAACTGCGCCGCGCGGTCGAGATTTTCGGACCATGCCTGTGTCAGGCCTATGGTCAGGTGGAAGCACCGATGATCGTCACCTGGCTCTCACCTGAAGTCGTGGCGGCGGCGGCCGCAGGGGATCGGCCGGAACGACTTTCCAGCTGTGGTTCGCCTACCCGTTCAGTCATGGTCGGCATCATGGACGATGACGGGCATTTGCTGCCCAATGGAGAGGCAGGCGAACTGGTGGTGCGCGGCGCGCTTGTGTCGCGCGAATATTATGCGATGGCACAGGAAACTGCCGACATCCGCACCTTTGGCTGGCATCATACGGGCGACATCGCGCGCCGTGATGACGACGGCTTTTATTATATTGTCGATCGCAAGAAAGACATGATCGTGTCCGGTGGCTTTAATGTTTTCACCGCGGAAGTGGAGGCCGCGATCACCGAACTGTCCTTTGTGCGCGAATGCGCCGTCATCGGCATCCCCGACGCAAAATGGGGAGAAGCCGTTCATGCCGTTGTTGTTGCCGATGATATTGAGGAAGCTGTCATCATTGCCCATGCCAAGGCCCGGTTGGGCGGCGTAAAGGCACCTAAAAGCGTGGCCTTTGTCACCGCCATTCCACGGACGGCGGCGGGGAAAATGGACAAGAAAGCTTTGCGCGCGGCCCATTGGTCGGGCGAGCGCATGGTGAACTGAACGACGGGTGAAAACATCCGCGAGAATGAAGGACGGGATGAGCATGCGGGTTGCAGTCTGGGCAATGACGATCGGCAGTCTGGCGCTGGCCGCCTGTAGCCAGGGCAATGGCGCAACGGGCGTCGGTGGCGTTGACGCGGCGCGGATCATTGCCGCCGCGCCCGCGCAATGGCTCTCGACCGGGCGCACCTATGACGAGCAACGTTTCAGCCCGCTGACTACGATCAATCAGGATACGATCGGCAGGCTGGGCCTGGACTGGTTCGCTGATCTCGATACCAATCGCGGGCAGGAGGCGACGCCTTTGTTCATCGACGGCGTGCTCTATGTCTCGACCGCATGGAGCATGGTGAAGGCCTATGATGCGCGTACTGGCAAGCTGCTCTGGTCGTTCGACCCGGCTGTGCCGCGCGAAACATTGGTGAAGGCCTGTTGCGACGCGGTCAATCGCGGCGTGGCGGCATGGGGCAACAAGATTTTCGTCGGCACGCTCGACGGGCGCCTGATCGCCATCGATCGCGCAACCGGCAAAGCGGTCTGGAGCGTCGTCACGCTGGACCAGAGCAAGAATTACACCATTACCGGCGCGCCGCGTGTCGTGAACGGCATGGTCATCATCGGCAATGGCGGCGCGGAATTCGGGGCGCGTGGCTATGTCGCGGCCTATGATGCGGACACGGGCAAGGAGCGCTGGCGATTTTACACTGTCCCGGCACAGCCCGGCACTGAAAAGGAACCGGACTATCTGAAGAAGGCAGCCGCCACATGGCATGGCGAATGGTGGAAGCAGGGCGGCGGCGGCACGGTTTGGGACGCAATGGCCTATGATCCGGAGCTGGACCTTCTCTATATCGGCGTCGGCAACGGATCGCCCTGGAACCAGGCCTATCGGTCGGATGGGAAGGGCGACAACCTCTATCTTTCGTCCATCGTCGCAGTCCATGCCAGGACAGGGCAATATGCCTGGCATTATCAGACGACGCCGGGCGACAGTTGGGACTTCACCGCCACCCAGCATATCATACTCGCCGATCTCGATATCGGTGGTGCCAAGCGCAAAGTGTTGATGCAGGCGCCCAAGAACGGATTTTTCTACATGCTTGACCGTACCAACGGGCAGCTGCTCTCGGCGAAGAATTTTGTACCGGTCAACTGGGCAAGCGGCATCGACATGACGACCGGCCGGCCGATCGAAAATCTGCAAGCGCGCTATTACAGGACTGGGCAGCCCTTCATCGGCTCCCCCGGCCCAACCGGCGCGCATAGCTGGCACCCGATGGCGTTCGATCCGAAGTCCTCGCTGGTGTTCATCCCCGCCAACCTGGCCGCCTTCCCCTATATTCCCGAAAAAGGCTGGAAGGCCAACAAGTTGGGGTTCAATGTCGGCATCGATTTCGCTGCCGCCGCCATGCCCGCTGACAAGGCGGCACGCGAGGCGGCGATGAAGGCGACAAGTGGCGCGCTGATCGCTTGGGATCCCGTTGCGCAAAAGGAACGCTGGCGCGTGTCCTATAAAGGGCCGTGGAATGGCGGCCTGCTCGCAACCGGCGGCGATTTGGTGTTTCAGGGCACAGCTACCGGAGAGTTCAACGCCTATGCCACCAGGGACGGACGCAAGCTCTGGTCCTTTCCGGCGCAAACCGGCATCGTAGCAGCGCCGATCAGCTATGAACTGGACGGGCAGCAATATGTCGCGGTCATGGCCGGCTGGGGCGGTGTCTGGGCTTTGGCGCCGGGCATTCTGTCAGACAAGAGCGGGCCGAGCCGCAATATCTCGCGCCTGCTGGTGTTCAAACTGGATGGCAAGGCGGCTCTGCCCCCTGCCCCGCCGCTGGCCAAAATGCCGCTTGATCCGCCGCCATCGACAGCAAACGCTGCGAAGATCGCGGCAGGCGGCGCGCTATTTGGCCGCTATTGCAGTGTCTGCCATGGCGACGCGGCGATTGGCGGCAGCATTGTCCCTGACCTGCGCCATAGCGGCATGCTGAACGACGCTGACATATGGGGGCAAGTCGTGCATGACGGCGCGCTCAAGGATAATGGCATGGTCAGCTTTGCATCGATCCTGTCAGCAGCGGAAATTGAAGACATCCGCGCCTATGTCATCCACCGTGCCAACGAAGACAAGATATTGGAATCCGCCCATGCCGATTGATCCATCCAAAATCCTGGCCATCGACGTGCATGTCCATGCCGAGGTGTCCTGCCATGATCCGGAGGACCCGGTGATGGCCAAATTTTTCGATGCGGCGTCGACCTATTTCAAGGCGGACCGCAAGCGTCCGACCATTCCCGAAACCATCGCTTATTATCGCGCGCAGAATATCGCCTTCTGCCTGTTCACGGTCGATTGCGAGAGTGGCATCGGCGCCAAGCGGATCAGCAATTATGAGATTGCCGACATTGCAGCGGAACATGACGATATCGTCATTCCCTTTGCATCGATCGACCCGCGCAAGGGCAAACTCGGCGCGCGGGAGGCGCGCGATCTGGTCGAACATCATGGCGTCAGGGGATTCAAATTTCATGGCATCATGCAGGATTGCCACCCCGCGGACCGGGTGGCCTATCCCATCTATGAAGTGATCGCGGAACATGGATTGCCCGCCATCTTCCATACCGGCCATTCGGGCATGGGCACGGGAATGAAGGGCGGCGGCGGGGTACGCCTGAAATATGGTCAGCCGATTCTGGTCGACGATGTCGCGGTCGATTTTCCCGACATGAAGATCATACTGGCCCATCCCAGCTGGCCATGGACCGACGAAAGCCTGTCGATGGCATTGCACAAGGACAATGTGTTCATGGACCTGTCGGGATGGTCGCCAAAATATTTCCCAAAGCAGGTGATCCAATACGCGAATACGCAACTAAAGCATAAGATGCTGTTCGGGTCGGACTGGCCGCTTATCCGTCCGGAGAAATGGATCGATGCCGCGCGGGCGGCGGGCTTTCGCGAAGACGTGCTGCCGCTGATCATGAAGGACAATGCGGCCAAGCTGTTGGGACTGGGCTGAAGCGTAGATCTTGATCGCTATATTGTTACAGAATTAAGTCAATCAGTGTCATATAGCTGTCATTCAATCGACATAAACGCCCCCCGGACAGACGAGGGGCGAGCGAATGATCGGATCGAAACATTTCCAGATGGGCCTGGCGGTCAGCCTGCTGGCGTTGATGCCGCAGGCGGCGCAAGCCCAGACGGTAGAGCAGTTGCAAGCGCAGATCGACGAGCTCAAAGCCCAGGTTCAATCGCTGATGACGGCCCTTGCTGCGAACAAGAACCAAGCAGCGCCGGTCGTCGCGCAGGTCCCGCCGCAGTCTGCCGCGCCCACCACGACACCGGCCCCGGCTGCCACGGTGCTGGCATCGGCCCCTGCACCGACCCCTGCTGCCAAAGCGGGCAAGTCCAAGGCCTGGTATGACCGGTTGACCCTGCGCGGCTATACCCAGATGCGCTACAATGCCTTCCTGTCCGGCGATGACAGTGCGCCTGCTGGCCAGTCGCGGCTGCGTTCCGTGCATGATAGCGGGATTTCGGATCGGGGCGGCTTCTCGCTGCGTCGTGTCCGTCTGGTCATCCAGGGGGACGTTTCGGATCGCGTCTCGCTCTATCTCCAGCCCGACTTCGCTACCGCCGTCAATAATCAGGTGGGCAGCGAAAGGCGCGAGGGCTTTGCCCAGTTGCGCGACGCCTATGCCGACATTTTCTTGGACAAGGCCAAGACATTCCGCCTGCGCTTTGGCCAGTCGAAAGTGCCCTATGGCTGGGAAAATATGCAGTCATCGTCCAACCGGCTGACACTGGATCGCAGCGACGCGATCAACAGCGCGGTTCCGGGTGAACGGGATCTGGGTGTGATCGCCTATTACACCCCGCCTTCGGTTCAGAAAATCTGGGATGATCTGGCCGATGACGGGCAAAAATTGTTCGGCAATTACGGCGCGTTCGGCATCGGTGTGTTCAACGGGCAAGGCGTCAACAAGACGGAACAGAATCGCGGCCTGATGAAGGTAGCGCTGGCGACATGGCCGTTCGAGATTGGCGACCAGGTCGTCGAATTTGGTGGATCGGCCATGATCAACGACGTCCAGCCCGAACTGCGCAGCGGCGGCGTCAGTCCCGTCACCTACAAGGACAACCGCGTTGGCCTGCACGCCATGCTCTATCCCAAGCCCTTTGGCATTCAGGCCGAATGGAATTGGGGCAAGGGGCCGGAATATGATGTCGCCACCCAGTCGATCCAAACGAAGAACCTGCAAGGCGGCTATGTTCAGGCGATGATGCGTCTGCCCACGGAAGGTCTGGGATCGTTGATGCCCTATGGCCGCTGGCAGCATTATCGTGGCGGCTGGAAGGCCGGGACCAATGCTCCGCGTCTGGAAACCGACGAATTTGAACTGGGGCTGGAATGGCAACCATGGAAGGCGCTGGAAATCACCATGGCTTATGCTCGGATGAAGCGCGCTGAAGCGGACGAACGTCGCACCGGCCGCGCCGAAGGCAATCTGATCCGCACCCAGGTTCAGTGGAATTACTGATCAGTCGCTGATCCAAAAAGCTGACCGGGCTAGCCCCTTCTCGCCCGGCCAGAGGCACATGATGTTCAATTGGCGACAGTTTCCTTCGCTGTGCGCCGCGCGAGTTGTGCGTTGAATGCAGGATTGGACAACAGGAAACCAATTTCCCTGGCGCGTGCCTGATTGACGGTTTCCTGTGGCATCGATGCCATGATCGCATCAAAGCGCGACTGCATACCCGGCGCAAATTCCGGGTGGGTCAGTATATACAGGTCATTTGCGCGGATGCCCGCCAGCACCCGCTCACCCACTTCGTCCGCGCTCATCCAGAGCGGTGAGACGGGGCGCTTTTCCAGTTCTTCCTCGCGCTCACGATAGCCGCTATCTTCACGATATTCCGCGGGCCGCAATTCGCCGCTATGGGCGATATTGCTCTGCACCGGCCCCGGCATGAATGCCGATACGCCTATATTCTCTGCCGCGAGTTCCCCACATATGGCTTCGGATATGCCCAGCACAGCCGCCTTGGCCGCGGTGTAAATGGCCGAATAATTGATGGGAAGAAGGGCCGACTGGGACGATGTCGTGACGATCTGACCACCCTCGCCATGCGCCTTGATCCGGGGAAGGATAGTGACGAGACCGTTGATTACCCCACCCAGATTGACGCCCATGCCCCAATCCCAATCGTCAAAGCGTGCTTCCAGTACCGGCCCCATCACGCCGACTCCGGCATTGCCGACCAATATGTGGATTTTCCCGAATCGCGCCTCCGCAGCATCGGCCGCCCGCGCGAAAGCAGCCCGATCCGTAACGTCCAACTCCACGGTTTCGACCTGGTGGTCTGCCGCCAGGTCGGCTTTGGCTGCCGCCAGGGCACTCTGCCGAATATCGGCGATCACCACATTGGCCCCGGCGCGCACCAGCGCCCGCGCTATGCCAAGGCCGATGCCGTTCGCGCCGCCGGTAATGAAGGCCGTCCGCCCCCGCACATCGGCCATCGGTGCTGTGATTGCCTGCATCATTTCCCTCTCCTTATTGTTTCAGGCCAAGCATTGCGCGAGTCTCTCCGGCGCTGGCGATATCGCCGCCCATGCGCTCGACCATTTCCACGCCCCAGCGCACCAGATCGGCATTGTCAGCCGCCAAACGTCCACGCCGTAGATAGATGGTGTCTTCAAAGCCGACCCTGACATTGCCACCCAGCAGCACCGATTGCGCCGCCATCGGGAAGCTGTGGCGGCTGACCCCGAAGCCCGTGAACGGCGTGTCGCGCGGTATCTGGTTTCTGGCGTAGAGCATCGCTTCGGTCGTGGCGGGCAGACCATATTTGGTCCCCAGTACGAAGGTGAAGGGGGCATTTTTAGGAATCGCGCCCTTGGCCATCAGATCGTCGGCAAAGACGAAGTCCCCGGCCTCGAAACACTCAATCTCCGGCAAGACGCCGGCATCCTGGATCATATGACCCATGGTCGTGATCATCGGGTCGAGGTTGATCGCGACGCCGCCCCAAAGCTGCATGGTGCAAATGTCGAGCGTGCACATGTCCGGTTTCAGGTCCAGAATATGCTCCAACCGTCGTTGTGCCGTGAACATCAGGGTGCCGGGACCACAGACCGCGGGATCATCATCGCTCTGCATCCAGGTGCAGCCGGGACCGGTCGTGACGTTCAGGATCACCTCGTCATTCTTCGCGCGAATGAGGCCTACCACCTCGCGATAATCGTCCAGCGCCTGTGATGGATCGCCGGTTTCGCGGTCTCGCACATGCAAATGGATGATCGCCGCGCCAGCCTGCGCCGCGGCCAGCGCCTCGGCCGCGACATGATCGGGCCGGAACGGGAAATTGGGATGATCGGGCATGGGTGAGCTTCCCGTCACCGCGCAGGTCAGAAATAGCTTGCCAGCCAACCGCACTCTCCTGTCTTGTGTCGGGCATGTCGCCGACCCTTGAACAGGGGTCTTGCAGAGGAAGCGGCACGCAAGAAGGCCGTTGAGTGTCCCATTATAGAGAGTAACTGGATAAGGCATGGCACAGCGGGAAGAATTGTCGCGTTTCCTGAAAGCCGCCCGCGCCAAGCTGGCACCGGCCGACGTTGGTCTGCCTGCGGGCGAACGCCGCCGGACGCGTGGCCTGCGGCGCGAGGAGGTGGCGACGCTCGCCGGGATGAGCGTGACTTGGTACACATGGTTCGAACAGGGTCGCGAGGTGCAATTATCCGCGCCGATGCTGGAACGACTTAGCCGCACTCTGCGCCTTAGTCCCAATGAGCGCGAATTTCTCTTCGCCCTGGCTCAGCACCGCCCGCCGCCACTGGCAACCCGCCGCGACGAGACGATCCATGCAGGCACGCAACATCTCATGGACTCGCTGTCCATTCCCGCGCTTGTCATCGTGGAGGATTGGACGGTCATTGGCTGGAACCGACTGGTCTCCCGCGCCTTCCGCGATTACAGCCAGATGCCGCGGGATCAGCGCAACCTGTTCCGTATCCTGATGCTCAATCCGCGCTATCGGGCCGATCCCGACAAGTTTCGCGACATGTGCCGCCGCCTGATCGCCCGTTTCAAATGGGATTATAGCCGCACCAGCCAGCCCGACGTCTTTGAAGGCATCATTGCCGACATGATGGAACAGTCCGAATTTTTCCGTCAATATTGGCAGGAATCGGAAATCATGGCGCATTTCGAAGATACGAACATCGCCGATATGCCCGGTGTCGGCGAAATCATGTTCCGCCATACCAGCTATGCGATCGAGGAAGCGCCGGGGCAAAGGCTATTGCTGTTCGCGCCACTGGATGATGTCAGCGCAGCGCGTCTGGCGCAGCTGGTGGCGGAAGCTGATGCGGTCTGCGCCTGATTGGATCGGCCACCAACAAGCCTCTTCTCCAGCCGGACAATTATGCTATAGTGCCCGGCATAATATAATTGAGAGGAAACCATGCTTTTACTGGCGCGGTGTCTGGACTGGCTTTGCCTGGCGTTTGCTTCGGGCGTTCAGGATGAAATGCGCCTGAACGAGTTGATTTTGCGTGCGAAGCAGCGATCGACCGCTGCGCATGACGCAAGCGCACAATCTTTGCCACGTCGCTGAAACCAGTTTTACCGACCCGCATCCTTTGCGTCGCTGATCGCCAGACGCTTTGCCGTGACCAGCGTCTGGATGACGAACAGCAGGATCAGGACGACGGAAACGATGCCGACGAACAGGTCGAACCCTGAAATCGCGCCGAACCAACCCGGCGTATAGCCCAGCGCCATCATCGCCAGCGTCATGCCGATCAGCATCAGTCGCAATTCCGTCGGTCCGGCGGACAGGTAGGACAGTTTGAACTCCCCCACCACGCGCGCTGCCAGATAGGCATGGATCGACAACAGCAGATACCCCGCCAGCGCCACCAGCGCCACGTCCATGCGGATATAGGGACTGGCCCCCATCCCGGCCAAAATCAGCAAGGTTGCCAGCCCGTCGCAACTATGGTCGATAAAATAGCCATAGGAGGGCCGCTCGATCTTGCGAAACCGGGCCAGGCTGCCATCCATCGAATCGCCGAACCACTGCAGGACATAGCCACCAATGGCGAGCCACAGCCAATGGACTTCCAGGCTGCTGGCGGCATAGCCGGCAAAAATGGCGAAGGCTCCGATCATGCCGAGCACGGTCAAAAGATCTGGCGTCACCCATAACGGCATCCGGGCGCAAAGCCAGTTGAGGAGGCGGCGTTCGGATGCTGCCAGCACATTTTGCTGGATACGATCGATCGGTGGAGAAGATGGGCCGGAGGGCAATGTCATGGTGCCTTATGACGAACGCATGACGGTGTGACAATCACTCCGCCATCTCCAGTCGTCGAAAATGACGATTATATTACGCATTGCAGCCCGGCTCATGCCCAATCGAGCGCTGAAACGCACAAAAAAAGGGCCGATCCGAAGATCAGCCCGTAAAAGTTTAGGAGAGGATGCCTGAAAGGCACCTCCTATGTCCGGCAAATCACGCTTTGCTGCAAGTGCGAAAACTTTGTTCGCGGTTGCAAAATATGCATCTGCCGTATCGGCACAGCTTTCCGTAGCGGAAGCTTTGCGCGCCTTCGTTCACTGTGGATGGCGGGGGAAGGCGAATCGGTCGCCGGTGCGGATTCGCCCGATACACGACTCGCGCCAAGCGGGGCTTCACCTGTCATATCCGGTGTGTAGATTGGCGTGGTTGCGGCGGTGCCGATTTGCCGCCCGTCCTGATCGGAGCGAAACAATAATGCCCAATTCCGCCGATAATGCTGACCAACCATGGTGGAAGGGTGCGGTCCTCTACCAAATCTATCCGCGCAGCTTTCAGGATAGCAATGATGATGGCATTGGCGATCTGAACGGGATTACGCAGCGGCTTGATCATATCGCCCGGCTGGGGGCGGACGCGATCTGGATTTCCCCCTTCTTCCCTTCGCCGATGCGTGATTTTGGTTATGACATTGCCGATTATTGCGATGTCGATCCGATATTTGGAACCCTCGCGGATTTCGATGCGCTGGTTGCCCGCGCCCACGCTTTGGGGCTTAAGGTCACGATCGATCAGGTTTTCGCCCATAGCTCCGACCTGCATGACTGGTTCACGCAAAGCCGTGCCAGTCGCAGCGGCGACAAGGCTGACTGGTATGTCTGGGCCGATCCTAAGGCGGACGGCACCCCGCCCAACAACTGGCAGTCGGTGTTCGGTGGCCCGGCCTGGACATGGGATGCGCGGCGCGGGCAATATTATATGCACCAGTTCCTGACCAGCCAGCCACAACTCAACGTCCACAATCCGCAAGTGCAGGATGCGCTGCTGGATGTCATGCGTTTCTGGCTGGATCGCGGCGTGGACGGCTTTCGTCTCGACGCCCTCAATCATGCGATGCACGACCCCGAACTCCGTGACAATCCTCCCGCCCCCGACGATGGTAGCCCGCGCACACGGCCATTCGACTTTCAGATCAAACGCTATAGCCAGTCGCACCCCGCCATCATTCCCTTTGTCGAGCGCATCCGGACATTGTGCAACGAATATGGCGCGATCTTCACTGTGGCCGAGGTAGGCGGGGCGCTCGCCGAGGAGGAGATGAAAGCCTATACCGCCGGGGAGAAGCGCCTCAACAGCGCCTATGGCTTTACCTTCCTCTATGCGCCCGTTCTCACCCCGGCGCTGGTCGCGGAAACGGTCGATCGCTGGCCCGACGAACCGGATATGGGCTGGCCAAGCTGGGCCTTCGAAAATCACGACGCACCCCGCGCCCTGTCGCGATGGTGCGCCCCTGAAGATCGCCCGGCCTTTGCGCGGATGAAGATGACGCTCCTGATGGCGCTGCGCGGCAATGCCATCCTCTATCAGGGGGAGGAGTTGGGCATCACGCAGGTCGATATTCCGTTCGAGCGATTGCAGGATCCAGAAGCCATCGCGAACTGGCCGTTGACCCTGTCGCGTGACGGCGCGCGCACGCCCCTGCCATGGGCGGCCGACGCCGCGCAGGCTGGTTTTTCGGGCGTCGAACCCTGGCTGCCCCATGGCGACGATCATCTGGCGCTTGCCGTGGATCAGCAGGAAGCCGACCCTGGATCGCTAATGCACTTCACCCGCGCCATGCTGGCGCTGCGCAAGGCCAATCCGGCTCTGCGCCATGGCGCGCTCGACATCCTCGTGGCCGACGACGCCTGCCTGGCGTTTCGGCGGACGTGCGCCGATCAGTCTTTGCTCTGCTTGTTCAATCTGTCGCGCGAAGCGATAGCGTGGCCGGTCGATCTTGACGGGTCGGGGCGCATCCTGATGGCCGTCAACGGGGCAGCGCCGGGCGATTTGCCACCCTATGCCGCCCTGCTGATCGAACAATGAGGCTCAGGCCGCGACCAACTGTGTGCGCAGCATGTCGTTCAACCGGCCACGTATGATCGCTTCGGCATCACTCACAATCCGTTTGATCAGCGCGTCGCACGTCGGAATGTCGTGGATCAGTCCCTGGACCTGCCCGGCCCAGATCAGCCCGGCATCCAGATCGCCCGTTTCCAGTGCAACCCGCCCCTTTGCCCCGGATACCAGCGGTTGGATGTCCTGAAACACTGCGTCCTCGCGCAGTGAAATCTCGACGACCTGATCGGACACGCTGTTCTTGGCTACGCGCCCGGTATTTTGGAACTTGCGGAAGATGAGGTTCGTCCCGCGCTCGTCATTATCGACCAGAAACTGCTTCACATTGTCATGGATCGGCGCTTCGACGGTGGCGCAGAAGCGCGTTCCCATATTGATGCCGTCCGCGCCCAGCGCCAGCGCCGCGGCAAGCCCGCGCCCGTCGCCAAAACCACCGCTGGCGATCATGGGAATCGTCAGCTTGTCGGCAGCGGCGGGGATCAGGATCAGGCCTGGAACATCATCCTCGCCCGGATGCCCGGCACACTCGAACCCGTCGATCGAAATCGCGTCCACGCCCATCCGTTGCGCCGACAGGGCGTGGCGCACCGCCGTGCATTTATGGACGACGATGACGCCATGCGCCTTGAAATGGTCGACATGCTCCTGCGGCTTGTGCCCTGCGGTCTCCACGATCTTCACGCCGCTATCGATGATCGCCTTGCGATATTCGGCATAGGGCGGCGGATTGACCGACGGCAGGATGGTGAGGTTCACCCCAAACGGCTTGTCGGTCATCGTGCGGCAACGGTCGATTTCGCGGCGCAGATCGTCGGGCGTTGGCTGGGTCAGCGCGGTCAATATGCCAAGCCCGCCTGCATTGGAGACCGCGGCGGCCAGTTCTGCCCGGCCAACCCACATCATCCCGCCCTGAACGATCGGATGCTCGATCCCGCACAGATCGGTAAAGCGCGTCCTGATCCCCATTACAGCGCCTCTACGATCGTCACATTGGCGACGCCGCCGCCTTCGCACATCGTCTGCAGGCCATAGCGCTTGCCACGGGCCTTGAGCGCGTGGATCAGCGTGCTCATCAGCTTGGTGCCGCTGGCCCCCAGCGGGTGCCCCAGCGCAATCGCGCCGCCATTGACGTTGAGCTTGGCCGGATCCGCGCCGATCGCCTTTAGCCATGCCATCGGGATCGCCGCGAACGCCTCGTTCACCTCGAACAGGTCGATGTCGTTCAGGCTGAGGCCCGACCGCTCGAACGCGCGCCGCGTCGCCGGGATCGGTTCTTCCAGCATGATGACCGGATCGCCTGCCGTCACGGTCAGATTGACGATGCGCGCCAT
The DNA here is from genome assembly GCF_000367345.1 of Sphingobium xenophagum NBRC 107872. Taxonomy (GTDB): domain Bacteria; phylum Pseudomonadota; class Alphaproteobacteria; order Sphingomonadales; family Sphingomonadaceae; genus Sphingobium; species Sphingobium xenophagum. The sequence goes on from NZ_BARE01000011.1 coordinate 163,064, forward strand.
GGGTTTCAGGTTGAACCGCTTGATCGCCGCTTCGCTGGCGACCAGCACGCCCGACGCGCCATCGGTCATCTGGCTGGCATTGGCAGCGGTAATCGTCCCGCCTTCCTCCAGCGTCTTGACGCTGGCCATCGCCTCCATCGTGCCACCGCGCCGGACGCCATCATCAATGTCGAAAAGGCCTTCGGGAGTCTCGACCCCGACGATTTCGGCCTTGAACGCGCCATTGTCGATCGCCGCCGCCGCCTTGGCATGGCTGGTGAGCGCATAGGCGTCCATTTCCTCTCGGGTGAAGCCATATTTGTTGGCGACCGCCTGTGCGCCGTGAAACTGGCTGAATTCAGCAACGCCATAACGGTTCTGGATGCTCTTTGGCCAGGGGCCGATACCCACGCCAGCGGCGGCGTGGAGCTTGTAATTGGACCCCATCGGCACCCGCGTCATGCTTTCCGCACCCGCCGCGATCACCAGATCCTGCGTGCCGGACATGATCGCCTGCGCGGCGAAGTGCAGCGCCTGCTGCGAAGACCCGCATTGTCGGTCGATGGTCACGGCGGGGACGCTGTCGGGCAGCTTCGATGCGAGCACGAGATTGCGGCCTAAGGCAAAGGCTTGTTCGCCCGCCTGGCTGACGCAGCCGACGATCACATCGTCAATGGCCGCCGGATCGATGCCGGTGCGATCGACCAGCGCGTTGAGAATGGTCGCGCCCATATCGGCGGGATGTACGTCGATCAACCCGCCCTTGCGCGCCCTGCCCCCGGCAGTACGGACGGCTTCAACGATATAGGCTTCTGCCATGCTATCAAACTCCCCTGAAATTGGCGGTGCGCTTTGCGAGTAATGCGCTCAGCCCCTCTTCGCTTTCCGGCCCCGCCCCTGCCCTCGCCATGCTGCGCAGTTCGCGGTCCAGTTGCGTCTCCAGCCCGGTCTCGAAACTGTCGGCCAGCAGCGCGCGACTGGCGGCCAGCGCTGCCATCGGAGCGTCTGCAAGCGCAGCCGCTGCGTTCAATCCCTCGTCGGCCAGCGCCTCGTCGTCCACAATGCGCGTCACCAGCCCGATCGCCTCGGCCTCGTCAGCCTTGATCCGGCGGTTGGTCAGGATGATGTCCTGCGCCTTGCGCAGTCCCACCAGACGCGGCAAAAGCCAACTGAGGCCGCCGTCCGGCGTCAGTCCGATCGCGCCATAAGCAGCGGTGAAGTGGGCCGACCGCGCGCCGATCACGACATCGCCCAGCATGGCCAGGCTGAACCCCGCGCCCGCCGCCGGGCCGTTGACCAATGTGACCAGCGGCTTGGGTGCGCGCGCCAGTCGGGCAACGGCGGCGTGGAAGGTGGCGATCAGCTCGCTCAGCACGTCCGATCGCTTGTCGCCTGCGCCGGCCAGCAACTGCACGTCGCCACCCGCACAGAATAACCGCCCATTGCCGGTCAGCACGATACAACGGATCATATCGTCGGTCTGGCACCGGATCGCCGCCGCCAGCAGCGCGCGCGCCAGTGGCAGGTCGATGGCATTGCCCGCCGCTGGCCGGTCGAGCGTGATCCGCCCGATCCCGTCCTCGACCGTAAAGGCGATCCCGTCCATTAACGCGGCGTCATGCGAATGGCGCCATCCAGCCGGATAACCTCACCATTCAGCATTGGATTGCGGACGATCGATTCGACCAGTTGAGCATATTCCGCCGGTTTGCCAAGGCGACTGGGATGGGGCACCTGCGCGCCCAGTGCATCTCGCACATGCTGTGGGAAGGCCTCCAGCATGGGGGTCAGGAAAATGCCCGGCGCGATGGTCATCACGCGGATCTTGTGCTGCGCCAGATCGCGCGCGATCGGCAGGGTCATGCCGACCACACCGCCCTTGGACGCGCTATAGGCCGCCTGGCCGATCTGCCCGTCATAGGCCGCGACGGAGGCTGTGTTGACGATCACGCCGCGCTCGCCGTCAATCTCCTCCGCCGTGGCGAGCCGGGCGGAAAATTTGGAAATGACGTTGAACGTGCCGATCAGGTTGACGGTCACGGTCTTGGCGAACGTGTCGAGCGGATGGGGCGCATTCTCCTTCCCCACCGTCTTGACCGCAGGCGCGATCCCCGCACAATTGACCAGGATGCGGGCGACGCCATGCGCTGCTTCTGCGGCATCCAGTCCTGCCGCGACGCTGGCGTCATCGGCGACATTGACCCCGACATAGATGCCGCCCAATTCCGCGGCGACTGCCTTGCCCGCTTCCTCATTCAGGTCGAAGATCGCAACCTTGGCCCCCTGCGCTGCCAACATCGTCGCCGTCGCCTTGCCAAGGCCCGAAGCGCCGCCCGTAACGATGGCTAGCAAACCATTGATATTCATAACTATACCCCCTGCTATCAGGCCAGTTCGATCGCCATCGCGGTTGCTTCGCCGCCGCCGATGCACAGGCTGGCAACGCCGCGCTTCAGCCCGCGCGTTTCCAGCGCGCCGATCAGCGTCGCGACGATGCGCGCGCCCGATGCGCCGATCGGATGACCGAGCGCCGTCGCGCCGCCATTGACGTTCAGCTTATCCGCCGGGATGCCCAATTCCTTGGCGGCGATCATCGCGACGACGGCAAAGGCTTCGTTGACCTCGAACAGGTCGACATCGTCGACCGACCAGCCTGCCTTTTCCAGCAGCTTGCGCATCGCCGGAACCGGGGCGGTGGTGAATTTGGATGGTTCATGAGCGTGTGCGGCAGTGGCCACGACGCGGGCGACGATCGTCATCCCCTGCCTGGTCGCGACGCTCTGCCGCGTCATCACCAGCGCGGCCGCACCGTCCGAAATGGACGACGCATTGGCGGCGGTAATCGTGCCATCCTTAACGAAGGCTGGCTTGAGGCCCGGAATCTTGTCCGGCCGCGCCTTGCCCGGCTGTTCGTCGGTATCGACGATCGTGTCGCCACCCCGGCCCTTGACTGTCACCGGCGTGATTTCGCGGACGAACGCCCCGCTGCCGATCGCCGCATTGGCCCGTTCGAGCGAACGGATGGCATAGTCGTCCTGATCGGCGCGGGTGAACTGATAGTCACGCACCGCTTCTTCGGCGAACACGCCCATCGCCTTGCCGGGTTCATAGGCATCTTCCAGCCCGTCCATCATCATCGTGTCGATGATCCGGTCATGACCGATCCGTGCGCCGCCGCGATGCTTGGGCAGGGCATAGGGGGCGTTGGTCATGCTCTCCATGCCGCCGGCGATCACGACATCGGCCGCGCCCGATGCCAGCGCCTCATGCGCCATGATCGCGGCCTGCATGCCCGAACCGCACATCTTGTTGACGGTCGTGGCCTCAGTGTTCAGGCCAAGACCCGCGCCCAGCGCCGCCTGGCGCGCAGGCGCCTGCCCCAGACCCGCAGGCAGGACGCAGCCCATATAGATGCGATCGACCGCGTCGACCGACACGCCCGCGCGCTCGACCGCTGCCTTGACCGCCGCTGCGCCCAGTTCCGTGGCCTTGAGGGGCGACAAGACACCCTGAAAACCGCCCATCGGCGTGCGGGCATAGCTGGCGATGACGACCGGATCGTCCTGCATATCCATTCCTTTCAAAGACTGCGCGCGATGACCATGCGCTGTATGTCCGACGTGCCTTCGTAAATCTGGCATACCCGCACATCGCGATAGATTTTGGCGACGCCATATTCTTCCAGATAGCCATAGCCACCCAGCGTCTGGAGCGCGCCCGACACGATCTGTTCGGCCGCTTCCGATGCAAACAGCTTGGCCATGGAGGCTTCGGTCAGGCAGGGCTGGCCCGCATCCTTGACCCGCGCGGCGTTCAGCACCAGTTGCCGCGCGGCTTCCAGCCGGGTGGCCAGGTCTGCGAGGCGGAAGCCCACCGCCTGATGTTCCATGATCGGCTTGCCGAAGCTTTTGCGATCCTTGGCATAGGCGACCGCGATGTCGAGCGCGGCCTGCGCCATGCCGACGCATTGCGCAGCTATGCCAATCCGTCCCGTTTCCAGATTCGCGAGCGCTATGCGGTAACCTTGCCCCGGCTGGCCGATCAGCAGTTCATCCTCGACGAACATATCGTCGAAGCGCAGCGCGCAGGTGTCCGACGCGCCCTGCCCCATCTTATGTTCGACCTTGTCGACGCTGTAGCCGGGCCGGTCGGTCGGCACGATGAATACCGACAGGCCCTTCTTGCCTGCGTCCGGGTCCGTCACAGCGACCAGCATCACCACGCCTGCTATCTTGCCCGATGTGATGAACTGCTTGGCGCCGGTGATGCGCCAACCGCCATCGACCTTGATAGCGCGGGTGCGGACGGCCGAAGCGTCCGATCCGGCATCCGCTTCGGTCAGGGCGAAGGCGCCGATTGTCCGGCCGCCGATCAGATCGGGCAGGAAGCGGGCTTTCTGCGTCTCGCTGCCATCCTTGAGCAGGCCGGAAACCAGGATGCTGTTCTGGATCGACACGATGGTGGACAATGCCCCGTCCGCCGCCGCCAGTTCGATCAGCGCCAGCGCGTAGGATACGGCGTCCGCGTCCGCACCGCCAAAGCATTCCGGTGCGGTCATGCCCCACAGGCCCAGTCCTGCCATCTCTTCGAACAGAGCAGACGGATAGCCGCCCTCCGCCTCAAAACGCGCGCTATGCGGGCGGATCGCGTCCTGCGCGAAGCTGCGCACCGTGTCGCGGATGGCTGTCTGGATTTCCGTCAGCATAAAACCCGATCGTCTCTTATATACTCACGGGTATATTGATTATCGACCGGTTTCTTGTCAAGAGAAACGGGTAAGGAGACCAGCTTGCCCCGACCGAACGCCGCACCATCCCCCTTCCGATCGCGCGAGGAACGTGAACGCGATCGTGAGGAGAAGCGCGAAGCCGTGCTGCGGGCCGCGGTACGCATGTTCAACGCGCGCGGTTTTCACGCCACCTCGCTCGACGACGTGGCCGCAAGCCTGGGGATCAGCAAGCCGACCATCTACCATTATCTGGGCAATAAGGAGCAGGTGCTGATCGAGTGCGTGACGCGCGGTCTGCAATTGCTGAGCGCTGCCGCGGATACGGCGCGCGCGCAGCCCGGCGATGGCCTTGCCAGGTTGCGCAGCGTCCTGCGCCGCTATGCACTGGTGATGATGGACGATTTTGGTCGCTGCGTCGTGCGCACTGGCGACGAATTTCTTTCTGCTGAGGGGGCGGCGCTGTTCCGCGCGCGCAAGCGGGCGATCGATCTGTCGATGCGCGCGCTGATCGAAGATGGCATCGCCGATGGTTCGATTGCGCCTTTAGACGTGCGCATGACCGCCTTCACCCTGGCGGGCGCGCTCAATTGGCCGGGGCGCTGGCATGATCCGGATGGGCCGCTCAGCGCCGAGCAGGTCGCCGATTCGCTGGTCGATATATTGATCAGCGGCCTCGCCCCACGCGCCTGATCAGTCAGGGGCGAACAGGGCGCGCACCGCATCTGGCACCCGCTGCGCGCGCAAACCGCCGGGGCGGGTCGTATCCGCTATGGTCCACACGCGCTTTTCGGTGCATTCCACGCACAGCCTGCCATCGAGTGACAGGCGGTGCGCGACGGTGAAGCTGCTATTGCCGAATATGGGCGCGTCCGCTTCCACCAGCACATCGTCGCCATAGGCGGTCGGCACGAAAAAGCGCGCCGACACGTCCACCATCGGGAAGCCCGCAAAAGGCATGGTCGCCAGCATCTCACGCTTTTTAGGCAACCCGGCCTGTTCGAACAGCAGCATGGTGCTTTGGCCGAAAATGTCGAAATAGCGCGGGGCGTGAACGATGCCGGCGGGGTCGCAATGGCCCCATTCGATGCGGACGGTCCGCTGGAGAAATGCTGTCACGCGATGATGGTCTTTCCTTGCAAAATGGTCTTTTCCGCCATGTCCTGCGCCGATGGCGGTTCTGGCACCAGCAGTCCGCGCTGCACCGCAGGACGCTTGGCGATCCGGTCATACCAGCGCAAAAGATGGGGAAATCCGTCTATCTCCACCCCGGCCCAATCATGGCCGCGTACCCAGGGAAAACAGGCAATATCGGCAATGGAATAATCGCCGACCAGATAGTCGCGGGTCGCCAGTTGCGCGTCCAGAACGCCCAACAATCGTTGGCTTTCGCGGGTATAGCGATCGATCACGGATGGCAGCTTTTCTTCGAAATAGCGATTAAATACCGTTGCCTGCCCCATCATCGGGCCAAGCCCCGACATCTGCCACATCACCCACTGGATCACCTGACTGCGCGCCTGTGTGTCTGCGGGAATGAAGCGGTCATATTTTTCCGCCAGATACAGCAGGATCGCGCCCGACTCAAAAACAACGAAATCGCCCGCCGCATGATCGATCAGCGTCGGGATGCGACCATTGGGGTTGAGCGCGACATACCAGTCCTGCTTCTGCACCCGGTCGGTCAGCGCAATCGGCGTTACCGTGTAAGGAACGCCCAGTTCCTCCAGCAGGATAGAGACCTTCCAGCCATTGGGTGTCTCTGACGTCAGCAATTCGAGCATCCGCTTCTCTCCCCGGCGGGATCTTTGCCCGCTCGTGCATCACCCAAGCAAAGCGCGGCCGTCCCGGCAAGGCGAGTGGCGGCGCTATCATTGGCAGTGACAGGTTGCGGCCACCGCCAGCCCGCCGGGTAGCGCCACTGATAGTATAGACAGACGACTTGCGGGCGCTGGCCCGCCCCTGCACCACGGGCAGCGAAAGCGCACAGACGCTGCACATCACAAGGTGAGGAAGTCTGCCATGTTGACGCTCTACAGCTTCGGTCCAGCTGCAAATTCGATGAAACCGCTGCTAACGCTTTATGAAAAGGGGCTGGAGTTCACGCCCCGCTTCGTCGATCCGACCCGGTTCGAGCATCATGAGGATTGGTTCAAGGCCATCAATCCGCGCGGTCAGGTGCCCGCGCTCGACCATGACGGGCATATCATTACCGAATCGACAGTGATCTGCGAATATCTGGAGGATGCATTCCCCGATGCCCCCCGACTGCGCCCGGTCGACCCGGTCGGGATCGCGGAGATGCGCGTCTGGACCAAATGGGTGGACGAATATTTCTGCTGGTGCGTGTCCACCATTGGCTGGGAACGGATGATTGGCCCGATGGCGCGCAAGTTGAGCGATGAGGAATTTGAGGAGAAGCTGAAGCATATCCCGATACCGGAGCAGCAGGCCAAATGGCGCAATGCCCGCGCAGGATTCCCGCAGGCGGTGCTGGACGAGGAGATGCGCAAGATTCGCGTCTCGATCGACCGGCTGGAGAAACGCCTGGCGCAAAGCCCCTGGCTGGCGGGCGACGAATATACGCTGGCCGATATCTGCAATTTCGCGATCGCGAACGGGATGCAATTTGGTCATGCCGATATCGTCAACGGGCAAGCCACGCCACATCTGCTTGCCTGGATCGAGCGGATCAACGCCCGCCCGGCCACGCAGGCGATGTTTGCCAAATCGCAAACGGAAATGCCGCCGCGCCCGGCCATGTCGGCGGCGTGACGGCCATGGCATGGTGTGACGAACCGCCCGGCGGCCAGCTACGCATGTATCATATCCCCGGCTGCCCCTTTTCCGAGCGGATAGAGTTGTTGCTCGACCTGAAAGGGCTGCACGACATCATGGTCGACCATGAGATCGACATATCGCTGGCCCGCCCCGACTGGCTGCTCGCCAAGACGCGCGGCACGACGTCGCTGCCCGCGCTGGAACTGGAAAATGGCGAAACGCTGAAGGAAAGCATGGTCATCATGCGCTATTTCGAAGATCGCTTTCCCGATCCTGCGGTGGCGCGGCGCGACCCGTATGAACATGCCGTCGAGGCGATGCTGTGCGCGACTGACGGGCAGTTTACGGGGGCAGGATACCGCATGATCCTGAACCGCGATCGGGAAAAGCGCGACGCATATCAGGCCGAAGTCGATGCGCAATATGCGCGGCTGAACGATTTTCTGCGCCATTATGCGCCCGACCGCGACTATCTGTTCGACAGGTTTGGCTGGGCAGAGGTCGCCTTCACGCCCATGTTCAAACGATTATGGTTTCTCGACTATTATGAAGCCTATGAGATCCCGCAGCACCTGACCCGATTGTTGCGCTGGCGCGAAGCCTGCCTGTCGCACCCCGTTGCGCAACGCCATCATGGCCATGATGAGTTGATGACGCTCTATTACGACTATGCCCAGGGTGGCGGCAACGGGCGCCTGCCGGAAGGCCGCCGCGTCTCCAGCTTCACGCTCGATCCGCCCTGGACCAACCGCCCCATGCCGCCGCGCGACAAATGGGGAAAGCCCGCCACTGATGCCGACCTTGGCCTTCTTCACGCATAAGGACCTGCCCCATGCCCAATACATGCAAACATTATATCGATGGCCAATGGGTCGACAGCCAGGGGGGACGCATGATTGCGGTGATGAACCCCGCAACCGATGCCAGCGCGACAGACATGATCCTTGGCACCGCAGCCGATGTCGATGCCGCCGTGATCGCCGCGCGCCGCGCATTTGAAACCTTCTCGCTCACTAGCAAGGAGGAAAGGATCGCGCTGCTGGAGCGGATCATGGCGGAATATCAAAAGCGCATCCCCGACATAGCTCGCGCCATTGCGACCGAAATGGGCTGCCCCATCTCGATCGCGCAGACGGCGCAGGCAGGGTCGGGTCTTGGTCATCTGGCGCAGTCGCTCGCGGCGCTGAAAGACTATGAATTCAGCGAGAAAATCGGCGACAACAGGGTGGTGCGCGAAGCGATCGGCGTGGTTGCGCTGATCACGCCGTGGAATTGGCCGATGAACCAGATCGTCGCCAAAGTTGGCCCCGCCCTGGCGGCAGGCTGCTCGATGATCCTCAAACCCTCCGAGGAAGCGCCCAGTTGCGCCGCGATCTTTGCCGAGATCATGCACGCCGCGGCTGTCCCGGCCGGTGTGTTCAATCTGGTGCAGGGCGATGGCGACGGGGTCGGTACGGCACTGGCGAGGCATCCTGACATCGATATGGTGAGTTTCACCGGGTCGACGCGTGCAGGAATCATGGTTGCCAAGAACGCAGCCGATACCGTCAAGCGCGTCGCGCAGGAACTGGGCGGAAAGTCACCCAACATCATTTTGCAAGGTACGCCGCTGGACATCGCTCTGCCCGGTGGCGTGGGCGGCGTGCTGCTTAACAGCGGCCAGAGTTGTGTCGCGCCGACGCGCATGCTGGTGCATCGTTCCCAACATGACGAAGCGGCACAAAAGGTCGGGGCGATGTTTGCGGCCAAGAAGGTCGGCGATCCGCAAAGCGAGGGCGACCATATCGGCCCAGTCGTCAGCCAGCGCCAGTGGGACCGCATCCAGTCGCTGATCCAGACCGGGATTGACGAGGGCGCAACGCTGGTAACAGGTGGCCTTGGTCGTCCTGACGGGATGGATCATGGCAGCTATGTGCGCCCGACGGTGTTCGCCAATGTGACGCCGGACATGACGATCGCGCGTGAGGAGATTTTCGGCCCTGTGCTGGTGCTGATGCCCTATGACGATGATGAGGCAGCGATCCGCATCGCCAATGATACGCCCTATGGCCTTGGCGCCTATGTCGCGGGTGATCCGGCCCATGCGCGCAAGTTCGTCAGCCGCCTGCGGGCGGGCGCGGTGTTCGTCAATGCGGGCGGCCTTGCCTTCGACATGCCCTTTGGCGGCTACAAGCAATCGGGCAATGGCCGCGAATTCGGCCGCTTCGGGCTGGAGGAGTTTCTGGAAGTCAAGTCCGTCATCGGCGCTCTGCCGGAGGCGGTGGATTGATGGTGGCCGGGGCGTCCTGCCGCTGTCCACGCACTGCATGAAGATCGAGGACTGACGGCCGCTTCCTGCGAGCGGCCGTCAGTCCTGTGGCATCAACACTACTGGCTTGATCACCGCCCCGCTTTCCGACGCGGCAAAGGCAGCTTCCAGATCGGCAAAGGCATAACGCTTGATCAGCTTTTCCAGCGGTAGCAGACCTTCGCGATAATAAGTGATCAGGCGCGGGATGAATAGCTGCGGGTCGATGCCCCCTTCCACCACGCCGACAATCCGTCGTCCCATGCTCATGATGGATGAAGGGTCGATCGTGAAGCCGCCCGGCGGATAAGCACCGACCAGCGCCAGCGTGCCGCGCTGTGCCAGCCGATCGACCGCAAGGCCGAGCAGCGCCGGGACGCCGGTGGTATCGGCGATATGATCGAACTGTCCGTCAAGCGCGGCCAGATCATCGACTGTCTCGCTCGCGCCCAGTTCGCGCGCGAGCGCAAGGCGGCTGGCATGGCGATCGATCACCGCAATCCGTCCCGCGCCCGCAATGACCGCCGCCATCAGGGCCGACAGGCCGACGGCGCCGGCACCCAGTATCGCAATCGACTGGCCGGGTTGCACCTGTAATGTTTCCAGCACAGTCCCTGCGCCGGTCTGCACTCCGCATCCCAGAGGCGCCAGAATGTCGAGCGGCAGGTCGCGATCGATCCGCACGACATTGTCGCTATGGGCAAGAGCATGGGTGGCAAAGGATGACTGGCCGAAGATATTGCCGCCGATCCGCTCGTCCCCACGCCAGATGGCGCCCTGCCCCGGCTGCATTACCCCCAGAAAGTTGCGCGGCACAAATTCCGCGCAATAGCCGGGCTGATGATCGTGGCAGGCGCTGCACGCGCCGCAACTATGAAAGCTGAGCAACACATGATCGCCCGGCGCGACACCATCCACGCCTGGCCCCACGGTATCGACGACGCCAGCGCCTTCATGGCCCAATATGACGGGGAACGGGATAGGCAGCGCCCCGTCGCGCATCACCATGTCGGTATGGCAGATGCCGCAAGCATGGAGCCTTACCCTGATCTGGCCGGGCCCAGGCGCATCCATGGCCAGTTTTTCGAAACGGAAGGGGCTGCCAGCCCCCTCCACCACCGCCGCGTCGATCGCGATGCTGCCCATGATCAGAATTCGAACCCGAAGCGAACATACCATTCGCGTGGGCGGTTATAGGAGCCAAACATAGCCCCAGCCGCGATGTTCGACCCGCCGGACGTCAGGAAGCGCTTGTCCGTGAGGTTGGTGCCGCCCGCCGTCAGCGACCAGTGGCCGTCGGGCTCACGATAGCTGATCGAGGCGTTCACGATGTCGGTCGATACACGCTTGAGCAGCAAGGTCCGCTGCGTATCGTTCCACGCGCTGGACGTATAGGTCCAGTCCGCCAGCAGCACGACCGATCCGCCATTGCCCAGCGTCGCTTCATAACGCGGGCTGAGATTGACCTTCCATTTGGGCGTTTTGGGGAGAGCCTCGCCCACCAAAGTGCCCGCCTGGAACGGGTTGGCCCCGCCGACAGCAGCAGCGCCTGCCGACACCGACGTATATTGGGCGTCGATATAGCCGATCGCGCCGTTGATCGTCAGGCCATCGACAGGCGCCGCAACCATTTCCAGTTCGAACCCACGAATGCGCGCGTCGCCCGCATTGGCAATGGTTGGCGATGTGCCGATCTGAATATTGAGCTGAATGTCGCGATATTTGGTCGAGAACAACGCCGCATTGATTTGCAGATGGCGGTCGAGCAGCGTCGACTTGATGCCCGCTTCCCAGGTCGTCGCCTTTTCCTCGTTAAAGTCGGGCGCGACATTACCCTGCGGGTTGGTGAGGCGCGTGGTCCAGCCACCCGTCTTATACCCCTTCGACCAGCTGCCATAGAGCATGACATCTTCCGACGGGTGGAGCTGCACCCCGACCTTGGGCGAAAAATCGCTGAATTTCTTGCGATTGACGCCCGGCGTATAGACGCGCACCGGGTTGGTCGGATCAGGATAGCTCAATCCCACCTGGCATGGGATCGGCGCCAGCGGAAATGGGCCGCCGGGGAAGATATTGCCATTGGCGTCGGCGCAGCCAAACAGCTTGTAGTTAAACCCGTTCAGTTCCTGCTGCCCGCCTTCGAACCGCTTGCGTTCATTGGTGTAGCGCCCGCCGATGGTGATGCCGATCAGGTCGATAGGCCGATAGTCGATCTGGCCGAAGAAGGCGTAATTTTTGGTGCTCAACTGGTTGGGGCCATCGACCTGCACCAGACCTTCGCCAAAGGTCACATAGTCATGCAGGTCGCCCGCTTCCTTGAAATAATAGGCCCCCAGCACATAGCGCAGCTTTTCATCGAACGCATTGCCGAGCAGCTGGAATTCCTGGCTGAACTGCCACTGGTTCATGGTGAAGCTGAGTTGCAGGAAGTTGAGCGGCGACCCGTCGGCATCCAGCCCTGCATTCCAGTGCAATTCACGATAGGCCGTGATCGATTTGAGCGCGATATTGTCGGCCAGATCGAAGTCGACAATGCCGCTCAACCCCCAGCTTTCCAAATTGGAATAGCTGTTGCCGCTGGCATAGCTGCGGTCCTTGTTGGCAATCAGGTAGCGGCCATCCCAGGGCAGCCGGTCATTGGCCGGGTTGCCATCGACATTCGCGCTGGCGACGCTGGCCAGCTGGAATTGCGGATTGAACTGGGTACCCGATACGCCGCACAGCGCCTGGGCGTTGCGCGCCGCGATTTCCGCGCCCGTGCTGCCGATGCAGAAATTATACAGGCCGGCAAACAGGAAGCCGGTAGTCCCGGTCGGGTCGAAGGCCGTACCGGGCAGGTTGGTCGTGCCAGCGAAATTGCCGGGTACGAACTCAGCCGTGCCGATCAGCTTGTTGGCGGACGTCCCCTTGTCCTTGCTATAGTCGCCGGAGAAGGTCGCCCGCACAGCGCCGCCATTGTCCCAGCGCAGCTTTCCGCGCAGGTTCCAGTTGTCGTTGGCCCCTTCCTTGTTGGCGCTGTCATAGCCAGCGGCGGAAAAGGCGGTGAAGGGGGGCGCATTATTGGCGCGCTGGTCCGGATAACGCAGGCGCTTGAGGAACCCGTCGCGCGACTTGATGCCAAAGGTCAAGGCAGAGCTGAGGCCATCGGTGACGGGGACGCTTACCGATCCGCGCGCCTGGAACAGATTGTAACTGCCCACCGTCACATCGCCCTTCGCCTTGAACGCGCTGCCCGGATCGGCAGTGACGATGGAGATCGCACCGCCGATCGTGTTGCGACCAAATAGCGTCCCTTGCGGCCCCTTGAGGATTTCAACCCGTTCGACGTCCAGCAGATCCTGGTTCGCGCCGACGGTACGGGCGAGATAGACGCCGTCCAGATAGATGCCGACGCCCGGATCGATGTTGAAGGCGAAATCGTCCGAGCCGATGCCGCGAATATAGGCGGACAGCACGGCGGTGGAGCCGGAGAAGGGCGTGCCTGCGTCCAGATTGACGTTGGGGGTGATAGCCGAGAGCTGCGCCACGCTGCCGACGGCCCGTTCCTGCAAGGATTCAGAGGTGAAGGCCGAAATGGCGATCGGCACGTCCTGCACATTTTCCGCGCGTTTCTGCGCGGTTACGACGATTTCGGCGATGCCGCCGCTTTGTTCGGCATCCTGCGCCATTGCTGGTGTTACGACCAGCGCGCCGGACGCCATCAGCATCGCAATCATGGACTTGCCCATCTTCATCTCCCCTGGAACATCGCGCCTGTATCGGCGGCTTGATGTCCTGATAGGCGCTATGGAGGCAAAGGTCTTGGATTCAGACGAACCTGGGATCAGGACGCAAGCGAACGCCCGTTGGTGCTTCGCCATTGGCTCGGCGCGACGCCAAAATGCTTGCGAAAACAGCGGGTGAAGAAGGCGGAATCGTTAAAACCGACTTCGAACGCAACGTCGGTAATCGTGCGTCCATCATCGCACGCCAGCAACGCGGCCGCGCGTTCGAGGCGTCGCACGGTGATGAAGGCGGTCGGCGTCAGCCCGACCTGACGGACGAAATTTTTCTGTACGGCGCGCGACGACAGGTTCAGCGCCTGGCCGATCAGCGCCGTGCCAAGGTCGGGATTGCCCAGATGTTCCAGCGCATATTCAATCGGCGAGCGCAGTTGATGGATGGATGGCCTTTCCAATGTGCTGCGACGGCACATCATCTGCGCCGCATCGGCCAGCAATATCCCGGCATCGTCATCCAGATGATCAAACTGGTCGCGCTGCGACCACAGGCCGTGGAGCATATGGGCCATGAACAGGACATGGGGGTTGGTGGACGGCAGCAGGCAACCATGCCAGTCGCGCCCCGCAATATCATCGCCCATCATTGCAACGGGTATTTGCAGGATCAGGCAGTCGTTATACTGCGAAATGTCGATGGAATAGGGATGGCGGTCATCGGCGATCACGATGTCGCCCACGCGGGCAATACTGCTGCGATCGCCGTGCAACATGGTCACCGACCCGCGATGGAGCAGATGGAGCAGCAGATGCCGTTCCTCTCCATCGGTCGCGATCCGGCTGACCTGCGCCCGTTCGCTGCGCGCCCGCGCCAGCCCCACGCCGCCCAGAGACCAGCGCGCCAGATCCGCCTTGATGCCTTCGGGCGCGTGGGCGGTCATGCCGGGGAAGGCTTCGGCAACGACCTCTCGCCAGAAACGCTGGCGACGCGGTGGCGGCACCAGCCGGGTGGAAAAACGCTCGACCGCGCTCAGCGGACGCACTCCACACGATCTAGAACATCATGAGCCATGCCCTGCATCCCTCTCTTCGCCCACCGCGACGCTATAGCTGGTCGTCAGCGAGTCATCCCACAGGAAGAAAAAGTATCCCAAGCATACGAAACTGGCAATATGGCCGATATATCACAGGGTACCAACGCAGCAGGCCGATCAATTCCCTGCGCCATGGCCAGAGCAGGATGGCGTTGAGCAATAGCGTGACGATGCCGAACGCATATTCGACTACGCCCGGATCCAGCACGAAATTCCAGTAACCGATCACGACATTGAGCGGCACGCTGGCCAGCGCGGCAGGCAATACCGCGCGGTTCGCCAGCACCAGCAGCGCCACGATCACCTCCATGATCTTTATCCAGGCGAACAAGCCGCTGTGGATCAGCGCCAGGGTGAATTCCTGCGCCAGCGGCGTGTTGCCCAGCGGCTGAAGATCGAAGGGGGTGAAATATTCTATCCCCGAAAACAGGAACCACCCCCCATAAATGATACGTGCGGCGGTATAGGCGGACCCCTGCCCCCGCCCCTGCGCATCCAGCATGATTATGCTCAAAAGCCGCTGGGCGTGGCGTCGAGCAACATGGTCTTGGTTTCCAGATAGGCGTGCAGGCCTTCCACCCCGCCCTCGCGCCCGATCCCCGATTGCTTGAAGCCGCCAAAAGGCAGGCCGAACTCCATCTTCATGCCATTCTGCCCAAATCCGCCTGCGCGGATGCGACGGCCGATGCGATAGGCGGCATCGGCGTCATTGGTCAGCACCGATCCATTCAGGCCAAAGGCGCTGTCATTGGCGATGCGGATTGCATCCTCCTCATCATCGGCGGGAATAAGGCACAGGACGGGGCCGAAAATTTCCTCCTGCGCGATGCGGCTCTTGTTATCCACATTCGCGAACAGGGTGGGTTCAATGAAATAGCCGCTGTTCATATGGGCAGGACGGTTGCCGCCGGTCACGAGATCGGCACTTGCGCGACCCAGCGCGATATATTCCTCCACCCGTTCAAGCTGGCGCTTCATCGCCACCGGGCCAAGCTGTGTATCGGGCGCATCGCTATGGCCGATGCGGATGCCCTGCATCACCTTCGCAATGGCGTCGGCCAGTTCGTCATGACGATGGCGCGGCACGATCGCACGCGACAGCATGGCGCAAACCTGTCCGCTCATGATCGTGATGGTGTTGCCCAGAATTGCAGCGGCGACCTCTATGGGAAAATCGTCGCGCACGATCGCTGCCGACTTGCCGCCCAGTTCCAGCGTACAGCGCGCGACCCGCCCGGCGCAGACCTCGCCGATCCGCTTGCCCGCCAGCGTCGATCCGGTGAAAGTCACCTTGTCGATGCCGGGGTTGCGGACCAGATGGTCGGATGCGTCGCGTCCCGCCGCGACCAGATTGACCACGCCGGCCGGCACCCCTGCCGCTTCCGCCGCTTCGGCTATGATATAGGCTTCCAGCGGGGTCTCCGGCGACGGCTTCATGATGACGGTGCAGCCTGCAACCATGGCATAGGCGACCTTGGACGACATGATGCCATAGGGCGCGTTCCAGGGCGCGATCGCGGCGACAACGCCAGCGGGTTCCTGCGCCACGATCGCCGTATGGACCTGGCTCGCCGGACGTTTTTCGACAAAGGGAAAGCTGTCGGCATAGCCTGCGATCGCCATGAATGTCGCGGTCGCACCGCCAGTCATGATTGGCGCGAAGCTGGCGAGGCCACCGACCTGCGCCGTCCAGGCGGCCGACAGTTCAGGCGTGCGCTTGCCCAATTCTTCGCCCATCCGCCGCACGATCGCGCCACGCTCGGCAGGCGCCATGGTGGACCATGGGCCATCATCGAACGCCGTGCGTGCGGCAGCGACGGCGCGATCCATGTCCGCTTCGGTTCCATCGACGACGCGGGCAATAACCGCCTCGCTATTGGGCGAAACGATTTCGATCATCCGGTCAGCCGTCGATCCGACCCATGCGCCACCAATGAACAGCTTGTCGGGATGGGCGATATGGATGTTGTCGGGAACCATGGTCTATCCTCTTCCTGGCTGGCGCATTACGCCTTTTCAGCAGCACACTATAACGTTCGTTATTATTATCGCAACCCGTTCGCTCGTTTTTTAGCGCTTGACAGGCTGGGGTGGCGCCAACCAATTATATCATTCGTTACGATAAGCGCTGCGCAATGCCCATAGAGAGGAACGCCGATCCATGACCCGTCCGCAGGACATGGGCATAACGCCATCTTTTACCCCGCGGTTGATCCTGTCGCTGTTCCTGTGCGGGCTGGTCCTGTTCGTCGATGGCTATGATCTGGCGGCGATGCCGCTGGCGTTGCCCCATATCGCAAAGGCGCTGGACATTCCGCCCGCCCGCTTCGGCTTTGCCCTTTCGGCGGTATTGCTGGGCCTGGGCGTCGGCGCGGTTTTGCTGGCGCCGCTGGGGGATCGCTTCGGCCGGCGCCGGATGATCACCTTCTCGGTCATCTGTATCGGCCTGCTGACCATGGCGACGGCCAGCGGAACGAACATCGCCAGCTTCATCATATGGCGCTTGCTGACTGGCTTGGCTCTGGGCGCATGCCTGCCCAACGTCACCGCGCTGGCTGCGATCTGGGCACCGCCGGGGCGACGCGCAAGCACGTTGACGATCGTATCGCTCGGCATCTCCTTTGGCGCGATCGTCGCGGGCCTGATTGCGCCGCCGCTGATCGCGCTGGGCGGTTGGCGCGCCCTGTTCCTGTTGCCGGGCGCAGCGACATTGCTGCTTGCGCTCGCCCTGTTCCTGCTATTTCCGCCGGAAAAGAAAGCAGAGCCCGGAACTGACGCCCGCGCCGTCCGCCCGCTTGCCCGCATATTGCGCAAGCCGCTCCGGTTCCCGACGATCGTTTTTGCATTACTCTATGGTATCAATGCTTTCGGCCTCTATCTTATCATCAGTTGGACGCCGACCTTGCTGCCGCAGGCGGGCTTCACGCTGGATCAGGCCGCACGATCGATCACCATCATCCAGTCGGGTGGACTGGTCATCGCTCTGGCGCTTGCCTGGCTGATTGATCGCAACCATGCCGTGCTGGCGCTGGCGGGTGCCTATGTCACGATCATCGCGGCTTTCGCCCTGCTGGCGATCCTGTCTGCCGGGACTTTGTCGACCAACTTGCTGCTGCTGGTGGCGGGCGGCGGCATTGTCGGGGTCCATCTGTGCATCATGGCCGTCGTTACCGGCGTATTTCCGCCCGATTGTCTGGCCACTGCCATTGGCTTTGGCGTGGCAGTCGCCCGTATCGGCGCGATCGGCGGGCCGCTGGCCGGTGGCTGGCTGATCGGCAACGGCGCGGGTCCGGGGCCCTTCTTCCTGTTCGCTATCCTGCCGATGGCGCTTTGCCTGCTGATCACATTCGCCCTGCCCGCCGCACGTCGCGCTGGCCAGTCCGGCTGCGATCACCCCTAGTCGATCAGGCGCGAACCAATGGCAAAGCGCAGCCCGACGACCCAGGCGTCGCGGATGGTCGGGTCAGCGCCGGGATTGTGGACATATTGCAGGTTGGGCTGCACCGTAAGCCATGGCGACAGCGGCGCACGATAGGTGATTTCGGCGACCGATTCAGTGCGCTGCGCGGCGCTGCTTCGGCGATAATCAGGGGATGTGGAGGCGGTCACCACCGCCAGACCAAGCTCGTCCTCCGGCCGCCCGTTCACCGCGCCTGTCCATTTTACGCCCAGACTGGCGAACCGGTCGAACATGTTGAACCGCCCGCTTGACGTGCCAAGCCGGAAGAAACCGTCCACCTTCTCCTCGCCATCGGTCATCAGCGGCATTTCCCCACGCAGATAGACCCCGGCATTGCCCCGCCCTATGCTTCCATCCCAGGCTTCGAACGTCGCTGTGTAGCGCCAATGCCCCAGCAACAGCCGCGCGCCGGCAATCGGCACGTCGAGTTCACCGATCAGCAGCGCGCCATCGCCGTTACCCAGTTTGATCGCGGTGCGGGCCGGATGATCGGGATCGCCCGGTACCCCGTCCAATATCGCAGCGCGCACAGCCCAGCCCTCGGCCGGCTGCCATTCGACACGCGCGGCCAGCGATGTCGATGGGAAGATCGACGGACCATTGCGACCCGTCAGCGAAATATCGCTGCCGATCCCATGCGCGCTGCCGACGAATACGCCAGCGGCGTCGAGCGCGTCAAATTCCGAGTTGAGATCATATAATCCTGCCTTCAGCGACAATCCGGGCGCGATCGTCTGGTTGATCCAGGCTTCATATAGTCTGAATGCCCGTTTCGATATTACTGACTGCGTGTACGTCCCCCACCGCGTTGGAGATCGACGCGCCATTATTGTAGAGGCCATAGACATGCGCCTCGGCCCCGCGCCAACCCAGCGTCGCCTCCAGATCAGCCTCCAGCACTATGTCGAGATTGTCGAGATAGCGCGCGCGCCGCTTCAACCCGCCCGCTACATTGGCCATCACTTCGCCGGTATAGGTGACCTCCAGCAGCACCGGCCCCTGCGTCTCGTCAATCTCTCCCGCCGCATGGATGTGCGAATGGGGTCGCCGCGGCAACGCATCATCTGCCGCAGCGGCCAGCAATAGAAACGGGGCGATCATCATGATGGTAAAAGGGCCGGTACGCAGGTCATAGCAACAGGAAGAATAAAGGTCGGGCTGCGGCGTCGATAACGGATGATCCTTGCCAGACGCCATAGTCGACTGAAAACCGACCCCATTTCAGCATGAATATGCGCCAGACCCTCAGCCATCGATTGACGCCCGGTGCAGGACGCCATAGGCGCACCGACAGTTTCAACCCACGGGGTGTCCTGGCGCTGTCAGGGCTGAGAGGCGGATCGGGCGCAGGGGGCGTCCAGTCTGCAAACCCGCGAACCTGATCCGGCTCACACCGGCGGAGGAATAGGGATATGCGTCTTTACGCCATTATGTCGCCTGCCATATCGATCGCACTGCTACTGGGTTCAGGCTACGCCCATGCGGACGACAGCATCGTCGTCACCGCGCGCGGCCGCGCAGAAGCCGAAATCCGGGTGCCCGACACGATCGCCGTCTATGGTCCCGCCGCCATCGCCGCGCAGCGCCTGACCACGATCGACGATTTCATCGCGGCAACGCCCGGCATCTTCATCATCAACGATCAGGATCCGGGCACCAACCTCATATCCGTGCGGGGCGTATCCACCAACCGCAGCCAATCGCCCTCTATCGCCTATATCGTCGACGGATTGGCGTTGCCCGATTCCGAACTCTTCACGCTGCGCCCCTATGATCTGGCGCGGGTCGAGATTTTGAAGGGGCCGCAGGGCGCCTTGTTCGGCCGGTCGGCATCGGGCGGGGCCATCGCCATGACGACCAACGATCCCGGCCCGGACTGGGGCGGCGAAGCAGCCGTCGGGATCGGCAACGGCCTGACCTGGACCGCCGACGGCGTGGTCAATGCCCCTGTGTCGGAACAGGTGCAATTGCGCCTGGCCGGTTCCTATCGCAACAGCGACGGCTTCATCCGCAACAGCTTTCTGGACAAGAAGGTCGATGGCAGCATCAGCCGCAATCTGCGCCTGAAGGCAAAGGTCGCGCTGAACGAAACGGCGACGTTCCGCTTTCGCCTGGGCTGGGCCAATGAAGAAGGCGGGGCGGCCTATATTTCATCGGGCAATGTTACTGGCCTTTATGGCGGGCGCCTGTCGGGTGCGGCATTGACCGATCCGTTCGGGGATTTTGAAGGGCGGGCATCGCGTACATGGTGGGGCGCGCAGGCCAGCTATGAACAGGAAGCGGGTGACGGGCTGCTCTTCACATGGACTGGCGGCTATGACGATTATCATAAAGATTTCGTTGAAGAACTGGATTTTCGCAACGACAAGCCATTGACGCTTTTCGGCGCGCCATTGTTCCCGGATGGTATTCAACCCATCTCCCAACCTGTTGATATAAAAGCCTGGACCAGCGAAACCCGGCTGACGTCACGCGGCGACGGGCCGCTGCGCTGGCATGTAGGCCTGTTCTACCAACGGCTGGAGCGCGACCGGACCGATGATTTCGGGCCGCTGCTGTTCGGCAGCGAAGCGCTGCGCGCGGAAACCCGCTCCAGCCAGATCGGTGTTTTCGGGCAGGCGAGCTACGACATTGCGCCACAGGTCGAAGCCACGATGGCGCTGCGCTATGACCGCGACCGGCGCAAGGAAGATACGGTCGGTACCGTCACTGGAACGATTGTCGCGCAACGTGCCCGGACGTTCGAGAAATGGCAGCCCAAACTGTCCCTCGCCTGGCGCCCGACCGATCATCTGACCGCCTATGTCACCGGCGCGATCGGTTTCAAGGCGGGCGGCTTCAACCCCCTGCCCGGCCCGACCGATGTATGGCAGGCCGTGTTCCCGGCCGAAACCACCCGCTCGATCGAGGCGGGCGTCAAGGGTGAGAGCGCGGATGGGCGTATCCGCCTGTCGCTCGCGGGCTTCATCACTGACTATGACAATTTCCAGAACACCGTGTTCCTGGGCAACTCGGTCGTCCTGTCGGTGCCACAGGTCGATGTCCACGGGATCGAAGCGTCGGCGCAGGCGGCGCTGGGCGCGGGCTTCAGCCTGGATGGCGGGCTGGCCTGGACCCACAGCCGCACCGGCACCTATTTCACGCCCAACCCCACGCCAGAACCGGGTGAACCCGCTATCCTGGACATGAGCGGCAAGCGCACCCCCAACGCGCCGGACTGGACCATCAACAGCGGTATTGGCTGGCAGGGCGCGGCCGGACCTGCGACTGTCAATGTTCGGCTTAGTGTCGCCTATGTCTCACGCGTCGATTTCGAGATCGACAATATCCTCCATTCACCTGGCTACACCTCGGTCGATGGGCGTATAGGCGTCAGCCACGGGGCATGGACGTTTGACCTTTGGGCCAAGAACCTGCTCGACAAGCGCTGGGCGATCTCGGCTTTTGGCCAGCAGCAATTGCCGCTACTGCTGGGCCTTGGCCCGGATGGACCGTTCGACAGTTTCACCATCAACACCGGCCGCCAATTCGGCGCCAGCGCATCCGTGCGCTTTTGACGAAGGACATGGCGATGGGCTTTTGCGATCAGATCTGGGCGGACGCCGCCCCGTTGCGGCAGGCTATCCTGGACCATCCATTCCTGACCGCGCTGGCAGACGGAACATTGCCACGCGACAGCTTCCAACATTATATCGTGCAGGACAGTCTCTATCTGGCTGAATATGCCCGCACATTGGCGATCGCCGCGGCCCGCGCGCCCAGTGCCGCAGGGCGGCTGGAATTTTCCGACGGCGCGAAAGTTGCGGTGCAGGTTGAAGAAGCGCTGCATCAGGCCTTCTTCGCTCAGTTCGGCGTCAGCGCAACCACAGCGCAGGGTGCCGAGCCAACCCCCTCCTGCCTTGGCTACACCAGCTATCTCGCCAGCCTGGCCGCGACCCGCAGCTATGAGGAATTGGTCGCTGGCATCCTGCCCTGTTTCTGGGTCTATTGGGAAGTCGGCTGCGCCATCAAGCCGCGCGCCGTCAGCCCCAACCCCTATGCACCGTGGATCGAAACCTATGCCGATCCCGGTTTTGGCGCGGCGACCGACCGGGTTCGCGCGCTGGTGGACGAAGCGGCCGCCGCCACGACTCCGGCGGTGCGCGACGCCATGGCCCGCGCCTTCCGCAACGCGACCAGATATGAGTGGATGTTCTGGGATTCGGCCTGGCGGCTGGAAAGCTGGCCGGTCTGAACCGCCAATAGTCCGCTGGCCCAAGCAGGGGAGCACGGCCCATTCGGGCGTCCGGCATATTGCGGCGGATGGACTGGGCGTTCGCCTCGATCAAACGAGTGGATGCGGGCAGACAGGGCATATTGCCCTGTGTAAAGAAGCGTCATGACACAGACGAACCCCCTGCTCGATTCCGGCCTGCACCCGCGTTTTGGCGACATTCGGCCCGACCATATCCTGCCCGCCGTCGAAACGGCGATTACCGATCATCGCGCGGCGATGCGGCGCTGTGCCAGCGCGCAAGGCTATGACGCGATCTTTCTGGCGAAGGATCGCGCCGATGCCGCCCTGTCGCGGGTATGGCAGACCGTGTCCCATCTGGTCGGGGTCGCGAACACGCCCGAACTGCGCGCGGCGCATGGCGACGCGCAGCCGATGATCGACAGCTATTTTGCCGAAGTCGGGCAGGATCGCGCGCTCTATGACGCGCTGGCCGCCATCCCGCGCGACGGGCTGGACGAAGCGCAGGCGCGCGCGCTGGCGCTGACATTGCAAGGGTTTGAGCTGTCTGGCGTGGGCCTGGACGGCGCAGAGCGGGAGGCCTTTGCCGCCAACAGCGTGGCGCAGGGCCGATTGGCGACCGAATTTGCCAATGCGGTCATGGACGCGACCGAAGCCTGGACGCTGCACATCACCGACCCCGCCCGACTGGCAGGCGTGCCGGAAAGCGACCGCAACGCCATGGCCCGTACGGCGGAGGCGAAGGGCCTGGACGGCTGGCTGATCGATCTTCACGCGCCGTCGGTGCGCGCGATTACCGGCTTTGCCGACGATCGCGATCTACGGCACACCGTTTATGAAGCCTATGGCACCCGCGCCTCCGATCAGGGGCCTCATGCCGGGCAGTTCGACAATAGCGACCGGATTACACAGTTGCTGGCGTTGCGGCAGGCGGCGGCAGGGCTGTTGGGCTATGCCGACCCTGTCGCCTTGTCGCTTTCCACCAAAATGGCGCGCGATGGTGAAGAAGTCGATGCATTTCTGGTCGATCTTGCCCGACGCGCCCGCCCCCATGCGGAGCGGGAGCTGACCGAACTGGCGAAATTCGCGCAGGCGCAGCTGGGTATCGACCAGTTGGAGCCTTGGGATATCGCCTATGCGACCGAGCGAATGCGGCGCGCGGTCCATGCCCTGGACGAGGCGGAAATTCGCGCACATCTGCCGCTCGCGCGTATATTGGACGGCCTTTTTGCGCTGGTCACCGAACTGTACGGGGTGGACATCCGATCGGCCGACGGCGCGCCGGTCTGGCATGATGATGTGCGCTATTTCACCGTGCATGATGCCGATGGCGTACCGATAGCCGCGCTCTATTGCGATCTGTTCGCTCGCGCTGGCAAGCGTGGCGGAGCGTGGATGGACGTGTGTCGCCCACGCCTGCGCGAAGCCGAGACGGTGCACATTCCCATCGCCTATCTGGTGTGCAATTTCGCCAGCGGCAGCGCGGATCGCCCGGCGCATCTGACCCATCAGGAAATGGTGACCCTGTTCCACGAAATGGGCCATTGCCTCCATCATCTGCTGACGCAGGTGGATATGCCATCGGTCGGTGGCATATCCGGCGTCGAATGGGACGCGGTGGAACTGCCGAGCCAGTTCATGGAGAATTTCGCCTGGGAACCCGCAATGTTGCGGCGCGTGTCCGCGCATGAGGAAAACGGCCGTCCACTGGACGAAGCCATGATCGCAAGGATGCTGGCGGCGCGGCGTTTCATGGGCGCGGTGGCGCTGCTGCGGCAGGTCGAATTTGCCCTGTTCGATCTGCGCCTGCACCAGTCGGCGGCGCAAGAGAATGGCCCGACAGTGCAAGAGATTGTCGCTGCCGTGCGCCAGGATGTGGCAGTGATCCACCCTCCGGCATGGCATCGCTTCTCGCACAGTTTCAGCCATATTTTTGCAGGCGGTTATGCCGCTGGCTATTACAGCTATTTGTGGGCCGAACGCCTGTCGGCCGACGCCTTTGAAGCCTTTGCCGAAGATAAGGCGGATCGCGCCGCACTGGGCGGCCTGTTTCGCGACCATGTTCTGGCGCGCGGCGGATCGCGCCCGGCAATCGACAATTTCGTCGCCTTCCGCGGACGTCAACCCGATTCCGCCGCCCTGCTGCGCGCGCTGGGACTGGCGGCGTAAGGCCGTGTATCTTCCACAAAAGTAATGCATAACCGGCGTCGTTCGTTAGAGCGACGCCGGTTCGGCCAATCAGCCGTTGAGCTTGTCCTTGACCGCCTTGGCCGGGGTAAAGCCGAGCTTCTTCGACGCAGCGATCTGAATGGTCGCACCGGTCGAGGGGTTGCGGCCTTCGCGCGCCGGCGAATCCTTCACCTTGAACTTGCCGAAGCCATTGAGCGACACTTCTTCACCCTTGGCAGCGGCATCGGCGATGGCGGCAAAAACACCGTCGACAATCTTGCGAGCATCCGCCTTGGTGATGCCGTTCGCCGCGGCAATGCCGTCGGCCAGATCGCTATTGTTCATAAAATGCCTTCCGTATGGGAGTTATTGCCATGCCCGCATAACCAAGGCTGAGGCGCTGGTCCATATGCCACGTTGCGCAAACTTGGGCTTTGCGGGCAGTTTTGGCCGATTTTCATGCCGTTGCGCCCCTTTACGCAGGTTTCGGGCGGGCCAGGGGACATGAACCGCGTGGTTTCGCGCGTTTGTCATCGACTCTGGACTGACAGGCATGTCGGGGGCTTTGCCATGGCCCCCGGCCTATCTCCTGCGCCAGCTTCAGGCGCGCGCGGCGGTAATGATTACTTCGACCTTGTAATCGGGCGTCGCCAGTTTCGCTTCGCCGGTCGCGCGTGTGGGCGCTGCAACGTCTGCGATCCAGGCGTCCCATACCGCATTCATTTCGGCAAAATCAGCCATGTCGGCGAGCCAGATCGTAGCGCGCAGGATATGCGCCTTGCTACTGCCCGCCAGCGCCAGCAGACGCTCAATTTCCGCCAGCGCAGATTGGGTCTGGGCGGTCACGCTGTCGCCTTCGCCAACCTGGCCGGCCAGATAAACGGTATCGCCATGGATGACAGCCTCGCTCATGCGCGGGCCGGTTTCGATGCGGGTGATGGTCATGAGGCTTCTCCTTGAAAATCAGCGGCGATAACGCGCCAGAGCCAGATCGGCGGTTTCGATGGCAGGGGTCTGGCCACCGATCAGGTCGGCGATGACCTGTCCCGATCCGCAGGCCATGGTCCAGCCAAGCGTGCCGTGGCCCGTGTTGAGGAAGAGATTGTCGATTGACGTTGCGCCGATTACCGGGGTGGAATCAGGCGTCATCGGTCGCAGCCCGCTCCAGAATGTTGCCTGGCTGAGGTCGCCCGCGCCGGGGAACAGCGTGCCGACGCTATGGTCGAGCGTATCGCGGCGCGCCTGCGGCAGATCATTGGTGTAGCCCGACAATTCGGCCATGCCGCCCACGCGGATGCGGTCGCCCAGCCGGGTGATCGCAACCTTGTAGCTTTCATCGAGCAGGGTCGAGACAGGCGCGGCATCGGGCCGCACGATCGGCACGGTGATCGAATAGCCCTTCACCGGATAGACCGGAAGCCGCATGCCGAGCGGGGCAAGGAGCAAGGGCGAGAAGCTGCCCATGGCGACGAGATAGGCGTCGCCGGTGACGTCGCCTTCGTCGGTCACGACATGGGTGATCCGCCCGGCTGCGCGCGCCAGCCCCTTGATGGTGCGGCCCATCAGGAACTGGACGCCGCGCGCCCGCGCCATGTCTGCGAGGGCATTGGTGAATTTGAAGCAGTCGCCCGTCTCGTCATTGGGCAGGCGCAGGCCGCCCGCGATGGAGGACGCGCTGGCGGCAAGGCCAGGTTCGGCGGTGATACAGCCGGCGCGGTCCAGCACCTCAAAAGGCACATTATCGGCGCGCAGCACCTCAATATCCTTGGCGATGCCGTCGAGTTGCTTTTGTTCGCGAAAAAGTTGCAGCGTGCCCTGACGGCGCTCGTCATAGCTGATGCCAGTGGCGGCGCGCAGGGCAATCAGCTGATCGCGGCTATATTCGGCCAGCCGCACCATCCGCCCCTTGTTGATGCGATAGTCGGCGGCGTTGCAATTGCCCAGCATCGCGATCATCCAGCGCAGCATGGCCATGTCCACATTGGGGCGCAGGATCAGCGGCGCGTGCTGCATGAACAGCCAGCGCAGCGCCTTGGCGGGGATGCCAGGCGCGGCCCAGGGGGACGCGTAGCCAGGCGAGATTTCGCCAGCATTGGCGAAACTGGTTTCCTGCGCCACGTTGCTCTGGCGATCGATCAATACGACTTCATGCCCAGCCTGCGAGAGATACCAGGCGGAGGTCACGCCGATGACCCCGCCACCCAGGATAACGACCTTCATGCCATGATACTCCTGTCTGGATTAGCGACCGGCGCGGGCAGATAGGTCCGCGCATAGCGCTGGCCCAGCCGGGTCAATATTTCGTAGCTGATCGTGTCGGCCTGCGCCGCGACATCGTCGATGGTCTGGTGCGGGCCGATCAGTTCGACCGGCGCTCCGGCATGGAGCAGGGCGTCTGGCACGTCCGTGACATCAAGCGCCATACTGTCCATCGACACCCGCCCGACGATGGGCACGCGCACGCCGCCAATCCAGGCGCTACCCCGATTGCTGAGATGACGTGGCCAGCCATCGGCATAGCCCACGGAGATAGTCGCGACACGCGCAGGACGATCGAACCGGTGGGTCAGACCATAACCGACCCCTGCCCCTGCTTCGAGGGTGCGCAGCTGAACGATATAGGCGTCCAGCGCAATGACCGGCCGCATGGGATTGGGCTGGCCATGGGGGGCGCCGCCATAAAGGGCGATCCCGGCGCGGACGATGTCGCCATGTCCTACGCCCGGCGTCATGGCGCCGCCCGAATTGTCGATCGAGCGCGGGACGCCGGGGAACTGGTGGGCGATGGCATCGAAAGCGGTACGCTGCCGCTCGTTGAACCCGTCGTCGGGATCATCGGCGCAGGCCAGATGCGTCATGACAAGGCGCAGGTCGATACCATCCAGTCGCTCCGGCGACATCCGCAGGATCGCCAGCTCTTCCGGGGTCAGGCCGAGGCGACCCATACCGCTGTCGACCTGAATCACGCCGGGCAAGGGGCGGCCCATAGTGCGGGCCAAGGCGGCCCGGCTATCAATCTGTTCCAGAGAATTGAGGACGGGCACCGCGCCAACCGCAACGCAATCCCCTTCCGCGCCGGGCGGCAGCCCATTGAGGATGTATAGGGTGGTATCGATCGGCAGATGTGGTTTCAGGATCGCCGCTTCGCATAAATGAGCGACGAAGAAATGTCGGCAGCCTGCGGCGTGCAGGGCAGCGGATACCGGAGCGGCGCCCAGGCCATAGGCGTCGGCCTTGACCACTCCAGAAACGGTAGCGGGCGCGACATGCTGCGCGATCAGCTGATAATTGGCCACCAGCGCACCAAGGTCGATGCACAAGCGTCCCGCCGTTCCATGCTGCATGACCATTCCCCTTCCTACGTCGACGTACAATAAATCACGTTTGTTCGAATATCTACGCAATCAGCAGATGATTATTCGATATTTAGCGCCTATATCGCACAATGTTTCAATGGATTTGCACATATGGCCATATCCTTCGATAATGTGGATCGCGCGATTCTGCGCTTGCTCAAACTGAACGCGCGGCGATCCAATGCGGAAATTGCGGCGGAGGTCGGCCTTTCGCCCTCGGCTTGCCATCGGCGCATCCGGCAGCTGGAAGCGCAGGGCTATATTCGCGGCTATACCGTGGTCGCAGGCGGACGGGACGAAAACAGTCTGGTCAACGTGCTGGTCCAGGTGACGCTCGATCGACAGACGGAGGATCATCTTGCCCGCTTCGAACATGCGGTGCGCCAATGTCCGGAAATCCGCGAATGCTTTTTGATGACCGGTGCTGTCGATTATTGGCTGCGTGTCGAAGCGGACAGCGTGGATGCCTATGAGCGCATCCATAGCGAAATTTTGTCGCGGATGCCCGGCGTGACCCGGATCAATTCCAGCATCGCCATGCGCGACGCGCTGCGCCCGCGCCGCAGCAAGGGTTAGGCGATGCCGGGCCGCTTAGCGAAAACCGATGGCCCAGGTGCAGGCAGCGGCGATGAGCAGGCCGACAAGCGCTTTCCACGGTGATCCGACGGGCAGATCGGCCGCGCCTTCCATATATATGGTGCTGCGGCCATGGATCATCGGGCCGATCAGATTATGGCGCAGGCGCAGCAGATAATAGAGGATGGCGGCAATGTGCAGCGCAACGAGCGTGAGCAGCAGGTTGAACAACAATCCATGCAAATCAGCGGCCAGGCGCCCCTGATCGAAGCTGACATAGTCGGCGAGTGGCCCTGATTCGAGGCCATCGACATCCACCGCGAACAAGCCAGCCGTCACCATGGCGATCAGGCTGACGATCATCAGCAGGACGCTCCAGCCACCGACCGGATTATGACCCGCCGTGGCACGATAGGGCCGTGTCCGGAGCGTTTGGAGATAGGTGAAGGCCGAGCGGGGACTGCGCACGAATTGGCTGAAGCGGGCTGTGCTGCTGCCCACAAACCCCCAATAGATACGAAAAATCAGCAGGAACAGGATGGCATAGCCCGACAGGCGGTGCCATTCCATTTCATGCTGTTCGCCGCTCCACCAGGAAAAGGCCAATAGGGCGACGAGCAACCAGTGGAACAGCCGGATATACATATCCCAAACAAGCGAACGCCGGGATGGCGCGTCAGTCGACACGGCGCAGTCGCTCAATTGTCCGCGCGGAACTGGCGATGACAGCCGGCGCAGGTACCGCCGGTCGCCTTGGCCTGCGCGCGGATCGCATCGACATTGCCGCCATTGACGACGCCGACCAGCTTGCCCGATTCAGCAATCAGCTTCGCCATCTGCCCATCAAAGGTCGCGCGATCGGTCCAGATATTGGGCAAGGCGTCGGTGGAAACGCCCGCCGTCGGGCCGCTGCCTGCCGGGAACAGCCGGGATTGTTCCCGCGCCGTGGCGGCGATCGTCTGGGCCGCAGCAACCATCGTGGCTTTTACCGGCACGCCGCTCTTGAGCTGATCGTTCAGCGCCTTCATCGCCGCACCCATCTTCTTGTAGCCTGCCTGGCGCGCAGCGATAGCCGCCTTGGGCGCAGGCGCTGCGGAGGGCGCGGCTGTCAGCGGTTGCGCCAGCATGGGCAGGATGATGAGCGGAAGCCCCAGCAACGCGAGCGTCGGGAGACGGAAAGACGGCGATATGGTCATGCGATGTTCTACCCTGCGGTTTGGCTGTCAATGGTCAGGAACGGTCTGCGGCGCGGCACCCGCCATCTTCACCGACATCTTGTCAGGAAAGACCGCGCGAAAAATCTGCTTCACTTCGGTAAGGCCACCGTCTGCCATTTGCGCGGCGGTCTTGCCATATTTGCTGGGAATGTCGGTGCGTGCACCGCGAGCAGCCAGAATGTGCAGCATGGCTTCCAGCTCTGGCTGGACACCTCCGGCAACCAGCAGGTGGAGCGCGGTCATGCCATCTTTCCCCGCTATATCGACGACCGGCGCAAGAGACAGGGCATAGTCGAGCGTCGCCGCACTGCCCCCACGCGCCGCTGCCAGCACGACGTTGGTACCATCCGCCGCGACGAAGCGCGGATCGGCGCCTGCGGCCAGCAACAGCATCATGGCATCCTTGCGGCCATTGGCGGCAGCAATCAGCAACGGGGGCGTGGGTGGTACCGGCGGCGGGGGAACGCCGAAATTGGCTTCGGTCACCCAGGTGATCCGCGAGGGTCCGGTCAGGCCATTGGGATCAGCGCCCTTGGCCAGCAGCAATCGGATGAGTTCGGCATCGCCTCCCGCCGCTGCGCCATGAAGCAACTGCTCGCCGGTCCGATCCCGCTCCACTATGTCCGCGCCATGCGGCACAAGCAGGGCGGCGGCCCCGTAATTTTTCTGGTACAGCGCAAGCTGCACCGCGCTGCTAGTTTCCGGGCCGCGATGGGCGCTGTCGGCACCGGCGGCCAGCATGATCTGCGTAGCGGGGACTACGCCGCTCTTGATCGCGAAGAACAGGGGCGTGAAGCCACCCTTCGACACGCGATTGGGGTTTGCGCCAGCCTTCAGCAACAGGGCCATCGCCTCAGTCCGGCCCGCCGCGGCGGCCCACATAAGAGGCGTCTGGCCACGGCTGTCGACACTGTCCGGGGCCGCGCCCAGGGAGAGCATGCGTTCGACGGCTTCTGCGGGACCGTAGCGGGCGCAGATGGCGAGCGCGCTTGTGCCATCGGCCCGTGCGCCGCGCACATCGGCGCGCGCATCCAGCAACTGCGCCAATATGGCCGGATCGCCCAGTTCGCAGGCGAGCGCCAACGGCGTCACGCCATCCTGATCGGCGGTGTCGACGGTCGCGCCGCCAGCCAGCAGCGCGGCGACAATCGCGGGATTTTGGGTGTTGACTGCCCAGCCTAGCGGCGTCGCGCCGAAGGCCAGCTTCTGGTTCGGGTCGGCTCTGTCGGCCAGTGCAGCCTGAACGGCCGCCACGTCATTTGCCATGATCGCGCGCGCCAGCCCATCATCCCTCTGCGGCGCGCGGGCCTGCGCGATGCCGCATCCCGCCATCAGCGCCAGCAGGGCGACACCCAGGCATGCGCGATTAAGCATTGGCCAGCGCCTTGAACGGGCCGTCGCTGTCGCCAAAGCGGGTCGCGGGGACATCCAGCACATGCAACGTGCTCAACAGCAGATTGGACATGGTCGTCCCCTTTGGCGCCACAACATGCCGGTTGCCCGGCACCAGCCCGCCCGCGACAATGATGGGCAGATCCATATGGTCATGTTCATTGGGATCGCCAAAGGCCGACCCGCGCAGCACCAGCGTCCGGTCCAGCAGCGATCCTTCGCCGTCCTTCACCGCCTTCATCCGTTCCAGATAATAGGCAAAATATTCCATATGATGCCGGTTGATACGGGCCAGTTTCGCCTTTTTCTCCGGGTTATTGCCATGATGGCTGAGCATATGGTGGGAATCCGGCACGCCGATTTCCGGATAGGTGCGGTTGCTGAGTTCCCGGCCGATCATGAAACTGCCGATGCGGGTGATGTCGGCCTGCATCGCCAGCACCTGTAGGTCGATCATCAGGCGGACATGCGCATCGAAACTGTCGGGAATGCCCGCCGGTCGTTCCAGATCAGCACTCTGCGCGCCACCGCCCGACGCGATCGCGCGCTGGATGCGCCGTTCAATGTCGCGGGTCGCTTCCAGATATTCGTCGAGCTTCCGGCGATCTTCCATCCCCAGCGTGCCGCTCAGGCGCGCACTATCGTCCATCACGAAATCCAGGATGCTCGATTGCCGCCGTAGCCGGGCCAGGCGGCTTTTGGCGTCCAGCGCGTCGCCATCGCCGAAAAGTCGCTCGAACACGTCGCGCGGATTGGCGGTGACGGGCAGCGGGACGGTGGGGTTCCGCCAACTGATGCCATTGGTATAGGCGCAGCTATAGCCGATGTCGCAGCTGCCCAGCAGACTGGCCTGATCGATACCCAGTTCGAGCGAACTCAGCTGGGTCGCGTCACCCAGATGATTGGCATAGGCCTGATCGACCGAAATGCCGCAGCGTATGTCGGTGCCTTCGGTCTGCTTCACATGGACGCCGGTGATGAAGGCGGGGCAAGAGCGGCCATGCCCCGCCGGACGATCCCCCATCGCCGCCGCGCTGGGATGGCCAAGGCCGGTGATAATGCTGATCTGCGCGCGGTGCGGCGCCAGCGGCTCCAGCGTAGGTGGCAGGATGAAGCCAGGCCCCTGCGATGATGGCATGAACTGGTCCATCATCATGCCATTGGGCGAATAGAATATCTGGAGCCTTTTGGGCCGGGCCGCGACATCGGCGGCTTTGGCAGATGGCATCATTGCTTCCAGAAATGGCAGCGCCATGGCCGTGCCAGCGCCGCGCAACAAAGTACGGCGGTTAAGCGGTTTACGCAGGATGATCATCGCGTTGCCCTCATTGACCAGTTGTTCGCCGCAGGGTGAAGGGCGCGCTGTGTACGATCCCCTTGATGACGGTCTGGATGCGATAGCCATCTGCGGCGGCGCTGCGGGTGATGGTGCGGATGGCCGGCATGTCGCGCGCATCCACCCCGCGGGCCAGCGCATAGGTCAGCAGCCTTTCGGTAAAGGCGCTGGCGAATTCGTCCTTTTGGCTGAGCAGGATGCGCTTTAACCCCGACAGGCCGGCAAATTGGGTGCCGTCGGGCATCCGCGCCGATACGTCGATGGGCTGGCCCGCATCTTTCTGGCGAAAGGCACCGATCGCATCGAAATTTTCAAGACTGAAGCCCAGCGGGTCCATCTTCACATGGCAGGCGGCGCAGGCCGGGCTTTTGCGATGCAGTTCCAACTGCTCGCGCGCGGTCAGCAGGCGACCGTCATGCTTTTCCTGCAATGCGGGCACGTCGGGCGGCGGGGGCGGCGGCGAGGCGGCAAGTAGATTGTCGAGAATCCATTTGCCCCGCTTCACCACCGATGTGTGATTGCCATAGGAAGTGACGGTCAAGATGCTCGCCTGTCCCAGCAATCCGCCACGATTGGAGGCCGGGTCCAGAGTGACGCGCCGCATGGCGGTGCCGGTGATCCCGCCAATGCCATAATGGTCGGCCAGCCGCTGGTTGAGGAAGGTATAGTCCGCAGCGATGAAATCCAGCAGGCTGCGATTGGTGCGCAACACATAGGTGAAGAACATTTCCGTTTCCTGCGCCATGGCACGGCGCAGGCGCGTATCGAATTTGGGGAATATGGTGATATCGGGCCGTTGTTGGTCCAGGTTACGCAAATAGAGCCACTGGCCTGCGAAATTGGTCGTCAACGCCTGGGCGCGCGGATCGGCGAGCATCCGGGTGATCTGCGCATCCATGACGCCGGGCTTCTGCAACTGGCCCGTTTCGGCCAGCGACAGCAGCGTATCGTCGGGAATGCTGCTCCAAAGGAAGAAGGACAGGCGGGACGCGAGTTCCAGATCAGTGAGGGGCCGGACGCCGCCCGGCTTGCTGCCTGCCGGATCCTGCTCGACCAGGAACAGGAAATGGGGTGAGACCAGTATCGCTTCGACGGCTGCCTCGATCCCGTGTTCGAAATCGGACTGGGCGCGCTCGGTCGCATAGACCCGCATCAGCGGCGTCAGGTCATTGTCGTTCACCGGACGACGATAGGCACGGCGGGCCAGCGCCCCGACGATCTGCCGCGCGCAGGCGGCTTCAGCGCTGGCCCGCCGGGGCTTGCAGATGAAGATGCGATCGCGACTGGGGGTCCGGCCGACACCCTTTGGCGAAAATGGCCCGGCCACGTCGATCTGGAGGACGTCGCGCGGGAAATTCTGCTGCGAATAGCGCGGTGACATGCGATAGGACGGCACATCAACGGTTTTGACCCGAACGCCATCAACCGCGACATCCATTGGCAGCATGACCGGCGCGGCGGTCGGCACCGGCACCTTGTCGAGATCATTGCGTAGCGTCTGGACGCTCTCGTCGGGCGCCAGTTGGCGACGGAAGGACAGGCCGATGACATGCGCCCCGGATTTCAGCGGCACACGGACGCTGACCTTATCCTCTGGCTGGCGGTCGGTTTCATTGTTGGTATTGGCGTTCAGCCAGCCGCTAATCTCGTAGGTGGCATCATAGCGGGCGTAATAGGTAAACGCCCCGCCACCGCGCGAACCGAGCGGCAGATCGTCGCTGGCGCGCTCATTATAGGCAGGGCGGCCCCCATTCATGACCGAACCATCCTTGGGTACTTCATAGGATGTGACGAATTCCCGCCGGGACGTCAGGCCCGTCGCCAGGCGGCCAACTTTGCCAGCGACGGCGATATAGCGGTCCATCAACGTCGGTGAGATGCTCAGCACATCAGCGATATTGTCAAAGCCATAGCCCGAATTGTCCTGCGGCAGTTCCCGGCTGACATCGACGTCGAGTGCCAGAAGGTCGCGCACCGCATTGGCATATTCGACCCGGTTGAGGCGACGGATCGTCGCGCGGCCGGGATCGGGATGCTGTGCGGCATAGGCGTCCAGTCCGCTCTCCAGCCACTGGACGAAGGCGGCCCTGGCGGCAGCTGTTGGCTGCGGCTTGTTGAGCGGCGGCATTTCGCCCTGGCGGGTGCGACGCAGCACCTTTTCCCAGATTTCCATATTCCTGCCATGGAAAAGATCGCCATTGCGCACATCATCGAGCGACAGGTTGGCGACCTTGTCATTGTCATTATGGCAGCGCGAACAATAGTCGCCCAAAATGGCCAGGGTCGCGTCGGGCGCTGCGAATGCATCTTCGACAGGCGGCAGCTCTGCTTCGTCCGGCCGCGCCAGAACCGACGCCGTGGCGACCAGCGCGCTGAGCGCCAGAATGCAACTGGGCAAGGTCGGATGCCAGTTCAGGCCCATCACATATGATCCCATGTCCCGCAGGCGGCCATGCGCCGTCCCCTTTCCCCTTGACATGACGATCGGCGGCCCATCGTCCGCCGTTTGCATGCAAATCGGGTGTGAGCGCGGGCCTATTGCGGATTCCGCGTTGCGTCCATTGCCGTTAACGGGACGGATGAATCGCAAAATTAGGCCACCCCGCGAGATGGCCCCGCCATGCTGCCCGCTCCGCCCGCCGCTCTGATTTTGGCAACGCGATGTCCGCAATATCGTCATTGAACATCCTGGGCCTCGTCGCCAGAAGGGCCGCGAAACAGGGGATTGTTATGACGCGGGTGGCTGCATTGTTGATGGCGCTGATGGTTGGCGCCGGGCCGGTCGTGGCGCGAACCCCGGCCACCGCCTTGTCCAACGAGGCGCGCACGGCAGCCTATCTGGATCGGATCGTGGACAGCAGTCCGCGCCTGCGCATCTTCCTTCAGGCCATGCCCAAGGGCGGCGACCTGCACAACCATGCGGGCGGCGCCAATTTCGCGGAAGATTATCTACGCTGGGCAGCCGCGGACGGCCTGTGTGTCTCGACCGTCACGTATCATATCGTCGAACCGCCCTGCACGCCGCCGGAACATATCCCGGCCGCCGGGCTGGAGCGCACCTATCCCCATTATTCGCGCGCGATCGACGCCTTTTCCACCCGCGGTTTCGAGGCGGGCGTGGGCGACCCGGAAGTGTCGGGCTATGACCGCTTCTTCGCGACCTTTGATGCGTTTGGCCCGGCCTATAGTCGCCATGTCGGCGAAGCGATGGCGCTGACCCGCAGGCAGGCGGCTGCGGATCATGTCTCCTATGTTGAACTCGGCAGCGGCGCGCGCGCAGGCTGGTTGCTGGGCATGAAGATGGCCGATGCCGACGCCAGCGATCTTGCCGCGCTCTACGACAGGATCGCGCCGCTCCTACCGGATGCGGTTGCCAGCGCGAGGGCCGATTATGACGGCTATGATGCGCAGGGTGCGACGTTCAACGGATGCGGAACGGCCGATCGCGAAGCTGCCTGCGACGTGGCGATGCGCTATCTCTACACGGCGATCCGCACCAATCCACCGGCGCAAGTGTTCGCGCAACTCGCCTTCGGCTTTGCCCTGGCCGATGCCGATCCGCGTTTTGTCGGCGTCAATATCGCCGCGCCGGAGCATGATCCGGTCGCGGTGCGCGACTATGCGCTGCATATGCAGATGATCGCGTTCCTCAAAGCGCGCCATCCCAAGGTGCAATTGTCGCTCCATGCGGGCGAACTGACACTGGGGCTGGTTCCTTCGCGCGATCTAAGCTTCCACATTCGCGATGCAGTGCAAATCGCAGGTGCCAGGCGGATCGGCCATGGCATCGACATCGCTTATGAGACTGACGCGCCCGCACTGCTGGCGCAGATGGCGCGCGATCAGGTAGCGGTGGAGATCAACCTGACCAGCAACGCGGTCATCCTGGGCGTGAAGGGCAGCGATCATCCGCTGTCGCTATACCGGGAAGCGGGCGTGCCGGTGGTACTGTCGACCGACGATGAAGGCGTGTCGCGCAGTGACATGACCAATGAATATCTGCGCGCCGTCACCGAACAGGGGCTACGCTACGCGGATTTAAAGCAGATCGTGCGTAACGGGTTGCATTACAGTTTCCTGCCGGGCGACAGCCTGTGGCAGGACAGGCCGGGCGGTACGCGGGCTGCGGCGTGCGTGGCAATGGATGCGCCAGGATGCGCCGCATGGCTCGCAAAAAATGTGAAAGCGGCGGCGCAAGCCCGACTGGAGCGCGATCTCCAGGCCTTTGAAGCTATGCCGCGCTAATCCGATTGGACACGATCAGGTTCAGGGTGACCGCAACCAGCGCGGCAGCGGTCATAGGCGCGCCGATCCTTGGCGCAAAGCCGGGCAGGATCAGGAATAGCGTGCCAATGGTGACGATATGCCGCTCATGATGCCAGTGATGCGGCTCCGTCGACAAACTCCCAACCGGGGATCGTCCATGCAGACCAGGACATTGGCGACGCGGATAACGCAAAGCGCCATGCTATTGCGGGACGGTCTTTTCATAGCGATCCCAATGATCGATTAACTCGTCCACCACCTTGGACCCCACCAGATAGAGACTTTCGAGCGCGGCGTTCATGCCGGCATAGCCTTCATTTTCGGTCAGCAGATAATGGGCGGCGCTGTCTCCGGGCGGCGGCATGGTGAAGTTGCTGCCCGCGCGCAATACCATGAATCGCTGCTTATCCACCCGTCCGATGCGGTCGAGATAGACGATCGACTGATAGGTGCCGGTTTCCTCCATGGCGGAAGTGACGAATTCACCCTTGCCCTGCGTCCAATATTTCACCCAGTCATTGGCCCAATCGGTCATCCGCGCGCCGTGCCAGAAGGTCATGGCCGCCAGTTGATCGCCCTTCAGCACGAAGGGCGGGCGCTGCGCCATGGGATGGTCGGTGAAGCGCGCCCGTTCCTTGCGGATCGAAGGATCGTCGGGCAGCGCCAAATCCTTGGTCAGGTCATAGGCCCAGTCGCGCAGAGCCGGATTGATCTCGAATATTTCGCCCTGGCCCACGGGCGGGCTGGGATCATTAGGGCCTTTGCTGTGCAGCGGGAAATAGCCGCTTTTCCAGTCGGCAGGAATTTCCCGCGCGTCGATTTCATGGGCGAGGTCGCCATCCACCAGATAGCGCGCCCAGGCGGCCGAGCCGATGGAGGCATTTTGCGGATCGATGTCCGCAATCCCCGCGACCAGCCAATAAGCGTGGGAGAGGTCGAACCGCTGATCGAGGCCCAGCGCCATCGTCGCAGTCGCCGACTTGATATTGCCCATGCCCGTGACCATGCCCAGTATCTGGGTATCGGGATTATAATAAAGGTCATGATGGGACTGGGGGAAAGGGATACGGGTATCGAGATGCCGCCGTTCCTTCCACAGCTGGAATTCGCCCGGCTTGTCGCCGCTATCCTCGCCGATTTCAAACAGCGACACGATAACGACCCGGACTGGCAGCGGATGGGCGCAGGCTTTGCCGGGCAGGCAGTCCTCGACGCCCGAAGGCAGCGCGGCGCTGGCCAAGACTGGCGCGGCAATGAGCAGGGTCGCACTCGCCAGTGTCGCGACATAAGACAGAAGGCGCATGAAACGTCCCTTATAACCAATCAGCTATGGAAGGCGCCGACAGTCCGACGCCTTCCATGATCATCAGAATTTGTACGACACCGTCGCCTGGAAACTGCGCGGCCGTTCGGGCAGGACGATCGTGCTGCCGAACAATTCTGTAAAGTTGGCGCGGAAATATTTCTCGTTGGTCGCATTTTTGACCACGAAGCGGAACAGCCAATTGTCCAGTTGATAGGACGCGCCCAGATCGACCAGCGCATAGCCCGGCAGCTTGACCGCCTGCGACTGGCCGGAAAAGACCGAGTCCACTTTCACGACGCTGGCGCTGAGCGCAAGGCCGTTGTCGAACGAATAGGTGCCGGTCAGCGAGTAGAGATTTTCAGGGATGCCCGCACGGCGCGCGTCATTCTTGCTGCCAATCGGCAGCAATGCCCCCGGCTGCCCACCAAAGATCAGCGACGGGTCGTTCAGATAGGCCTTCAGATCCTCATAGCCCAGAAAGCTGAACGCCGTGCCGCTATCCAGGAAGGTCAGGTTGACCACCTTCGTCTTGGTATAGGCGCCAGTAATCAGGAAATGCCGATCCACCGACCAGCGGAATTCCGCTTCCAGTCCCTTTGTCTGTACCGACTGGTTGACCGTGGACGACTGGATATTGTGATCGGTGCGCTCCTGCTTGTACACCGACAGCGCGGCATAGAGCTGACCGCCGAGCCAGCTGCCCTTGACGCCACCTTCAACCATTTTGGACGCGGTGATGAAGCCGTTGGCGGCCACCGTGCCGGCATCGATCTCCGAGCCCTGGCCCGCAATTACCGTCGATTGGCGTGAAGCAGTGGCATAGGGGATCAGGCCGAAGGGCATCTTGTAAGACGCGCTTGCCGTCCAGGACCAGCCGCCCTTGCTGCCCTTGGCAGAAGTAACGGCGGGCACATTGTTCATCTTGGTCGGGATGAAGCTGGAATTGACGCTGATATCGTCATAGCGGGCACCCAATATGAGGCCCAGGCCGAAGTTGAAATCAAGGTCGGCCAGGCCCGCAAAGCCATAGTCGGTATAATGGCCCTTGAGATAATTGGAATAATCGCAGTCGCATTCGGTCGACAGCAGACGATCCGACAGCGCGTCATAGCCCTTGGTCAGGTCGACGCGGTGGAAATATTCAAAATCGAAATCATCGCCGTGCAGGAATTTGGTGTAGCGTACCGAAGGCGACAGCTGGAACGAGAATTTACCCGCGCTGCTATCAAAGCTTTTCGAAATGACGATCTTGTCCTCGATCACCCAGCTTTTATGAAACTGGGAGAAGCCGTAGCTATTTTCGTTATCATTATCGATGCCGTCATAGAAAAACTGGTTCTTGATCTCCAGCCCGTTGTCGGCGGTGTAGATCATGTCGAAATAGGCGGTCTTGGCCTTGTTCACCAACAGATCATTCTTGCCGGTCAGCACTTTCTTCCGGCTGAGCTTTGTCGTGCCGACGTTGGTAAGCCCAAGCCAGGGATAGTTGGTCGCATAGCAGGCGTCATTATTGGACGCGTTGGCAAAGACGCTGCCGCCGCCACAACCGAAGGAACCGAACGGGTTGAAATCGCCGATCGCGGTGAATTCCTGCTGCGATACCTGTCCGTCACCATTGGTATCGACCGGCTGGGCCGATCCGGTGATGTAGGTGCCGTCATCGACCAGAGCCTGAGTCAGGCGGTTCCAGCCGCCATTTTGTTGACCCGAATATTTCTGGTACATGCCGCCAAATTCAATGCGGAAATTGTCGGTGATCTGGCTGTCGAACGCGGCTTGCAGGATCGTCTGGTTGGTCGACATATTGTCGTAATAGCTGTCGCTATCCTCGACCTCGGCATACAGGCTATAGCCGAATTCGGCCGTACCGATCTTCGCCGGGCCGCGCAGTTCTGCCTTCAGCACATTGCGGTTCCAACTGCCGGTCGTGTAGCTGATTTCACCCTCCGGCCCGGTCAGCAACGAACCATCCTTCACGCGCGCGGATTTGGGCACGAAGTTCATGTAGCCGCCGGTTTTGGACGGGCCATAAATGGGCGAGGCCGGGCCGCGCACAATGTCGATCCGGTCCGATGCGCCGATGGGCGTGGGATAGTTGCCGGGATTATCCAGGCGACGAACGCCGCGAAAATAGACTTCGCCGGGCGTACCGCGAATGTCGAGCGCACCACCGACGCCGAAGAAGCTGTTGGTGAAGGTACCTGGCGCCTGCGCGACCAGATCATAAATGTCCGTGATGCCGAAGCGCTCAATCTGTTCGCTGCTGACCGTCGAGGCCGAACGGGGCGTTTCAACCAATGTCTTGGCAAAACCGAAGATCGATCCGACATCCTTGTCGGGCAGAGCGTTCAGCGCGCCGGTAACGACGATTTCGGCTCCCGGCTCTGACGCATCGCTCGGCACGGCATCCTGCGCCAGGGCCGGCGTCGTCAGTGCGGTACAGGCCATAAGACCGGCGGCGATCACACTAAAAGGCCGACTACAACGGTCCGGACGCGGCGCGACATGGTGCTGTCCGCGCAAGCGATCAATATTCGCCATGAATAAGATACCCCCCTTTTGAAACAGGGCGGCCCATATTGATCGCCCTGCTGTTAATTCTCCCTGTCCCTCTCCCATTTGATCGTCGGCTGGATTTCATTGAGAAATTCCAGCCCTCTCTGTTGTCCCGGCCGGCTCCTGCCGCGGTCGCAAGGCGCCTTGGGCGCACCCTTTTCGCGACGGTGCATTGCAGCATGCACAGCCATGATCCCCGCCAATCGCCGCCGGACGATGTGGTGTGCATTGCAACTAGGGGCTTGACGTGGTGCGATCAAATGCAATGAATTCGACGCAGTGTTGCAAAAAATAGGGTGGGTATGCCGGCACTTTCACGTTTCTTGCGCTATTTCATAGCGGTAGGCCGATTGGGCTCGATCCGGCGCGCGGCGGACGAACTGAACGTATCTGCGTCAGCGATCGATCGGCAGATTTTGAATGTCGAGGCCAATCTGGGCATGCCGCTGTTCGAGCGGCTGCCGACCGGCCTGCGCCTGACTGCTGCGGGTGAGATCATGATGGCGGCGGGCACCAAATGGCAGAAAAACATGGCCGATGTTCGCGCGCAGATAGAGGATTTGCGCGGGCTGAAACGCGGGCATGTCGATATTGCGGTCATCGACGCCCTGGCCAAGGGCTATATCCCCGCCGCGATCCGGGCGCTGCAAAGCAAATATCCCGGCATCACCATCGGCGTGCGGGTGCTGGAAAATGACGCAGCCCGGCTGGCGACGGTGCGCGGAGAGGTGGATTTCGGCATATTTTTCGAACCGCAGACCGTGCGCGACCTGGCCGTCCGATCCTTCGTGGAGGTCGTGCTGGGCTTCGTCACGCCGACCGGCCATCCACTGGGTGGCAAGAGGGAAGCCCGGTTTTCAAGCTGCGTGGGATCAAGGTTGATCGTGCCGGCTGAGCCATTGGCGGTTTATGAGCAGATTTCGGTGCTGGAAGGGACGACCGGCGTGGTGATCGACCGGGCCGTGTCATCGGACAATATCCAGATGATCACGTCGCTCGTATTGCAGGGCATCGGCATCGGCGTACTGACATCGCTCGACGTCATTACAGAGGTGCAGCGCGGCCTTCTGTCCTTCACCAAGATTTCCGACCCGATATTGCGGCCAATGACGCTGGCGCTGTGTACCGCATCGGCGCGCACGCCGTCCTATGCGGCCGGCATAGCCTTGCAGGAAATCGAAAACGGCTTCCCGCAACTCAGCTATCCCATATCGATCGACGGTCCCGCCATGACATGACGGCCCCTCAGCCAATTGCCCAAAGCGTGCAGACCCGATAACGGACAATCTTTCCAGACCGTCAACGGACCTTCTGTCATGAGCCAAACTGCCGAGCCTCAGCTCCACTATATCTCCAACGACGCCTTTGTCGCCGACGTTCAAATGCTGGCGCGACAGGTTGAACAGGACGACTGGACACCCGATTTCATCATCGGCATCGGCCGTGGCGGGCTGGTGCCTGCGGTCTATATCTCGCATCAGACCGAATTGCCGATGCTGTCGATCGACCATAGTTCAAAGGTGCCCGGCTTTGCCGACGAACTGCTGGCCAAGGTCGCGGCCAAGAGCGCGGCGGGCCAGCGGCTGCTGTTCGTCGACGACATCAACGATAGCGGCGGCACGATCGATTATGTGCGGCGGTTGCTGGCCGACAATGGCTGCAATGGCGACAATCTGCGCTTTGCCGTCATCATCACCAACAGCCGGTCGCGCGTGACGGTGGATTATTGGGCGGAGATGATCGACCGGGACGAGGACAAGCGCTGGTTCGTGTTCCCCTGGGAAGCGGTCGGTGCAAAGGGTACGATCGTCGAAGAGGCGCTTTCCGTGCCGGAACGGCTGGCCTGATGCGGATCTGCGTTTATCTCGGCTCCTCGCCCGGCAACTCGCCTGTCTATCGCGAAGCTGCCGAGCGGGTCGGCACGCTGCTGGCCGAGCGGGGCATTGGCCTGGTTTATGGCGGCGGGACCGTCGGGCTGATGGGTGTGATCGCCGATACCGTATGCGCTGCGGGCGGCGAGGTGATCGGCGTCATTCCCGAAGCGCTGCGCGCGCGCGAACATGACCATCCGGGCATCACGCAACTGCATGTCGTCAAGACGATGCATGAGCGCAAGGCGATGATGGCGAAATTTGCCGACGGTTTCCTGTGCCTGCCTGGCGGCATCGGGACGCTGGAGGAGATATTCGAGGCCTGGTGCTGGTCGCAGCTTGGCTATCATGAAAAGCCGTGCGGCCTGCTCAACGTCAATGGCTTCTATACGCCCATGTCGACCTTCATCGATTCTGTCGTTGCGGAGGGTTTCCTCCAGCCCCGGCATCGGGCGATGCTGCTGATCGACAATGACCCGGACATATTGCTGGACCGCATGGCGCAATATCTGCCGCCGCAGACAGAGCATTGGCTGGGCGACGACGACGTTTAGCCGATGGTGTCGATCAGGGCGGGCAGTTCGGCCAGCCGATCGATCTGGCGGAAGCGGGGATGGTCGGCGGGCGTGTCGGCGATTTCATGGACCCACGCCCCCTCCTGCGGGATATAGGCGGCCCAGGCGCCAGCCTCCAGCGCGGGTCGGATGTCCGACCGCAGCGAATCCCCCGCCATGATGGCTTCGTGCGAGGCGACGTCATATTGGCCGAACACACGGCGGAACGTATCTTCGGTCTTGTCGCTGACGATCTCAATGCCGCTGAACAGGTCGCCCAGGCCTGAAGCTGCGAGTTTCGATTCCTGGTGCAACAGGTCGCCCTTCGTCACCAGCACGAGCCGACCCCGGTGGGCCAGTGCGTCGAGCGTGTCGGCGACATCGTCGAACAGGTCGACCGGATGGGCCAGCAGAGCGCGCCCGGCTGCCAGAATATCCTCGATCATCGATTTGGAAATCTGGTCCCCGGCCAGTTCCGCCGCGGTCTCGATCATCGAAAGCGTGAAACCCTTGGCCCCATAGCCATAGAGTTTGAGATTGCGCCCTTCGCAGGTATTAAGCGTGTCGCGGGCTATATCGGCGTCGGCAAAGGGCTGGAGCATCGCCACCAGCGCCTCTTCGGTCGCGTTGAAATGCCGCATATTGTGCCAGAGCGTATCGTCGGCATCCAGACAGATGAGCTTGATTGTCATTTCCATATCCTAGCGTCGGGCAGCCGAACTGGCTGTTATAATCGACATGGAGCGTCGATCGCCGCGAACAGCGAGAAAAGGACTCCAGGCAGCCTCATAACAGGGCATCCAACCGTTCCAGATGGGCGGCGATGGCATCGGGCGTCAGGAAAGATCCGGTGAAGCTGTTTCGGGCAAGCTGGCCCAACTGCGCCCTGGTAAGGCCACGCGCCACGGCGGCCGCGCGATAATTGTCGGCGATATAGCCGCCGAAATAGGCGGGATCGTCCGAGTTGATCGTCGCGCGCAGGCCGCGGTCCAGCATCCGGTCGATCGGATGGTTGACCAGATCATCGACCACGCACAGCTTGAGGTTGGAGAGCGGGCAGACC
This sequence comes from Sphingobium xenophagum NBRC 107872, assembly GCF_000367345.1. GTDB lineage: Bacteria > Pseudomonadota > Alphaproteobacteria > Sphingomonadales > Sphingomonadaceae > Sphingobium > Sphingobium xenophagum. Next base: position 207,006 of record NZ_BARE01000011.1, read on the forward strand.
GTGAGCGTCATGCCTTCGCGTACCAGCCGGTCGACCAGCGCATCATCTTCCAGCGCGCGATTGCCATGGTCGATCCGGTCGACTTGAAGCAGGTCGAGCGCCTGATAGACATAGGCGGGCGGCCCTTCCTCTCCGGCATGAGCGGTGAGGCGCAGGCCCTTTGCCCTTGCCGCGGCAAAAACGCGGGCAAATTTTTCGGGCGGATGGCCGGTTTCGGATGAATCGAGGCCGACGGCGGCGATTCGGTCGAGCCAGGGCTCGGCGGCGGCCAGCGTTTCGAAGGCCGCCTCTTCGCTCAGATGACGCAGGAAGGAAAGGATGAGCGCGCTGCTGATCCCATGGCGCGCCTGCGCGTCGGCCATGGCGGACAGCAGGCCCTTGATGACCGTAGCGAAAGGGATGCCGCGATCCGTATGAGTCTGCGGGTCGAACATGAGTTCGGCATGAACCACGCCATCCGCCGCCGCGCGATCGAAATAGGCAGCGGCGAGATCGTGGAAATCCCGCTGTGTCCGCAGCACGTCTGCCCCGGCATAATAGATGTCGAGAAAATCCTGCAAATTGCCAAAGGCATAGGCCGCGCGGACATGCTCCACGCTGGCATAGGGAATGGCGACGCCGTTGCGCTCAGCCAGCGCGAACATGAGTTCCGGCTCCAGACTGCCCTCGATATGCAAATGAAGTTCAGCCTTGGGCAGGGCGCGGATGAAGCGGTCGAGATCGGTCATGATGCAGTGCCTTGTCGGTTCCAGGCGCATTGGCCCATGATGTAGGTCCGCGCGATGGCGCGATCGTCGCCAAGGATTTGCAACGCGAAGAGGCGCTCTGCAAGCGTGGCCTTTGCCGTGCGACGCGCCAGTAACGGCGTGGCCGCACAGTCGAGCAGAACGAAATCCGCTTCCTGCCCCGGCTCCAGCCCGCCAACCCGATCGTCGATATGCAGAAGCATGGCGCTGCCCGCTGTCGCCAGATAAAGGGCGCGGAAGGGATCGAGCGGGTAATCGCGCGAAAGGGCGGCCTGATAGGCAAGACCCGCCGTATGGAGCAGCGAGAAGGATGTGCCTGCGCCGACATCGGTGCCAAGGCCCATCCGTACGCCATGGACATCGGCCTGACCAAAGTTGAAAAAGCCTGAGCCCAGGAACAGGTTGGAACTGGGACAGACGGCGATTCCAGCGCCGCTTTCCGCGAGGCGTGTGCAGGCATGGTCCGACAGGTGGACGCCATGGGCAAAAACCGACCGGGCACCGACCAGACCAAAGCGGTCATAGCCATCGAGATAGTCGCGTGCCGTCGGGAAGCGGTCGGCCACGGCGGCACATTCGCGGAGATTCTCGGCCAGATGCGTGTGCAGCAATATATCGGGATGATCGGCCAGCAATGCGCCAGCGACCTGCAACTGCGCGTCCGACGACGTCAGGGCGAAGCGCGGCGTCACGGCATAGCCCAGCCGTCCCCGCCCCCGCCAGCGGCGGATCAGCGCTTCACTTTCGTCCCGCCCGCTTTCCGGCCTGTCCGCCAGCCCATCCGGCCCCATATCCATCAAGATCTTGCCCGACAGGATGCGCATGTTCCGGCCGAGCGCTGCGTCGAACAGCGCGTCGACCGAATGCGCGTGGACCGTGGGAAAGACAAGCGCGCTGGTCGTACCGTTGCGCAGCAACTCGTCCAGAAACAGGTTCGCCAGGCTGGTGGCATGGGCGCGATCAGCAAACGCCTTTTCCGCAGGAAAAATATGGCGATCCAGCCAGTCAAGCAGCTGTTCGCCGTGCGAGGCGATATGATCCATCTGCGCATAATGGACATGGGCGTCGATAAAGCCGGGGACGACAAGGCCGGGCAAATGGTCGATCGGGATGCCCGGATAGCTGGGTGCCAGACTTGCATAGTCGCCACGCGCGACGATGAGGCCGTTCTCCACAATGAGCAACCCATCTGGTTCATATCGAACGGCGTCAGGATGACGATACGGATCGCGTGACACTGACAGAATCTCGCTGCGAAAGCCCTTGATCCCCTTGGCCATCTGCATCATCCGGCCCTCAATTGCAGCAGTTGGGCCAAGACGGCGATGGCGATGACATCGGGTTCCTTGCCCATGACCCCCGGCACGCCGATCGGCGAGGTCAACCGGGCGCGGGCCTGTGCATCGATGCCATCGCTCGCCAGCCGCGCATGGAAACGCGCGCCCTTGGTGGCGGAGCCGATCAGGCCGACATAGGCGCAGGGCGGACGACTCAGCGCAGCGTGGGTCAGGCGATAGTCGAGGCCATGGTCGTGCGTCAGGATGAGGATGGCGGCGTCGTCAGACGCGTCGGCCACACATTGTTCGATCGCAGCCTCCGGCACGACGGCGACCCCATCAATCGTCTCGAAAACCGGGCGCGTGTCGAACCAGGACAGGCGGAATGGCAGGTTTGCAGCGTGGCGGGCGATTGCCTGACCGACATGACCCGCACCGAACAGATAGAGCGGCCGACGGTACTGACCGATAATTTCCGCCAGACAGTCGCCCGCACGGGGACGGTCGCCCCGCGCCGACGGGGGCGACGGCACGGCATGATCGCCCACGTGCCTTTCCACCCGGTCGGATTGGAACGTCGAAACGAGAATTCGATCGTCCGCAGCATCCGCCAGCCAGCCCATGACGTCGGGATCGCAATGTTCAATGAGCAACCGTACCCGGCCGCCGCAACATTGGCCCAGCAGCGGCCCAAGCGGATAATCCTGCACCCGCCACTGGCCCGGCGGCAGCGCCAATATGGCGCGCGCCTGTTCGACCGCGCGATATTCGAGCTGACCGCCGCCAATGGTGCCGTGCAGCCCCTGATGCGTGACCAGCATGCGCGTCCCCGCCCCGCGCGGGGCGGAGCCTTCGCTGCCCAGGATGGTGATCAGGGCGCCTGGTGTTTTGCCTGCAACGTGCCGCAGCCAGTCCAGCCACTCGCTCATCGCGCGCGATGCTCGCTGACCGCACGCAATATGCGTTCGGGCGTGGCGGGGGCGTCAAGGCGGGGCAGCGCGCGAACATTCGGCGCAACCGCCGCGACGGCGCGGGTCAGGGCGGAAAAGACCGATATGGCGAGCATGAAGGGCGGCTCACCGACCGCCTTGGACCGATTGATTGTCGGCTCCACATTCTGCCCATCCCACAGGCTGATCGTCATATGGGCGGGGCGATCCGACGCGGTCGGGATTTTGTAGGTCGCAGGTGAATGGGTGAGCAAGCGGCCCTGATCGTCAAAGACCAGTTCCTCGGTCGTCAGCCAACCCTGCCCCTGGATGAAGCCGCCCTCGATCTGGCCGATGTCGATCTGGCGATTGAGCGAACGGCCAACATCGTGGAGAATGTCGACGGCCAGCACCTTATGCTCGCCGGTCAGCGTGTCGATCGCGACTTCGGACACGGCAGCGCCATAGGCGAAATAATAGAAGGGGCGTCCCTGATGCGCTTGCCGGTCATAGGCAATGTCGGGAGTCGCATAATAGCCGGTGGCGGCAAGCGAAACGCGGCCAATATGCGCCTTGCGACACAGATGCGCGAAGGTCAGCCGCTCGTTGCCCGCGATCACGCCTTCGGGGGTAAAATGCACTTCGCTGTCGGGGCAGCCGAAGGTGCGGGCAAGGAAGCCGGTCAGCCGTTCGCGGATCGTCATCGCCGCCTGATAGGCGGCCATGCCGTTCAGGTCCGCACCGGACGAGGCGGCGGTGGCTGACGTATTGGGCACCTTGTCGGTGCGCGTGGCGGTGATCCGCACCTGGTCGATCGGCACGGCAAAGACGTCAGCGACGACCTGCGCCACCTTGATATACAGCCCCTGCCCCATTTCCGTGCCGCCATGATTGATCTGGATCGACCCGTCGGCATAGACCAGCACCAGCGCGCCGGCCTGATTGAGGTGCGTGGTGGTAAAGCTGATCCCGAACTTGACCGGGGTTAGCGCTATGCCACGCTTGATGATCGGGCTGGTGGCGTTGAAGGCATCGATTGCGGCGCTGCGCGCGTCATAACGGGCGTCGGCGCGCAAACGGGCGATGAGTTGCGGTGCGATATTGTCCGCAATGGTCATGCCATAGGGCGCGACATCGCGACCGGGGCCGTAGAGATTGGCGCACCGCACCGCCAGCGGATCATGACCCAGATGCGCGGCAACATCGTCCATGACGCGCTCTATCGCCAGCATCCCCTGCGGCCCGCCGAAGCCACGAAAGGCTGTGTCGGACACGGTATTGGTCTTGAGCCGTTCCGACAGGATTTCAACGTCCGGCAGCCAATAGCAATTGTCTGCATGGAACATCGCCCGGTCGTTGATCGCGGGGGACAGATCGACCGTGGCGCCGCAGCGAGAGGCGAGACGCAAATGCAGCGCCAGCACATGGCCCTGCGCATCGAAACCGACATCATAGGTGACGCGGAAGGCGTGCCGCTTGCCCGTCATCACCATGTCATCGTCCCGGTCGCAGCGGAATTTGGCGGGACGGCCCGTTTTGTCCGCGACGAGTGCCGCCGCCGCGGCGAACAGGGCCGCCTGCGTTTCCTTGCCGCCAAAGGCGCCGCCCATGCGGCGTACCTCCACCGTCACGTCGGCGGAGCGGCGATGCAGCATATGGGCGACCAGATGCTGGATTTCGCTGGGATGCTGGGTGGAACAGAGCAGATGAAGCTGGCCATCTTCGCCCGGTGTCGCGACAGCGACCTGCCCCTCCAGATAGAAATGATCCTGCCCGCCCATATCGAAGCTGCCGGTCAGCCGATGGGGTGCGCTGGCCAGCGCAGCAGCAGCATCGCCGCGCGCCATCCGCTGGGTCGGCTCGATCAGTGACTTGGCCGCCTGTGCCGCCGCGATCGTCAGGCAGGCGGGCAATGGTTCATAGTCTATCCTGGCGAGCCGTGCAGCCTTGCGCGCCGCGCGCTGGCTGGTGGCGGCGACCAGGAAGATGGCTTGTCCAACGCAGATTACTTCGCCATCGGCCAGCAGCCGATCGTCGCCTGCGACGGGGCTGACATCATTCGCGCCGGGGATGTCGGCGGCGGTAAAGACATGCACGACACCTTCGGCCGCCCGGACGGCGGACAGGTCCATGGACCGGATGCGGGCATGGGCATGGGCGCTCTGGCCAAAAGCCAGATGGAGCATGTCGGCAGGTTCCGGCCCGTCATCGGCATAGCGGGCCGCGCCCGTGACATGCAGCGGCGCGCTGTCATGCGGGTGCGAGGGCTTGGGCAGAACATGCCATGCAGGATCGCGATCAGCCATGGACGGCTTCCAGACCAAGCACCGACACGGCCTGCCCCTGCTCCCGGTGCCAGAGGCGCAGCAGCAGATTGGCGGCGGCGTCAAGGCGATAGGCAGCGGACCCGCGGACGTCGGAGAGGGGGGCATAGTCGGCGCGCAGCGCGTCAGCCGCCTTTTCCACCGTCGCCAGCGTGAAAGGCTGACCCGTCAGCGCGGCTTCGCACATCGGCGCCCGGCGCGGCGTGGCCGCCAAGCCGCCAAAGGCGACACGCGCGCCGGTCACGATCCCGTCAGCGACCGCCAGATGAAACGCACCGCAGACCGCTGAAATATCGCTGTCGAAGCGGCGGGACAATTTGGCGATATGGATGATGGCTTGGGGATCGGGTCGCGGAATCCACAGGCTTTCGACAAATTCCCAGGGGCGACGATCCTGTTTGCCATAGTCGAGGAAATAGTCCTCCAGCGCCATCGTCCGTCGCCCGTCCCGGCTGCACAACGTCAGTTCCGCCCCAAGCGCGATGAAGGCAGGCGGTCCGTCCCCGATGGGCGATCCATTGGCGATATTGCCGCCGACCGTCCCGGCGTTGCGCACCTGAAGCCCGCCGATCCGGCGGATAAGTTCGCCCAGATCGGGATGGAGGCGCGCAAAGGCGGCGTGGGCATCAGCATAGCGCACCCCCGCGCCCAGCCGGACGCCTGCGGGGCTTTCCTCGATCGTCTGCAATTCGGTAACTTCGCCCAGAAAGATCAGCGTGTCGATGCTCCGCAATCCCTTCGTCACCCAAAGGCCCACATCGGTGGCGCCCGCGACCATGCGCGCATCGGGATGGTCGGCGAGCAGGTCGGCAAGGTCGGCTCCACTGCGCGGCGCGAACCAGCGGCGATCGCCATGCTGGCCTGATGCTGCGGGCCGTTCGCGCAACGCCTTCAGCGCGACCGCGGTTGCCGTGTCGTCCCGCTCCAGCGGCCCGGTCGAATTGGCTGCGGCCAGGATGGGGCCATAGCCTGTGCAGCGGCACAGATTGCCCGCCAGCACGTCGGCGACCGGCAGGTCATGCCCGCTTGCCCCGACGCAGCGGCCATAGAGCGACATGACGAACCCCGGCGTGCAAAAGCCGCATTGCGAACTGCCATTGGCAGCCATGCACGCCTGCAACGGATTAAGCGCGCCGGCAGGCGCCAGGCTTTCGACGGTCAGCAGTGCGCGACCATCCAGCATCGGCAAGAACAGGATACAGGCATTGACCGCGCGCCAGACGATAGCGTCGCCATCCAGATCGCCGACCAGCACGGTGCAGGCACCGCAATCGCCCTCCGCGCAGCCCTCCTTGGTGCCGGTGCGGCACATCCTGTAGCGCAGATGATCGAGCAGGGTAGCGGTGGGATCGACATCGGCGATCTCGACCAGATCGCCATCCAGCAGGAACTGCACGCTCATTTCAACTGCCCCGATAGGTTGAATAGCCGTAGGGCGAGACGAGCAAGGGGACGTGATAATGGCTCCCATCGGCAATGCCGAAATCAATAATGACGGTGTCGAGGAAGGGCGGATCGGCCAGCGCAACGCCGCGACAAGCAAAATAGCGGGCAATCGCGAATTCCAGCCGGTAGCGCCCCGGCGCGACCGGCGGCAGGCCGGGACATCGGCCATCGGCATCAGTCACACCGGCGAACAGGATCGTCCCGTCGCTATGGAGCAGGCGCAGCGCGACGTCGGCGGCGGGGCAGCCATGGCTGGTGTCGAGGACATGGGTAGACAGGCTGGCCATCATGCTGCCTCCTCTTGGGGTTTTGGCCACTGCCCGACAAATTCCGCTTCGTCATAGGCCAGCAGATCAGCGACCAGCGCGGTGCGATCATCCAGAAAAAGCTGGTCGGTGATGCCGCGCAGCAGCCGGGGCAGCGCGGTTTGCAGGCCCGACAGGGCGGATGCCGACAGGCCCAGGCTTATGAGCGCTGAATAGTTGAAGGCGAACAGGCCGTGCAGCGCCGCTGCGCCAGCTTCGGTCCGGGGCGTCAGTTCAAAGCCCTCGCCCAGATAAGGATGCGCATCGATCAGTGCATTGGCGCTGCCGGGCGGAGGGGTGAAGCGATCGGCCCAGCGCGCGATATGCGGCGCGACCGCGCCCAGTTCGCTGCGCAGGCCGGGGTCGCTGACAAGGCCGGTCGACAGGATCACGAAATCGAAATCATGCGTCCCCTGCGGCGTGGTCACGCGAACCTGATCGTCGATCAGATCGACCGACAGCCAGGGCGCACCTAGATGAAGGTCGAAGCCGGGCCAGGCGGCTGCGCGATCGAACGTGTCGTTGGTGGGCGGCTGATTATGGTCAAGGAACGACGCCATCACCGCATATTTGTCCGCGTCCGACAGCGCGGGATAGCGGCCGGTGAAACCGACCCGTTCCATGAATCGGATCGGGTTGATGCGCGGCAGCACGGCGCGACGTATGAAGACATGCGCCTCACCCACGCCAAGGCTCAGCGCCGCATTGGCATTGTCGAAGGCAGAGGCCCCTCCCCCCAATATGCCGATGCGCTTGCCAGCGAGCGCGGCAAAATCAATCGGTTCGCTGGTATGGGCGTAGCGGTCGCGGGGCAAAGCGTCGCGGATCATGGCGGGCGTGTGCCATTCGCCACCGCCCTGTATGCCGGTCGCCAGTACCACCTTGCGCGCCAGCAGCGGCGGCTGGCCGGCCAGATGCAGGCGGTGAACGCCATCCCCCATCGGCTCGATCAGGGAGAGTTTGGTGTCGTTGCGCACCGGCAGGTTCAAGATACGACGATACCAGCGCAGATAGGCCATCCAGTCGCCACGTGCGATCTTGTCGACCGCCTCCCAGCCCGCCGCGCCATGCTGCGCTTCCCACCAGGCGCGATAGGCCAGCGCCGGAATACCGAAATCGATGGGGTTGAGTTCCTTGGGCGTGCGCAGGGTTATCATCCGCGCATAAGTGTCCCATGGACCTTCCAGCCCCGCAGGATTTTCGTCGATGACCAGGATATTGGACACACGCTCGCGCAGCAGGCCAAAGGCGGCGGCCAGGCCGCTCTGCCCGCCGCCGACGATGATGACGTCATGGACATGCCCATCCGGGTGCGCGCGCGGACGGGTCCAGTCGGCGCCGCCATGGCCGATCAGGACGAGTTGCCGGGCCAGTTCGGATTCCAGCGCGGCCAGGCTCATGCCATATCCTCCAGTCGCAGCCGGACGATCTCGCCGATCTGGGCAAGCGCGGTTGCGATCTCCTCTTCGCGACCATGGCTGAGCCGCTGCTCCATGGCGGCCAATATACCCGCCTTGTCGGTCATCCGCACGCAGATGATGAAGGGGAAATCGAAGCGCGCGCGATAGGCCGCGTTCAAGGCGTGGAACCGTGCATATTCTGGCGGAGTCAGTCGATCCAATCCTGCTGACGCCTGTTCAGCGGCGGAGGCATCGGTCAGCGTCTTGTCAATCGCCGCCTTGCCCGCCAGTTCGGGATGCGCGCGGATCAGCGCCAATTGTTCGTCGGGCGTCGCGTCATGGACAACTGCCATCAGGTCGGCATGGCGGTCTCCCGACGCGGGCCGTGCATCAGCGCGCGCCTCCACCCAGGGGCTATGTTCGAACAGCGCAGTCAATGCGTGTTCCCCTCCAGACTGACATGGGCCGATACGACCTTCCAGCCGTCCGCGAATTTGACCCAGCTCTGGGTCTGGCGGCCACGCCGCTCGCTATTGTCGCGGAAAAATTCGGCGTCGGCGGTAGCGAAACTGTCGCCATAGACGGTGATCGCCACCTTCCCCAACTTGCGCTGCGGCGATCCGCCGCGGCCCTTGCGGAATTCGCGGATCTCCTCAATGCCATAGAGCACTTCGCCCACGCCATAACGGTTGGTGGTAGGCGCGTCATGGAACAGCGTGTCCATGGCGGGCACGTCATCCGCCATCAGCGCGCGCTCATATTCCATGAAGGCGGCGGTGACTTCGGCGAGCAGGATCGGATCGTCTATGGTCATGCGGGGTGGACCTCCATCCAGTGGCGGGCAATGTCGATGCGCCGGGCGACCCAGGCATCGCCGCTGGCGATGACATGGTCCAGGAAACGGGCGAGCGCGGCGGCGCGGGCGGGTCGCCCGGCGATGCGGCCATGCAGGCCGACCGACATCATCCGGCCACCCTCGGCACGCAGCTGATCGAACGTGTCGCGCAGATAGCGGAAGAACTGCTCGCCATCGGTAAAGCCGTTGAGCGCAACGCACTTCATGTCGTTGGCGTCGAGCGTGTAGGGGACGATCAGCTGCCCTTCTGCATAATAAGGCAGGTCGTCAGCATAGCTGTCCGCGTCATAGACGAAGCCACCTTCTTCGCGCACCAGCCGCGCGGTGTTGGGCGACGTGCGGCCCTGATACCAGCCGAGCGGGCGAGTGCCGGTCAGCCTTTCGTGGAGCGCGATGGCCTGTGCGATATGGGCGCGTTCCACCTCTTCGGCGACATATTGATAGTCGATCCATTTAAGGCCGTGGCTGGCGATTTCCCAATCCGCCACCAGCATGGCCTCTACCGCACCGGGGTTCATCGCCATGGCATTGGCGACGCCGAATATGGTCACGGGCAGGCCGCGTTCGGTGAACAGGCGATGCAAGCGCCAGAAACCGGCGCGGCTGCCATATTCATACAGGCTTTCCATCGCCATCGCCCGCGCCGGGTGGCTTGCCGCCCCGACCATGTCCGACAGGAAGGCTTCGGACCCTCGATCACCGTTAAGGACGCAATTTTCCGCGCCTTCTTCATAGTTGACGACGAACTGGACAGCGATACGCGCGCCGCCGGGCCAGCGCGGGTCCGGCGGGTGCTGGCCATAGCCGATCAGGTCACGGGAGAGCGTCATGCGTCCCACGCCTCCAGCGCTGCCGGGACCGCTTCGCCGTGCGGCAGGGCGAAACCTTCGCGCAGCAGGCAGGCTTCCAGAGCGCCCAGCGTTATCAACACCTTATGCTTCATGGCATTGTAGCCCATCGCGCCGATCCGCCAGATGCGGCCCTGCAACGGCCCGAAGGCGGTGCCGATCTCAATTTCGAAATGATCGCGCATGACGGCCCGGACCCGGTCATTATCGACGCCATCGGGGATGAAAACGCCGGTCACATTGGTCATGCGATGGGTGTCATCGCCAAACAAAGCGAGGCCCATGGCGCGCAACCCCGCGCTCATGGCCCGGCCTGCGGCGGCGTGGCGGGCATAGCGCGCCTCCAGCCCCTCCCCCAGCATCACGCGCGCACATTCCCGCGCTGCGTACAGCATGGATGTGGCTTCGGTATGGTGGTTCAACCGCTTGTCGGACCAGTAATCCATGATCATGGCGAGGTCGAAATAGTTGGAACCGATACGCGGGCCTGTGCCATCGACGCTGTCGGCGTTGCGAATGCCCGCTTCGGTATGGCGTCGGGCGAAAATATGATCAGCCGCGCGATCCGAAATGGTGATGGGGGCAGAACCGGACGGGCCGCCAAGGCATTTTTGCAGCCCGCCAGTTACGACATCGACGCCCCATCGATCGGCGGCAATTTCCATGCCGCCGATGGTGGCGGTCGCGTCGACATAGCAGAGCGCGCCAGCCGCCCGGCACAGGTCGCCAAGGCCATCGAGCGGCTGGGCCATGGTCGTGGACGTGTCGCCATGAACGCAGGCCACGATCCTGGCGCCGGTGCGGGCGATGGCGGCGGCGATCGCCTCCATCGGCACGACTTCGCCCCAGGGCGCGTCGACGGTTTCGATGACCGCGCCGATACGGGTCAATATTTCACGCAGCAGCAGCCCGAAGCGACCAAAGTTGATCACCAGCACCGTGTCGCCCGGCGCGACCAGCGACACCAGCGCCGCCTCTATTCCCGCGCGGGCTGTCCCGTCGATCAACATGGTCCATTGGTTCTGCGTGCCGAAAATCGGGCGATAGAGCGCCATGACCTGGTTCATATAGCCGGTCATTTCCGGGTCGAACTGACCCAGCAGATCGGCCGCCATGGCGCGCAGCACGCGGGGATGGGCGTTGACCGGCCCCGGCCCCATCAACAGGCGTTGCGGCGGGTCGATTTCGCCAAAGAACGGC